>JBFGLM010000038.1:0-46397 GCA_041576165.1 Acidimicrobiia bacterium
ACGCCGTCGTACTTCTTGCGGACCGCTCCGCCCAACTCATCGATAGGGGCCACCACGGCCACCTCTTCGACGATGTCGTCGGTGATTACGTCTGCCATGGCCGCCCACTCTCCCCGCTTGCTCATGGCGTTGAGCTGCTCGTGTACGTCCCAGCCGTGGGTATCGAGGACGAGTTCATACGCCGGGGTGGAGGCGTAGAAAGCGATCTGCTGTTTCACCGCCGCCCGCATCGCGGCCATCTCCTGCTCGGTGCGCCCGGTTACGACAAACACTCCGGACACCATCTCGACGTCGTCCAGGGCCCGGTTCGCCCGGTCGGCGCCCTCCTGCATCGCGGGGATCGTCACCTCCTGCAGGTACTTGAGCGTATGAAAGGGATGGACGTGGTAGCCGTCGCACACCTCGCCGGCCAGCTGGGCCATGTACGGTCCGACGCCGGCGATGTAGACAGGCACTGATCCCCATTCGGTCGGTCCGGGGTTGAAGAATGGCGTCATGAGGGTCAATTGGTAGAACTCGCCCTGGAAACGAAGCGGCTCCCCGTTCTGCCATGTGTTCCAAATCGCCTGAAGGGCCGCGATGTACTCACGCATCCGCGGACCGGGGCTGGACCATTCCATCGAGAACCGGCGGGTTATGTGCGGCTTGATCTGCGAGCCCAGTCCCAGCAGAAATCTACCGCCGGTCTGCACCGACAGGTCCCACGCCGTCATTGCGGTCACCATCGGCGAGCGAGCAAAGGCCACCGCGATGCCGGTCAGGAACTCCATGCCGGGCGCGGCTGCCGCGGCCGCCGCGATGGGCAGGAACGGTTCGTGGCCGGTGTCGGCGGTGACAAAGCCATCGAATCCGACCCGCTGGGCCCAACCGGCTGCGGCTGGGGCTTCCCCCGGCCAGGTGGGGGCGAATGTGTAGTCAACCTTCAAATCTCACTCCTCCGGTGGCTGACCGATCGTACTGTCCTGCCCGGGTGGGATGTCCAGCAGTCCGGGTGGCGGGCCGGGTGGGGCTTCTTCTAATGTGATGCGTTCGACCGGGCCCGTGCTTGGGTGCCAGTCGGCTGTTGCCTACGGGCGGAGTGAAGATGCGCTTCCTCAGGTGGGGAGCCTTCGTTACTTGGTTGATCGTGACCGGACTGGCGGTCGCGGGCTTCGCGGCGTTCTCGCCCGGGCCGGCGGTACCCGACTCCACTCCCTCCGTCAGCTCGATAACCCTGGCAGACGGCCGGGGGGCGGCCGCCGGCCGGGTCCTCGCGCTTGCGTTCGCGGTCGCAGCGCGCGACGCCGGTCAGCCGGTGGATACTGCGCTCCGATCTGCGACGGCCCCGACGCGGCCCGCTTTGTTGGATCCGTCAGCAGACAGCAGACCAGAGACGACTACCACGACCGCCGCCCCGACCACCACCCGCGCTGTCGCACCGAGCACCGAATCGGCCGGCACCACCATCGAGACCGAGCCGACGGTCCCGGTCGGCCGCTATCAATGGCCGAACGGCTCCCGGTGCCAGGCCTCCTGGTACGGCCCGGGCCTCGAGGGTCGCCCCACCGCCTCGGGCGAGCCGTTCGATCCGACCGAGATGACCGCTGCCATGCACGATGTGCCGCTCGGCACTCTGGTGATCGTTCGCAGCGTCGCAACCGGTGAAACGGTCACGGTACGCGTGAACGATCGAGGACCATACATCTGGGATGATGGCTGGGCACGCCACCCCACTCGCTGCATCGACCTGTCGGAAGCGGCGATGCGGCGCCTCGGAGGACTCGGCGAGGGTGTGATGGACGTTACGATCAAGTATTGATGAAGAAACTAGCTGGGTTCCTCGGATTGATTGGCGGCATCTGCGCGGCCGTGTGGCTGATGCGCGACCGGCTCATATCCCTGACGGCACCCCGGGAACCGGAACCACCACAGTTCCGGCCCATGCCAAACCAGGAGCGGGTTTTCGCCCCCGCACCCACCCCGGATGGGGACGATCTGAAGCAGATCAAAGGTATAGGGCCGGTGTATGAGCAGGCGTTGCGCGCCTACGGAGTCCGGTCATTCGCCGAGCTGAGCCAGGTCGATCCGTCGGACCTGGCCGACCAGCTCGGGATCTCGGAGAGCCGCATCGCGGGATGGGCGGAGCAAGCGGCCGATTTCACAAGCTGACGCCGGGCGCGCCCCACCCCCCCAAAAAAAAGGCGGCGCCCGCCCGAGCGGGGCTCGTCGTGTTTGGTTGAATCTCAACTCAACGCGGCGAACCCGCCACCGGTGTGCCAGAACACGACATGGTCGGTCTGCGTGAAGCGACCTGCCCGGATCTCCTCGTGCAGCGCGAACAGCGCCTTGCCGGTGTAGGTCGGGTCGAACAGGAGACCGCTCCTGGCGGTGGCATCATGCTCGATGCCGGTCTGACGCGGCTCGATGATCCCGTAGCCACCGGCGACGTACCGTTCGAGATATTCGAGCGGCGGCTGTGGCATGGATCCGCCATATCGAGCGGTGGCGGCCAGCCATATCGCCTCGACGTGCGACCGCAGCTCGTCGACCGGATCCCCTATGGAAACCGCGACCAGCGGCGTGTCCCCCCGAACCCGATCCGATGCCCACCCCAGTCCGGCGGTCGTGCCGGCGGAGGAAGATGCATGCCACACCGCCGCCACCTGACCCGGGATACGGGTGATCTGATCGTGAAGCTCGAGGTACCCCACGACCATCCCCCACATTCCCAGCTCATCCGAAGCACCTTCCGGGATCACCCAGGCTCCCCGGCCGGCGTCACGATGCTCGCGGGCGATCTCACCCATGATCTCGTCCCGCCGTGTGTACTCCGCCGGCGTGATGTACTCGATGGCAGCACCGGCCAGCCGTTGGAGCCGGTGATTGCCGGTGACGGTCGGCGGCGGCTCGCCATCAGCGGTACGGAGGACCAGCACGCATTCGAGCCCGAGCCGCGCCGCGGCCAGGGCAGTGGCTCGGCAGTGATTCGACTGTACCGCCCCGGTGGTGATGATCACCTCGGCGCCGGCGTCGATGGCGGCTGCCAGATGGAACTCCAGTTTCCGGACTTTGTTGCCCGAGAGCTCAAAGCCGGTGAGGTCGTCACGTTTCACCCAGATATGCGGGCCCTCCCAGGCAGCGCTCAGATGGGGCAGCGGCTCGAGCGGAGTGGGGGTCAGCGCTAGCGAAATCCGCCGTGGGAGCTTCATCCGACGGAGCGTAGCCGTGATGGCACCACGACCTGCGGCGGCGGCGACTGCGCAGGGTCCTTGGTTTTTCGCGCGGAGTGCGGTTGGCTGGGCACACGCGAAGATCGTGGGAGGCTCGGGCCGGTGCATCGTACGTACGTCCTCGACACATGTGTCCTGCTAGCCGATCCGCACGCCCCACTGAAGTTCGACGAGCACGACGTGGTAGTACCGCTGGTGGTCGTCGAAGAGCTCGACCGCAAGAAATCGCGGTTCGACGAAGTAGGCGCCAACGCTCGCGCCGCCATCCGGCTGCTCGAGGAGCTGGGGGCATCCCGGGACGGCGGCCTGCGCTCCCCGGTCGCGATCAACGGTCGCGGGACCCTCCGGATCGAGATCAATCAGATCGACTCGCCCCGGCTACCCGCCGTGTTCGATGCCGCCCGTGCGGACCACCGCATCCTGGCCTGCTGCCTCAACCTAGACGATCGCAATCAGCCGGCAGTGCTGGTGACGAAAGATGCGGCTCTGCGAATCAAAGGCGCCCAGCTCGATGTCGAGGTGCAGGACTATCGGGCGGACACCGTCCAGGTCGAGGAGCTGTACTCGGGCGTCGCCGAGCTGACGGCAACCACCGAAACGATCAATACCCTGTTCGGCGAGAACAAGGCCGTGTTGGCGGGCGCCGCGGTCGGCGTCAACCAGTTCGTAGTACTCAAGAACGGCAGTTCCCAGTCCGGACTCGGACGGGTGGTAGGGCTCAGTCCCGAACCGGTGGTGGAGCGGGTCAGCGCCGGCCGGCGAGTCTTCGGCGCCGAGCCCAAGAACCTACGCCAGGCGTTCGCGCTCGAACTCCTGATGGATCCGGCCGTGCAGGCGGTTTCGATCATGGGTATGGCCGGCTCCGGCAAGACCTTCCTCGCACTGGCCTCTGCCCTCGAGCAGGTCCTCGAGCAAGACCGTTACCGACGGGTGTCGGTATATCGCCCGCTCGTGGCGGTCGGTCGCCAGGAAGTCGGATACCTTCCGGGCGACCTCGAAGACAAGCTGGCTCCGTGGATGGCCGCCGTGTACGACAACCTGTACGCCTTGTTCGCCGACGCAGGTCCGGAAGCGGCCCGTGATGCGGTCGAGGAACTGTTCGAGCGCCATGTCATCGAGACGGCCGCGGTCACGTACCTCCGGGGCCGCTCCATCACCGATGAGATAGTCATCATCGACGAAGCCCAGAATCTCGAGCTTTCGACGCTCAAAGTGATCATGACCCGTATGGGGCGAGGATCCAAGGTCGTCTTGTGCGGCGACCTGTCCCAGGTGGACAACCCATACATCTCGCCGTTCGGGGGCGTAGCTGCGCTGATAGAGAAACTCAAGGGCGAGCAGATGTTCGGACACATCACGCTCGAACGGTCGGTCCGCAGCCCGCTGGCAGAGATGGCGGCCACCGTCCTCTGATCGAACGAAACCGTTTGGAGCGTTACAAGTAACCCTTCAGCGAGTCATACTGTCCGGATGCTGTACATGGCGGCGCCGGAAGACCTGGCCGCTGCGGTGCCGGGGGAACCCAGATACCGCGCGGATCAGCTGCGCGGGTGGCTCTACGACCATCCGACGCTGGACGTCGAGGCCTGGAGCAACGTGCCCGCGACTCTGCGAGAAGCGCTGCGGGACAAAGTCTGGCCGTTCGACCTGGAGCTCGAACAGCAGGGCGACAAGGGCCTAACCCGCAAATGGCTGTTTCGGACGCCGGACGGCATCTCCATCGAATCGGTACTCATGGCCTACCCGGACCGCATCACGCTGTGCGTGTCGTCTCAGGCAGGGTGCGCCATGGCCTGCTCGTTCTGCGCCACCGGCCAGTTCGGCTTCGACCGCCACCTGGAAGCCGGCGAGATCGTCGCTCAGGTCGCATTCGCCAAGGCGGTCGTGGCTTCGGGAGCATTCCCCGAAGGGCCTACGCGGCTGGGCAATGTCGTATTCATGGGGATGGGCGAGCCTCTTGCCAACTATGCCCGCGTGAGAGAGTCGCTTCGCCGCATGATCGAGATCATGGACATGTCGGCGCGCCACATCACAGTCTCGACCGTCGGCGTGGTGCCCGGCATGCGGCGGCTGGCAGACGAGCCGTGGCAGGTCGGCCTCGCTGTCAGTCTGCACGCCGCCGACGACGACCTGCGCTCCCGCCTGGTACCGCTCAACGACCGCTACCCACTCGCCGAGATAGAAGCCGCCGCCGCCCACTACTTCGCGTCCAAAGGCCGTCGGGTCTCCATCGAATGGACGCTGATCGACGGTGTCAACGATGACGCCGAACAGGCCAAGAAACTGGCCGCGATCGCCAACCGGCTGCACGCGCATATCAATCTGATCGCGCTCAACCCGACGCCGCTGTCGTCGGACAAACCATCACGCCAGCGCACGATCAAGCGCTTCGTGGCAACGCTCGAAGCCGAAGGCGCCAATGCGACGCTGCGCGATACTCGGGGACAGGACATCGACGCCGCATGCGGGCAGCTGCGCGTTCGGGCCGGCAGCTGATGCCGGACCGCAGCCGGGCACTCCTCGCGTTGTGGCGGACCCGGCTGGCGTTGCTCTGCCTCGTCACCGCTGCGTGCACCACCCCGACGGGCGACGCCGCACCGGGCGACGAGACGGAGTCCCTCGCCGGCCCCGAACCGGCAGCCGCCGCTCCGGCGCCAACCCAGCCGCAGGCCGCAGCCCCGGCTCCCACCTCGACGCAGGCGGCGACGACATCGACGACGATCTCGCGTCACGCTCGCCCAGATTGGCTTGGGACCCGGATATTGCCGCTCCGCGACGACGAGTTCGGAGAGGTGCAACCGACACCGTTGGAGCTGCAAGATCGACAGTTCGTCACGCTCGATCTGCTCCCCCCTCCCGCGTCCGCTGAGTACAACGCGACCATCTCGCCGGTCCCGGCGGACGTACTGGCACGCTCCAGCTGGAAGGCTGAATGCCCCGTCACCGTCGACGATCTCGCGTACATCACTATGACCCATTGGGGGTTCGACGGGCGGCCCCATACAGGCGAAATGATCGTGCACGCCTCGGTGGCCGAGGACATAGCCTGGGTGTTCGGCCAGTTGTTCGAGGCCGGGTTCCCGATCGAGCAGATGCGCGTGATCGACGAATATGAAATCGACCTGCCCCCGACCGGCGATTGGAATGACACCACTTCGTTCGTCTGCCGCGACGCCGTCGGCTCCGGGTCGTGGTCGCAGCACGCATTTGGCCTGGCTGTTGACGTCAACCCGTTCCACAACCCGTATTTGAAAGGCGACCTCGTCCTGCCCGAGCTCGCCTCTCATTACCTCGATCGAGATCTCGGCCAGACGGGGATGATCAGTGACGGCGACGTCGTTTACCAGGCGTTCGCGGAGATCGGCTGGGCGTGGGGGGGCAACTGGAACAGTCTCAAAGACTGGATGCATTTCAGCCAGAACGGTCGCTGACCGCCGTTCCCGCCACGAGCGGCGCGTTCAGTGTCAGTAGCCCTTCCACACCGGGTCACGCTTCTCTGCGAATGCGCGGGCGCCTTCCTTGTTGTCCTCTGAGCGGTACAGCGTCTCGACCGTCTCCCACTGGCTCTTGGTGATCCGGTTGAGCGCATCCTGGAACTTCATGTCTTCAGATTCTCGCACGATCTCCTTGATCGCCGCGAATACGAGCGGCGGCCCGGCGGCGAGTTCCTCCGCGAGATTGCGTGTCTCGTCCATCAGGCGGTCCCCGGGGTGGACGCGGTTGATCAGCCCCCACCGGGCAGCCTCCCCGCTGTCCATCCATCTACCGGTCAGCAGCATTTCCATCGCAATGTGATACGGAATGCGCTTTGGGAGCTTGATTGACGCTGCATCTGCCACTGTGCCCGAGTTGATCTCGGGGAGCGCGAACGTGGCGTGTTCGGCGGCCAGCAGGATGTCGGCCGACAACGCGAGCTCGAGCCCGCCGCCACAACATATGCCGTTGATCGCTGCGATGACGGGCTTGTTCAGCCCCCGCAGCTCCTGGAGCCCGCCGAACCCGCCGACGCCGTAGTCCCCGTCGACCGCGTCGCCGGCGGCGGCGGCCTTGAGGTCCCAGCCGGCACTGAAGAACCTGTCACCCGCACCGGTCAGCACAACGACCCGCAGCTCGGGGTCGTCACGAAACTCCGTGAAGATATCGCCCATGACCCGGCTCGTCGCCAAGTCGATGGCATTGGCTTTGGGTCGGTCGAGCGTGACTTCGAGAATCGCTCCGTCCCGCCTTGTCTTGACGGGTTCCTCAGCCATGTCGCCTCCTCGGGGTTCTCCTCGAGCCGCCGGTCCCGGTGGTGCGCCGGTGACTCTACGCAGCCCGGGGCGCTTGCCACCACCTCGGCTGGCCCGGCCTCGATCAGTCGCGCGATCGCGTACAGTGATTCCGCCCGCGAAGGTTCGGAGGATCGATGTCAACCCAGTCCGCGCCACCGCCCGCACCGACCGCCCCATTCGGGACCGTCTTCGGTAGCACGATGGCGGTAGTGCGCTGGAACGAGGGCGTGTGGAGCGAACCCAGCCTGGGGCCGGTGGAGCCCTTCCCGATGCACCCGGCGACCCATGTTCTGCATTACGGCAGCGCCTGCTTCGAAGGCCTGAAAGCCCATCGCGGCAACGACGGGGTCGTGCGTATCTTCCGGCTCGACGCTCACGTCCGGCGCATGCGGAAGTCGGCCGAGGTTCTGATGCTGCCGCTTCCACCCGAAGATCTCGTCAGCGGGATGATCATCGACGCAGTCCGCGCCAATCTCGACCAGGTGCCGGCCGCCCCGGGTTCGCTTTACATCCGGCCCACCTTGGTCGGTACCGTCCCCAACATCGGGGCCGCCGCGGTGCCGTCGAACGAGGCCCTCCTCTACATCCTGACCAGCCCAGTGGGCGACTACTTCACGGGTGGGATACGGCCGCTCAAGCTGGCAATCGAGACCGAAACCCCCCGCACGACGCCCCAATTCGGGCAAGTCAAATCTGGCGCGAACTACGTGATGGCGCTGGGACCGACCATGAAGGCCAAACAAGAGCTGGGGATCGACCAGGTGCTGTTTGCTCCGGGCGGGCGAATCCAGGAAACGGGGGCGGCGAACTTCCTGATGATCGACCCGGAGAGAATCGTGACCCCTGCCCTGAGCGAGGCGTTCCTGCATGGTGTGACCCGCGACTCGGTGCTGACCTTGGCCCGTGACCTGGGTTACGAGACCGACGAGCGCGAGCTGCTGACCGTCGATGATCTGTTGGAATGGGCCAGGCGGGAGGAAGCCGAAGCCGCTCTGTCCGGCACGGCGGCCGTGCTGGCCGCAGTCGGCAGCCTGGTGCTCGATGGGGAGGAGATCCCGGTCGGAGCCGGAGGCGTCGGATCACACACGCTCGAGATACGCGAGGCCCTCACCGAGGTGCACGTCGGCGACAGGGAGGATCGACACGGGTGGCTGACACCTGTGGAGTAGAACGCTGCATCCTGATGTGGCGGCACGGCCGGGACAAAATGAACGGCGGCCCTTCCGGGCCGCCGTTCCACTTTCGTTCAGACCGGACCTATCAGAAGTCCATGCCTCCGCCATGATCATGACCACCCGGCATCGGGGG
This sequence comes from Acidimicrobiia bacterium, assembly GCA_041576165.1. GTDB lineage: Bacteria > Actinomycetota > Acidimicrobiia > Spongiisociales > Spongiisociaceae > JBFGLM01. The sequence goes on from JBFGLM010000038.1 coordinate 8,789, forward strand.
GGTCTCTTCCTTCTGCTCAACGATCAACGCCTCGGTCGTCAATAGCAGCGCCGCAATCGACGCTGCATTCTGAACGGTCGAGCGAGTCACCTTGGCCGGATCCGGAATGCCGGCGGCCAGCAGGTCCTCGTACTGACCCGAGGCTGCGTTGAAGCCGAAGGCGCCGCTGCCGTTGCGGACCGCCTCGACCACCACGCCCGCCTCGAAACCGGCATTGATCGCGATCTGGCGAATCGGCTCTTCCAGCGCCCGACGGACGATCGTACGGCCGATCTTCTCGTCGTCCTCGCCGCCCCGCAACTTGTCGATGGCTTCCTGCGCACGGAGCAGAGCCACGCCGCCACCGGCCACGATTCCCTCCTCGACCGAGGCCCGGGTGGCCGACACGGCATCCTCGATGCGGTGCTTCTTCTCCTTGAGCTCCACCTCGGTGGCGGCGCCAACTTTGATGACGGCGACGCCACCCGCCAGCTTGGCGAGCCGCTCCTGGAGCTTCTCACGGTCCCAGTCGGAGTCGGAGTTCTCGATCTCGCGCTCGATCTGCTTGATACGAGCCCGGACGTCGGTCTCCGACCCGGCGCCGTCGACGATCGTGGTGTTGTCCTTGGACACCACGACTCGACGAGCATGACCCAGCATGTCGAGCGTAACGCTGTCCAGCTTGAGGCCGACCTCTTCGGAGATGACGGTGCCGCCGGTGAGGATCGCGATGTCCTGGAGCATGGCCTTGCGCCGCTCGCCGAAGCCGGGAGCCTTGACGGCGGCTGAGGCGAACGTGCCGCGAATCTTGTTCACGACCAGCGTGGCGAGCGCCTCGCCTTCCACGTCCTCAGCGAGCACGAGCGCGGGCTTGCCCGTCTGCATGATCTTCTCGAGGGCGGGAACCAGATCATTCACAGAGGTGATCTTCTGGTTGGCGATGAGGATGTAGGGATCCTCCAACACCGCCTCCTGGCGATCCGGGTCTGTGATGAAGTAGGGGCTGATGTAGCCCTTGTCGAACTGCATACCCTCGGTGAATTCGAGTTCGATGCCGAACGTCTGACCCTCTTCGACGGTGATGACGCCATCTTTGCCTGCCCGCTCGAACGCTTCGGCGATCGACTTGCCGATGCTGGAATCCGCCGCCGAGATGGCGGCCACGCTGGCCACCTCATCGGTGGTCTCGATTTCTTTCGAGAAGTCACCGATGAACTCGACGACCTTCTCGACCGCCTGCTCGATGCCTCGCTTCAGCCCCATGGGGTTGGCGCCGGCGGCGAGGTTCTTGAGGCCCTCGCGGACCATGGCCTGGGCCAGCACGGTGGCGGTCGTCGTACCGTCACCTGCGACGTCATTCGTCTTGGTGGCGACTTCCTTGGCGAGCTGGGCGCCCATGTTCTCCCACGGGTCGGTCAGCTCTACTTCCTTGGCGATCGTGACGCCGTCGTTGGTGATGGTGGGCGCGCCCCACTTCTTCTCGAGGACGACGTTGCGGCCCTTGGGGCCGAGCGTCACCTTGACCACGTCCGCGAGCTTGTTCACGCCCGCCTCGAGGCCACGGCGGGCTTCGTCGTGAAAACGAAGATCCTTCGCTGCCATATCAGCTCATTCCTTTCCAGATGCTTCAGGTTCTCGCTCAGCCGACGACGGCGAGCAGGTCGCGGGACGACAGAATCAAATACTCCTCGCCCTCGTACTTCAGCTCGGTGCCGGCATACTTGGAGTAGACGACGACATCGCCCTCGCCCACATCCAGCGGCACCCGCTCGTCACCGTCCTCCTTCCAGTCCCCTGGACCTACGGCCAGGACGGTGCCCAGCTGCGGCTTCTCCTTGGCGGTGTCCGGGATCACGAGACCGGACGCCGTCCGCTGCTCGTCTTCCTCGTTCGGCTGCACGATGACGCGGTCGCCGAGCGGCTTCAGCTTCATCCGATTACCCTCCTTGGGCTGTCTCTCATAGGCCCGCCAGTGGGCCGTAACACTCTTGGCAGTCTCACTGATTGACTGCCAACCGACGAAACAGTAGCACTCTTACCCGACGACTGCCAAGCCCGTTTCTGCGCGCAGTCGACTCAGATTTTGGTTGCATGACATGTCTGATCCTGGGCGGGATCTTCGAGGCTGGGTCGAGGCCGACGTCCCGCTAGTGAGAACCGAGGACTGGGCACGCCCGTACTATGGGTGAAGACGAGGAGGATCCTGCCATGCTCCGAGCTGTATCCCTGCTGAACCTGGTCGGGTTGATCCTGTTGACTGCTCCCGCAGCCGGTGCGGTCGAAGGCGAGACATTCGCCATCACCCGGGTCGATTTCGAAGCACGGACGATCGAAATCACGAACCACGGCGAGGCGGAGGTCGATCCGAATGGGTTGACTATCTGCAACTTCCCGAACTACCAGTCGATCCGCGAAGCTGCGCTGCTCGCACCGGGCGAATCGATGACAGTGGACCTGCGGGCGCTGGGCATTCCCATCGACGCCGCCGGCGGAGAACTGGGCCTGTACCTCGAGCCGATGTTCGACGACTCTGAAGCGATCGTTGCCTACATCGAGTGGGGCACCCCGGACCACCAGCGGTCACCGGTGGCTCAAGCGGCCACGGTGGGCGGCGTGACCGTTTGGGATGGAGATCCGGCCGACGGTGGTGCCAGCGCACTGGAGGCGTCGGCCGATTTCCCGACCAGCGGTGGCGACTGGACGGCAGTCGCAGCCGAAACGGCCGCGGGGGACAACGTGCTCCCGGTGACGGGGATGGAGCCCGTGCGGTGGTTGGCGGTTGCGGTAGCTCTCATCGGGGCAGGAGCCGGCTTGCGCGCGAGCCGGCGCCGGAGGGCGTGATCCGCCCGCGTCTGCAAGGCGCTACTCGGAGGCGACCCACGCCTCGGGACTACTCGAGACGAGCGTGCGCACAATGCCTGGTCCTGCCACCTCGACGGTTCGGCCGGAGGGCCATATCCCGGCCTGCACGGCAACCGGGGTTCTGTCAGCCCCTGCGCCCCATGCCACATAGTCCACGATCGCATCCGGTGCCGCGAACTCAGCCGACCGGAACAAGCCCACCTCGCCCCCAAGCTCGCTGAGTCCGCCCAGCGTACCCGCCATGATGCGCACCGACTCGCCCGGCTCGAGGTCGCCGGCAAGCTCGAGATACGCGGGGCTGTTGCACAACCAGAATCCGGCCAGGTCCACGGCCGTGTCGCGGGTATTGGTGAGCACGAGGTACTCGCCGAACCTCACCTCCGTGACCACCACATGGCCTTCGGGGGCGATGGGTAGGACCGGCGCGGAATCGTCGGATCCGCAGCCGGCGGCGAAGGCGGCCATCGCCAGCAACGCCCATATCCGGACGACATGCCAGACCCTCATCTCGACGCCGGCCCGACCGGGCACACCGAACCCACCCCTGCGGCTCGGGGTCCGGAGGATTCACTGAGTACCGGTGAGCGTCCAGGTTTGCGGTCCATGACAACGACTCTCATCCATAGGGCGGGCAGGGCCGGGGCGCCCGGTGTTGGCGCGACCGCACGCTACACCCGACCGCGGAGTTCGCGGCGGACGTGGATGGGGTCGGGTCGAGGAACGCTCGAGAGGTCCCGATCTAGCGCCGGTCAGTCGGAAGAAGGGTCCCAGCGAATGGTGCCCCCGATCGAGATCGGATCGTTGATCCAGTCGGCGTAGGGGAAGTCTTGGGTGACGCGGGCTTCATACTCACGGAGGTCGTCGTAGCTGGGTAGCTGAAGCCGGCCATCGACAAACCATTCGGACGGCAGCTCGAGCAACCCGGCTTCGTGCAGCTTGATCAATGTGTACAGCTCGGCTGCATCAACAAACCGGTTCTCCAACGCATACCCGGCAGCCAGAACCCCTTCGACGTTGTCGGTCGGCAGAACATTGTCGAGGACGGCCGGCAACAGCAGACTGGTTGCGCCTGCGGCGCCGACCTCGGCGAGAATCGCCAGAGCCAGTGCCTCCGGTCCGGCGACCAGCAGAACTCCGGCGAGCGCCACATCCGCCGCCAAGCTGAGAATCGTGTTGACGAGATCATTGATCCGGTCGCGCGCTTCGGCCGACGCCAGCTCCGTGTCGAGGTAGATCTGGGACAGCTCGTCCGCCAGGAGTCCAAACTGACGAGACACGCCGGCCAGGCTCTCACTGTCGTTGGGATCGAAGTGCTGATCGATCTCAGCGAGCAGCAAGAACTCGAGCGAGGCAAAGACGAGCTGCGCAGCGTCCGGGTCCGCCAACACTTCGGCCAGGAACACCGCGGTAGCCTCGGAACGGTCGGCGATCACCGGAGCCAGCTCGGTCTGTTCCAGGTCTCGGGCGAGGCGGGGGTCCAGGAACGACGTCAGGTGGGGCGAGATCATGGCCGCGGCCCCGATCAGGACGCCCGGGTCGGCGCCCCGGTCGGCGATGGCGCCCATCACTTCAGCCATCAACTCGGCCGATCGAACGTCGAAGCGGGTGCCCAGCAAGGCCAGGATTGATCCGGCGGCTCCGCCCCCGTCGCCATAGAGGGTCTCCGGTCGCACGAACACCTCGAGCAAGCCGACGGCCTCCAGCGCCGCCAGGAACGCAGCCGCCGATTCCGAACCATCGAGCGAGATCTGGCTCGCCAGCACGACCCGTGCATCGTATGAGGTCTCGGCTCCGCCGGGCCCGTAGATCACCTCCGTGGTCCACGGCATATAGACGTTGCCACCGGAGACTGCTACCAGCGCCACCGCTGCCTCGCGCAAGAACTCCGGCTCGTAGTTCGCTCCGACGAACCATGTGGCCGCATTCGGCTCGCTGAATTCACCGATCACCTCGGCACCGCGAACGGCCAGGGACTCGCTATAGCTGGCCATGGCCAGGGTTTGGGCGAACGGGGCCATCGCCTCAATGGTCCCGTAAGAGTCGCGATACGCCAGCCAGGGAAGCACGGGCAGCATCTCGCCTGGCAGCGTGTTGTAGAACGCAACGGCTTTTCGGCTCGTGTTGACGCGCTGGTTCAGCACGGTCCCAATCTCCTGCAGCGCCCCGGCCTCACCGAAACGGTCCATCAGATTCTGCGCCAGGAACTCGCCCACCATGTGGTCCTGGTTGGACGCGTCAACCAACACCAGGTCGTCGAGATACCCGGTCGCCGCGCCCAGTGTCAACGCCAAGTCCGCCCTACCGGCGAGCCGGTCTTCGATCTGGTCGACTACCTCATCGAGATGCCGGACCTCCTCCCACGCGGCTCGCTCCGCCTCCAGGTCACCTTCGAGCAATGCGACATTCGCCCGGTCCCACGCCGCCCACATTGCTTGCTCGATCGTGTCCCTGTCGACAAGCAGTCGATCCCGCTCGGCGTGGGCGGCAACGTATGCATCGGGGAACAGAAGGGGATCGAGGCCGGCCTCCTCGGGCGATATCCCCTCCATCATGGCGCGGGCGGCTGCCATGAAACCTCCGGGGTCCAGGCCCAGCGCCAGGGCCTGGTCGACAATCCCTTCCCGGATCGCCTCGCGCACGATTTCGAGCGACAGCACGCTACGGAGACCGTCATACTGCCCAATCAGGCGACGCATACGGGCGATGCGGGCTTTGCGCAGTTGGCGCTGGAGCTCGGCGATCGCCTGGCGCGTGCCGGTGAAGCCGGGCACTGACGCCAGCGCGGCGAGTTGGGACTCGAGTTCCTCGATCAGCCGGTCGCCGCCGGTGTTCAACGCAGGTCCGGCGTCCCATGCGGACAACCCACGGGAGATCCCACCCCAACGGGCACTCAGCAGGTCAACGGCAATCCCGTGCCGGGCCCGATGATCGCGGGCCAGCGCGGCCGCCCGCTCGGCTACTGCTGCCAGTTCGCGGTCAACCGCCGCGCGCTCCGCCCACCGCTCGATCGATGCGAGCGCCGCCAGCGCCTGGCCCCGGATCTCCTCCACGGCCCGCCCCCACGCCGCCGCACGGTCGGCATACGCCGCCAGCTGCGTTTCGTCGACCCACGCTACCATAGACGGAGATTGTATATTGTTATCTATTATCAAACAACTCTATCTAGCGTCGATGGACACGACCCCGGCGACTACGCGCTGCACCGGATTCTGTGACCCGCGAGGGCGGTACTCTCGTGGTAATGGCCGATCATCAGACAATCCTCGTTCGGATCACCGGACCCGACCATCCCGGCATCACCGCCGCATTGATGTCCCTGCTCCATACCTCAGGTGCGGAGATGCTCGACGTCGAGCAGATTTCGCTGCAGGGTCACCTCAACCTCGGAGTGGTCGTGGCCGTCCCGGAGGGCCGGGATCTGCTGAAAGAACTGTTGTTGTTTGGCTGGGATGAGCACCTGATCGTCGGCTTTGAAGTCGTCGATGCCACCCCCGACGAACGGAAGCCTGGGTATGTCGTGACTGTGTTGGGTCGAGAGATCGGTCCTCGTCACTTCGGCGGCGTTGCGGCAGCCATTGCAGAGGCCGGTGGAAACATCGATCGGATCATCCGCTTGTCGACCTACCCGGTCGTCAGTTACGAGCTGCTGGTCACCGGCGGTGATGTTGATGCGATGCGGGAGTCGCTCGTCCGGCTTTCCAACGGCCGCGACATGGACATCGCCCTTCAGCGCCAAGGGCTCGGACGGCGGGCGACGCGGCTCGTGGTGCTCGACATGGACTCGACCTTGATCCAAAACGAAGTGGTTGATCTGCTCGCCGACGAGGCGGGAGTCGGCGAGGAGGTCGCCGCCGTCACCGCCCGGGCCATGGCGGGTGAGCTCGACTTCGCTGACTCTTTGCGGGAACGCGTCCGGCTGCTGGCCGGCCTCGACGAGCTTGCCGTGCGGCGGGCCCGCGAACGCCTCCACGTGACGCCCGGCGCCCGAACCTTCATCCGGACGCTCAAACGCCTCGGCTACAAGACGGCCGTGGTCAGCGGCGGATTCACGTCACTGGTGGAGCCGCTGGCGCGCGACTTGGGGATCGACCACGTGTTTGCCAACACGCTGGAGATGCGCGACGGGATCCTGACCGGTGAGCTGGTTGATCGCTTGATCGACCGGGCGAGCAAGGCCGACGTTCTGCGGTTTGTGGCCGACATCGAGGGAATCCCGATCGAACAGACCGTGGCGGTGGGCGACGGCGCCAACGACCTGGACATGCTGGCCGCAGCGGGACTTGGGATCGCCTTCAATGCCAAACAGGTGGCGAAGGACGCCGCCGACACCACGCTGTCGGTGCCGTATCTGGACGCAGTACTGTTCATCCTCGGCATCACCCGCGACGAGATCGAAGCCGCCGACCTCGGCGACGGAGTGATCCCGCGCCGACCGGAGATATGACCGAGGCGAACCTTAGGCCGGAGGGTGCCCTCAGAGGCCTCTACAGCCGAAAGTTCGCTACCGGCATCGGGGCCCGGTGACCGGTCGGCTACGAGGGCCGCAGCGGGTATGCCCGGGCCTCACGGGTCCGTGGATTGGCCACGATCTGTCGAATTCGCCCCAGCGCGCGCCGCGGGCAAACTCCACGCCACGGATGTGGCAGTGCGAGCACCGCCGGGCGGATGGTCCCCCTGCCCATCCGCCGACCTCTAAGGTGCAGCCGATGGCACGCACATTCACCGTGACGTTCGACGCCCACGATCCGCAGGGGCTGGCGGGGTTTTGGGCACAGGCGCTCGACTACGTGCTGCAACCGCCGCCGCCCGGCTTCGACACGTGGAATGCGTTCGCCGACCAAATGGGGATTCCCGATGAGGACCGTGACCGCCTGGCCGCGGTGGTGGATCCCGACGGCTCGGGTCCGCGGCTGCTGTTCGTGAAGGTGCCAGAAGGAAAGACCGCCAAGAACCGCGTCCACCTCGACGTTCACTCCGGGTCGAGCCCGGGCATGGACCGTGACCAGCATCTGGCGCTCGTGAAGGAGCACGTCGACCGCTTGGTGAGAGCCGGCGCCACCGAGCTCGAGTCCCACGAGGAGTGGGGGGCGCGCTGGACCGTGATGCGGGACCCGGAGGGCAACGAGTTCTGCGTCGTCTGATCCGCCCCCCGGCGTATCAGATCGGCGCTTCGTAGTCCTCTTCAACGATGTGGCGGCCGTCGGCGCTGATGTACCGATCCCGCCGGGACCGCATCTGTGGGACCGAATCCTGCACGACGGCCACGATCAGGCCGACGATGCCGACTATGAGCAGAATGATGCCCACCACGTCGATGTCGATGCCCTCCACGTTGGCGGTGATCGCGAATGCGAGGATGGCCCCGATCGCGATGAGCATGAGGCTCAGGATTTTCATGGATCGACCTCCCTTTTTCTGGCAGCCGGCCCCCAGCGTGAACCCGACCGCACAACAGGATACAGCCGGGGACCGTTCAGCGCACCGGCCGCCGCCAGTCATGCGCCACGGCTCGTTATCGGACCGGGACGGACGCACTGCTGCGCCTCCCGGCCGGCGACTCGTGAACGTCCGAGCGAACATGGTCAAGCGAGGTCGTATGCCGTGCGCTCGACGACGGTCCGGATGGCAAAGTTCGATCGCAGCCGAGTGACGCCCGGCAGTAGTGCGATCTGGGACCGATGCAGACGCTCGTAATCGGCCACGTCGGCGCACACGACGAGAATCAGGTAGTCGGCGGCCCCGGCCATGAGGTAACAGCTCATCACCTCGGGAATCTGCACCACCGCCGCTTCGAAGGCATCGAGTACCTCCTCCCGCTGGCTGGACAGCGAGATCTCGACCAGGACCGAGGTCGGCAGGCCGATTTCCGCCTTGTCCAGCAGCGCCACGTAGCGATCGATCACACCGGCGGCCTCCAGCCGGCGGACCCGCCGGTGCGCCGCCGACGGCGAGAGATGCACGAGTCGAGCGAGCTCGACGTTCGTCATGCGCCCGTTGCGCTGGAGTCCCCCGAGGATTGCCCGGTCTGTCCTATCGAGTTCGGTCATCGCACTAATCTTGCACGAAATTGATGTTCTTCGCAGGATCAGTGCGCATCCTGCCGACACAACGCCTCAATCGGCAACAACTTCTCACCGGCCGCCGCGTACAGTCAAGTCAATGACGTGAGCGGGCCAAGGAGGTGTCGGGTGATCGTCGGTACTCCGACCGAGATCAAGGATTCCGAACGCCGGGTCGGGCTGACCGCGATCGGCGTGCGGGAATTGTCTCGGGCCGGCCATACCGTCCTGATCCAGAGCGGCGCCGGCGCCGGCGCCGGGATACCCGACGAGGATTACGAGGCTGCGGGCGCCAAGATCGTGGCCGGGGCCACCGACCTCTTCGCCGAAGCCGAGATGATCGTCAAGGTCAAAGAGCCCCAGGCGGTGGAGCGAGCGCTGCTCCGCCCCGGCCAGTTGCTGTTCGCCTACCTCCACCTGGCTCCGGACGCCGAGCAAACTCGGGATCTGGTCGCCAGCGGCGCCACCGCAGTCGCCTATGAGACGGTGACGTCGGACCGGGGAGGCCTCCCGCTGCTGGCACCGATGTCCAAGGTGGCCGGTCGCATGTCGGTCCAGGCTGCGGCCTGGTCGCTCGAAGCGACCCACGGCGGGTCCGGGATGTTGCTCGGTGGCGTACCGGGTGTTGCTCCCGCCAAGGTGGTCGTCATCGGCGGCGGCGTAGTGGGTGAGAACGCAACGCAGATTGCGGTCGGCATGGGGGCCGATGTCACGGTGCTGGATCGAGATCTCGACGTGCTGGAGCGGCTGTCGCAACGGTTTGGGACGACGATCCGGACCATCTACTCCACTACCGCCACCCTGGAGGAGTATGTGCTCGACGCCGACGTGGTGATCGGGGCCGTCCTGGTGCGGGGGGCGCGGGCCCCGAGGTTGGTGACGGCCCAGATGGTCAGGGAGATGCGGCCTGGGTCGGTACTGGTCGATGTGGCGATCGACCAGGGTGGTGCCTTCGAGACATCGCATCCGACCACCCACAGTGACCCCGTTTACATCATGGATGACGTCGTTCACTATGCCGTGGCCAACATTCCCGGGGCGGTTCCGAGGACCGCAACCTATGCGCTGACCAACGCCACCCTGCCGTATGTCCTCGGGCTGGCCGGGGGCGGCCTGGAGGCGGTGCGCGCGAACCTGCACTTGCAGAACGGGCTCAACGTTCACGCCGGACATGTGACCGAGCCTCACGTGGCCGACAGCCTGGGGTACGAATACGTCGAGCCGGCGATCGCGCTCGGTCGAGAAAGCTGATGGCGCGTCGTTGAGCTGCGCGCCGGCGACGGCGGCACCCACGCGGGGCGCGCCGCCAGTCAGGACCGGTCGGGCGCGCCGAGCTTCAGGTTGACATCGACCTGGGCCGACCAGTCCGAGTAGACACCCTGCTCGAGCCAGTGGGCGCCGGCAGCGCCGATCATGGCTCCGTTGTCCGTGCACAGCGGCGGGGACGGGAGATGCAACGCAATGCCCCGCCGATCGGCTTCCTCCTGCAGCCGCCGCCGCAGCCTGCGGTTGGCCAGCACCCCGCCCCCGCCCCCGAGCCGCTCCACGCCATGGTCCCCAACGGCGTTCATCGTCTTGTCGACGATCACGTCGACAATCGCCTCCTGCACGGAAGCCGCGACGTCGGCCAGTGGCGGCAACTCGTTGGCCGCTTGCTGTTTGCGGATGTAGGTCACCACCGAAGTCTTGAGACCCGAGAACGACAGGTCGTAGCGGCGGTCGGGTAGGGCGCGGGGAAATTCGACTGTCCCGGGATCCCCGTCGTCCGAAGCACGATCGATCGCCGGCCCGCCCGGGTAACCCAGTCCCATGAATCTGGCGAGTTTGTCGAACGCCTCGCCGGCCGCGTCGTCGATGGTCTGGCCGAGGATCTCATAATCACCCCAGCCCCGCATGAGCACTATCTGGCTGTGGCCGCCCGAGGCCAGAACCACCACCGCCGGCGGCTCGAAATCTGGATGCTCGAGGACCGGCGCGAAGAGATGGCCTTCCATGTGATCCACTGCTACGAACGGCAGCTGGCGGGCCCACGCCATCGCTTTGGCGTAGGAAAAACCGACCAACAACGCCCCGATCAGTCCGGGGCCCTGGGTGGCCGCCACCCCGTCGAGCTCATCAGGATGGACGCCCGCCTCGGCCAGCGCCTTGTGGGTGAGCGACCTGATCGACTCGACGTGGGCCCGGGCGGCAACCTCGGGCACCACTCCGCCGAATCGCGCGTGCAGACCGACCTGGGAAGACAGCACGTTCGACAACACGTCGTTTCCTCGCACCACCGCCACCGCGGTCTCGTCGCAGGAAGTCTCGAACGCCAGCACCGTCGGCCCGCTCATCCCAACGTCTCCTTGATCTCACGCAACCGCTCGCCGTAGTCCGCGCTGGCGATGTCGTGGGCCCACATGACCAGCGCATCCTCATCGAGGTAGTAGTCCTTGCGCACCCCAACCGGCGCCAATCCGAACCGGCGGTAGAGGGCCTGTGCCGCCGCGTTCGACGCCCGCACCTCCAGGGTGAGATTGTGAGCCCCCGCCCCGAGTCCGGCCTCGATCAACCGGAACAACAGGCGGGTGCCGACCGTACGGCCGCGCGAGTCCGGGTCGACTACCAGCGTCGTGACATGTGCGTCATCCCCCACCACCATCAGCCCGGCATACCCGATGATCCAGTCACCGGAAGTGGCGACGAGGTAGGTCCTGCCCGGCGCCGACAGCTCTTCCTCGAAAACCGGACGGGACCAGGGTTGCGGATACGTGCGCTGTTCCAGCTCGCACACCTGGTCGAGGTCTGGAACCGCCATCGGGCGGTACGCGGTCACGCCGACGCTGACCCGTGCCACGGTCCCTCCTCGCTGAGATGCTTCGAGCTGAGCGTCACGTCGGGCTCTCGCATGTACATTGGCCGCACGTCGTCGGGGTGCGGAAAGTCATCCCGGACGATGCGCGGATGGGCCACGTCCACCAGTGCGCTGGCCGAGGGATGTTGGGGGCGGCCGGTCTTGACGCGGTGCAAACCGCGCAGGGCCGTGTCGCCGAGGCACTGCCAGTCGCCCACCACCAGGGCGTCGTCGGGGTCTGAGTCCAATACGGCGTTGAACCCTTCCGAGCTCAGCAACTCGGGCTGGGTGTCCATGACGACCCCGCCCGGCACCGGACGGTAGGCGGCGACCGCCACTTCGCCCCGCCGCACGTCAACCACCGACCAGATGTGCCGCCGGCCGGTGGCCGCCCGCAGGGCAAGGGCGTTCAGGGAGGTAGCCGGCATGACCGGCACGCCGAGGGTGGCGGCCAGGCCCTGGGCGGTGGCCAACCCGACCCGGATCCCCGTGTACATCCCCGGCCCGACGTCCACCACGATGGCGTCGATGTCTCGGGGCGTCCAACCCGCCTGGTCGAAGCAGAAGTCCATGGCTGAGACGAGAAATGCGCCGTGGCCCGTACGATCGACCCGGCGCGCAGAGGCTACGACCTGACGATCCTCGACCAGCGCGATGGAGGACGAAGGGGTCGCGGTTTCGATACCGAGGATCTTCACGACTGCAGCTCCCGTAATGGCCGATGCTGCCACGAACCCTGCGGCTCAAACCAGATAGATCGTTCGCCGTCTTCGCCCACGATCATCCGAATACGCAAATGGTCGTCCGGCACGAGCCCGGCGATGGCATCGCCCCATTCGATCGCCAGGATCGCGTCGCGGCTCGAGGTCAGCAGGTCGAGGTCCTCGAACTCGCCCGTGGACCCAAGCCGGTACGCGTCGGCATGCACCAGCGGGACGAAGCCGCTGTCATACCGCTTGACCAATACGAACGTCGGGCTCGTGATGGTGTCCTCGATGCCCAAGCCCTCGGCGATGCCGCTCACGAGCGCCGTCTTGCCTGCTCCGAGCTCACCGATCAGCAGGACGACGTCGCCCGGTCGCAGCATGGCCGCCAGTTGGCGTCCTGCCTGGTACGTGTCGGCGACAGAGCGTGAGGCGAATGTGATCATCATGCGGATGACTCGAGGGTCCGCGTCGAGTCAGGGCGCGAACACACCAGTCCTAGGCACCAGGTCATTACCGAATATTGCAAGCCGTTCCTCCGGCCGCTCTGCCAGGCTTTCCGCGACGTCATCGCGTCGCAAGCGAGCCCAATCGCATTGCGCCGAACGTCGAGGCACCATCTTATCCGCACCAAATGCGCTCGGGCCGCATGCCCGGTCGGATCCGTCCAACTGACCAGATCTCCCGGCTCGGCTCGTCCCAGCATCTCCCTCCAGGGCCGTCGCACGAGTGCCGATAACTGATCGGTCCGACAAGGAGACTCATCGACATGCGCCGCACACTGCCCGTGCTGCTGGCACTCGCGCTGCTCTCAGCTGCCTGCCAGGTCCGGTTCGATACCGCCATCACCGTCAACGACGATGAGTCCGGCACGTTTGCAATCGAGATCGGCCTCGACGAGGAGTTTCGTCAGCTGGCCGCCGAGCAGGGAGGGGGCCAGCTCGACCTGATGGAAGGCGCTGAGGTGCCGCCAGGCTGGATCGTCGAGGAGTTCGTGGACGGAGAGTTCGAAGGTTCACGGATCGCCGTCGAGTTCAGTAATTTCGCCGACCTCGAAGCGAAGCTGGTGGGGCTCTCCGAAAGCTCGGCGACCGGAGGTGGAGCGCCCAATGATCTCGTTGAGTCGCTCGATCTGACCCGCAACGGCAACCGGTTCGACTTCCGGGCCGATTTGACGGGGATGGATGAGAGTTTCTCCGACATGGCCGGCGGCGACGCCGCCTTCGAGGGGCTCGACCCAGCGCAGTTCCTCGAGTCGCTGTTCCAGGTACGTTTCCTCGTCACCCTGCCCGGGACCATCGGGGAGCACAACGCTGACCGGGTGGAGGGCAACACACTCATCTGGCGGGTACCGCTCGACGCCCAAGACAGAACGCTGCGCGCCTCGTCAAGCCTGACGGGATCCGGGCTGGCCGAAATGCTGCCGCTCATCCTGGCCGCAGCTGTGGTTCTGTTGGTCGCCGGAGGCGGGTTCATGATCTACCGCCGGCGGGCCGGAGCCGCCTCCTTCCCCGCGCCGGTGCTGGCCGCGTCGCGAGACGCGCAGCCGGTGGATCCGGGTCCTGTCGAGGGCGATCCCTTCGCTGGCTGATCACGATTCCAGCTCGTCGAGCAACACCTGAGCGAGCTGATCGGATGATCCGGGTCGCACCGCGCCCACAATCTGGCGCCTGGTGATCTCCCGCCCGCGGCGCCAGGCGGCTTGTTCGGCCCCACCGACCGCGGCCGGAAGCACCGTCCAGCCGGCCATCAGCACCGCGAGCTGGCGGAGCACAGCGGGGTTGCCGCTCTCCCCCACGATCGAGGGGCTGATGCCCCGCCCAGCCAGGGCCCGATCGATCAGCGCTCGGGTGTGGGAGCCCGCCGGGTACAGCAGCCATGGATCAGCCGCGGTGGGCGTGGTCGATGGTCCATAGACATGGAATGGCTCTGAGCCGAGGGCTCGAGTGTCGAAGCCGACGGCCGGGGCGACGACGATGGCCACGTCTGCCTCGAACGCTCGCAGCAACGCGAGGCATGCCCCGGAACCGGCCACGGTGATACGCAGGCGCACCCCGTCGTGGCGCCGGCGAAACCGCTCCATTCGCCCGGCGAACAGATAGAGGGCGGCGGCATCGATCATCGCAATCCGGAGGGTGCCGCCGCTGCCCTCCGACCGAGCGCGCAGCCGGTCCGTTATCTGCGCCGTTTCCCCGAGGACCTGGTTGGCGTACGCAGCCAGCATCCGGCCGGACTCGGTCAGGCGACGCCGTCGGCCGTCCGGTTCGAACAAGACGGTGCCGGCGAGATCCTCCAGACGCGCCAAGCCCTGGGACAGCGCGCTCTGGGAGACGCCGACCTGCTCGGCCGCGTCGGAGAAAGAGGCACCGGCGGCGACCGCCCGCAGATACCGCAGATGACGGAGGGACAGCGATTCCAGATCCATAAGTAAATCTAATCATATCTATTCAAACAATTCGCTTGTACAAACATAGGACCGGCGCGACGCTGCCCTCACCGAACCGTCAGGAGCGAAAGTGCCCAAACTTCGAGTTCTCGTCCCTGGTCTTGGCGCAGTTGCCTCCACCCTCATTGCCGGGGTGGCATTGGGTAGAAGGGGCCTGGCCGCCCCGTTCGGGGCACTGAGTGAATTCGCCGAGATTGATGGGATCCCTCTGGCCCGGCGGACCGCCAGGCTGGACGACATCGCGTTCGCAGCGTGGGATCCTTCTGGGCTCGACGGGCTGGCCGCTGCGCACAAAGCCGGAGTGCTCTCGGCTGAACACATCGCCGCAGCCGCCGATGAACTCGCCGCCGTCCAGCCCATGACCGCCGTCTTCGATCCCCGCTGGGCACGCCGGCTAGGCGACCAGCCACATGTCAAGTCCGGCACCTGGATGGAACAGGCCGATGAACTGGTCGAGGAGATTCGAAGGTTCCAGTCGGCCGGCGAGCGGGTGGTGATGATCTGGTGCGGCTCAACCGAGGCCCATCGCGGACCCGGGTGGTGCCATCAGACCGTAGAGGACTTTGAGCGAGCCCTGAAGGACCATCATCCCGACATCGCCCCGAGCCAGGTCTACGCCTACGCGGCGGTCAAGGCCGGCGTCCCCTACGCCAACGGCGCCCCCAATGTCTCGGCCGAGGTCCCGGCGCTCATCGAGCTGGCCCACCGCACCGGGGTCGCGCTCGCCGGCAAGGATTTCAAAACGGGCCAGACCCTGCTGAAGACCATCCTTGCCCCCGGCCTGTACGCCCGACGGCTCGGTATCCGGGGATGGTTCTCCACCAACATTCTCGGCAACCAGGACGGTTTGGTGCTCGACGAACCGGAGAATTTCCGGGCCAAGGAGATCACCAAACTAGGGGTACTCGAGGACATGCTCCGGCCCAACGAAAACCCGGAGCTCTACGGCGATCTGGACCATCAGGTCACGATCAACTACTACCGCCCGCGGGGCGATCAGAAGGAGGGTTGGGACAACATCGACATCTTCGGCTGGCTCGGCTACGACATGCAGATCAAGGTTGATTTCCTGTGCCGGGACAGCATCCTGGCCGCCCCGGTGGTGCTGGATCTGGCCCGGTTCCTCGATCTCGCCCAGCGGGCCGGGCGGAGCGGCCCCCAAGCGTGGCTGGGTTTCTACTTCAAGTCCCCCATGCCGGAGGTGGACGGCCGGGTGGAACACAACCTCTTCGCTCAGGAACGAGCCCTGTATACGGCACTCGCCGAACTGATCGAGGGGCCGTCGCCCGCGGCGGCGCCGGCCGAGTCCGGCCATCCGGAGCGCTGATCATCAGAACCCGACGACTTTCGACCAGTCGCCCGGCGGAGTCGGCCTGGCAGCCCGGGTGGTGAGGCACGGCCCGATCTCACAGTACCCTGCAACGGATGATGCATGATCCGGTGATTGCCGACGCCGATGTCCTGCGTCCGACGAAGGTGACCGTCGACCTCGACCGTATCACCGGCAACTATCGAGCCATTGCCGCCCACGTGGCGCCGGCCGCCGTGATGCCGATCCTCAAAGCCAACGCCTACGGCCACGGCTTGTTGCCGATTGCCGACCACTTGCAGGCGATCGGAGCCTCCCAGGTGGGTGTGGCGTACCTGGAGGAAGCGCTCTTGTTGCGCCGGCACGGTATCGAGATGGACCTGATCGTCTTGGGCGGTCTGGCCGGAAACCAGATCCCGCATTTCATCGAAGCCAACGTCGTCATCACGGCGTCGTCCATCGACAAGCTGCGCCAGATCGACAGGGTGGCCGGGGCCATGGGCCGGCGAGCACGCGTCCACATAAAGATCGATACAGGCATGGGCCGGATCGGCACGCAGTACTACTCGGCCTCCCACTTGTTCGAGGTCTGCACCCAGGTTGAATACACCGACATCGAGGCGGTCTATTCACACTTCGCGTGCGCCGACGAAGAAGATCTCACCTCAGCGCGGCGTCAGATCGAGCGATTCAACGAGGCGCTGGAGTTCTTTCCCAACCGGGGCCTGCCGATGCCGGCGCGCCACATGTCCAACTCAGGGGCGATTCTGAACCTCCCCGAGGCGAACTACGAGACGGTGCGCCCGGGCATCATGCTGTACGGCGTGTATCCGTCCGAGGTGGTTCCGCACACCGTCAAGGTCGAGCCGGCGCTCCAGTGGACCTCCCAAGTCGTCTATTTCAAGGTGCTCAAGCCCGGCCACGCGGTGTCCTATGGGTCGACGTGGACCGCCCCCGAGGAGACGCGCATCGTGACGGTGCCGGTGGGCTACGGGGATGGTTATTTCCGGCTTCTGTCCAATCGCGGCGAGGTGTCGATCCACGGCCGGCGCTATCCCATCCGGGGTCGGGTGTGCATGGACCAATTCATGGTCGATATCGGGTGGGACTCGGCGTTCAACGGGAACGAGGTCGTTCTGATCGGAGGCGAAGGGGCAGGAGCCGTCACGGTCGAGGACGTCGCCCGCTGGGCCGAGACGATTCCCTACGAAATACTCACCAATATCAACACGCGGGTGCCCCGGGTGTACTCGGGAGGAATCTGACTCCTCTGGAGGGTCACGTCCCGACGCGACGCGGTCCGTGCACAGCGATCGCACTCTTCAGTTCGTGACCAACCATATCCCGCAGCCGGCCGCCGAGATCCAGCAGAGCTCGCAAATCGACGTCGGTTGTGAGGCCGGCATCGTCCAGCATGTGCACCAGGTCCTCGGTCGCCAGATTGTCGCCGGCACCTTCCGCGAACGGCGACCCACCGAGGCCGCCGAGCGCGGCATCGAACTTGCGGACGCCCTGGCGGATTGCCTCCCACGCGTTGGCGAGAGCGGTCCCCCGGGTGTCGTGGAGGTGTAATCCCACCTCGGTTCCCACCTCATCCAGGATCCGAGCCACCCGGCCCGGCGTGGCCATGCCGGTGGTGTCGGCCAGCGTGAAGCGGGACACGCCCAGATCGCGGGCCTGGACCATCAGCTTGGGGGTGGTTCTGGTCGGTTCATCACCGGTGTAGGGAGACCCGAAGACACACGACAGAATGAGGTCGACCGGCAGGCTCCCGGCCTCGGCCACGATCTGTCCCACCTCTTTCATCGACGCATCGATGGTGCGCCGGACGTTCTTCTCGTTGTACACCGGACAGGCCGAGACGGTGATTGTGAGCGCGTCCATCCCTGCCTCCAACGCAAGTTCCGCCCCGCGGGTATTGGGCACCAGACCCCAGTAGGTCACGTCCGGAAGGCGGTTCACGGCCGCCATCACCCCGGCCGGATCCGCCATGGCCGGGACCGCATTGGGTGACACGAACGACACCGCTTCGATGTCGCGCAGACCGGCACCGGCCAGGCCGTCGATCAGCCCGGCTCGGGCGGTGATCGGCAGCGGCGATTCGACCTGCAGGCCGTCGCGGGGTCCAACTTCCCGGATGCGTACGCTCACCGCGCCAGGCTAGACCCACCCGGCGGGCGGCCGTCCATAATGGGCAGCGCCGAGGTGAGGAGCGCTGATTCATGGCGGTGGGACCCATTGATGATCCCGCGCTGCGTTCGCAGATTGCGGCCGGGCCGATATACAACCTCTTCGAGCATCGGGCGACCCTGCAGGCGTACCTCGACGCCGAAGCGGCCCTTGCCCGGGCCCAGGCCCAGGAAGGGCTCATCCCGGTGGCTGCCGCTGAGGCCATCACCCGGGCGGCGCGGGTCGAGAATCTGGATCTCGACCGATATGCAGCCGACGTGTCCCGCCTGCACTATCCGATCGCACCCCTGGTCGATCAACTGGTGGAGATCGTGCCGGACGGCCTCGGCGAGTGGGCGCACTGGGGGGCCACAACGCAGGACATCGTCGATACGGGCCGGGTACTGCAGATGAAGGCTGCGTTCGACGTGATCGACGGAAGGCTCCGAGACCTCGGCGTCCGCCTCAAAGAACTGGCGGACCGGTATCGGGCTACGCCCATGGCGGGACGGAGCATGCTGCAGCACGCGGTCCCGATCCCGTTTGGATACAAAGCCGCCGTGTGGGCGTCGATGCTCGACCGGCAGCTCGACCGGCTGCCGTCCCTACGGTCTGAGATCTTGGTGGCTCAGCTGGGCGGAGCGGCCGGCACGCTCGCGGCCATGGGCGACGCCGGCACGCAAGTTCGAGCGGCGTTCGCCCACGAACTCGGTCTGGGAGACCCGGGGATCACGTGGCACACGGCCCGGGATCGGGTGGCCGAGACCGTTCACTACCTCGCTCTGGTCTGCGCCTGCTTGGGCAAGATCGGCCTCGATGTCGTACTGCTTGCACAGACAGACGTAGGTGAGATGTTCGAGAGCGGATCCGGCGGCTCATCGACGATGCCACACAAACGCAACCCCGTCCGCAGCCAGGTGTTGCTGGTGGCAGCCCGGGTGACACGCCAACTGGCCGGCGCGGCGCTGGAGTCCGTGGTGGCCGATCACGAGCGGGGAACTGGCGCGTGGATGACGGAGTGGTGGTCTGCGACCGAGGCGTTCGTCATCTGCGGTGGGGCGCTGGAGCATTCTGTAGAACTCGTAGCCGGGCTCACCATCGATCCCGAACGCATGGCCGCCAACCTCGAGGCCACGGGCGGCCTGCTGATGTCCGAAGCAGTCATGATGGCGTTGGCCCCAAAGATTGGCCGCCACGCCGCTCACCGTTTGCTGGACTCCGTGATCCAGTCAGCCGCTGGATCGGATTTCCGGACTGCGTTGCGGGCGACGCCCGAAATCGGCGAGCACATCGATCTGGACGAGCTGGATCGTGCGCTCGATCCGGCCGCCTACCTAGGGGTCACCGGAGACATGATTGGGTTTGTGCTCGATTCGTGAGACCGCAGTGCCGCCCGGCACGCCGGCGCCCCCGGCGGAGGACGGAGAGAGGCCAGGGGCGCGACGCGGAAGGACGGTCGATGCTCACGCAGTCGCCGCGGCCACTCCCGAGCCGTTCGCCGAATTGCGACGGCCCACTCCATTGCCCCAGCCGACGATGATCAGCACCACACCGACCGCGGCGGCGGCCAGACCCGACAGGGCGAGCAGCGCACCCGCTACGCGAAGCGGTGCCGGGGCGACACTGGCGGACAGGGTGGCGTCGAACCCGGCCGTGCCGTCGGCGTTCACGACGATGACCGCTCGGTCGCCCGGTGGAGCTTCCAATCAACGGATGTTCCCTCGGCGGCGGCGACCCAGACTCCGCTTCGGGAGCTGGACACCTGAGACTGAGCCGTGTCAGCGGCGGACAACTTCCGCCACTGTTTCGGCGAGCACGTCGGCGGTGACAACTCGGGTTTGGGCAAGATGGGCCCCGGCTCTGCCGTGCCAGTACGCGCCGGATCTGGCCGCGGTTGCGCCGTCGAGGCCTCCCGCCCAGAGTGCGGCGATCAGGCCGGCGAGCACATCCCCGGTTCCGATTGTCGCCAGTTCGGGCCCGCCGCTCGTCACCACCCAGCGCCGGTCCCCCAGCACGAAGGTGGGATTGCCTTTCAGCAGCACTGTGGCCCCAGTGGCGCCCGCCAGCCCGGCGGCGGCAAGGTAGGAGGCCTCTTCTCCCGTCAACCGCTCGAACTCCCCCGAGTGGGGCGTCAGCACACTTGGACCGCGCCGTTTGGCTATCGGGCCGGGATCGGCCAGCGCGTTGAGCCCGTCGGCGTCGAGAACTACCGGCCCGTCCCAGCGGTCCAGCAGTTCCGGCACCAGAGAGCCGGTCTGGCTGCCGAGGCCGGGGCCGATCACGAGCGCGTCAAAGCGCGCGGCCGTGTCCAACACCGCCGAAGCGTCGGCCCCGGTCAGATGCGTGCCGGAGCCGATGGCCCGGCTCATGATTTCGGGTGAGCGAATTCGCTCTTCGGCCGAAGGCGGCGCGGCGATCATGACCGCGCCCGCCCCGGCGCAGAGCGCCGCCCGGGCAGCCAGCACGGCAGCACCGTCTATCCCGCTAGAGCCGCCCACGACCAGCACCGACCCTGACGACCACTTGTGTGCCTGGCGGCTCCTGGCGACGAGAGGAGCGTCTTCTTCCTCGGTCAACCACAGCTCCGGCTCGACGTCCGGCAGACCGATGTCAACCACCGTCACCGGACCACTCAGATCGGGGCCGTCGCCGATGAGGTGGCCGACCCGCAGACCGTGAAAGGTGACCGTCTGCGATGCGACGAGGGTGCCCGCAACTGCCTGACCGGTCGTCGCCGAGAGGCCGGAGGGCACGTCGACGGCGACCACCGGGCCACTGAAAGCGGTCCACGGACCGAGCTCCGGTAGATCGCCTCGAAAACCTCCGCCGAACAAGGCGTCGACCACATAGTCGGCCGGACGAGGCTCGTCCCACGCGGTCACCGTGGCTCCGGCACGAGCCGCAACCTTCCCGGCCCAGATCGCCGGGTCGCGGCGCGGCGGGGCGAGGGCGTGGACCGTCACCGCTGCACCCCGGCGTTGTAGATACGCCGCGGCGATGTATCCGTCGCCGCCGTTATTGCCCGGTCCCGCTAGAACCGAGACCCGCGACCCGTATCCAGCCCCCATCCCCAGCACGGCGTGGGCGACGGCACATCCTGCGCGATCCATGAGAGTCGTGATTGGCGCGTTGGCAGCCGCGTCTTGCGCGGCGGATTGTTCGGCGGTCAGAACCGGGCGCATCGACGCAGTCTGGCAGACACCCCAGCCGCGCGACCCTCAGGTAGCTCGGCGTGGACGCCGATACGTTCCTATCCACGCAACCGACGGTCCCGTGCGGGCCCCAGAGGTGACCAATGACCTTCCAAGACCCAATTATCGGGGCCGAGGCTGCGACCACTGGGCGAGCTGCGCCGCCGAAATCCCGGCGGATGCTGGCTATCACGCTCGGCTTGGTCGGCGCAGTGATAGTGATTGGCGGAGTGTTCGCATGGCGCTACGTCACTGGTTTCGGCTCGGCCACTGAGGCCGCCGGCGCCGTCCCGTCGGACGCCGACTTCTACGTCAACATCGACTTGGCCACCTTCCTCGACACCGATCGTCTAGATCAAATCGGGCGCACGTTCCCGGAAGCTTTCGCCGATTTCAACACGACAGACGATGTGGTGGGCGAGCTCGACGCCCAGCTCCACAGCGAACTGGGCGTGACCTTCACGGACGACGTTCTCCCGTGGTTGGGGCGGTCGATTGGCGTTGCTGGATGGGACCTGGATCTCTATAGCGGAGCCCCCGAAAACATCCTCCTTGCGATCAAAGTCCGGGATGGGGATGCCGCCGATCGCTTCGTGGAACGCCTTGCCGGGGTCGGCCAGGGCGGAACGATCGGATACCACCAGGACGTCGCGCTTTGGGAGTTCCTGCTGGACGGCGAAACGACCTTTGCCGCCCGTGTGGAGGATGTGCTCTTGATGTCGCCGTCATCGGAAGCCGTCGACGTGGGCATCGATGCCAAGCTGGGCATGACCGAGTCCTTGGAGCAAAACCCGCACTATCTCGAAGCGCTCTCGATGCTTCCTAGTGGGCCCGGAAGCGTCATGGCCTACTTCAGTGGCGGCCTGTGGGATGACATGCTCGACCCTGCTGGTGCCTACGTGGGGGTGGGCCGGCCGTTCAGAGAGTTCGGCAGCATCACCTCAGCGATTGCCGCCATGACGGTAGCCGATGAGGGGGTGCGTATCGACGGCGCATCGGTCATGGACTCGGAAATGGCCGCCGCCTACGCAAATGACCGGGTGAGTGAAGCTGTTGCGCTAGTGCCGGCCGACGCCCTCTTCTACCTGGCTGCCGACTACGGCCCTGTGATGGACGCGTACGCCGAGATGTTCAACGATCCGGCCTTCTCCGGCGGTGATTGGGAGAGTGAGCTGGGGTTCGATCCAGTGACCGACGGCATCGAGCTTCTCGACGGACGGTTCACGATCTACGGGCGCCCGGGCCTCGACCCGGCCGAGGTCGCCGCCATCGATCTCGGCCTCGGGGCGACAATGGGTTTGACGGATCCGGCGCGCATGAACACCACGCTCGACAGAATCGACGAACTCATGCGCGAGTCGGGCGGCCCGGTCGCAACCCGGGACGGAGACATGCGCCGCGTCGACCTGGGGCTGGGCGAGGCCGGGTTTGTATACGGGGTGACTGGGAATGAGCTCACGGTCGCGTACAACACGGACCCGGCGGCCGACCGGATCGGGCCGCGGGTGTCAGACAACCCCCAATACCAGCGCTTGGCGGACGCTCTCGGCGGTGAACTCACGTTGTACGTGGACGTGCCGGCCCTCTTCACCCGTTACCGGGCAGACGGCGAAGGGGCAGAAGCATTACGCCCGATCGGCCAGATCGGCGCCACCTGGAACGCAGAAGGTGATGTCGCAACAGGGTCGCTGATCGTCTGGGTCGACTGGGCCGAGTGAGCCGCACCAAACCCCCACGACGTCAGACGTCGAAGGCGACAGCTTCGGCGTGCACGTCACCCTGATTGACGTACAGCACGGTCAACGCATGGCGGCCGGTGCCGAGCGGAGACTCGGGTGCGGCGGTGGCGCGAGCGCTGCCGCCGCCCGACGCCTCCATGGCCGGATCCAGCCGGACAGTGTCGTCGACGAACAGCTGAACGGTTGACCCATCCGGGACGATGACCTCGAACGTGCCGTCGGCCGGAAAAACGGCGGGCGGATCCGAAAACGGCGGCGCCACAAACTCCACCAGGTCGCCTCGCTCAAACGGACGAACCAGGTACGGACCGGACCCGCTTCCCGACACTGGGATCGCGGCCGCCGAATCAACCGTGTTGCCCTCCTGAGTTACCTGTCCCTCGAAAGTGACCACCCACAGGTCGGCCACCCCAACGAGCCGTACCTCGTTGGCATACACCGTGCGCGGGCTGGCGGTTGCCCAGGCACCAAAACCTTCCGAAAGCTCGGTGAAGATGCCTTCGAAGGCGGCAAATCCACCTAGGGCATCCTGTGAGGAGGGTGCCACCAAGGCCCACGCGGTGTCCACATCGCCCGTGCTGATCGAGTTGATCCATTGCAGCGCCGCTTCGCGGGCCGACGTCGCCACGACGACGCGTCCGGTGCTCGTGGTCGTCGCCTCCGTCGTCGTGGTGGTCGTCTCCTCGGTGGTCGTCGTCGTCTCGGCCTCGGTCGTGGTCGTCGTTTCCTCGGGGCTGGAAGTCGTGGTCTCGGCCTCGGTTGTTGTTGTGGTCTCCTCTGTTGTAGTGGTGCTCAGATCGGTCGCCGCCGGCTCGTCGTCGCCTCGAGTCAGGAAAAACACGAACAGGACGATCAGGATTGCCAGCGCGCCCAGGATGCCCGCCAGCAGCCAGACGGTGGCGGGCGAAGGCCCTTCCGGCGGAGGGGGCGGCGTTGCAGCCGGACGGGCGTCGAGTGGCGGCGGGAAGACGTCGCCGGCCGGGGGTACATCAGGCACATCGCCGGGCGCCGGCGGAACAGATCCGGCATCGAATGGATCTGACGGGTCCTGGGGACCGCTCCCTGGCGTTTCGGTCATCGTCGATGCTCCCTTCGAATCATCCGAATGTCTAGCGCATTTGCCGCACAAAACGGTTCCCCGCCGGCCTCCCCAGTGCTCCGAGCGCAGGCACCACTGGACGGGCCTTCTGGGCCGGCGCACTCTGATCGAGCTGGAGCCACCGCAACGGATCCACTGCGTTCCCTCGCGGCCTAGCCTTCCGGAAGCGTGGGCAAGACACCAGGTCCGGACGTCACGAACAAGGCCGGTCCCGCCGGCGAACGGCGGACATTTACGGCGAGGTTCAACCGCGCGGTGATTCTGGTGGGGTTCGTGATCTACGCGGTTGCGCTGGTATTCGCGGCCCGGCGCTGGGACTTCCCCAGATTCGATTGGCGGGCAGCCGGCTTCTTGGCGGTCGCCCTCGCCGGCGAGTTCGGGGCCAAGGCGCTGTTCGCGCTCCTCTTCGCCGACGCGCTCAAACGTCAAGGCCAGCCGGTCGGCTTCGCCGGGTCGTTTCGGGCTGCCCTCGTAGGAACAGCCGCCGCTCGCCTGCTCCCGGCAGGGGGTGCGCTCACTCCCACTGCGATGGCATGGGCGGTGCGATCGGAGAAGGACCAGACGGCCGGCGCCGCATTGCGCACCTCCATCATGAGTTATGGCGGCCTGCTGCTCCTCACGGGCATGGCGCTGGGATGGGTTTTGACCACCGGCCGGCACCCGCTCCTTTTCACCGGCGCGGTGATTGCCAGCCTCATCCTGATCTCGGCCGGCGCCGTGATTCTCGTCGCCAGCCGGTGGCTGCCACGGGTGGTAGCAATACTCCCGGAGCGGCTGCAGCGCCACTTCGGGCCGACGGCCGGCGGGGGCTACATCACCCTGCGCGAAGCAATTCTCATCCTGCTGCGGGTCGCCGCCGAGGCCACTGTGTTGTGGGCGGCGCTCACCGCATTCGGGATCCAGCTCTCACCCAGCCAGGCCATGGTGGCGTTTGGGGTGTCGACGGTTGTCGGGGGAATCCCCACCACCCCGGGCGGGATCGGCCTGGTCGAGGGCGGGCTGGTGGGTGTTCTGGCCGGGTTCGGATTCTCCGCCGGGACGGTGGTAGCGCCGATCCTCATCTACCGCGTCATCGACTACTGGATCGCAGGCGCCGCCGGCATCGTTGCCGCCAGCCGCGTAACGGGCTTGCGACCGCCGAGAGCGGCGAGCCCGCGGTAACCGCAGACCGCTCGACGCTGCCGCCCGACCGCTCCGCGGTTGCGGTTGACGCGCCATACTCGTCACATGACGACTCAGGAATTCCGGTTAGAAGACCGACTATCCGCTGAGGGCGGCACGGTTGCGCTGAGTGGAACGCAGGCGCTGCTGCGGATCCTCGTCGATCAGCACCGCGCCGACCGGGCCGACGGCTACAACACGGCCGCGCTCCTCACCGGCTATCGGGGCTCCCCGCTGGGCGGGGTGGACATCGCCTATCAGCAGCACGAAGAGCTGCTGCAGGCCCACGGGGTCGTCTTCATGAACAGCGTCAATGAGGATCTCGCCGCCACATCGGTTTGGGGCAGCCAGATGGCGACGCTCATGGACGATCCCGCCTACGACGGCGTGCTTGGTATGTGGTACGGCAAAGCTCCCGGTGTGGATCGATCAGGCGACGCGCTCCGCCACGCCAATTATGCCGGCGTGGATCCACGCGGCGGGGCGCTGTGTGTGGTCGGAGACGATCCCGCCTGCAAATCGTCCACCCTTCCATCGGCATCTGAGTGGGCGCTATCTGACTTGGGCATGCCGGTGCTCTACCCGGGCTCGGTGCAAGAGATTCTCGACCTCGGGCGGGTGGGCTACGCCATGTCGCGATTCAGCGGATTGTGGGTGGGCCTCAAGATCCACACCGACGTCGCCGACGCCTACGCGACCGTCACGGTCGGAGCCGATCGGACGCCGACCTCTGAGCCTGAGTTCATCGTCGAAGATGGTCCATGGAAGCCTGAGCGAGAACGGCGGCTCATCGCCCCGTGGTCGCTGGCCCGGGAAGAGGAGCTGTACGAGACCCGAACGGAAGCAGCCGTCCGTTTCGCCCGCCACAACCAGATCGACCGGGTCGAGGTTGTCCCCGACGCAAGGTTCGGGATCGTGGCGGCAGGAAAACCGTATTACGACGTGCTGGAGGCTCTAGCCGACCTGGGAATACGTGATCCGGCGGCTGCCGGCATCCGCACGTTGAAGCCCGCCATGATCTCGCCCCTCGACCCGGTGGTTGCGCGTGAATTCGCGACGGGCCTCGAGGAGGTCGTCGTCGTCGAGGAAAAGCGCGGATTCCTGGAAACCCAGATGCGTGACGCTCTGTATTCGCTGTCGGACCGGCCGCGGGTGCTCGGCAAGCGGGACGACGAAAACCGGCCGCTCATCCCCATCCACGGAGCGCTGGAGGCATCGATCGTTCGGCCGGCGCTGCGGGCCCGGCTGGAGCGGCGGTTGCCGCCGGATATCCTGGCCGGGGAGCGGACCAGGATCGACGTACCGGTCGTGTCCGCCGACGTGAAACTCCCGAGCCGGACCCCATTCTTCTGTAGCGGTTGTCCGCACAATCGCTCGACCGTCCTCCCCGCCGGGTCGTCCGCCGGTGGCGGGATCGGCTGCCACGGCATGGTGATGCTGATTCCATCCCGCCCGACCCACGACATAACCCATATGGGTGGCGAGGGCGCACAGTGGGTTGGCTCGGCCCCTTTCGTGGGCACGCCGCACCGGTTCCAGAACCTCGGCGACGGCACATTCTTTCATTCCGGGTCGCTGGCGATCCGTCAGGCCATCGCCGCAGGCACCAACATCACCTACAAGATCCTGTACAACGGCGTCGTGGCGATGACCGGAGGCCAGGATGCAGCCGGCGAAGTTCCGGTGCCCGAACTCACCCGGATCCTCGAAGCCGAGGGAGTCAGCCGCACGATCGTGGTAGCCGACGACCCGGCCAAGTATCCGCACCGGGGTGAGTTCGCTCCCAACGCCAAAGTGTGGCACCGCGACCGGCTGGAGGAAGCCCAGCTCGAGCTTCGGGACGTGCCCGGGGTGACGGTGCTCGTCTACGACCAGGCGTGCGCCGCGAACTTGCGTCGCGAGCGCAAACGGGGCCGAGCTACAACACCCGCATTTCGGGCGTTCATCAACGAGGCCGTGTGCGAAGGATGCGGGCACTGTGGGGAGATCTCGAACTGCCTCTCTGTGCATCCGGTGGACACGCCGTTCGGGCGCAAGACTCAGATCCATCAGGAATCATGCAACTTCGACTTCACCTGCATCGACGGCAATTGCCCGGCCTTCGTCAAGGTCGTGCCGGGCAAGCGAGCCACACGCCCGACGATCGATCGCCCGAGAATCCGCATCAGGCTGGACGAGCCCGACCACCGACTGGCCGAGGCCAACCTGCTCTTGGTGGGCATCGGCGGCACCGGGGTCGTCACTGCCAATCAGATCCTGGCCACCGCCGCGCTCCTCGAGGGGAAGAACGCCTCCTCACTGGATCAGACCGGACTCTCCCAGAAAGGCGGACCGGTGGTGTCGAATCTGAAGATCTCCCAACACCCCACGAACGAGTCGAACCGGGTGGGTGTGGGCGCCGCCGACGGCTACCTGGCTTTTGACCTCGTGACAGCGGCAAGCGCCAAGAACTTGGCCCGGGCGCATCCCGACCGCACCGTAGCGGTCGTCTCGACCAGCCGGGTGCCCACCGGGGCCATGGTCACCGACGTGGCTGCTTCATTCCCGGCTGTGGACGCGTTCCGATCAGCGATCGAGCCGGTCACTCGGCCGGAAAGCCGCTGGTTCGACGCCGAACGAATCGCCCGGCGGCTCTTCCAAAACCAGGCTGCGGCCAACGTGATGGTGATCGGCGCTGCCTACCAACTCGGGTTGATCCCGGTGGCTGCCGGAGCCATTGAGCGGGCGATCGAACTCAACGGGGTCGCAGTAGACATGAACCACGAGGCATTCCGAATCGGCAGGCTCGTGGTGGCGGACCCCAACGCAGTCGAACACATGGTCGCCAGCGAGCCTGAACCGTTGCGGGGATTCGACTCGGAGGAAGTGACGCTACCCGCCTGGACGGCGGATGCACCGGAACTCCAAACGGCACTCAGGCGGTGGATCCCCTACCTGACTGCCTACCAGGATGCCGAGTACACCGAGCGCTACCTGACGACAGTCCAACGCGCCCAGGCCGCCGGTGCGGCGTGCGGAGCAGACGAGTTCGCCATCGCGGTCGCCGACGGCCTCGGGAAGCTCATGGCGTACAAAGACGAGTACGAGGTGGCTCGGCTTCATCTCGACCAGAAGTTCCACGCCCGTGTCCGGGACCGGTTCGGTCGCGGAGCATCGATCACGTATCTGCTGAAGCCACCGACGCTGAGCCGGCTGGGATTGACCGGCAAGATCGGCGTTCCGAGCTGGGCGGCCGGTCCGATGTTCAGGTCGCTCTACGCGATGCGCCGGCTGCGGGGCTCGGCGCTCGATCCCTTCGGGCGGACCGCAGAACGGAAGGCCGAGCGGGCGCTGATCACCGAGTACGAGGGGCTGGTATCGGTTCTGTGTGAGCGCATCGATGGGACAATCGCCGATGAGGTCACGGCGATCGCTGGGTTACCCGACATGGTCAGGGGCTACGACGAGATCAAGCTCGCTTCCATTGACCGCTACCGAGCAGAAGTGGCGAAGCAGCTCCGGCGGCTGCAGCAATGACGGACACGTGGTACGTGTCGTAACCCGGCGTCAACCGGTCTGGGGACTGCGGCAGGTGCCGTCTCGATCACGCCAGCACCGGCAGCCCACAGTCGACGCACAGGATCCCTTCCGTCTCCACAATGACGTCTTCGATGTGGGTGCCGCACGCTGCGCACATGCAGTCGAGTTCCAGTTCGACGGCGCCGAAACGTTCGGTGAGTTCTGTCAGCTCTGGCATGGGGGTCACCGTACCGTGGAGGTGTGACAGACCTGTGTCAATCGTGGGCTTTGGGCACCACGTGAATTCGGGTGATCCGCCTGCCACTCAGGCCGGTGACGCGGAGTATCGCCGTCTCGACCTCAACCTGATCACCGATGCCCGGGATCTGGCCGGCAAGCGCCATGAACAGGCCGGCCGCCGTGTTCCAATCTCCGTCCGGCAATTCGCCCACCAGGTCGATCAGATCCTCGACCGGAATGTTCCCCGCCACCGACCACCCTTTGGCGGTGCGGCGGATCGGCTCGTCGAGTTCGTCTTCGCTCACATTTCCCAACAGCTGCTCGGTGATGTCCTCGATCGTCACCAGCCCGGCCGTGCCGCCGTATTCGTCCACAACGATCGCCAGATGCCGCCGTTCGGCCTGCATGGTCGTCAACAGAGACAGGATGCCTTTGGACTCCGGCACGACAAGCACATCCCGTACCAGGCGCCGAACCGGGATGTCTGCGCCCCGGTGCCGCACCAGATCCCGCAGACGCACCATGCCGACCACATTGTCGATCGAATCGTCGATCACCGGCAGCCGGCGGTGGCCGTGTTCCAGCGCCACGTCCAGGACTTCGGGGACGGTGTCGTCGGCTTCAACTGCGACGATGTCGGGGCGCGGCACCATGACGTCGTTGGCGCGCCGGTCGCCGAACCGGAAAGCGCGCTCGATGAGCTCTCGATCCTCGGTCGTGATCTCTCCCTCGGTCGCCGCCTGGTCCGCCAGGTGAAGCAGCTCATCCTCCGTGATGGTGGGTGAAGTTGTGACACCCTTGCCGGGCATCTGCAGGTCGGCGACCCACACCAACGCCGCCACGGCCGGGCGGAGGAGTCGTTCCAGTGCGGCGACGGGCAACGCCACGCGCAATGCGACCATGTCTGAATGGCGCACTGCGTACGTCTTCGGGATTGCCTCGCCGTAGATGTACAGAATCACCGAGAGCACGACCGAAGCGAGTGTCACCCCCAGGTTCCCGAACCAGCGTTGGGCTAGAACGCCCGCCAGAGTGGCTGCGGTTATCTGCGCGAACAGCGCCGCCAGGAGGACGGTGTTCAGGACGGCCGGCAGTCGCTCCACCAACGCGACGAGCCGTCGGCCGCCCCGATGTGTCTCCGCCAGGGTCGCCGCTCGGATTGCGGGAACTCGCAACAGAGCGGTCTCGGCCGCCGACAAGAACACGGACGAGAGCATGGCGATGATCAAACCAATGAGGGCCGGAAGGTCCCGCGAAAGATCCATGAACCCGGAGTCAAGCATCCGTTGGGGCATGACCGGGGCGCGGTCTAAGGTAACTTCCCCCGCAGCGAGGAAACCCACGTGGACATCAGCTTCTGGATCGATCCCATATGACCGTGGTGCTGGGTGACGGCCAGGTGGGTCGTCGACGAGGTGCAGCCGGCCCGTGACCTTCACGTCGAGTGGGAACCAATCAGTCTGCTGTTCAAGAACGAGCCCGAGCCGGGCTCGAAGGGGTATCGTCGGTACCTCCGCACCCACAAGCTGCTGCGGGTGCTGGAGTCGGTCCGGACAACCGACGGCAACGATGGCGTCTTCCGGCTGTACTGGGAGTACGGACGCCGGATTCATCACGACCAGCAGCTGTTCGACTTCGAAGTGTCCGACGCCCTTCGGGTTGTCGGACTGGATCCGGCACATGCCGACGCCTACGACGATGAGTCATGGGATGACGAGATCCGCAAACGGATGGACATCGGCCTGGAACTAGCCGGCGATGGCATCGGCACACCCATCATCGCCTTCGACGACGCGGATGGCGATCGGGTGGGAATCTTCGGCCCGGTCATCACGAGAGTTCCCAAGACTGATTTGTCACTGCAATTGTGGGATGGCCTGCGGGCAGTGATGACCGTTCCCGGTTTCTGGGAACTCAAACGGACCCGCACGGAACGCCCTGACTTCGGACCGCGTCCGTAGCGACCTTCTCGCCCTGGCGCCGGCAACGGTGGCGGCGGCGGTTTTTCCCGCACGCATGGCGCTCCCCCGAGCCGTCTTGGTCAGAGCTGATCCCCTAGGTCTGGTCGACGGCGGCCGTATCGAGTTGCTTGCTCGAAGGCGTGGGCGAGACGGAGAACACCCAAATCGTCGCGCGGGGGGCCGACGATCTGCAGACCGACCGGCAACCCGCCAGGAGTGAATCCACCCGGCACCGATATCGCCGGGCAATTCATAACGGTGACATCTGTACATGACCGCATCCAGTCGATGTAGGTGGGCAGGTCGACACCATCGATCTCGGTGACGTAGGGTCGATTGATATCGAAGGGCGCCACCTGAGTAACCGGACAGGCCAGGAAGTCGTACTGTTCGAAGAAGGCTCGGACCCGCTGGTAGAGCCGGCCGTGAAGCGCCGCCGCCCGGGCGTGATCGGAGAGCGACAGCCGGCGGGCCTCCTCGATGTTCCACCGGACGGTGTCCTTCATCTCCTCGCCCCGCGTGTCGTAGAGCGGCCCATAGGTCGTCTCGAAGTTCCAGGCCCGCCGCACCTGGAAGATCTCGCGGGCTCCCTCCAGGTTCGGAGTGTCCTCGATCACAACTGCGCCCAGCGACTCGAGGACGTCGGGCACGGCGGCGAGGACGGTTCGCACAGCCCGCTCGACGGGAAGCCCGCCGAGATCCGGAGACCAGGCAACCCGCAAGCCTCGGGGATCGCTGGCAAGCGGTGGGCCAAAAATCGGCCCGGGTTGTTCCAGCGCGATCGGGCTACGACGGTCGGGCCCCGCCTGCACAGACAGGAGCAAGGCAGTGTCCTCAACTGTCCGGCCCATGGGTCCTTCGGTGGAGAGGTGGGTCCAGGCCGCTTCCTTGGGCCACGACGGCACTCGGCCGGGTGAAGGTCGAAAGCCCACGACGTTGCAGAACGCGGCAGGATTGCGCAACGAGCCGCCCATGTCCGAGCCGTCGGCCAGCGGCACCATCCCGGTGGCGAGAGCAACAGCCGCCCCGCCGCTGGAACCCCCACAGGTCTTGGAGAGGTCATACGGATTGGCGGTGGAGCCGAATACTGCGTTGAAGGTCTGCGAACCGGCGCCGAATTCGGGCACGTTGGTCTTTCCGACGGTGATGGCACCGGCCGCCCGTTCCCGCTGCACGATCAAGGCATCGGCGGTGGGCACCTGCTCGGAGAAGATCGTCGAGCCCATCGTTGTGCGGATACCTGCCGTAGCGACCAAGTCCTTGTGGCCGATCGGCAAGCCATGCAGCGGACCAACCTCAGCGCCCGCCGCCAGGGCCTGGTCAGCTGCCGCCGCTTCCTCCATCGCATGGTCGGCGGTGAGCGTCACGATGGCGTTGACCTTTGGGTTGAGCGCCTCAATCCGCCTCAGATGCGCCGCCATCACCTCTCGAGCTGAGATTTCTGATCGGCGCAGCATCCCGGCCATCGTTACGGCGTCCCGGAAGACGAGGTCGTCCATGCGCAGACGGTACCCGGAGCCGCCGTCTCGTCGCATCCAGCGTCCCGTCCGACCACAATGCACTCGACGACGAGGGAGACGGGCTTGGAACCGCCGGTGCTCGTAGATCGAACGGACAGCGTGCTGGAGATCACGCTGAACCGTCCACACAACCGCAATTCGATGACCCCCGAGATGCTGCCCGCCTTCGGCGCCGCGATTCGGGAGGCAGCGGTGGACCCGGATGCCCGGTGCGTGATCATCACCGGGACCGGGGAGAGCTTCTGTGCCGGTGCCGATTTCAGATCTGACCTGCTCGACGCCGCCCGCAAGCCGCCTCCAGATGCGCAGTACGAGGTCTACGGCGCGTTCCTCGACATCTTGAAGATCCGGGTACCGGTCATCGCGGCCATGCAGGGGCATGCCGTCGGCGGGGGCCTGGGGTTGGCGATGGTCTGCGATATGAGGGTGGCCAACCGCGAGGCGAAGTACGGCGCCAATTTCGTCCGATTGGGCCTGTCACCGGGAATGGCGATCAGCTACATGCTGCCCCGGCTGGTCGGAGTGCCACGAGCCTTGGAGCTCATGCTCACCGGTCGCATCATCACAGGAGAAGAGGCCGCCGCGATTGGCCTGGTGAACCATGCGGTGGAGCCGACAGGGGTCCTCGAGCGCGCGCGGGAACTGGCCGCCGAGATCACAACGGCTGCGCCAATCGCCGTGCGGTGGACGAAGGAGCTCACCTATCGGCATCTGGACTGGGATCCACAAGCCGCCGCCAGATTGGAAGGCGCTTTCCAGGCATTCGCCGGCCAGACCCGAGACTTCGCCGAGGGGGTCAGTGCGTTGCTGGAAAAGCGCCCGGCGACCTTCAGCGGGGAATGGACGACGAGCGAACCGGAGCCCTGAACTCCCGATCTGGTCGGGCAAGCCGGCCCGGCGGGATGTAGCGATGAGGCGTGAGTAACGTCATCGATCATGGGCCGCCGTCTGCTGATCAGCTGGATCCTGGCCGTCGCCATGATTGCCACGGCGTGCGGCAGCTCGTCCGGAGGTGACCCCGGGCGGGTGCCCGCCACCCTGCCCGACACGCTTGTACCGGGACAACCGTCGGAGGAGACGCCCACGACTGCCACCACGACGACGGCCACCACGACGACGGCCACCACGACGACGGCCGCGGCAGGCGACTCTTCCGCTGCGGTGGATGCGCCGGAGGACGCGGCCGCCACGGCGCAGTCGACGTGCGAGCGCTTCGAGGGTTCCCGCTTCGGGGATCGGCAGGCGGCGTTGACAGCCGGCCGTGATCAGGTGGGCTTCGCGTTGGATGATGCGATGATCACACTGTGCCCGGACGCGTACGAGGAGTTCGAAACCCTCGAGGACCTGGCGTTCAACTCAGCAAATGTCAATCAGAACGTGACCCTGGCCGCTTCCTGCGATACCAATGTCAGCGTCGAGCTGGTCAACCACAATGAGTTCACCATCGACGCGGGCGTGCTGGTCCAGATCGGATCTGCCGAAGTGGGGGCGGTAGGCGGTTCTACCGTGCTGGCACTTGGAATCGGACCCGGCGAAACCCGCCAGCTGGAGATCGACCCGCGGGAGGTAGGCACCGACCTCGGGGCCAACTCTTGCGGTGCTCAGTTGACCGCATGGCAGGCTGAGACGGGTCCCACGGCAACCATCTTTGGGATTGATGACCCAATTGAAGACCCGGCCGGCCGCCAGCTCCCCCAAACCCGTACGAACGATCCGGCAACGCTCCTCACGGAGCTGATCGACTACGAGCTGAGCCTCTTTGGCGATCCGGACGGGGCGGCGATCGAAGAGTTCGAGGATGTTCGATCGCCCAACTTCCTGCGGCTGATTGCCGAATTCGATGCGCGCAAGGAGACCGGCGAAAGGGTGGAGTTCCAGGGTGGAGAAATCAGCGGCGTCGAGGTCATCGAGCGTCCCCGCGACGACCTGATGCTCCTCGGGTGGACCAGTGCGCCCGCCACGATCACGTTCTTCGACGCGGATGGGAGCGAGGTCCGGTCGAGCACGTTCGGCAGCCGCGTCCGGCGTGGCATCTTCCTGCGCAGCCCGGTCGACGGACGCTGGCGGTGGGTGCATTCCGCCTTCACGGTCATAGAGGAGGGTGGGGAAGCACAACCGGGTGACGACAGCGTGACCGCCTGAGGCCCTCAGCATGGATACGGCCTGCGTCGCGCCGAGGCTCGCCGCCGACCCTCAGTGACGATAGGGCCGAGCTCCTGTCCGGGCCTTCTCCTAACCTCATAGAAGAAGTCGAGCCGCGAGCCAACATGATCAACCGAAATGTCCACTCGACCATGTCGTCCCCGATCAGCGAGGCGTATTCGTGGTTGGACTCCGATGCAGCTTCCCCGACCGACCTGATTGACGTGTCGCAGGCCGTCCCCGGATATCCCCCGGCCCCCGAGCTGACCGCACATCTCCAGACGGTTCTCCTCGACCCCGCCGTATCGCGCTACGGACCTGTGCTGGGAATGCCCGGCATCCGGTCGGCCTTTGCCGCCGACACCAGCCGGGCGTATCAGGCAGATGTCGCTCCGCACGAAGTGGCCATCACCGCCGGCTGCAACCAGGCTTTCGCCTTGGCGGCGACCGTGGTCTGTGCTCCGGGGGACGAGCTGATCATTCCGGTGCCCTACTACTTCAATCACGATATGTGGCTCCGCATCCAGGGGATCCGGCCGCGGTACCTCGGCTGCAGGGAAGGCATGCTGCCCGCCCTCGACGACGCAGCCGAGCTCATCAGCGATCGGACCCGGGCCCTCCTCCTGGTCACTCCCAACAACCCGACCGGGACGATCTATCCACCGGACCTCATCCACGGGTTCTACGAGCTGGCCCACCGTCACGGGATCTGGCTGATTCTCGACGAGACCTACCGGGATTTCCGGCCGACGACCGACCCGGCGCACCGGTTGTTCGCCGGTTCGTGGCAGAAGACACTGATCCATCTCTACAGCTTCTCGAAGACCTTCTCGATCACGGGCTTCCGGGTGGGGGCGATGGCGGCCGCGGCCGAGTTGCTGGTCGAGGTGGACAAGGTGGCTGACTGCATGACGATCTGTCCACCGCGTCCTGCCCAGCAGGCAGCGGGCTTCGGCATGGAGCGGCTGGGCCCTTGGGTCGAGGCCAACCGCCGGCTCATGAACGGTCGGGTCGAACGATTCAGGTCCGAGATGGCTGGGACCGCCACCGGCTACGAGATCGCGGCAGCCGGTGCCTACTTCGCCTACGTCCGGCACCCCTTCGGCGGAGAGCCGAGTCGCGACGTCGCCAAGCGGCTGCTCTACCAGCACGGTGTGTTGAGCCTGGCGGGAGAGATGTTCGGACCGGCGCAAGAAAGCTACCTACGTTTGGCGTTCGCCAATCTCGATGATGAGCGCATCCCGGAGCTCGTCGCTCGGCTGGCCGCCAGCGCATGAGCACTCCGCCGGAGGTCGCCCGGATGGCGGAGTCGGCCCGAGAGCGCATCAGACCCCATGTGCGGCGCACGCCGCTCGAAGTCCTCAGCGACCCGGCTGCGAGCGACAAGGTGGTGGGCAAATGCGAGAACCTGCAGATCACAGGCTCGTTCAAAGTCCGGGGTGCCGTGGCGGCCATGACCGCCCACGCAGCCGCCGGTATCAGGCACGTGATCGCCGCGTCCACCGGCAACCACGGCGCGGCCGTCGCATATGCCGGCCATGTGCTCGGGCTGGGCGTTACGGTGTTCAGCCCTGAATCTGCCGACCGCAGCAAGCTGGCGGCAATCCGGCGGTGGGGCGCCGAGGTCGTTCGGGTACCGGGCGACCCAGTCGAGGCAGAGCTGACCGGACGGCGAGCCGCCACCTCGGACAGTCCCTACGTGTCTCCCTACAACGACCCGGACGTCATAGCCGGTCAGGGCACGATCGGGTACGAGCTGCTGGAACAGCTCCCCACCATCGACACGCTGGTGACCGCAGTTGGCGGGGGCGGGCTCATCTCCGGTGTGGCGGCCGTCCTCAAACAAGCCCGTCCAAACGTCAGGGTTGTGGGGGCCTCACCAGTGAATTCGGCGGTGATGCTTCACTCGGTTGCCCGGGGCGAGATTTTGGATCTGGAATCAGGCCCGACTCTCAGCGACGGGACGGCGGGAGGTGTCGAACCGGGCGCCCGCACATTTGACCTGTGCCGCCAGCTGGTCGACGAGTGGGTGACCGTGGATGAGGACGCTATCGAGCGCGAGCTTGCAGCCTTCGTCGGATCGCACCACCAGCTGATCGAGGGCGCTGCCGCGGTCGCACTGGCTGCAGCCCGTCAGATTGGAGCCTACGAATCCGGCCCGGGCCTCACCGCCGTCATCCTCTGCGGCGCCAACATCGCCTCCCCCACCCTGGCGGCCGTCCTGGGACGGCAATCTTCCCCTCCCGGCTAGCGTCCTCGGCCTCGGAGCGGGAGCGCTGGTCCTGGCCGGAGTTGCTCGATAGGCTCCCAGCTGACCCAACCTGGGAGATGCTTTCGTGCAATTGGACAGCAACGATTTCGCGGACGGAGACTACCTGGCCGCGGCCCACATCCTCTCGGACGACTACGGCTTCGGATGTGCCGGCGGCAATCAGTCGCCGCATCTGGCTTGGTCCGGTGCTCCGGAGGGAACGGAGAGCTTCGCACTCACCTGCTACGACCCGGATGCGCCTACCGGCTCCGGCTTCTGGCATTGGGTCGTCGTGAACCTACCCGCCGACGTGACAAACCTGCCCAACGGAGCCGGCAGTACCGGCGGTGTGATGCCTGCGGGCGCGCTGCAAACCCGCACCGACTTCGGCGCGCCCGGGTACGGCGGGCCGTGTCCGCCCGAAGGCGACCATCCACATCGATACA
>JBFGLM010000039.1:0-46027 GCA_041576165.1 Acidimicrobiia bacterium
CTCCCAGTATTCGGCCGGATACTGATCCGGCCGAATACCCGATTACCCCATGGGTCGGATCGACTCGACCCAGAAGAGGCGGGCGATCCTGTCGAGGTCGTCCTGGGTGACCGCCCGCAGCCGGGCGCCGTTTTGCGTGAGGTCGCGGAGCCGGCCGGAGTAGACGCCGAGCTCCGACAGCGCCTCGCGATGATATGTCTCCATCTCAAACGGGACGATCACCTCGATGTCAACCGCCGAGGCGTTGCGATCGATGGCGGGGTCGATCTTGCCTCCGGCATTGGCGCGGCCCCAGATCGGGCCGGCCAGCAAGATGAACGCCAGCAGCAACACGCCGATGGCCGGCTTGATCCACGGCCGTTCCTTGGTGTCGTCTCCCGCAAAATCCTGCGCACGCGACGCACCGGCCGCCGACTCTTCTACCCCGTCATCGAGAGCTTCGGGGCGGTCGATGGTCATGTCGCCGTCTCCACCAGCCCCCACCGCTCGATCGTTCGTTTCTCGAGCGGGGCGAGGATCCAGCGGTCCATGATCATGCCAATGGCGCCGATGGACAGGGCGCTGGCGATGATGATGTCGGTGCGGGCGAACTCCTGGGCGATGAAGATCCACTGACCCAGGCCGGAGGTGGCACCGACCAGCTCAGCGGCGATGACGGCGCGCCATCCGAAACCGAGGCCCGATCGCAGTCCCGACATGATGTAGGGCATTGCGCCCGGGAGGATGACCTGTCGGATCACCTGCGTCTTCGAAGCGCCGAGGGTCAGCAGCCCGTTCTCCAGCACCGTCGGGACCAGCCGCACACCCAACATGGTGTTGCCGAAGATGAGGAAGAACGCCGAGTTCCAGATGATGAACACGACCATGGAGGTTCCGGTGCCGAACCATGCGATCGCCAGTGGGACCCAGGCGATACCCGAGATCGCATTGAGGAACGTCGTCAGCGGACCGAGAAACTCGGAAACACGGCGGCTGAGTCCAGCGGCAAGCCCGAGCGTGACCCCTGTGATCGCTGCCACGATGAACCCGAGGACGAGCCGGCGAATGCTGGCCAGTACATTGGTGATGTACTCGGCTTCGGCGAATGGCACCTCGAAAGTGGGAATCGGGCCGGCCATCACTCCCGGCGGCAGATCGAGCGCGGCGATAGCGCCGATCCAGGCGAGCCCCACCAGCGCGAAGGGGACGAGCTTGGCGATTCCTTTCTTGATGCGGCGGCCGACCGGAACGCCGGTGACGGGTGCGGTGGCGGTGGTCATGAGCGCACCATCCCCCACCGATGAACCGTGTACTCCTCGATCGGGCGCAAGATCAGCCGGTCGATCAATAGCCATAGCAACCCGAGCAGGATCATGCCCAGCATCACCCGGTCGATGGCACCGGCAGTCCGCCCTTGGAAAAGCATGAACCCGATTCCGCCGCCGCCGACCACGAACTCGCCGGCGATGAGTGCCCGCCAGCCGTACCCGATGCCGAGGCGCAACCCGGTCATGACGGACGGGAATGAGCCCGGCATGTAAACATCGCGCACGATGCGATACCATCCGGCGCCGAGCGTGCGGGCGGCGTCACGAAAGCGCGGGGGGATGGTGCGGACGCCGATCATCGAGTTGAACACCACCGGGAACAGCATCGTGTACACGATGACCGACGTGATCGTGCGTTCAGTGAAGCCAAACCAAGAGATCATCAGCGGCAACCAGGCAATGCCCGAAACGGCGTTGAAGAAGCGCAACACCGGCTCGGCTGCATCCGAGATTTCACGGTCGAGACCGAGCAGCCAGCCGAGCGGGACGCCGACCAGCACTCCTACCGCTACCCCGATCGCAAGGCGCCCGAGACTGATGGCCACATAGGCCGAGAACGTGCCTTCGCTGATGATCTCAACGAGCGTGCCGAGCACGTTCTGGGGCGGGACCAGGATCACCTCGGAGGGGCGGAAGAAGAACCAGATGCCCCACCAGATGGCGATCATCACTGCGAACGGGAAAAGCGCCCGCGCAGTCCCGGTCATGCCGCGACGGCGGCGTAGCTGGGCGGCTTCGGCTTGGGCCGCCCGGACCGCGCCCAGGTCCTTCCCGGTTGCCGTGATGTCTTCGCGGATCGTCATGTCGCTTCTTCGGCCGCCTGAATCTCTGCCGCCTCGGACTGGGCGTGCTCGCCCCGCACGAGGTGCAACACGTGCTCGACGGTCGCTTGCAGCGAGGCATCCTGGGTCATCATGTCCCAGTTTCGCTCTGCGCGGGGAACCGGAACCGTTACCGACTCTTTGACCCGGCCCGGCCGGGCAGCCAGCGCAATCACACGATCGCCGAGGAATACTGCCTCCTCGACCGAATGGGTGATGAAGAAAACCGTCTTGCCGGTCCGAACTGTCAGATCTCGAAGTTCCTCCTGGAGGGTGAGGCGCGTCATGGCGTCGACCGCCGCAAACGGCTCATCCATCAGGATGATGTCCGGATCTGAGGCCCAGGTTCGCGCGACTGCCACGCGCTGTTTCATGCCACCGGAGAGCTGGTGGGGGTAGTGGTGTTCAAAACCCTTCAGACCGACCAGCTCGGTGAGGCGGGCGACGCGCTCTTCGATAACATCCTTGGGCACTCGTTGAATCTCGAGGCCATGCGCGATGTTCCGTTGAACGGTCCGCCAGGGGAGGATGGCCAGCTCCTGAAACACGACGCCCCGGTCTCTGCCGGGGCGGGTGATGGGAGTGCCGTTGACCAGCGCCTGGCCGGAAGTGGGCTTGATGAATCCGGCCAGGATGTTCAGGAGTGTGGTCTTTCCGCACCCGGAGGGCCCAACCACGGTGATGAACTCTCCAGGGATGATCGCCATCGAGATGTCATCGAGCGCATGTACGGTTTTTCCCTGCTGGTCGACGAACCAATGGCTCAGGCCATTGACCTGGATGGTGGCGGGCGCTCCCGCGCCCGCCACATCGGTCGTCATTGCTTCCGTCACTCGAGCCCGGCGCACTCGTCGACGCTGGTGGGGAGCGGTGGAAGGTCGGCGATCCACTCCGGATGCTCGGCCAGTACCTCGGCCATCACCCGCGAGTCGAGCAGGTCGTCGGCGGTGAAGGGGCGGT
Source organism: Acidimicrobiia bacterium (assembly GCA_041576165.1). Classification (GTDB taxonomy): domain Bacteria; phylum Actinomycetota; class Acidimicrobiia; order Spongiisociales; family Spongiisociaceae; genus JBFGLM01. The sequence continues at coordinate 3,089 of JBFGLM010000039.1, forward strand.
TAGGGCCGTCGGGGCCCTCCGGCAGCGACTCGAACCGGCCCGCCTCGACCAGGCCGGCCGCAGTCTCTTCTACTCCGACCTCGAGGCAAATCGAGAAGCGCGGATCGTAGGAGTTCCGCGCCATCGAATTGATGGCGTCCTCCTGGGTGATCCCCTCGATGAATGACAGCACCACCGGAGCGGCCGCCTCAGGGTTGGAGCGGATGATGAACGTCGCTTCGACGAGCCCTTCTACGAACGCTTTGAACTCGTCTGGCTTCTCTTCCAGCTGCCCGTCGACCGCGCCCAACCCGATCGTGCTCAGCACCAGGTCGGCTTCTGACGCAAACTCGATGCCGTTGTCGCCGAGCTCGCGCAGTGCGGATTCGCGGAACGGATCCCACGGGATCACCACATCGACCTCACCGGTCGCGATGGCGGCCGGCATGTCCGGGACGCTGAGCGCCACGATCTCGAGGTCGTCTTCGGTCATGTTATTGCGCTTGAGGTACTCGGTGAAGAACGCCCGGGGTGTACCCCCGCCGGTGACACCGATCTTCTTACCCATCAGGCTTTCCGGTGTACCGTCGATTCCCGAGTCGACCCGACCAATCATCGAGATCCAGTCCACATACTTGGCATTGGTGGCGTCGCTGTTGTACGGCGCAATCAGCTTGGTCAGCAATCCGCCAGCCCGCTGCGGCGCCACACCGGTGCCGCCGTTCACTGCGCCGAATTCGGCCTGGCCGGCACTGAGCCCGGCGGCGATGTCGGCGCCGGATCCGAGCAACTCCAGGTTGACGTCCAATCCGCGGTCGGCCCAGAGGCCGAGCTCACTGGCGACGAATGACGGCAGGTGCGCCATGTTGTTCACCACCAGCATCGTGACGGGCTCGAACTCCATGGGTTCCTCTTCGTCCATGGGTTCTTCGGCTGCCGCTGTGGTCTCGGTCGGTTCCTCTTCGTCCATGGGTTCTTCGGCCGCCGCGGTCGTCTCTGCCGGTTCTTCGGCCGCGGCCGTGGTCTCGGCCGGCTCGTCCGTTGCGGCATCGTCGTCGCCGCCGCAGGCGGCGGCCACCATCGCAAGTGCCAAGAGCAATGCGAACAGTCGTCTGAGCTTCATCGTGATCCTTCCTCCACTCGGTCGGCCGCATCCGGCCGATCCGGCTTGGTCCTCTCGCCAAGCCCGGCCTGAGCGAGCAGGCTCGATCAGGCCGATTGCAAGCATATCCCACGAGCCGAACTGGACAAGGTCGACTCGACGGTACAGCTGACAATCGATATGTTATAGGATCGTACTGACCACGGCTCGTGTATGTCGAACAAATCGTCCCTCATGACCGAAGGAACGCCGAGGCGGGCACCAGGCGGAAGGCACTATGGAAGCGAAGATCATTCGACCGGCGGACTTCGAGTCCGGAACCGATTACGAGCCGCCCCTCACCATCGGGTTCGGGATCGACTCTGACACGGTTGAGCGGCCACCGGCCGCCATGGGCAAGACGGTCATCCCACCGGGAGCCAAGAACCAGTCTCATCGTCACGAAGCTAGCGATGCATGCATCCACATCATCTCGGGACGGCTGAAGTTTCTGTTCGGCGACCCCGGAACCGATCGGGTCGAACACGTTGCCCAGGCCGGCGACTTCGTCCACATACCCCGCGGGACCGGGCATGGCGTCGAGAACATGTCGGACACCGACGAGGTTCACCTCGTGTTCTGCTACCCCGGTGTGCCTAACAAAGAGGCCGCAGTAACGGTCATGCTGGAGGACGAATCCGTGATTCGGGAGGGCGGCACCTGACCGCACCGCCATGAGCCAGCCCGACGATCTCATCTCGGCGAGGGACGCCGCCAACCTGCTGGGTGTCAAGATCTCAACCATCTACACCTACGTCACACGTGGGCACCTCAACGCTCACCGGCTGCCCGCCGACCGCGCCAGCTGGTTCAGCCGCGAGGAGGTGGAGCAGCTGCGCCTGCGAACCGGCCGGCGGGCGGCGGGGACCTCACGCGACCTGACATCGTCGATCACGCTGATCGCCGATGGCTCGTACTGGTACCGGGGTCACCCAGCGCTGGAGCTCGCCCATGCCGCGACGTTCGAGCGCGTGGCGGAGCTGCTCTGGACCGGCGTGCTGCCCGATACCGCCATATGGGAGGTCGAGCCCCTGGATCCGGTTCGGACGGGAGCCGCCGATGCAGTCCGGGCCGCCCGCCGCCCGCTCGATGCGCTCCGGGTAGCGGCGAGTGCGCTGGCGGTCGCCGACGAACTCCGTTTCACGCTCGAAGCGTCTTCGCTGGTGGTGTCGGCCCGCCAGATCCTCGTACACCTCGTCCAGATGCTGCCGGAACGATCCGCCGTGGAAGATCCATCCTTTGCGGCGCTGGTTTGGTCCCGGCTCCATGCGAAACCGCCGGCGCCCACCCAGCTGGCCGCGTTGAACGGAGCGCTGGTGCTTTTGGCCGATCATGGGATCGCTCCGTCCACTCTCGCTGCTCGGACCGCCGCTTCCTACCGGGCCGATCCGTACGGCGTCGTCCAGGCCGGGCTGGCCATCATGGCCGGGGGCTGGCACGGCGGGCGCGCCCTGTCCGCCGAGCAGATGCTGGAGGACATCGAAGCGGGCCAGCCTATAGCGAGGGTGATCGGAGAGCGGTACCGGCAAGGCGGAATCCCGGCGCTGGGCCAGCCACGCTATCCCAACGGGGACCCCCGATTTCGTGTGCTCCTCGACCTGGTGGAGGGGGCGGCGGTCGATGCGACTGTCGTGCGGGCGATGAAGGACATGGGCGACCTCATCCAACTCCGGGCGTTGCCGCCGCCGTCAGTCGAGTTCGGACTGGCGGTGATGAGCCGCGCTTTTGATCTGGTCCGGGGCGCGTCGGAGGCCATATTCGCAGTTGCCCGGGCGGCCGGCTGGCTGGCCCATGGCATGGAAGAGTATGGGCGGGGTATGGCGCCGGCTCCGGAGTTCCGCTACACGGGTATCTCTCCGGTCGAGCGGCACCGTCACCCCTCCCCGCCACCGGCGCCGCGGAAGCAGTGAAATCAGGCCGAGTGGGCGCCACCCGGATGCTGCATCCTATAGAATGTAGGGTGGACTGATGGAGGGCACGACGGCCGAAAGCTCGGCAGCGTTCTCGAGTTGTGCCAAAGCCACGCGCGGCTGGGTCGAGCGTCGGTCTGGCGGCGAGTGGCAGGAGAGTGAATCGCCATGCTGGATTCGACAGGGACCGACGTGGAAGCGTTGCTGTCGCGCCGGGTCCGGCACCGCCAGACTGCCCACGAGTTCGTACGCGAGACCCTGCGCCGCTCGATCCTGAGCGGGGAATTGCCCGGTGGGACCCGACTGGTCCAGGCCGACCTGGCCGAAGCGTTGGACGTCAGCACCACTCCAGTCCGTGAAGCCCTGCGCGACCTTGCATCAGATGGTCTCGTCCAGCTCGACGCACACCGTGGTGGGGTGGTTCGTGAGCTGCACGCTGATGAGCTCCTCGAAATCATCGAGATACGCAAGATCCTCGAACCCGAGGCCATGAAAATGGCGGTGGCGCGCGTCACCGATGAGGTGATCCGGCGCTCGGCCCAGCTGCACCAGTTGATGGAGGACGCCGAAAGCTCCGCTGATTTCATCGCCCACAACCGGGAGTTCCACCTCTCGATCTACGATGCGATCGGATCTCCCCGGCTGGTGGCGATCCTGCAAAGCCTGCTCGACGCGTCCGCCATGTTCGTCAGCGCCAGCATTCTGTCGCGGCCGGATCTACGGCTGCAGGCCGTGGCCGATCACTCCGAGATTCTCGACGCTCTCCGAGCGCGAGACCCAGAGTGGGCCGCCCGTGCCATGCTCGACCACATACAGATCCCCCAGCAAGTCTTCGGGGTGACGTAACGCGCCTCGCTCAGGTCTCGGCCGCCCGGATCGCCGCCCACACTCGATCCGGGGTGAGCGGCAGGTCGATGTGGCGCACCCCCAACGGCTGGAGCGCATCCATCGCCGCGCTGTGAATTGCCGGCGTAGAGCCGAGCGTCCCGGCCTCACCGACCCCCTTGGCCCCGAGCGGGTTGAGCGGACTGGGGGTGACGGTGCGGGCGGTATCGATCATGGGCAGGTCGACCGCGGTCGGCACCGTGTAGCCGACGAGGTTGCCAGTGAGCGGGTTGCCGTCAGGGTCGAATCGGGCTTCCTCGAACAGCGCCTGGCCGACGCCCTGGGCGACGCCACCGTGCTGCTGACCTATCACCAGCATCGGGTTGATCACATAGCCGCAGTCGTCCAGCGAGAGGTGCCGGAGCAGGCGGACCCAGCCCGTCTCGCGGTCCACCTCGACTACCGCAACGTGGGCGCCGAATGGGTAGGTGGCGTCGGCACTGCCGAACGCCTCGTCCGCTTCGAGCGGGTCGTCTTCGTCGAGCGCAGCCTCGGCGAGGCGGGCCCAGGTAACCTCGGCGCCCGGCACCCCGGCAACGCCCAGGCCATCGCCGACTGGGACGAGATCCGCCGGTGCAGCTTCCAGAAGCCGGCCGGCCAGGTCCCTGGCCCGTTCGAGGACCCGGTCCGACGCGACCGAAACCGACGATCCCACCAGCTGCAGGGTGCGCGAAGCGTAAGTCCCGGCAACTCCATCAGGCACGGCATCGGTGTCCGACTGGATGACAACAACCCGGTCCATGGGGACGTTGAAGCGTGCGGCGGCAATCTGAGCGAAGGTTGTTTGGTGGCCCTGTCCGTGGCTGGAGCCCCCGGCCCGCACCACGATAGTTCCGTCCGGCGCCACCGTGACTCCGCCGGACTCCATCTTGGGAGTCACGCCGATTGTGGTCTCGATGTAGGTGGAGACCCCCACCCCGAGCAGCCGGGGATCGCGGTTGACCCGGCGGCGGTCCCGTTCGGCGGTCCACGCCGGCCAGTCGGCGGCGGCGAGGGCGTGGTCCAGCGCCCGCGCATAATCCCCCGAGTCGTACGAGATCCCGGACTGGACCGGGCGCGGGCCGTCGAACGGCTTGATGAGGTTGCGCCGGCGGACCTCCACCGGATCGAGGCCTAGTTCGGCTGCGAGCAGATCCATCATGCGCTCGATCATCTGGGTCGCTTCAGGGCGGCCGGCGCCACGATACGGGCCGACCGGTGTCAGCGTTGTCACCACCCCTTCGGCGCTCAGCGACATCTTGGGGATGTCGTAGACACCGGAGCTCATCATCATCGTGTAGGTGCCGAACGAAGCGGCAATCGTTGGGTACGCGCCAGCGTCGTTCCGGTACCGGGCTCGCAGGCCGGTGACCCGCCCATCGCGGGTTGCCCCCATCTCGACGTACTGGATCTGGGCGCGTCCGTGGACCATGTTGACCATGTTCTCGGTGCGCCGCTCCAGCCAGCGGAGGGGCCGGCCCAACCGAGCGGCGAGGGCGGCGACCACCACGTGCTCCGGGTAGGTTGGCCCCTTGGCGCCGAAGCCACCGCCGACCGCGGGCACGACGATGCGGATGGAGTCCGGTTCGCGCCCCAACGCGGTCGCTAGCACCCGGCGGGCGCTGGCGGGATCCTGGGTGCCCATTTGGATCAGGAGGCGTTCGTCGTTCGTCACCTGCGCGAAAATGGCGGACGGCTCCATCGGAACGGGTGCGAGCCGTTGCTGGACGAGGCGTTGGGAGATGACCACCTCGGCGCCGGCCAGCGGATCATCGTCATTCCCGGCGGTCCCGGACCAGGCCAGGTTGGTCCCGGCGTCGGGGAATACGACCGGTGCCTCGGGGTCCAGCGCCCGCTCAGGATCGGTGACTGGGGGCAGAGGGTCGATATCCACCCAGACCTGGCCGGCGGCGTCCACCGCCGCCCTCTCGGATGACGCCAGTACGACTGCAATCGGATCCCCGACGTAGCGGACATGTCTGGAGACGAGTACGGGGCGTGAAAAATCCGTCGAAATCATCGGCGGTGGAGTGATCGAGATGCCCAGGTCGTCTTGGGTGAAAACCGTTGCGCCGTCGGGCACCATCGACGTGTCGATCCCGGTGATCAGGCCGTGGGCAACGCTTGCGCGGACGAAGGCCGCATGGAGCATTCCCGCGGCGGTCAGATCGCCGGTATAGGCCCGGCGGCCGCGGACCAAATCCGGATCCTCCCGGCGCTTGACGGCGTGGCCGAGGATCGATCCACCGCTCGTCGCCAGCTGGTCAGTAGTCATACCATCCTGTTGTCCGTCTGCTCGCCGAACCTAACGCATGGGACCCGCAGAGTGCGTGGCCGCATGCATCGGGTTCGGCGAGTAGTGACGTTGTTCTCAATCCAAGTGGCCGATTGGCCCTCCAATGGCGCTCAGGGTTTGCCACAATTGCGTTCATCCTGACCTCGGAGACGCCGCGTGACGCACAAGTGGGTTGTTCCGTTCGCCGAAGGAGATGAAAACGCCAGGCAACTGTTGGGCGGTAAGGGGGCTGGTCTGGCCGGCATGACGCGCGCCGGTTTCCCGGTGCCGCCCGGATTCATCATCACCACGGAAGCCTGCCGCGCGTACTACGAGGCCGACCGGCTCGTCCCGGAGGGCCTGTGGGCCGAAGTCCGCGATGCCATCGCCGATGTCGAACAGGTGACAGGGAAGCGATTCGGCGACCCGTCCAATCCGCTGTTGTTCTCGGTCCGTTCCGGTGCCGCCGCCTCGATGCCCGGGATGATGGACACGATCCTGAATCTCGGCCTGAACGACACGACCGTCGCCGGTCTGGCAGCGCTGACCGGCGACGAGCAATTCGCGTGGGACGCGTACCGGCGCTTCGTGCAGATGTTTGGTGACATCGTGTTCGGGGCGCCGGCCGATCTCATGGCAGAGGTGGTGGAGCGAGCCCAGGTAGCAGCCGGCGGCCGGGGGCGCAAGATCCCGCTGGCTGACTCAAAGGCACTCGTCAAGCGGCTCAAGGACATCGTCGAAGGCCAGTCGGGCAAGAAGGTGCCGAGTGACCCGATCGATCAAATCTCACTCGCCGTAGGCGCGGTGTTCGAGTCGTGGGGTAACCGCCGCGCCGTTGACTACCGGCAGGTCAACGACATCCCCGACGACCTCTACACCGCCTGCACCGTGCAGGCCATGGTGTTCGGCAACGCAGGGGAGGGCTCGGGGACCGGGGTGGCGTTCACCCGTAATCCCACCAGCGGCGAGCCGAAGCTCTATGGCGAGTTCTTAGAGGATGCGCAAGGCGAGGATGTGGTCGGGGGCATCCGCACTCCCCGCCCAATCGCAGCGTTGTCCGAGGTGATGCCCGAGGTCTATGAGCAGTTCCAGGAGATCGCCTCTCGGCTTGAAGAGCACTACCGGGAGATGCAGGATCTCGAGTTCACCGTCGAGCGGGGCCACTTGTGGATGCTGCAAACCCGGACCGGCAAGCGGACCGGGCAGGCCGCCATCCGGATCGCGGTCGACATGGTCGACGAAGGTTTGATCACCCGCGAGGAAGCCGTCCAGCGGATCACGGCGGATCGAATCGAAGAACTGTTGCACCCCATCGTCATTGCAGGGCCCGACGACGAGGTCATTGCGGTGGGACTGCCGGCTTCGCCCGGAGGAGCTTCGGGCGTCGTCGTATTCGATGCCGACGAGGCTGTCGAGATAGCCGAGCGGGGTCAGCCGGTGGTACTTGTCCGGCACGAAACCAGCCCCGACGACTTCCACGGCATGGTGGCAGCTTCGGCGATCGTGACCAGCCGAGGCGGAGTGACGTCACACGCCGCGGTCGTGGCACGCGGCATGGGCAAGTGCTGTGTGGTCGGGTGCGAATCCATGTGGGTTGACTATGCCGAACAGCTGATCCGCGTTGATGGCCGGGTGGTGTCGAAGGGCGAGTGGGTGACGGTCGACGGCAACACCGGCCAGGTGCTGGCCGGCAAGGTGGCGACAATCGAGCCGGAGCTCGACGAGTACTACGAAACGCTGATGGCGTGGGCCGACGAGTTCCGCACTCTTCGGGTGCGAGCGAATGCAGACACGCCGGCGGACTCCGCCACGGCCCGCCGGCTCGGTGCAGAGGGCATCGGCCTGTGCCGGACCGAGCACATGTTCTTCGGGGAAGAGCGCACCGAGGCAGTGCGGGAGATGATCATGGCGCCCAACGCGGTGGCACGGGCCGAAGCACTGGCGAAGATCGCGCCGCTCCAAACGGCCGACTTCGTCGGGATCTTCCAGGCCATGGATGGCCACCCGGTGACCATCCGGTTGCTCGACCCACCTCTGCACGAGTTCCTGCCCGGGCGGGAGGAGACCGTGCTGCGAATCACCGACCTCAAGCTGCGGCTGGCCCATGCCAAGAGTCTGGACAAGATCAACCGCCTGCTGAATGAGATCAACGAAAGGGAGCAGATTCTCGTCCAGATCGACCGGCTCGCGGAGGCCAACCCGATGCTCGGCCATCGCGGGTGCCGCTTGGGCATCGCCTACCCCGAGGTCACGGAGATGCAGGTGCGGGCGATCTTCACTGCGGCCGTGCAGTGCGCCGAACAGGGCATCGACGTTCACCCCGAGGTGATGATCCCGCTGGTGGCATTCGCCACCGAATATGACCATCAGGAAGAGGTCGTGCGCCGGGTCGCGGAGGATGTACTGGCGTCTCACGGACTGCGGGTGCCCTATACGGTGGGCACCATGATCGAGCTCCCCCGTGCCGCTTTGACCGCGCACGAGATCGCCGCCAAGGCTGAGTTCTTCAGCTTCGGAACCAACGACCTGACGCAGTCGACGGCGGGGTTGTCCCGGGACGACTCGGCACGATTCCTGCCCGGCTATGTACGCCGCGGTTTGATATCAAAGGACCCGTTCCAGAGCCTCGACGTGTCGGGCGTGGGCCAGCTGGTCGAGATCGGGATCGAGCGGGGTCGGTCGGTCCGGCCAGACCTCAAGGTGGGCGTGTGCGGTGAACACGGCGGCGATCCGGCATCAATTGCCTTCTTCCAGCGAGCGGGCCTCGACTACGTGAGCTGCTCCACCTATCGGGTGCCGGTAGCGCGCCTGGCTGCGGCGCACGCCGAGCTGGCCAACCTCGACTGACTCAACAAACGGGGTGCGCGGACCGAAGCGGCTGACTCAATCGGTGGGTTGGCGAACCCAGGCCGCCGCCCGGAGGTCGGACGTGACCGCAGCCCGGGCAACTGTCACCACCACGGCCACGACGCAGATGGCCGCCGTGCCAAGCACCAGGTACATGACCAGGAGCTGGACCACGACGGCCTCGACCGGAGGCACACCCGCCAGCAGCAACCCGGTCATAGCTGCCGACCACCTTGGTCCGCTCCACCTGGGGGATCAGGGCCGCTTTGGCCGCTCGGGGCGCCATGAACCGGACCGCCTGGCGGCGATCGAACCCCAGCCCCAGGATGGCCTCCAGGTCACCAACCCGGTCCCGGCACAACTGGACCGTCTGATTCACCCCGAGCACGGCCGAAGGCACGGCGTTGCCAATCGTGATGCCGGCCACAACCACCAGTGACACCGGGTCGAAATCGATCACCTCGAATCCAAAGGTCACACCGATACTCACCAGTGCCGAGCCGATGATCGCGCCACCGGCTGTCGCCGTCAGGCGCTGCACCTGCGACCCCGCCCGCCGGGTCACTACGACGGTGGCGACGACGACCATGCCCGCTACCCACAGCCACGCCCACCACCACGCGCCGGCCGACCGGAAGATGAGCGCAAACAGCGCTCCCACGGCCAGTAGCTGGATCGCGGCTCGCACCGCGGCCTCGATCAGGTCGCGTTCGAGCCGGAGACCGATCCAGGCGCCCAAGCCCAATGCGACGGTCAGAAGTGAAAGGGAGGCGGCGGCTACCGGCCAACCGGTCGCGCCGCTCGTCAGGGATTGGGCCACCATCATCGGCATACCGGGGACGCTACCGGGCGGTGTGGTGCCACCCGGACCCGACGGCTCTCACGCGGCACGATGGGGCAGTACGCTCTGCGGCGTGCGCATCCGCGACATGGGTTTCAGCAAGGCGTTGCGTGAAGCAATCGCCGGCAATTTGGCCGCCTTCGACCGGCTGCAAGCCGACGAACCCGGGCGAGCAGCTGCCGTGGCCCTGACTCTGATCGGAGCCGGTGGACAGGCCGCGTTCGTCCTTACCCAGCGGGCGTTGCACCTGCGTAATCATCCCGGCCAGTTTGCCCTTCCGGGAGGCCGGATCGATCCTGGAGAGACGGCAGAGGAAGCGGCGCTGCGGGAGCTGGAGGAGGAGGTCGGCGTTGCCCTGGAAGCCGGTGCCGTCCTGGGACTCATGGACGATTACATCACCCGATCCGGTTTTTCCGTTACGCCGGTGGTGGTGTGGGCCGATGGGGCGGATCCGGAGCCCAACGACCAGGAGGTCCATGCGATCTTCCAGATCCCGATCACCGAGCTCGACCGTGATGACGCCCCGCGTCTCACCCAAATCCCGCAGTCAGACCGCCCGGTGCTCTCGATGCCCTTGCTCGGGGATTTCATTCATGCCCCGACGGCGGTGTTTCTCTACCAGTTCCGTGAGGTGGCCCTCCGCGGTAATCCCACCCGGGTGGGCCACTTCGATCAGCCCCCGTTCGCCTGGCGCTGAGGACGGGCAGTGGAGTCGCGCACGATCCAGTTGCTGGTGGTGGGCGGAACACCAGCCGGCCTTTCGGTGGCGATCGAGGCCCAGGAATCTGGCCTGTCCGACGTGGTCGTCCTCGAGCCGGGAGCCAGCGTCGTCGTGCCCGACCTGATCGGGCAACACGCGATCGATATCCGCTACCGGGAACGTCTCCAGTCGCTGACAACCTCCGACATCGGAGTGGAAGCAATCACCTCGGCGGGTCGGTACCACGCGCAAGCGGTGGCGCTGGCCGGTCACGTCATCGAAGTTGGGAGCATGCCCGTTCAGGCCGGCCTGGCGGACCGGGTTCACCAAGGAACAGTTCCGCGCGAACCACGCGACCTCGATGTCCTCGTCGTGGGATCGGGAGAACTCGCAGTGGAATGGGGGATGCAGCTCTCCCGGGCGGGTGCCGGAGTGGTACTGGCCGCCGGGGGCCTCGACCTCGATCGGTTGTCGCGGGTCGCCCGGACCATTCTGCTTCGGCTCGAGGCCGAACGGCGAGCCACGATCCTGTGGCACACGGTCCCGGATTCGATAGCGGAGCTGGACGGCCATCCCATGGCGTACTTCGAGGAGCGACGTACCCCCGACCTTCAGTTCGACCACGTCGTGTTCGCGACTGCGGGACGTGGGGAAGTGGAACATCTCGACTTCGACGTCCACGTCGGGCACCCCGATCGGATATTCGCCGTGAGAGAAACGGCCACCCGGGATGAGAGCGACGACAACCTGCGGCCGGTCGTCGCCGGCGACGCCTGGTCGGCGATCCGGGCCGTGCGCTTCCCGGATACATCCGAACCGTACCGACCCCCCGCCCAGTGGCGCCTGGGCGATCGCACCACCATCGAGGAGCTACGCGCCAAGTGTTACAACGCCACCATCACCTCTTTTGAACGGAGCCACTCGGACCTCTGGAGAATCCGGGTGCGGCCCGACCACGGGGACACCTCCCACCTCCCGGGTCAGTACGCGTCGCTCGGTCTGGGGTACTGGGAGCACCGCTCGGACAGCGCGTCAGATCGAGGATTGGCCGACCGCTGGGGCAAGCTCATCCGCCGTTCCTATTCGATATCCAGCCCGATCTTCGATGAGGTGGGATACCTCTATGACGCCGCCCGGTCCGACGAGCTGGAGTTCTACATCGTTCTAGTGCCGCCCTCCGCCCACCGGATCCCGGCGTTGACCACCCGCCTCGCGCTGAAGCGCCCCGGCGACCGGATCTATCTCGGTCCCAAGGTCGCCGGGCGCTACACACTGGCGCCCGTAAACGATCCAGAACTGACCGTGGTATTCCTAGCCACGGGAACTGGAGAAGCTCCCAACAATGCAATGACGGTCGAGCTGTTGCGCAAAGGCCACCAAGGACCGATTGTTTCAGTCGTTTCCGTGCGCGTCCTGACCGACCTCGGATATCGCGACGAACACGCCCGGCTGGAACGCCGCTTCCCGAACTATCACTACCTACCGATTGCGACTCGAGAGCCGGGCATTCCGAAACGGTACGTTCAGGACTTGATCCGGGAAGACGAGCTGACGAGATTCGACGTGGCGCTCGACCCGGCCCTCTCCCACGTCTACCTCTGCGGAAACCCGGCCATGATCGGTCTGCCCGAGGGCGACAACGGCCGGTTTCCCGAGCCGGTAGGTGCGGTCGAGCTGCTCGTAGCCCGGGGGTTTGCGCTGGATCAGCGGGGCCAGCGCGGCACGATCCACGTCGAGGAATATTGGTAAAGCTTCCCAATATGGATCAAGCTCGGGGCCCGGGACGGCGATGCATTGTGTATGCGGCTGCTCATCGTGGAAGATGACCCTACGGTTCGCCGCCTGATTGAGGTGATCCTGCGCGACCTCGGCGAGATCGCCGTGGCCGGCTCGGCGGAAGATGCTCGCCTCGAGCTGATGGCCGAACCGGACGTGGTGGTGCTCGATCTGGGCTTGCCCCATCTCCGCTGGGATGTACTCGAGAGCGCGCTCGAAACGACTCGTCGGGTTGTGGTGGTCACAGCCCACATCGAGCCGGCCGTCCTCTCCCGGGCTCGGGAAATCGGTGCGCACTTCGTGATGACGAAGCCGTTCCGGCCCCGCCAGCTGGTCGATGCCGTCGTCGAATCCGGCAGCTGACTCACACGGTCAGCACGAGCTTGCCGGTAGCCGTCCGCTCCGCCAGCGCAGTCAGGGCCTCGCGCGCGTCCGCCAGCGGATAGGTGGCTGAGACGTAGGGGTCGATCGTCCCATCGACCGCCCACGCCAGGATCTGGCGGAAGTTGGCGCGATTCCGGTCCGGCTCACGACGCGCGAAATCGCCCCAGAAGACCCCGACGATCGAGCAGCCTTTGAGGAGGGGAAGGTTCATCGGAGCCTCGGGAATGTGACCCGACGCAAACCCGACCACCAAGACCCGGCCATTCCAGTTGACGCAGCGGAGGGTCTGGAGAAACACGTCGCCGCCTACCGGGTCGTAGATGACGTCTGCCCCGGCCCCGTCGGTCAGTTCTTTCACGCGGTCTTTGAGGGATTCAGTCGAGTAATTGATGGTCTCACTGGCTCCCAGCCGGCGTACCACCTCGGCTTTCTCATCCGACGACACCGCGCCGATCACCCGAGCGCCCAGAGCCCGTCCCAACTGCACTGCCGCGGTCCCAACTCCGCCCGACGCCCCGGTGACCAAAAGGACCTCTCCCGGCTGGAGCCGGGCCCGGTCCACCAGCGCGTGATACGAGGTGCCATAGGTCATCGACATGCCAGCAGCCTTTGCAGCCGGCAGTTCGTCCGGTATCTGGTAGACGTTGTGATGAGGGGCGACGAACTGTTCGGCCATCGCTCCGGCGACATCGAGGCCCATGACCCGATCGCCGACCGACAGCCCCTCGACGCCGTCCCCTACCTCGCTGATCGTGCCCGCCGCCTCTGAGCCGAGCGTGAAGGGCAGCTCCGGGCGGAATTGGTACAGGCCCCGGATAACGAGAAGGTCCGGATAGTTGAGGCCGGCCGCCTCGACATCGATGCGTACGTAACCGGGCGGGCACGCCGGCGGATCGACTTCTTCAAAACGCAGCGAGTCGATCCCACCCAGCTCATGTACGACCTGCGCCTTCACAGTCCCTCCTCGATGAAGCCGGCCCGACTCTAGGGTGATATCGCGGTCGGGCTGGTCTATCGGCCGGAGTCGCCATCGTCACGGCAATGGGGTCTGGACCAGTGCCACTCCACTGGGGTCACAGAGAAAGCCTCGCCCGACCGGCAGCGCCGGCGGAAGCGCTCGAGGCAATCGGGCGCCCAAGGGTTCGCCATCGACGGCCTCCTGTGGCTGCAGAATGAGCCCTCGCCGACCGGCCCGCAAGGCCTTCGTCCAGTGCCGCACTGTTGAGCGGAGGGCATGACTACGGGCGGCCGCGATGACATGGAGGCCCGGGCGGCGGGCGGCCAGCACGCCGGCGATGGCGTCGTCCACGTCGTCGACCTCGTCTGCGTCGTCGACCAGCACCATCATGTCGGCCCCGGGGTAGAGCCCGAGGATCTCACCGAGGTCCTGGGCGTTGTCTAGAAGGTGGTCGACGCCGGGTTCGTCTCGCAGTGGGGACTGACGCGGACAGATCCCGACGATGCGACACGCGGGTGCCAGGTGGCGAGCAGCCGCAGCCAGCGTCGCGAGGACTGTTGATTTTCCCGATCGCGGCGAGCCGGTCACCAGGGCGTGGTCTCCCGCCTCGAGCTGCAAGAGAGCCGGCCCGAGATCGTGGTCACTGATGCCGATCGGTAGTGCCCAGGCGGTACCGGCCCGGGCACCTGCGTGCATGAGGTCGGCGAGCTTCACGGTGGGCGGCAGCGTGTCCACGGATGGAGCCGACCGGGGCAATGTTCCGACCGGTCCGGCCGGGAGAATCTCCTCGTCGGCATATGCCACGACCTGGACGAACCGGCCGGAGACAACGTCGATCGCGCGGTTCGGACCCAGCTCGGGCAGGTCGCGGGCCATCACCCCGAGGGCGCCGTAGTCCATGCGATCCGCCAGCTGGAAGACGAGACGGGCCCGGAACACTCCCAGCATCACTCCCGGTATGGATCTGGCTTGATCAGCCGACATCACCGTGTATACGGCGACCGATGGTCCGTCCGCCACGATCCGCTGCAGCGCCTCTCTGTACTCGAGGTCGACCATTTCATCGAACGACCCCCGAAACCCACTGAGGTCATCGAGCAGCAAGAAGATGCGGGTCCGGGCAGCGCGACTGGCGCGTCGGTGGGCGATTTCGGAATCCAACATGCGCAGGAGCCGCTGCTGCCGCTCGTTTTCACGGCCGGCGATCACCGCCCCGGCGTGGGGTAGTCCCGCCACGCAGGTCAGCCCTCCTACCTTGTAGTCGATGGCATAGATGTGGGAGTCGTCGGGGTGGTGCAGTGCTATCCCGGCGGCGATGGCCCGCATGGCGTCGCTTGGTCCGGCCGGCCCCACGAGCAGCAAGTTGCCGTCGACCGGCGGGTCCCAGGTGAACAGCCGCCGGCGTTGTAGCTCGGGCTCATCGGCGAGACCGAGCACCAGGCCGTCTGGAACCGCCTCGCCGGGCGTCGCCAGGTCGGCCGGGACGAGTCGGGCGGGAAGCGGATCCGGCCACGGCCGGCGGGGCGGATCGAAGCCGGCCTGGATGTTGGCGGTGACGATCGCCCCGACCAGCAGGTCCAGCTCGCTCGGGCCGGTGGCGGTGGGCGGGGGCGGCGGGGGATCATGCATGCTGAATTTGAACGGGCTCAGCCGGATCCCGGCACCGGCGTCCCCGCAGTGTGGCAGCGTGGCGATGGCCGACTGGAACGCCACGAGCTCGCCGGGTCCCAGCCGCAGGTAACCGCGGCCGGGTCGGGTCCGGGGGATACGGGCGGCGGCCGGATCGTCGAGCACATCCTTCGAGTCGGCCGCAGTCTGGACCCGCAACGAAATCCGCAGATTCGTGTTGGCCCGGATGGAGTCCTTGACCACCCCGGACGGCCGCTGGGTGGCGAGGATCATATGGACACCCAGACTGCGCCCCCGTTGGGCGATATCGACCAGTGCGTTCATGAAGTCGGGCAGCTCCGCGGCCAGCGCCGCGAATTCATCGACGATCAACACCATCCGGGGCAGCGGGGCGCAATCCTGCGCCGCATAGTCGGTGATGTCGGAGGCGCCGGCGGCCCGAAGCCGCTGCTCGCGGTAACGCAGCTCGGCCTCCAGACAGGTCAACGCCCGTGCCCCAAGCTGTTCGTCGAGATCGGTGACCAGCCCGACGACATGGGGGAGACGGCTGCAGGCATCAAAGGCCGAGCCGCCTTTGTAGTCGATGAGCACGAAGTTGAGGCGCTGTGGGTCGTACCCGGCGGCCAGACCCGCCACCAGTGCCCGGAGCAGCTCGCTCTTTCCAGACCCGGTGGTTCCGGCGATGAGGCCGTGCGGACCGTCGCGCACCAGGTCGACCCGCAGATCTCCTCCCTGGCCCCGACCGATGGCGGCAGCCAGCTCCATTCGTTCCGCAGTGCTCCACCGACGCGTGATCGCGTCGGGAGAGAGTGTGCCGAGCCCGATCATGGGCACCAGCGGCGCAGTCTCCGGAAGCGACGCGCTGGGGCTGACCGTCTCCGGATCGTCCAGGCGAGCCAGGCGGCGGGCAAGATGGCGGGCGGCGCCGGTGGTCGCGGTCCACGGTTGCACGATGGTGGGGTCGCCGCCTTGCCCCGGGTCGGACACTCGGAGGAGCTCGCCGTCGAGTTCAACCAGCTGGGTGCAGGCCCCGGGCAGGTCGGTTCGCCGGGACCGGATGACCACCGTGGCGACAGGGAGGCCGGCGCCGGCGAGCACCTCGCGCTGGACTGTTCGCAGCTCGGGCTCCTCGGACTCCATATCGCTGATCAACAGCGTGAGCGGCACATCTCCGTCGTAGGGACCGCGCAGGAAACCCAGAATCGACGCCGCCTGGTCACTGTCGGCCGCAAGGAGCCGGACCTCGCCGTCGTTGGCCCGCACGTGGGGCAGCCACTTCGCCCAGTCCCATGCAGCTGGATGGTCGGTGAGGACCGCCAGACGTAGGTCCGCTGGTCCCTGCTGGGCGGCCGCCGCGCAGATCCAGGAACGCACGAGCCCCAACGCCTGATGGCGAGACACTCCGTAGATCCCGATGACCGTCCCGGGTCGCAGGTCGACCTGCAGCGGCACATTTGCCAGCCTGCCTGCCCGATCCAGGATTGCCTGCACTTCGGCCTCGAGCCCGTCCTCGGCGATACCTGCCCTCCAGGCGAGGGTGCCGGTGCCGATCGGGACGCGCATGAAATCGGGATGTCCGGGCCGCCGCTCCCAGATGCGCGGACTTCCCCGATCCACCGCGGAGACGAGTTCTGCTGCGGAAGCCGCCGACAGTCGCCGGCGCTGCGCTTCGCGCACGACCAGCTCCTCCAGCGTCCGTTCGAACCGAATGAGGTCTTCTGCGAATTGTTCGTCGTGGCGCCGCCGGTCCCGCCACCGGCGGATCCGGTCATCCACCACGTTGCCCACCATCATCAAAGGGCCCATCAGCGCGAACGCCAGGAACATCACCCGCCCAAAGATGATCGCCATGCCTACGCCGAATCCGGCCGGCAAGACGAGGGAAATGGGACTCAATCGTCGGGTCCTGGAGCGTTCGGGAGTGCGAGTTGGTGGAGTCAGCGCGACCGCGGGGGGTTGGTCGAGTACGCGGGGCGGGCGGTTGAAGGTCACCGCCCCGGCGGCTGCCGGACCGGGCGGCTCCGCCGGGCGGAGCCGGAACCGGGCGTTGCCCACGCGCAGGTCATGGCCCTCGGGCAGCTCGCAACCGTCGATCGTGACCGCCGTGAGGCCGACTACCAACTCAGACCGCCCGGCGGGGGCGTGCCGCCAGCGGATGGCGGCGGGCGCCGCGCCGATGTCGTAACGGCCGACGGCCAGGCGCCACACCTGGCCGGCCGGCGGGCCTTCAATGGCGTGCAATTCGAACACGGGCTCGGACCCGGCGGGGGTTGCCTCATCGAGCCGAAGCTCGGCTCCGTGGTACAGAACTTTCGCCGCAGCGTCTTCGAGCTCGATGGATCGTCCGTCTACTGTGAGCGTCGCCGGCGGCTCGAGGCCAAGCGCACCCAGCACGTCGCCGACGGTCGCATTGCCCGCCAGGTCGAGCGTCAGGTCGGCTTGAATCGATCCGTGGACCACACTGACGTGCATCAGAAAAACACCGGTGGCGGTCCAACCGCCGTGTCAGGGCTTTCGATCGGAGCGGCGGCGGCTCCCGCAGCGGATGCCGCGGCTGCGGCTGCCGCTTCGATCCGAGCCGCTTCTCGGCGGGCCCAGTCGGCCGCCGCGCGGAGGGTGCCGGCGCCGCGGCGCGCGCCGGCGGCGGCGGCGTCGTACTCAGTCTGGAGCGGGGCGGTCGCATCGCCGGCGAGCGCCGACGGAAGGTTGTCTCCGGTCGGCTGCAGCCCCGACGACGCGCACTCGTCCAGGTCCGCGGCGAGCCCGTCGAGGCCGGCCGCCACCGTACGGTAGAACGAAGCCGTGGCCATCCGGCGCCCTCCCTGCCTCCACGCTCAACCGGCGCTGACGTAATACGTGTTGGCCAGGTAGTTGAGATCCTCGCCGTATTTCACCAGCCCCGCTGAGTTGGCGGCCATGAACTCAGAGAGGTTGTTGAGGTGGGGCATGGCCTCTTCCACCAGTCCGGCGAACTGATCGGACGCAATCGCCTCCCACGATTCCTGCAGGGTTGCCACTGCGCCCTGAATGCTGTGCAGCAGCGTGCTCATGTCCCCGCTCCACGCTGCGAAGTTGTTCCCACACTGAATGATGAGATCACCATCGCCCCGAATCGCCATGTCGTCTCCTTCCCGTGCCGGTCTCACCGGTCCGTGTCTGGCCTGTGCCGGCTCGCTTGGAGCATATAACGATGTTTAAGAATGTTCAAGGAAGCAGATTGATAGTCAGTAGCTGATGAGATCACCGCGGGGTGGCGCACCGATCAGCGATGGAATCAGCGGTGGGAGGGCGCCCAGGCGGGCTCGCGCCTGCCCTCAGATGGCGCCCGGGGAATCCTCGTCGGGCGGAATGGAAGGAGCAGCGGCGGCGGCAGGACCTGCGTCACGGCCGCGACCGCGGCGGCGCCGGGAAAGGTCCACGAGCGGGACGGCAATCAACGCCGACCACACCGGTGCCAGCCCGGCCACCCCGACCGTGCCGGTCAGTGCGCCAAAGATGGCCACGACGAGCGATGTGCGGCGTGCCGACAAGATCCGGGCGGGCGACATGACCTCGTTGCCGGTGTCAGTCGGCGCGGAAGGTCGGGGATCCGGGAGGATGAGACCGGCAATCACGCCAGCGATCACCGCAACGATCGCCGCCAGCGACCACTCGGGATCTATGGCCGGACGAAGGATCAGGAGCCCGGCGGTGGCCGCAGCCGCCGCTCCGAACGCAACCATCCGCTGGTGCTTCGGCGCCGGACCGGGCAAACGGACGTCGCGAGCGAGCGCAAATGCCATACCCAAGCCGGCCATCCACCCGGCCAGGGTGCGTGCCCCGTAGAACGCCAAAGCAACTACGAGGAGATAGTCGACGTTAGTGAGAGGGCGCCCGGTGGAGCGGGTGAGAATACGGGCGGCCAGCAGGGCGGCCACCCCGGCGGCGAGCGCCGAGCGCCCCATGATCAGCCACATCACACCGGCGAGCAGGGCCGCGACAGTGGCGGTGGCATCCCGGTCGGGCTCGAGTTCACGGGCGACCGCCCAGCCCAAAAAGACGGTCACCATCAGATTGAGGCCGTCGGCGAGGGCTTCCCCGACCTCGCCGTCGGCGACGCCCACCCCCACCCCCACCACGAACGCTACGGCGGAAAGGCCGATCGCGGCCAGGTTCGAGTTGTAGCGAAGGTCGAACTTGCGGAACAGGCTCATGGCCCCGCCACGGTAGCCGCCCGGCCCTTTCTCAGGGAGTTCTTAGGTCCTACTCATGTGATCCGTACCCGGCCGTGCGACGGTGTAGGTCCCAGCTCATGAAAGGAGACACAAAGTGAAGAAGCTGCTTGCCGGGATCGCTGTTGTCGCTGTGCTGGCCGCAGGTGGCATCGCCGCCGTGGGGCTGGTGTCGGGATCGGCGGTCGCACAGGACGACGGGACGACCGGAGAACAGGAAACCACCAGGGTCCGCCCCACGCTGGAGGACGCCCTCGGGGAACTCGTCGAGGAAAACGTCATAACGCAGGAGCAGGCCGATGCGGTCGCCGCCAAACTCAGTGAGACCTTCGCGCATCGCGGCGACTTTGGGAGGGCTGGAGCGTCTGGGCTCCGCGTCCTCCGCACCTTCCTCGACGCCCTCGACATGACCCCACCGGAGGTGGCCGAAGCTCTAGAGAACGGATCCACGATTGCCGAGCTCGCCGAAAACGCAGGTCTGGATGTCGAGTCACTGATGGACGAAGCAGTCGCAGCGGCCGAGGCACGAATCCAAACCCATGTCGACGCAGGGCGGATCGACGCCGAGACCGCCGCCGAGAAGATCGCCGAGCTGGAACAGCGGATCACCGATGTCGTGAATGGTGACGCCGACTTCGGCTTCCGCAGAACACAGGAGGGGCGGTTCGGTCCTCGCTTCGGAGCCGGCGAGGTGGGCAACGCCTGAGTTGGGGATCCAACTGAGTGATTCCGTGGGGCGCCGCCGAGGCGCCCCACTCGCGTGGTCCCTGTCGTATCGTTCAGCACTGGCTGGAGTACCGTTGCCATTCGGCCAATCGACTTTCGTCGAGCGATGGGAAGTCACCGATGTCGAGTGCCGGCGACCGAGATCAGCAGGGCGTGGTGGTCCACCTCCTTGAGCCGCGCGCGGTCTACGACCTGAACCTCGCCACCGATGAGACAAGCTTGATCCTGTCGAAGGCCGGTCTCGAGGAACGGTTCGGGCTCCGGGATATTGCCGTGCGAGAACGCAAAGGCGACGTCGTGCGGTTCTCGGCTGATGGGATCGATTTCGCTCTGCAAATGGTGGACACTCACCCGCTCGATGTCGTGGACATGGTGCTGGACGCCCGCGCCGCGGCGCGAGGGAACGTCATAACCACGACCCGCCAGCCCCGAAACTGGCCGGAGATCGTCCCGCCGCCCGGCCCCGCCTTGGAAAGAGCGGATGACCCAGATTCGGTCTCTGACCCGCGGACGAGCAGAGCACCCACCCGGCGGCGGCGCATCCTCATCATCGTCTCCGGCATCGTGCTGGCGGTCCTGGCGGGCGCGTTCGTGGGCGACATGATCGACGAGATGTCCGGACCGGGAGTGGGCGATTCGGTCGAACTTGGCGGCCGGCTGGTCGTGCGCGATGTGACCGGAGTCGGTGACGACACGCTGTCGCCGTTTTCCGCCACCGGCCCCTGGGAGCTCACATGGGAGAACCACGGGGCAGGCCCCGGTCTGACCGTGACGGCCATTTCGGAGGTCGATCGTTCCGAGACGCCACTCGTCGTTGGCGAAACCGGCGATGTCGGTGTGGCGGGTCCCATCCCGGCGGGGGTGTATCGGTTGTCGATAGTGGCGGAGGGCGGCTGGCGGATCGTCGTCAGCGTCGAGGGCTGATAGCTATCGATTGCCCGCCGGCTCGGAGAAGTGAGGCCGCCACCAAAAACCGACCACCGCCCCGCCGTCGGGGTGGTTGGCTGCGAAGGGCTCCCCACCGTGGCCCTCGACGATCTGGACGACGATTGCCAGTCCCAAGCCGGAGCCAGGCAGATTTCTAGCCGAAGTGGCGCGATAGAAACGCTCAAAGACACGGGGAAGGTCCTCTGGGGTGAATCCGGGGCCGTGGTCTCGGACCTCGAGGCGATCCCGCCGGACGGTCACCTCGATCGGAGCTCCGTCTGGGCTCCACTTGTCGGCGTTTTCCAGCAGGTTCCAGATGGCCCGATCGAGCTGGCCTCGGCGGCCCGTCAGGGGCGCAGGCTCCGACTGGACACTGATCTCGCGACCGGTGCGCCGCCGGCTCCGTTCCACAGTCGTGGCGGCGACGTCAGCCAGGTCGAGCGGGACAGCCGCCTCGTCGGTGTTGCGATCTGTGGCGAGGTCGACCAGCTCCCCGACGAGTGAGCCCAGCTCTTTCAGCTCGGCATCGACATCGTCGAGCAGATGTTTGTAATCCTCCGACGCGAGCTCCTCGGAGCGCAGCAAGACCTCGATGTTGGTCCGCAGCGACGTGAGAGGAGTCCGCAGCTCGTGAGACGCGTCCATCACCAGCCGATGTTGTTGGTCTTTCGATTCACGCAGCGCGGCCAGCATCGTGTTGAACGACCGGGCCAGGCGCCCCACCTCGTCCTCACGGTCCACTTCGATGGGAACCTCCAGCTCCCTGGTTTTCGCGACCCGGTCGGCGGCAGCGGACAGTTCTTCGACCGGACGGACCGTCCGCACCGCGATGAACCACCCGGCCACCGCCGCCACTGCCGCCAATACGACGCCGAACGAGAGGATGCGAGTCTGCAGCGCCGCCAGCACCGCCGCGTTCTCCGTGACATCGCGAGCAAACACCAGCGCGCCGCCATTCCTGGCCGGTAGCACCGCCAACCGGTAGGAACGATCGTCAACCCGGATGTCCGAGAAGGTGGGACCATCACCGTCGACCAGATCCTCCGGTACCTCGAACGCAGGTGAGCCTTCGACCCGGAGCGTCACGTCACCCGCACCATCGACACCTTGGACGATCAGGTCTGGTGAGATCAGCGCCGCTCTGCCATCTCGCCGCTCAAACGGACCAAACTCGCCGTCTCGGTTGCGGATTCGGGGGAAGCGGATGACCTCGGGTTGGGCCGCGCTGCCGGCGCCCACCAACAGGTCGACCGCACGGGGTGGCAGCTCGCGCATCCGTTCCCGCAGAAACGCATCTGCTTCGGCGTCGAGGGCCCGACCCGTGCTGAAGAGCGCCCCAGCACCAGCCACGGCCGAGACGGCGATGGTGCTGGCGGCCAGGATCAACGCGAAACGCCAGCGGAGACTCATTGCTCTCGGAGCACGTAGCCGACCCCCCGGACCGTATGGATGAGGCGGGGTCGGTCGCCTTCCTCGCTCTTGCGCCGGAGATAGCCGATGTAGACGTCGAGTGAGTTCGAGCTCGTCGCGAAGTCGATTCCCCAAATCCGCTCATAGATCACGTCGCGTTCGAGCACGATCTCGGCGTTGGCCATCAGCAGCTCGAGCAGGTCGAACTCGGTCTTCGTCAGGTCGATCCGGAGTGCACCCCGGCGTACCCGCCGGCTCGGGAGGTCGAGCTCGAGATCGGCATACGTGAGCACGTCGGCGTCGGTGAGCTCGAGGCTCCGGCGCAGCAATGCGCGGATGCGGGCCAGTAGTTCGTCAAGCGAGAACGGTTTGACCAGGTAATCATCGGCCCCGGCGTCAAGCCCGGCGACGCGGTCAGCGACCTCGTGCTTGGCCGTGAGCATCAGGACGGGTGTGCGATCTCCGCGAGCCCGCATCCTGCGGCAGACCGTCAGGCCGTCGACGTAGGGCATCATCACGTCGAGGACGACCAGATCGTGGCCTCGCTGATCCAGCGCCTGCAAGGCGGCAGCGCCGTCGCCCGCGATCGCTACGTCATAGCCTTCGAGCCGCAGCGCCCGGCGCAAGGAATCGCGGACCGCTCGATCATCTTCGGCGACCAGAAGCTGGGCACTGTGCGCGGTGTTCATGGTCTCCAGGCTACGGCGCGACGCTAAGAACTATCTGAGAACGGGCGCGGCACGCGGCTGCAATCCGCCGTCCATCAGCCCGCAACCGAGATCGTGACCTCGGCGCTGTAACGGTCCTCCCCGTTCCACACCCAGGTGGCCTCGATGACGTGCGAGCCCGGGTCGAGCTGGTCGAGAACGATTCCTTCGAGGCGGACCATCGTCCCGAACAAGTTGGTGATCGGCAGCTTGACCAGGTCGCCGGCCGCAGTTCCGTCGACCGTAACAACCACAGTGGTGTCTTCGGCCCGGAATGCTGCCTCATCGCCGCTGTCGTACGGGAGGTTGTAGAACCAGCCTTCCAGTAGGTAATAGGCATCGCCCCGGCCGATGCTGGCCGTCGCGGTACAGGCCGGGGTGGACCCGGTGCAGGTGCCGCTCAACCCGACGAGGTGGATCTGAGGGGGCAACACCACGGGCTCCAGACCGAGTCCCCGCGCCAGGAAGCTGGCCATTTGGGCGCGGATGACCTCGGCCTCAGGACAGAACAGGGTGCCGTCTGCGTTGCAACCAAGCGTGATCCCGGCCGCCGCGATGGCGTTGATGTTGGGCGCGTGCGTGCCGCGCACATCGGTGAAGGGACCGGTCGTGAGGGGAGTCAGGTCCAGGCCTCGGGCCAGGAACGACGCCATTTGCTCGCGGGTGACAAAGTCATTCGGACAGAAGACACCGGGTCCACAACCGAGAGTGATACCGGCAGCCGCGATTGCACCGATGTTGGAGGCGTGGACGTTGCTCGCAGTGACGTCGCTGAAGGAAGGAGCGCTCGGCACCAGGTCCAGGGCGCGGGCGAGGAAGCTGGCCATCTGCGCCCGCGTCACCGGCAGATCCGGACAGTAGGCAGTGCCCTCGGGTACGCAGCCACCCGTGATGCCGGCCCGGGCGATCGCCTCGATGTTCGGCTCGTGTGTCGTTGCGTTCTCGTCGAAGAACGTGCCGCCCGGTCGGTCGACCTGCGCGATGCCCCGATCCGGCAGGAGGACCGCGCCGGCCCCAACTACAGCCACCGCAGCCAGCACGACTGCAAACCGGCGCATCACACGTCCTCGATGTCGATTGACGCCAGCAGCTCGTTGGCGCTGGCCACCAGGGCTTCCCGATCGGTGTCGGCGACCACGACATACAGGCACCACGCCCGCCCGGACGCCTGGAAGAATCGCTGGACCCCAACCAGGCCCGTCAATGGACGCTGCATTGAGTTCGGATCGAAATCCTCTGCGGCAAGTGGAAGAGGCAGACCGACGGTCTCAAACAACGCCTGTCCTACGTCGCGGCGGTTGTACTCGAAGAGCACGATGAGGATGTCGCCGGCGCGCATTATCTCAACGCCGCCGCTCCCGAAATCGCCCCGCTCCGCGGGAAGCGCAAAGTTGGCAGCGTGCAGAACTGCGTTGGTTTGCTCGCCTGTGCCGTCGGCGGCCAGCGCCGACGTGTTGGCGAACCTTCGGTAGATCTCTGCATCCCATCCGTCGGGTAGGTCGATGGTGATCCCGCCCCCTTGCATCACGGCCACGCGAGAACTCCGGCCGCTACGAGCATCACCACCAGCTGAGCCGCAACCGCGGATCGGTGGGCGAGGGCGGCCCGGTACTGCATGCGGCGGTGCAGCTCGCGCAATGCTTCCGGGGTGGTGACGGACGCCACGGACCATAGGACGAGCGCACGGCCCGCACCGAAGACGGCGCCCAGGGATCCACCCATGACCCAGCTTCCCGACAGCAATGCCAGGGCGAACGTGGCGTAGACCGAGGCGGATGTGACGATCGTCAGAATCCCGGCCCCGAGCTGAAAGCCGTAGCCGGCGCCATACACCCATCCCCGGTAGGTCGTGAGCCAATCCTCATTCACCTGGCGTTTGGGGGTCGGCAGCCGGACGACACCAAGGTCGAACAGGACTCCGGCCGCCACCACAACGGCGGCGAC
This sequence comes from Acidimicrobiia bacterium, assembly GCA_041576165.1. Taxonomy (GTDB): domain Bacteria; phylum Actinomycetota; class Acidimicrobiia; order Spongiisociales; family Spongiisociaceae; genus JBFGLM01. The sequence goes on from JBFGLM010000039.1 coordinate 28,318, forward strand.
GGCCGCAGTCCCCGCCGAGCTCATTTCCGACAACAACATGGCGCCGAGCGCGCCGAACAAGCTCCCGGTCAGGACGCCGCCTGTGATCGAGCCGATGAGGTAGGCAACTGCCGTGACTCCGAAATTCATGTTGCGTGACCGCTCGCCGAGCGGGTGGATGCTGGCCAGCATCGACTCTCCTCAGGGAGACCAGCTCGATCGAATCGCCCCAGTCATTGCCAGGACGATGGCAGCGCCGAACAGCGCCCCGGGCATCAGGTGTCGTCTCTTTCTTCGACGGTGTTCGGGTCGGGATACAGACTGGGGTCGCCCGGGTGGATTCCGGCGGCCGCCAGCTCGTCGTCGGCTCGCTGCTCCCGTTCCCGTCCCGTGCTGCCGTGCCGGCGCGGGTTGGTGGTCAGGCCGGCGTCGGCCACCGCCTGTTTGAGGAGCGACGCAACCTGACGCCAGGACCCGGCGGCACCTTCGCCGAGGGTGGTGCCGCTGGGGCCGTCGACGAGGATGAAATACGGCGACACCGGCACCTCGTAATCCTCCCAAGCTTGAGTGGTGGCGACCGTCGGCACGTGGGATGGAGCGAGTTCGCGCAACAGCGATTCGCTCTCCTGATCCAGCCCTTTGGTGACGATCACCAGCCGGGTTTGGTCTCCGGGGAGCTCGAGGTCGCGATCGGCGAAGGCCTCCCAGAAACCGCGACAGGTCGTACAGCCCGTCGTGAGAAAGGCCAGCAGCGTGGTGTGATCTGTGTTGACCACACCGACCTTCATCGCAGTCCCGGTCGGGGTGCTTCCCATCACGTCCCGAGCAGGGGTGGCATTGGGACGCGGCGCGGCGACGCCATCGCGCGTCTTGAGTTCGATGCGGGACGTCTGGCGGTTCTCTCCGTAGCCCATGTCGTGCAGGGTGCGCAGAATCTCGGCGTGGCTGCGCAGCAGCCCGGCGACGAGCAGACCGAGAACCGCCACGGCAAATATCACCACTACGAGCAGGGTGGTCATGGCTGTCCCCACACTACTGGCACGTCGCCCGCGCGCCCGAAATGGAAATTGATGTGCGAGTTGCCAGCACTGTTGGAGTTGCGCAGCAGCCATTGGTTTCCTCGCACAACGCCGATCGTGTCTACTCCGTCTCCGTTCCAGTCACCAACGACCGGAATGTCATCGGGCTCGCCGTACCACACCGCAATATCGACCGGACCGGCGGCATTGGCAGTCCGCAACTGGAACTGCGAACCCCGCCGGACCCCGATCGTCGAAGGGCCGGTGCCGTTCCAATCCCCCGCCACCGGGACGTCCCCCGCCTGACCAAAAACAAACTCGGAATCAGGACCGCCGGGGATGAGATCATTCCTCAACTGCCACCGCCCGTCTTTGAACGCTCCGAGGCCGCTGATCCCGTCCCCATTCCAGTCGCCCACGACGGGGATGGCACCGGCGTCGCCGAACTCGAGGACGATGTCGGGTGGACCCGGCTCCAGACTGTTGCGCAACAGCCAGGTGAGCTGGCCACCGAACGGGCCGTACTTGGTGCCGCGCACGACGCCGGGTGTCTTCGTCCCGTCTCCGTTCCAATCGCCCATCACGAAAACGTCGTCCGGCTTGCCGTATTCGAAGTTCAGTGTGGCGCCCTCACCGAGCGACTCGCTGAGGTACCAGGTCGTATCCCGCACCATCCCTGCCAGGGTCGAGGAGTTCGGGCTGGTGTGGAGGCAGGGTCGGTTGTGGAACCGGGTCCCATTGTCGGTGGCGCTGGCGGTTGTGCAGGTCGGGTCGAACTGCCACGGCGGGACGCAGGTGACGACGCGGCACAAGATCGGTCCGACGCAGCGCACGTTCTGATTGCATTGCCCGTAGCGGAAGCTCGTGCAGCAGGCTTTCCGGTTACTGCAGCTCCCGTTGGCGCACCCGCACCCGCAGTCGGCACAGGTCCTCGAGCACAATCCGTTGGAGCCACATCCACATCCGTTGCAGTCGGCATTGCAGTCGAGGTAGTACCGGGGCATAGAGACGCCCCCCACGTCGCAGAAGCCCGATCCGTCGGCTTTCCACCAGCCGGCGGCGACGGTCCCCGGAGGACAGGTGTTGCTCCCGGTCAGGGTGCAGCAGAACTCCGTGTAGCCGTCACAGCAGAGATCGGTGCAGTTGCAGGTTGAGCCGTTGCACGAGCAGATGGCCGCATATGCCGACCCGGGCCGCAGGATGTACCGGAGCGGCGCCACCGTGAGCGCGGCGCCCACCAGGGCGGCTCTGGTGAGAAACCCCCTTCGGCTCGTTGTGCTGTCGAGCACCGCAGTGCTGCGCTCCATGAGCCAACTGCTCATTCAGCCACCCTGGTCGTCTGCATGCTCCCCAGTGACCCCTGCCGGCCTGCAACGATACTCGCGCTCCGGGCCAGAAGTGTCAGCGCCACGTAGAGCAGGTAGGCGGCCACCAGCGTGGCCGCTACAAACGGGAGCCCGGCCCAGGGCTGATCCGCCAGGATTCGGCTGACCGGTCCGATCTGGGCCACCGCCACCCACCCGCTGGTGATCGCCCCCACCAGCGTGATCCCGATGTGCGTTCGGGAGGGTGGAGTGTCGGCCTTTCCGAAGCACCCACACGACGCCACCGGAAGGTCACGAACCAGTGCCAACCCAGCGAAACCGGCGAAGGTGACGTAGGCGGCCGCCAGCAGCCCGGCGAAAAGTGGGCGCCCGGTCCAGATGGCGCCCGCGGCGATCAGCACCTCAACGCCTCCCAAGCCGCGTACCAGGGCGAAGGAGCGGGGCAGGCCGGCTGCGGCGAGAGCGCCCGAGGTCCCACGCGGATCATGGAGCTTGAGGGCTCCGGCCACGCCCAGCAGAAGCGCGAAGGCGTAGAAGGGCCCGGCGAGCGGCGTCATGGTCGTCGAGGCTAGTTAGTCGCGTGCGGCTTGCCGCAGTCCTTTCTCACGACGCTGCGTCGGTGAGGACTAGTCCCGGCGAGCGGGTCCTAGATGCCCTCCGCACTTCGTCAAGAACGCCAAATGTGGCGTCGATACCACTTTTAGTGAGAGAGTGAACCGGTCGGGGATGCCCGGGTACTCGAAGACGAGCAGGAGGCTTCGAATGACCTTGCGCACCCGCGCCGTGGCGGTTCGTGGAACCGTCGTGCTGTTGGCAGTGGTGCTGGCAGCCTTTTCTGTAATGACCGCATCTCGTGCGGCGTTCACCGACACCACCGACAACACCGGCAACGACTTCGCCGCCGGCACGGTGATCCTGGTCGACGACGACACCGGCAGCGTGCTCTTCAACGTTCCCAACCTCAAGCCCGGTCAGTCGGTGGAGAACTGCGTTGAGGTCACGTATCAGGGCAGCGTCGATGCCAACGTGCGCCTGTACGGTGCCAACCTGGCTACCACGACTGCCACCAACCTCGCTCCCCAGTTGAACCTCACAATCGAAGAGGGCACCGGGGGCGGCTTCGTGGCGACCGAGCTCGGCGGCGGTGAGGGAGACTGCACGGGCTTCGTAGCCGGCTCCACCTTGACCACTGCGGTCACGGACACCATCGACGAGTTCGCGACGGTGGCCACCAACTTCGGTTCGGGCCTGTCGACGTGGGCGCCGCTGGGAGGTTCCAACGACGCCCGCACCTACCGATTTGTGGTCGAGTTGGACGCCGCGACGACCGATGCATTCCAAGGAATGGATGCACAGATCGACTTCGTCTGGGAAGCCCAGAACACCTGATTCAAGGAGCTCCGGTGGGAGGCGTCGGCCTCCCACCTAACCCGACCATGGGACTCAGAACCGCCGTTACAGACCCGGACCTCGTCCGGTCGACCCCGCCACCGGGGGATCCGGCGCAGCTGCCGGAGCGGTATCCGCTGCCCGGGCCTCCGGCGATCAAGCCGTCCCCGAGCCCGCCCCGGTCTCGAGTGCTGATCGATCTGCGGCCCGACCGGGCGCCGGAACCGGAGCCTCTCCGGTGCCCGCTCGAGGCCGGCACGACCTCAGCAGGTCACGCCGGGGACGGCAGGACCGAAATCATCGAGCAGGCCGGCGGATTCCCATACGCTGCTTCGCGACCTGCAGCCCTGAGCCTGGCGACGGCCGCTGGGCCTGAGCGCTCCGAACTCCTCAATGACGATCAGCTCCAGGCGTCCCTCGGCGAGCCCGGCGGTGCGCTCGACGGCGAGGTTGACACCGCACGATCCACCAGGACGTGGCCCGAAGTGCGCTTCTACCTCGGCGCATTCAGCCTCTTCTTCGTCTCCTACGTTCTCGTCACGGCGCTGCTGGTAGCAGGCGCAACGGTGGTGCTGGGGCTGCGCCCCGTTGCAGTGACGTCGGGATCGATGGAACCGGTGATTCGGGCCGGCGATGTCGTCATGTTCGCCGGTCCACCCGCGGAGCTCCTCGGTCCCGGCACCGTCGTCGGTTTCGACGAGCCGGGCACAAACCGCCCGGTGACCCATCGGGTCGTTCGGGCCAATCCGGACGGCACATATGTAACCCAGGGTGACGCCAATCCCAAGCCCGATCCCCAACAGCTGGACATGGACCGCGTGTGGGGAGTGGGACGGTTGCTCATCCCTTACGCCGGATATCCGGCGACGTGGCTGGCGGTGGGTGCTGGTTGGAAAGTCGCGGCCCTGGTGGTGTTCCTGCTCGGTTGCGGGATCTCGTGCCGCTGGGCAGTTCTCGACGAATACAACCCCTGGCTGGCGTAATGATGCGGCGGCTGGCGACAGGATCGATGCTCGTCATCGTTGCCCTGGCCGCTCTGCTGCCGGCGGTCGGGGCGGTTTTCGTAGGCGCAACCTCGAACCAGTCGAATTCGTTCACGGCATCGAACACCTTCTCATCTTTGCGAGTGGTCACCTACCAAGTCGGGAGCGGAGCTTTCGCCGGCGCCACCTATACGTTGACGCTCGATCAGGCGCTGCTGCCGAACTACTTCGTGATGATGAGGGGCGCAGCGGGTGACGGGACTGCCGGCAGCGGGCGCGGTCCCGACGCCAACTACGCACGGGTCTCGGGTGATCCATTCGGGAACTTCGGGGTCGTCACGGCGGCCAACCAGCTCCGGCTGGAGCGGCGTGGTACGACCGGTGATTGGCAGGGCCAGGTCGTCGTCGTGGAGTCTGTGCGGAACGACCTGACGTCTGGCTTCCGCCTCCTGGATGTGGTCGAGCGCAACATGGGCCCGGGTGTGACCACCGCTGCGTCTACCGCGACTGTGCCGTGGACCTCGATCGGTCAGGTCGGGCTCTACGGCGGAACGTATGGCGGCGGGCTCGACGCCACCGCCACTGCCCTCGCGGATCACCAGGTCGGCTGGGCCCGCATCCATCCAACAGGGCCCAACGTCGTGAACTATGTGCGGGAGGCGGGGCTGGGGGGCTCCCTATCCGGCACGAGCCGATTCACGACGTATGTGGTGGAGTGGGGCGCAGAGTGGATCATCCAGCGCGCCACCGTCGCGGGCGCCAACGGCGGTAACGGCGTGAATGCACCCGGTGAGTACGACACGGCCCCGATCGCCCCGGTGCCGCGGGACCAGACATTCGTAGCGGCGTACGGGCATACCACCTCCAACCGACTGTCGGCAGGATGGGCCGGTCAGGTATTCACCCTCGGCGATGGGGTTGCGCAGAACGCCGTAGAGACCAGGGTGGCAGTGGGAGCCGAAACGGCCGGCTCGCGGACTGTCGAAGTGTATGTCCACACCCACCCGAGACTGGCGGTGGATCACCGGTTCGGACGCGACGGCAGCATCGCCACGATGGCGCTGACCGGCTCGGTCGCCGTCGACGGCACGATTGACACCGAAACATACGTCGGCGGCGCCGTGGCCCGCACAGGGGAAAGCCGTCTGGCCATCATCTCCAACAGCAGCAACGGCAGCGGCATCCAGTTCCCCCGTCCCCAGGTGTGGTCGCGGCCGACCGGTCCTGGCACCGTTACCTGGAGCCGGTCGCGGAGCGGCCAACCGGGAGCTTTCTGGCTCCAATCGGTTGATTTCGCCAACGTGTGAAGCGTGGGGCTAGCGCCCATCGCACAGAATGCGGTTGCTCCACCACGCAATGTCGAGAAAGTACTTTCCTTCGCCAACAATTTCCGATATGTTCAGGGGCCGATAGGACTCCTTGTTGAGGCCGCTCCGCTAACACGCCCGTGGGGGAACCTGTGAAACCGCTCCGCGCACGCAGCCGGCTGTCCGTTCGACGTCCGGGTGGGCTTCGATGAGCGAACGCGCCCTGGACATGAAAGTTGCGATCAAAGGTCACAACGGCGACCAGCAAGCGTTGCTCGAGGCCCTGAACGAAGCAGACATTGCGGCCGAAGTCGCTGATGATCTGCGCGTGTGGGCAAATGGCTCGGGGCCGCGAGCCGTCGTAATGGCGGTCGACACTGCTGACGAGATGGAGGCGATCATCGACCTGCGGGACTCCAACTGGGACCTGGTGGTCGTCACGCTGACCCGGGATGACTCACAGGCAACCTATCGCAGCGCGCTCCGGGCCGGAGCGACGGCGTCGGCGCCCGCCGACGCTCCGATGGACCACATCGTCGAGGTTGTCCGCGAAGCGCTTCATGGTCGCTCGATCCTGCCGGCCGATGTGGCCCGCCGCCTGGCGCTCGACGCCCCCGATCAGCCGAGTGACTACGCCCCTCGCCTCGACGAGATCGGCTGGATCCAGGCGATGGCGTCGGGTGACACCATGGCCGAGATCGCCGAGTCCGCGGGCGTGACGAAGTCGGAGCTGTCCAAGCGGCTGAACGAGTTGTACCGGCGGATCGGGGTCGAGAACCGCACCGAAGCGATCATCAAGTTCGCCCGCTGGGGCCTGCTCGACTAGGCAGACGCAACCACCGGGCCAACCGCGGCACCACCGGCTGTGCAACCGCGCCGGCTGCTTCCACAAGCCGGAACTGATCGAGCTTGCCGTGGGTCGCAGTAGGCTCCGGAGCGCAGGCGATAAGAGGTGCGCGTGGAGGTTGGTGAGGTCGCCACCCGGTTCTTCACATTCGGAGGCGATGGCGACGTCTTCGAGTTTGCCAGCGGCGAGACTATGGCGCCGATCACTCTGGCGTACGAGCTTTACGGAGACCTCAACGAGGCCCAAGACAACGCCATCCTGCTGTTCCACGCTCTCACCGGCAGCCACCACGCCGCGGGCTACAACCCGCGCATCGACGAGGTGGGCGACCTATGGACCGAGGAAACCCACCTGGGCTGGTGGAACGACTTCATCGGTCCCGGACGAGCCCTCAACACCGACAAGTTCGCGGTCATCTGCGTCAACTATGTAGGCGGCTGTTACGGCTCGACCGGGCCTGCCTCGATCAATCCGGTCACCTCCAAGCCGTACGGCAGCAGCTTCCCAGAGGTCACCGTGGGCGATGTCGTGTCGTCCCAGGTCCGCCTGCTCGATCACCTGGGGATCCGGCGCCTGCACGCCGTGGTGGGTGGATCGGTGGGCGGGATGATGTGTCTGTGGTTCTCTACGCACTATCCAGAGCGGGTCCGGTTCGTCGTCCCAATTGCGGCCGGACTGCGGGCGACCCCGCTTCACGTGATCTACAACTTCGAGCAGATCAACGCGATTATGAACGACCCGAACTTCAACAGTGGAGATTTCTATGAGGGTCCGCGGCCAGATGCGGGCTTGAGCTTGGCCCGCATGATCGGGCACAAGACGTTTGTGAGCTTGGCGGCGATGGAGGAGCGGGCCCGGGGCGAGGTGCTCTCGGTGGCGGACGATCGGGTCCGCAATCCGCTCGAGTCGTACATGTGGCATCAAGGCCAGAAATTCGTCCAGCGGTTCGACGCCAACACGTACCTTCGCACCATGTTGATGTGGCAGGAGTTCGATCTGTACAGGCTGGCCGAGCGGGAAGGATCGACGGTAATCGAGATGCTGAGCCGTTGTGAGGACCACGAATACCTCGTGTTCTCGATCGACTCGGACGTCTGTTTCTACCCCGAGGAGCAGCATGAGCTCATGATGGAACTGAAGGCCGCCGGAGTGCCGGCGCGGCGCATCACGGTTCACTCCGAAAAAGGCCACGACTCGTTTCTGCTGGAGCCGGAACTCTTCACGCCGCACCTGCGCGACCGGCTCGAGGGCGACTGGGAGCCGGCCCGGTGGGGAAGAGAATGACCGTATGAGAGGTTGGGATCGGTAATGGCTGATCACGAGTTTGGATTCAACACGCGCGCCATTCACGCCGGCCAGCCGCCCGATCCCGAGACGGGCGCCCGGGCGATGCCCATCTACGCGACGACCTCCTATGTGTTCGAGGACCCGCAGAATGCGGCGGACCTGTTTGCTCTCCAGACATACGGCAACATCTATACGAGGATCGGGAACCCCACCACAGCAGCGTTTGAAGAGCGGATGGCCTCGCTCGAAGGCGGGATCGGCGCGTTGGCGACGGCCTCGGGCATGTCGGCGCAGCTGATCTCCGTGCTGACAATCGCACAGTCGGGCGATCACATCGTCGCCAATCGAGCGTTGTACGGGGGCACGTTCACCCAATTCGATGTGACCTTGCGCCGCATGGGCATCGACGCAACCTTTGTCGACACCAACGACCTCGATGCAATCGGAGCCGCCATTCAGGGCAACACGAAGCTGGTGTTCGGAGAGACCATCGGTAACCCCGCCGGGGACGTTCTCGACATCGAGGGTGTGGCGGATGTAGCCCATGCGCATGGCCTGCCGCTCATCATCGACAACACATTCGCAACTCCGTACCTCTGCCGCCCGATCGAGCACGGTGCGGACGTGGTGGTGCACTCGGCGACGAAGTTCATCGGTGGTCATGGCGTCGCCATCGCAGGGGTGATCATCGAGAACGGCCGGTTCAACTGGGCGAACGGCAAATTCCCACTCATCACCGAACCGTCGCCCGCCTACCACGACCTGCGTTTTTGGGAGAACTTCCGCGAGTACGCCTACCTGACGAAAGCAAGGACCGAGCTGCTGCGCGACACGGGCGCGGCCCTGTCGCCGTTCAACTCCTTCCTCCTGCTGCTTGGATTGGAGACGCTGCCGCTGCGGATGCAGCGCCACACGCACAACGCCCGCATCGTGGCCGAGCACCTGTCGCAACACGAGAAGGTTTCGTGGGTGAGCTCACCCGTGCTGCCGTCCCATCCCACCCATGAGCTTGCGCGGAAATTCGTGCCGGAGGGCCCGGGAGCGGTGTTCACCTTCGGGGTGAAGGGTGGCTACGAGGCCGGCGTGCAGTTCATCAAGAACGTCGAGCTGGCCAGCCACCTCGCCAACGTGGGTGACGCCAAGACGCTCGTGATCCATCCCGCCAGCACCACCCACCAGCAGGTTCCTGCCGAGGAGCGAGACGCAGCGGGCGTTGGCGCCGATATGATCCGGATCTCCGTCGGTCTCGAAGACGTCGAGGACATCCTGTGGGACCTCGATCAAGCTTTGGCGGGCGCATGACCGCCACCGCCTCGACCCCGGCAGTGCTCGAAGTCGATGCCAGGGAACGTCTCCGCATCATTCGCGAGGCCGAATCCGTGGCACTGGTAGGAGTCTCGGCCAACCCGATCCGGTCCTCCAACTTCGTGGCCACCTATCTCGTTCGAACGCACCTGAGGGTGTATCCGGTGAACCCGTTCTACGAAGAGGTGCTGGGCCTGAGGTGTTACCCGTCGCTGGCCGACCTGCCGGAGGTTCCCGACATCGTGGACGTGTTCCGCAAGCCGGACGAGATCCCGGGGGTCGTAGCCGGCGCAATCGACGTCGGAGCCAGGGTCGTCTGGTTCCAGCTCGGATTGCGCCACGACGAGGCGGCGGCAGCTGCCTTCGCGGCCGGGCTCCAAGTGGTACAGGACCGGTGCCTGAAGATCGAGCACGCACGGTTCGCAGGGGGCCTGCACCTCGGCGGATTTGACACGGGAGTCATCAGCTCCAAGCGTCGCCGACCGATCTGAGCAACCCCCGTCGAATCTTTCGGAACTCGTCCAGGGCACCTAACGTTGTCTCCTGGTGCGTGTTCCGCCGGTCCGGCTGCGGGGATGGGGAATCCGTGGAGGGGAACTCCTTGCGGTGATTCTCGTGCTCGCGCTCGCGCTGCCGGCGGTCGCGGCCCAGATCTTCGTCGAACACTTCGACACAGATCCCTTTCCGCCCGTGCCCGAGCCCCCGCCGGTGCCCGAGCCGCCCCCCGGAGAGGAACCGCCCCCCGATCCGCCTCCACCGGAGCCGTTGTGGGATCCGAACTGGATCGACGTGCGCACGGGCGACATCGACAACACCGCCGTGACCAGCCCCGGTTACATCGGCGACGCGGTAGCTATCGAGATCCCCGCCGGCACCAACCGCGGAGTGGGAGCCCGCTATTACTACCCGGGCGACGACGACCCGGATGAGGCGTGGTTCCGCTACATGTTGCGGTTCGACGATTGGGCCGCCACGACGGACGGCAAGCTGCCCGGGTTTGCCGGTATCTACGGCTCGACGGCCCGGGGTTGTCTCCCCTCCACCGAAGCTTCTCCCGGCTGGTCGGCCCGGGTCGTGTTCAAAGCGGACGGGACGGCCGGGGCGGGACCGGGCGAGACCCGGCTGGGCTATTACGTGTACCACCTCGATCAGCCGACGGCATGCGGGCAGACGATGCTGTGGGACCCCGGCGTCGTACGCGACAATCGCTGGTATTGCGTCGAGGGCCATGCGCGGTTGAATTCCCTCGGTCAGAACGATGGCATGCTGACGGCGTGGCTTGACGGAGAAGAGGCCCTGCGTTGGGAGGGCCTGGCGTTCCGGCGCGATACCGAAGACTTCATCCACATACGGGAGTTCTGGCTCAACGTCTTTTTCGGCGGCACTGCAGCGACGCCGGTGGATCTGGATCTGTCGCTCGACGAGCTGGTGGTGAGCGACAGCGGCCGGGTGGGGTGCCCCGATCCCTTCTCGGATGACAACGGTTCGGTGCATGAGCCGGCGCTCAGCGAACTGAAGGCGCGGGGCATCTACAACGGGTGCGCCTCCCAGGTTTCGTGCCTGGAAGATGAGCTGAGTCGCTGGGCGATGGCGGTGCTCCTGGACCGGACCCTTGGCCTGGCGCCTACGTCGGAGAACTTCTTCACCGACGACGATCAACACTGGGCGCGCAGCCACATAGACCGGCTGGCCGCAGCCGGGATCACCAGGGGTTGCGAGGTGGGCTTGTTCTGTCCGGACGATTCGATCACTCGGGCAGAGTTCGCCGTCATGCTGCGCCGGGCGTTCGGGTTCCCGGCCTCGTCCACCGACTATTTCACCGACGACGACGGGCACTGGGCCGAGGACGACTTCAACAGCCTGGCCGAGGCGGGTGTCACGCTCGGGTGCACCACCACGACGTATTGCCCCAATGCCGGATTGATCCGGGGCCAGGCGGCCAGCTTGCTGCTCAGGGCCCTCGACTGGATACCGGCCTGAGAGCGCGCGCCAATGGGCCACCACATCGAGCCTGGATCCCTCGTGAGCCATCAATCGGACGCGAAACGCCTGCTCGTGGACACTGTGAGCACCGGGTGTCGCAATGCATGGGGGAGCGCTGGGTGTTGGCGCACACTCTCGCCGGGACAAATGATCACTCCGTGGCCCGCTCCCACAGTCGCGACATGCCCCCCAGCCACCGGTCCTCATCGTCGGCCTTGCGCCGGACATATTCGGCAACCTCGGGGTGGGGGAGGATGAGGAAACGTTCGTCGGCCAGCCCATCCACCACTGCGTCGGCGACCTGCGCGGGACTTGCAGGTTCGCCGGAAACGTCCAGTGAGAAGCGCTCCGTCAGCGGGGTCTCGACCACGAGTGGGCAGACCGCAGACACCCGGATGTTCTCGCCTCGGTGGGTGATGGCCAGCCACTCCGCCAGCGCCAGCGACGCGTGTTTCGTGACCGTGTAGGGCAGGCTCGACAGAGACGCCAGCAGCCCGGCGGCGGACACCGTCTGGAGGAGGTATCCGCCCCCGTTGGCGATCATCCCCGGAATGACGGCCCGGGCCGCGTAGACGTGCGCCATGACATGCAGCTCCCACAGTTGGTGCCATCCGGCGTCCGGCACTTCGAGCCCGCCGTCGATGGAGAAGCCGGCGTTGGAGACTAAGAGGTCGATCGGCCCGTGCTCCGCCTCCGTGCGTTCCACCAATGCCCGCACCGACGATTCAGCAGTGACGTCGCATTCGACGCCGATTGCACCCAGGCGGGATGCCGCCTCAGCGGTTCGCTCGGCCCCGAGATCAGCAATCACGACCGTGCGGGCGCCCTCCGCCAGAAAGCGTTGTGCCAGAGCTGCACCAATGCCGCTGGCGCCGCCCGTGATGATGCAAATGGTCTGCGCAAGCTCCATGCTCCGACGATAGGGCGGCGGCGGCGGGCGCGTCGGGTGTGAGTGGTGGCATACTGCATCTGTGCGTAGACAGATTCGAGCGTTGCTGGATCACATCGTTCCCGGACCGATGTTCGGAGTCTGGTCGTGGCGATATCTCGACAAATGGCGGACGGTCAAATTGGTGGCGTCCCGCCGGGTGTGGCGGCTCTACACCAAATTCCATGACGCGTATCCGGTCGGTTCCCAACTGCCCAACATCGATCTGCCCCGCACCGACGGGAGCCGGGTGAACACTGAAGCCTTCAACGGCGAGAAGCACTTTGTGATCTGGACTGGGGCCATCACCTGACCACCCTTCCGGCGGCAGTTGCCGCCGATGGAACAGCTCAGGCAGAAGTACTCCGACCGGGACGTCGCGTTCGTGCCCGTCTACGTGCGCGAGCCTCACGCGGGAGAGCACGGCTTCACGGAGTACCGCAAGCACGAGAGCTTCGAACACAAGCTCGCCTATGCGGAAGAACTGATCAAGATCAAAGACCTGGAGACCCCGGTCGCAGTCGACGGCATGGACGAGGCGGTTCACGCCATCCTCGGCGACCTGCCCAACGTCGTCTACGTCGTCGACAAGGCCGGCACGATCGTTTACAAGGCCCCGTGGTTGGACGCAGCGAAGGTCGACCGGGTTCTGGCGCAATTGGTGTCGGCCGACGACCCGAGCCGGCCGGTCTGGCCGACAATCGAGACCAAGCACCTCAGCAGCGCGATCTGATCCGGTTCGTCGTCCGCCGGTCGGTCACGTCTTCGGAGCGCCCACCTCCGCCAGCCTCTTCTCCAGAAACCGTCGCTCCGGGTCGCTGTCGGTACGGTTCAGCGCTTCCCGATACGCGGCGGCCGCGGCGGCGTGCTGCTGCAGGCGGCGCAACAGGTCAGCCCGGGCCGAGTGGAACAGCCGGTAGTCGCCGAGTTCACCGGCCAGTGCGTCGATCTCGGCCAACCCGGCCTCTGGACCCACGGCCATGGCGATAGCCACGGCCCGGTTGAGCTGCACGACCGGCGACGATAGGTGCCGAGACAGTTCGCTGTACAAACCCACGATCTGGGGCCAGTCCGTCTGGGCCGCGTCGGGCGCCGCACAGTGGAGGTGAGCGATGGCGGCCTGGAGCTGGTATGGGCCCGGCCGCCGCAAACTCAGGGCTAGCTCGACCAGTGCGGCACCCTCCTCGATCCTGGCCCGGTCCCACAGCGCCCGGTCTTGTTGCTCGAGCAGCACGAGGTCGCCGGCAGCATCCGTTCGGGCCACCGCCCGAGCATCGTGCAGCAGCATCAGTGCCAGGAGCCCGGCCACTTCCGGCTCGTCCGGCATCAGGCCGTACAGGTGGCGGCCGAGCCGGATCGCGTCGGCCGCCAAATCGGCCCGGATCAGCGCGTCACCCGAGGTCGCGGCGTAGCCCTCGTTGAAGATCAGATAGATGACGGCCAAGACCGCGGCCAGCCGGTCCGGCTGCTGATGGGCGGGCGGCATCCTGAACGGGATGTTGGCTTCGGTGATCTTGCGTTTGGCCCGGACGATGCGCTGGGCGAGGGTGGCTTCCGGGACCAAGAACGCCCGGGCGATCTCAGTAGTGGTCAGACCGCCCACCCCCCGCAGGGTCAATGCCACCTGTGCGTCGGTCGAGAGTGCCGGATGACAGCACATGAAGATCAGGGCGAGCTGGTCGTCGACTGTGGGCGGCTCGTCGATCATGTCGCCGTCCCTACCCCGCAGGTCCACCTCGATCTCGGACTGCAGCTCCCGGGCCCGATTTTGCTGGGTCCGCGAGCGGCGGATCCGGTCGATGGCTTTGCGCTTGGCGGTTGTCGTGAGCCAGGCCCCCGGCCGGTCGGGGATTCCTTCCTCGGGCCAGGTGCGGAGAGCTGCGACGTACGCGTCTTGCAGGGCTTCTTCGGCAAGGTCGAAGTCGCGTAGCTGCCGGACGAGGGTGGCGAGCACCAGCCGGGTCTCGCGGCGGAAGATTTCGCTGAACTCAGCATCCATCATCGCGCACACCGCCCGGCGCGGGGTACGCGGTCGCCATCAGGCCGGCGCCCTGGAGGGGTCGCGTACGGGACGGACCTCCACCGCACCGTATCTAGCCGCCGGCAGCGCGATGGCAGCCTCGATCGCCGCATCCAGGTCTTCGACGTCGATGATGTAGTAGCCACCAAGTTGTTCCTCAGCCGTTGTATGTGGCCCGTCCGCAGCCAGGGTTTCACCATTACGCAGCCGGATCGTGGTCGCCGACGACGACGGGTGTAGCGCCCGCGCCTCCACCAGGATGCCACGGCGGCCTGCCTCCTCTGAATATGCCTCGTACTGCGCCCACAGTGTCGCTTGTTCGGGGGTGCTCGGCCCTGGCTCGTCGGCCTCGTTGGTGTAGATCAGCAGCAGATACTCCACACAGCCCTCCTCGGCCGTACCAGATTCCGACGAATGCCACCCAGCGAAATCGACAATCACAGAGGGCGGCGCCCGGGATACTGGGCCGAGCCGCCGGCGCTACTTGATCCCGGACGTCGCCACGTTCTCGACGAAGTAGCGCTGGGCCAGGGCGAACACGGCGAAGGGGATGATCACCGAGAGCACGATGGCGGCGAAGATCAGGTTGGGACCCTCGCCGGACTGCCCGCCGAGGTTCTGGAGTGCCAGGGTCAGGACGAAGTCGTCCGTGTTACCCAGGTTGATCGACACCAACGGCCAGATGAACGAGTTCCAGGCATACAGGAACATGAACGTGGCGAGAGTGGCGATGGCCGGCCACGACAGCGGCACGAAGATGCTCCAGAGGATCTTCCAGCGCCGGGCGCCGTCGATGAAAGCGGCCTCCTCGAGGTCCCGGGGTATGGCGATGAAGAATTGGCGCATGAGAAAGGTCCCGTACGCGTTGAAGAGGAACGGCCACACCAGCGAGCCGAGAGTGTTGACCCACCCCAGGCTGACCATCAGCCGGAACAGGGGGACGATCAGCACGATGAACGGGATCATGATGGAGCCGATGTAGGCAATGAAGATCTTGTCGCGCCCCGGGAATCTCACGCGGCTGAAGGCATAGCCACCCATGATCGAGGTGAAGAGGGTGCCTCCGACCACAAGCAGCGTCACCAGGATCGTGTTGGTGAGCGAGCGGTCGAAGTTGCGAAGTTCGATGATCTCGGAGAAGTTGCGCCATTGCGGATCGACGGTCTCGGCTCGCATTGCAGTGCGGGCAACCGCGAACGTCTCGACCGATGGATCGGCGATGGCCACGAAGCGCCCGACCGCGGTTCCGCGCTGTAGTGCGAGTGTCCTGATGTCGTCGCCCACTGCCACCTCGTACAGCGGCAGCGTCTCGCCCTCGACCGTCGTCGACGCCCCAGTCTCGCTGGCCAGTTCGAGCGGCCACGCCAGTGTGTCATCTGCGTCGTCGGGGTTGACAAAGAGCCCGGCGTCGACGCCGGACTCGGCCTGGTAGACCGACTCGGTGCCGAGTCCGGGAACCTCCAGCGCAAAGAGGTCCACTTCTTCTCCGTCGACCGTCGCAGTTGAGGGGGATCGGGGCAAGATCTTCGGGGGATACCGGAACGTGTCATCGGGAGTCTTCACGGCGGTGGCGGCCATGAAGAAGAAAGGGAACAGCATTGCTGCGGCAAACGCGACGAGGATCAGGTAAGCGCCCCCACGGCCGATCACCCTGCGTATGAGCTTGCCCCGGCGGTCGGTTCGGACCTGCCGGTTGCGGACGGAGGCCGCAGGCGGGGCGGACGCAGGAAGGTCGGTCACGCGCTGAGTACCCCATCTTCGCCGGACCGTCGGAAGTAGAGCAGGGTGATCCCAAAGATGAGCACGAAGAGTGCCCACGCCACCGCCGAGGCGTAGCCGATTTCGAACTGTTGAAACGCATTCTGGTAGAGGTAGACGACGGGAGTGAGCGTTGAGTTGCCTGGTCCCGCCGGGGAGTTCGGCGACTGCAGGATGAACGGTTCGTTGAACATCTGTAGCGCCAGGATCGTGGTCGTCGCGACGACGAAAACAGTGGTCGGGCGGAGTAGCGGCACTGTTATCCGTCGAAACCGTGTCCAGGGGCCGGCGCCATCGATATCCGCTGCCTCATACAGCGTGCCATCGATGCCCTGCATGCCCGCCAGGAACAGAACGGTGTTGAAGCCGATCTGCTGCCAGGCAAAGAGGATGATCACGGAGAACAAGGCAATGTTGGCGTCCGAGATCCACTGCGGTTGGGGGGCTTCGATTCCGGACCCGAAGAGGGCATTGAACCACTCGGTCAGCTTGAGGATCGAGAAGTTGACGTACCCAACCGTGGAGTTGAAGAGCTGTTTCCAGATGAGCGTCACCCCTACGACGCCTGCGATGGAGGGAAGGAAGTACACGGCTCGGAACACTTTCATACCCGGCAGCTTCGAGTTGAGAAGCGCTGCGAGGAACAGGGCAGGAGCGACCGCAGCCGGGATGGCGATGAGGCCGAAGACGATGATGTTGCGCAGCGATCTGAGGAAGAGGCCGTCGGATAGAAGGTCGCGGTAGTGGCGCAAGCCCACGAAGGTGGCGTCGGTGAGGCCGTCCCACTCGGTGAAGCTGATGAACAGAGACACCACGAGCGGCCCGGCGAAGAACGCCAGGAAACCGAGTGCGTTCGGGGCGGCGAACAGTAGACCGTCCATGGCTTCAGCTTGGGTACGGTCGGTACGAAAGAATGTGGCTGCCTGGTCCGACCAGAGCAAGCGGGCAGCGGCGGCGGCCGTCGCCGCCACGACGAGTAGGGGCAGGACCTGCGGCTGCGCCGCACGCTGCAAGAACTCCACGATGCCGGGGATCAGGCCCATCGTCAACAGCAGCACCACTCCACCGGCCACCATGGTCCAGCGGGCTACCTGCCCTAACGCTGCCTGCGCCCCTCCGCTCGCTCGCCCCGCCATCCCTGATACCAGCCAGCCGAGCACCACGACTCCCAGCCAAGGAGCAGCCGGGTTGAACGCCTCACCGACGGCGTCGAGACCGTTGAACAGGTCCATGCGGTTGAACGCCACAAAGCCTGCAACCACTGCGAACAGATAGTCGATGACGAATCCGGCCAAGCGTCCAACGTGGCGCCGTTGCCATGTCCCCCGCAGCGCTACGAGGGAAGCGAGCAACGCGCCCAGCATTCCCACCAGCAGGGTCCAGCGCAGGGGTCCCCGCACGTCTACCCCGCGACGGGCGGCGACGGCGCCGACCAGCAGCACCAAAATCACGACGACCAGCCCTCGCCAGACCAGCAGTGCTTGGTACCAGCGGGGCGTGACCATCGCCGGGCGGGGAGAAGATACGGCTGTCAAGTTATTTCAGCGGTCGAGCGGTGGGGCCGGTCGGGGACCGGCCCC
>JBFGLM010000040.1:0-41473 GCA_041576165.1 Acidimicrobiia bacterium
ATGAAAGGCGGGCGGCGGGCGCTCGAAATGATCCAGCAGCTACCGTGATCGGCATGTCCGAGCTCCACCCGTTGCTCGCTGAAGTGCTGGTCGCAGACCAGGCGATGTTGGAGCATTTCGGCATGGAGTTCGTTGAGGCAGGCGAAGGTCGGGCGGTCATTCGAGCACAGCCGCGGCCGGAGTTCGTCAACTCATTGGGGATTGCGCACGGCAGCTTTGCTTTCACGCTGGCCGACACAGCCGCGGCCTATGCGATGAGCTCCCAGGGCCTGCACGCCGCGACGGTGAACAGCAATATGGCGTTCACGGGCCCGATCAAAGAAGGGGTGGAGGCCGTGGCCAATGCCGAGATCACGACCGCCGGCCACATCCTCGCCACGGTCACTTCCACCGTGACCAGCGAGGACCGGGTCGTCGGCCACGCCACGTTCCAGTTCCACGTCTTGACCGACGGCCCAGCCGACTGAGGGGTCGGCGGCCCGCAGCCCTCGTGAAGCTGGCACAATCGGCGCATGCGTCCCAATCCGACACGCGAAAGATGGACGGCCGGGGAACTTTGCCTGGGGGGCTGGCTGTCAATCCCGAGTCCGATCAACGCCGAAGTCATGGCGGCCACCGGCTTCGACTACTGCTGCGTCGACATGCAGCACGGCTTCAGCGATTTCTCCGATCTCGTGCCGATGTTTCAGGCCATCACAACCGGGTCGGCCACTCCCTTTGTGCGGGTGCCGGAGAACCTGTCGGGTCACATCGGGAAGGCGCTCGACGCAGGAGCGATGGGCATCATCGTGCCGATGGTCAACTCGGTCGAGGAATGCGAGGCGGCTATCGCAGCCGGTCGTTACCCGCCATTGGGAACCCGCAGCTTTGGTCCGAGCCGAGTCGGCGCCGTCGAGGGTCCCGACTACTGGGAACGGGCCAATCAGGACGTAGCGATCGTGCCGATGATCGAAACCGTTGAGGCGCTCGATGCACTCGACGACATCTTGGCCGTCGATGGTCTCGAAGCCGTCTACGTGGGGCCGGCTGATCTGTCGGTCAGTCTGGGGCTCCCGCCCCGGAGTGAGGCGCCGGCGCTGCAGGAAGCGCTGGATGCAATCGTTGCAGCGTGCAACCGCCACGGCATTGTGCCCGGCATGCACACCACAACCGCTCTCGCGCAGGATCGGATCGAGCGGGGGTTCCGGATGCTCACGATCACGGCTGACCTCGCTGCGCTCCGCGCCAAACTCGCCGATGACCTGGAACTCGTCCGAAAAGGAGAGGCCGGCAGCGAGGGATCCATCTACTGATCGGTCAATCCTCGCGCTCTTCTTTGATTCGGTTGTGGTGAACCCGACGCCTGTGAGAGCGGATCTTGCCTGGAATCGGGCTGCCTCAAATGGCAAACCGGTCGCGATCAGGGCCACGTGGGCGACGCGCTCGACCAGCAACGCCACCAGGACGACGAGAACGAGGCCCGAGATGGCGATCATATCGGCGGTCGGGGCGCCGGCTGCTGGTCCCGGGCTGGGGCGCCCCGATCCGTGGGCGCGACAGTTGTGACGGCGCCTGTGCTCCGGCTCATCCGGTCGCGGCCTCGGTGCTGCCAAGCGGCTCTTCCGGGAGCGGCTGGACCTCCGGGCGGCGCCGGCGCCGGCGGGCGGGCACGAGATCGCGCATGGCCTCGAGCTTGCCGAAGCACAGTAACCGGTCCTCGACCTCGAGAACCCGGCTGTCTCGTGGGTTGGGTATAACCGACGTGCCACGGTGGAGAGACAGCACTGCGACATCCCGGTCGCGCAACGATCCGATCGTGTTTCCGAGGACGTCCGCGCCCTCGTGGACTGCCAGCTCCGCTACGCCGTAGCCGGTGCTGACGCTCAGCCGCTGGCGAACATCCAGCTCCGGGAACGCCACCTGGCGCTCGATGTAGTCGACCACCGCGCCGGCGATGTCCAGCCCTGTCGCGCCTTCGATGCCTTCCAGGCCCGGCGAGGAGTTGACCTCCATCACCAAGGGCCCGTCCTCCCCTTCGAGCATGTCGACACCGGCGACCCGGAGGCCCATGATCTGGGCTGATCGGATCGCCGTCGTGGTGAACCGTTCATCGAGCTGGACCGCCGCGGTGGTGCCGCCCCGGTGCACGTTCGATCTGAACTCGTCACCGCTGGCCGTGCGGCGCATCGCGCCGACGACCTGGTCGCCGACGACGAACGCACGGACGTCGGTGCCCCGGCTTTCCGCAACGAAACGCTGGATGAGCACGTTCTGGCGGGTGCTTTGGAGGGTCTCGATGATTGCCTCTGCGATCTTCTTATTGTCGGCCAGGATCACACCGATGCCTTGGGTGCCTTCCAGCAGTTTGATCACCACCGGCGCTCCGCCGACGCGCTCGATGGCGGGCAGAACGTCCTGGCGGTCGCGAACAAACGTCGTCGCCGGTAGGCCGATTCCGTGACGCGACAGAATCTGGAGCGCGCGCAGCTTGTCTCGGGCATTGGCGATGCTGTTCGAGGTGTTGGGGGTGTACACATCCATCTGCTCGAACTGGCGAACGACCGCCATCCCGAAGAATGTGATCGAAGCACCGATCCGGGGAAGGACCGCGTCGTAGTCCGAAAGCGGCCGTCCCCGGTAGTGCAGGTCGGGTTCGTCGGTGGATAGGTCGATTTCAAACCGCAATGTGTCCAGGACCTTGCACTGATGCCCGCGGTCGAGCGCCGCCGCCTTGAGCCGTCGCGTGCTGTAGCTGCGGGGCGCCCGGGAGAGAATGGCCAACTTCATTCGATGACGCTCCAAACTCTTAGACGGATCCAGCGTAGGGGCACGGCGGCACCTCCGGGCCTTCACGGCGAGCTTGGCGGTGCACGACGGCATTATCGCCGATCGGGCACCAGCTCGACCCTGCTTTCGGCCCGGGTTTTCGTGCTCTGCGGGGAGGAAATGCGCGAGACCGCGGGATTCGGATTCCTTGCCTGGCGGGAGGGAGGTTGGGGCACGGGAGGCGTCGACCCGGCGGGTGAAGGGCGCTGCCCACCCGGCCCGCTTGATGACGACGATGGTGACCACGACCGCAAGGACCGCAAAAGACCAGCGACACGTGGTGACAGCCACCCCCACAGGCATCACCATTGGAGGCCGCGGCGACGATGGCCGTGACGGAGGCTGGGACCACACCGTGAACAATCTGCGCAGTGACCCGGCACACCCGCTACCTTCGGCGGCTGTGGACCCACTCGACCGACTGCGTCACGCCAGCGCTGCGTTGCTCATCCATCGCGGGGAGGCCACCGTGCGGGCGCGGGCAGCCGAGGTCATTGAGGCGTACGAAGATCTGGCCAGCGATGCCCGGACCGACTTCTTTCGGTTTCTGCTTGATGAGATGTCGGTCGATCACGAGGCGCTCGATGCCGCCACCCGGCGTTACCATCGAAGTCAAGACCACGGGGCGGTGGCAGCACTATCTGCCGCGGCCGAACCGATTCGGCGCGATTTCCTACGGCTGCTCAACACGGCTCCGGATGGAACACAAGCAGTCATCGCGATGCGGTCGCACCTCCTGGCCGTCCTCGACGGGGATCCAGAGCTGAGAGTGCTGGACCAGGATTTCTTGCATGTGCTCAGAACCTGGTTCAACCGGGGGTTCTTGACGCTCGTGCGGCTCGACTGGTCGACACCGGCGTTCATCCTCGAGAAGCTGATCGAGTACGAAGCGGTACACGCCATCCGCGGCTGGTCCGATCTCCACCGGCGGTTGCAGGAGGACCGGCGCCTTTACGCGTATATGCATCCAGCCCTGCCTGACGAGCCGCTCATCTTCGTGGAGGTTGCGCTGGCCGACCGGCTCCTTTCATCCATCGAAGAAGTGCTACACCAGCCGGTTGCCGTTGGGGACGCGGAACCGACGAGTGCCATGTTCTATTCGATCACCAACACCCAGCCCGGGCTTCGGGGCATAACATTCGGGAACTTCCTCATCAAACAAGTGATGGCGGAACTCCAGGCGACGATGCCCTCGCTTCGAACATTCGCCACACTTTCACCCTTGCCCGGACTGTTGTCCTGGCTCCGTCGCCAGGATGCCGCCGGCGAGTTGGAGTGGATGCCCTCCGACAGCCGGCGCCGTCTCGCCGCGCTGGACGACACTGCGTGGGTGGACTTTCCCCAAACCCGTGAGGCATTGCGGCCGGGTCTCCTACAGTCGGCCGCGCGGTACCTCTATCTGCAAAAGCGACCCGGCACGGCGCCGCCCCAGCCGCTCGACCCCGTTGCCAGGTTCCACATCAGAAATGGGGCACGTCTGCATCGCTTGAACTGGATGGGCGACCCGTCGCCCAAGGGCCTGGCGGAGTCCGCGGGCATACTGGTCAACTACGTCTATGACCCGGATCAGTCGACGGCGAATCTCGAACGCCACGCCGCCGACGGTTCGATCGCAGCGGGCGAGGAAGTACTCGCGCTGGTGCAAGGACCCGAAGATGACCTCGCTCCATGACACCTTGCGGTCCGGGTGGGAGGCGGATCCCGACCGGGCCTTCCTGGAGGTGCCGGGAGGCCGCGCCTGGACCTACGGCGATATCGACCGGTTGGCCGGACAAATGGGGGAGGTGCTGCGCGCCCATGGGGCCGATCGCAGCGAACGGGTGATGGTGCAAGTCGACAAGTCGCCGCATGCGGTAGCGCTCTACCTGGCCGTGCTGCGCACCGGAGCAGTGTACGTGCCGCTCAACATCGCCTACACACATGAGGAGGTCAAGCATTTCGTGGCGGATGCCGCCCCCGCAGTGTTCGTCGCGGCAAATGAGTCGGTGCGCGCGGCAGTACCGGATGCGGTGCCTGTGCTCACGCTGTCTGCGAACGACGGTGGGACGCTCGGGCAGGCCGCCCGATCGGTGGGGGAAGTCGGCGCGCCCGCTCCCGGGTCCGGCGACGCCGTGGTCGCCATGTTGTTCACGTCCGGCACGACGGGCAGGTCGAAAGGAGCGATGCTCACATCGGACAATCTGGTGTCCAACGCAGTCTCCCTGCACCGCATCTGGGGTTGGGAGAACGACGATGTTCTGCTGCACGTACTCCCGATCTTCCACACCCACGGCCTGTTCGTTGCGTTGCACTGCGCCATGCTCGGGGCTTCCCGGGTCTGGTTCCCGTCCCGCTTCGCGGTCGACGCGGTGAAACAGTTGCTGCCTGAATCGACCGTCATGATGGGGGTGCCGACCTACTACGGGCGGCTGCTGGCCGACGACAATTTCGGATCTGGCCACACCTCAGGGATGCGCTTGTTCACCTCTGGATCATCCCCGCTGCCGGTCGCGGCACATCGCGCCTTCGCCGCTCGGACCGGACACGAAATCCTCGAACGCTACGGGATGACGGAAACCGGAATGATCACCTCTAACCCGTACGACGGGGAACGTATCGCAGGCACGGTCGGCTACCCGCTTCCCGACGTGGAGTTGCGTGTGGTGGACGACGATGGCCGGGAGCTGCCACCCGGTGCGCCCGGCGGCGTTGAGGTGCGGGGCCCCAACGTGTTCGCCGGGTACTGGAGGATGCCGGACAAGACGGCCGGGGAGTTTCGTGCCGATGGTTTCTATCGCACCGGGGACATCGGATTTCTGGCCGGGGACGGGCGGCTGACCTTGGCCGGTCGCTCGTCGGACCTGATCATCTCTGGTGGCCTCAACGTGTATCCCAAGGAGGTCGAACTGGTACTTGATGAGGTGGCCGGGGTCGCGGAATCGGCCGTGGTCGGGGTACCGCATCCCGATTTCGGCGAGGCAGTGGTTGCCTTCATCGTGGGCACGGCGGATGAGGCCATGTTGCGCGACGGTTGCCGGCGGCTCGCTCCGTTCAAACGGCCAAAGGCCTATATCTTCGTGGACCAGCTTCCGCGTAATGCAATGGGCAAGGTCCAGAAGCAGACATTGCGGCAGTCGCACGCCGGCGTGTTCGTGGCGTGACCGGCGCGGCCTGCCGGCGCGGGGGAATCTGACGTGAGGCCCGTAGAGCTGGTGGATCCCTTCGTCGGAACCGATTCGGAGCGGGAATTCAGCAACGGGAACGTTCTCCCGATCATGGCGCTCCCGTGGGGAACCCACCACTACAGCCCATCCAATGCCGAACCCGATGGCTGGTTCTTCCAGTACCGGGCTCGCAACTTCACAGGGTTGCGCCTCACCCATTCCCCCAGCCCGTGGATGGGTGACTGGTGCGCGGTCACCTTCCTGCCGCAGGCCGGCCCGCGTCGGGTTGCCCGCCGGTCCCGCGCTGTGAATCTGTCAAGCGAACGGCTGCTGGTGCAGCCCCACCGGTTCGGCTGCCGGCTGCCCGGACTCGAGTGGACGGCGGCACCCACGATGCACGGCATTGCTATGGAGGTGCACGGTCCGGCAGGCCCCGCCCGGCGGCTGATCATCGACACGGCACGCGCCGGGGACCATCTAAACCAGTTCGATACCTATGTGCGGGCGGATCTCGAGCGAGGCGAGGTGCATTTGCGTACGCGGGGAGGTGGGGGAGATATGCATCCCGAGTTCGCCCTTCACCTGGCAGTGCGCGCCGATCCGCCGCCGCTCGGCGCCGGCATTTTCGGTGACGCGGGCGAGGAGGCACACAAGACCGAGGGCCACGGAAATGCACTGGGTGCGTGGGTGGAGTGGCCGGAGGGCCCGGGAACAGTCCGGGTGTGGGCGGCGGGATCTTTCGTGGGAGAGGCGGCGGCCTGGGATCTGCTGGAACGCGAAGTGGCCGGCCGTTCTGCCGAAGACGTGGCTAGGTCCGCAGCGGAGGAATGGGACCGTTTACTGGGCCGGCTGGAGCTGCCGACTGCGTCGGAGACAGAGCGGCGTCTGGCGGCCACGATGACATATCGCACCCTGCTCTATCCGCGCCGTCTCGACGAGCCGGGGCCCGCCGGGACCCCTCGCTACCGCTGCCCAGACACCGGCCGGGTGCGGGATGGGGTGCGGGTCACCGACAACGGCTTCTGGGACACCGCCCGCACCGTGTACCCCTGGTACAGCCTGCTGTGTCCGGATGAGCTGCCCACGATTCTGGAGGGGTGGGTAGAAGGTGCTCGCGCCACTGGATGGCTGGCGAGTTGGGCCAGTCCCGGACACCGAGCGTGCATGACCGGCAGCTACAGCGATGCGGTGTTTGCCGACGCGCTGAGCCGCAACATCGGCGGGTTCGACCCGGCCGAGGTGTTCGAGCATCTTCACCGCCACGCGTCAGAGCCCGTTGCCGACGGCTCACCCTTCGGCCGAGAAGGATTGGAGGCCTACCTGGAGTTGGGTTACGTGCCGGTCGAGCGGATCGACAAGTCGGTGGCCCGGACACTGGACTACGCGTACGGGGATTGGTGTCTGGCGGTGTTAGCCGATGCGGCCGGTGAAGCAACGCTCGCAGAGGAGTGCCGCCGCCGCGCCGGTTGGTGGCGGCACGTACTCGATCCCGACACCGGCTTCTTTCGGGGACGCCGGCGCGATGGGAGCTGGCTGGAACCGTTCGATCCGTTCGAATGGGGCGGGCCGTATGTCGAGGGGTCCGCCTGGCAGTTTGCCTGGCACGTGCCGCATCAGCCCGAGGACGTGGTCGCGGCGCGTGGCGGTCCTGAGGCGGCCGCAGCATTCCTGCAACGGCTGTTCGCAGCCCCGGCCCGGTACGAGCTCGGAACGCATCCGGAGCCCATTCATGAAATGCGGGAGATGGCCTCGGTGGCTTTCGGCCAGTACGCCCATTCCAACCAGCCGAGCCACTTCACGCTGCCCTACTGGGGACACTGTGGCGATCCGGCCACGATGACACGCTTGACTCACCGGGTGCTGGATGAGCTGTACGCACTCCGACCAGACGGACTACCTGGTGACGAGGACAACGGTGAGATGAGCGCCTGGTGGTTGTGCATGGCCCTCGGGCTCTTCCCCAGCTGCCCCGGCAACGGGTCGTGGCAGCTGGTCCGACCATTCTTCCGCCACGCCGTCCTGCGAGTGCCCGGGCGCACGCCGCTCGAGATCGAGGTCGAGGCGTCGGGCGACGGAGCGCCGGCGGATCGATGGCACGGCCCGGGCGGCCAGGTCCATGCGGCCGGCCAGCTGCTGGCACACTCTGCCGTGGCGAGTGGGGGCGGCTGGCGCGTCAAGGATGGGTGAGCGTCGCCCCACCGCCGCGTCGGCGAGCGGGGGGTGAGGGCAAACTCACTCGAAACGGAAATACCAGGCAGGCTCGGTTCAGCTGAGAAGTGAAGCATGCGGTGCTTCTTCGCTGCGCAAGTAGAGGAAGAACACGCCGACGGCGGCGGCGCTGGTGAGATGCCAGAGCGCATGGCCCTGGAGCAAGGACTCCGGGGCGCACAGCGGGCCGTTGGTCCGCGAAAGCGTCCACACCACGTTGCCGGCCAGGTACAGGCCAAGGCCGGTCCAGAACAGACGTTGGTCCCGCCGGACCGGCCGGCTCATCCCGCGGCCGGTCGCGACCAAGCGGTTGAAAATCAGCGTCGCCACGATCAGAGCGGCAAACACGAACTTCCCGATCCCGTTGTTGACCAGCCACTGGAAGCCCGCCAGCAGGACATTGGCCCAGACCCACATCCGGAGCAGCCAGTCGGCCGGGGCGTCCTGCCAGGTTCGGACTTCGTACAGCAAGAAGAACGTGATGAACAAATACATCGAGACCAGATCGGCCCAGCCGCCCCATTCAGTCATCGTGGCGTGAAAGGCCATGGAGCCGACTCCGAGACCGATCGCAATCCATCCATAGAGCCGGGTGATACGCGGATCGTCCCCGATGAGGTTGCCTCCCGCAGCAGGGCGGCCGACGAACGTCAATATCCATAGCCCCACGGCGACGAACCCGAGGTTGCTGAGCGTGTTGGCCGGCTGCTCGACCAGATCACCGGTGAACGCCTCGCAATAGCAGTCACCCGCTTCGATGCATCCGGACGCCTCGCCCGGCCATCCCCCGGCGCCAACCACGGCCAAGGCCGCCAGTATGACTGCAGTCGTCACCGCGGCGACGATGACGTCGCGTCGGGTCTTCGGGTCACGTATTGTGTCGCCGGCCATACACCACTCGCAGGGTTTGGGTCGAACAGTACCCCGAGAAGGCCCAAGGGCGGCGGTCGTTCGGATCCGGTGCCGGGCGTGTCAGTCCAGTGAGTCGCGGAATTCGTATCCCGAGATTCGGGCCGCGTGCAGCACTGCCACTGCCATGTCCGGCGCCGATGGCTTCGTCCACTCGTCTGCATTGGCCGGACCGCGGTCCTTGGCCATGATCCGTCGCACGTGGGTAAGAAGATCATCGTCTGCGAAGCGATATGCATCGCCAGCCGGAACTGCTCGTCTGCACCGAAATGCTGCGGCTGTCCTTTGACTACCTCGAGGACGTCATGGCGGTGTCTGAGCTGCTCCGCTTCGAGCAGCACCCGACACTGTGTGATGGCTGCACGAACTTTTTGGGCAATCTGCGGCACATGAAGGCGGTCCGCAGGTATCGAGGACGAGGAGCTGCCGGAGGACGTGAAGGCCAACTTCGTCAGCAGCTTCGTGTAGAGGCTTGATTCTTCACAAGTTCACGGCCGCTGGTGCTGTCGCTCCCCTTCAGCCGACTGCGCTGGCCGACCCCGGAGGCCGGGGAAAGCTCGAGAAGTAGTAACCCTCCCAGCGTGAGCACCAGGTAGCTCAGTCGGTATCCAGGACTCCACGGATGGCCTCGATGATCTCGGAGGGGTCGCACGGCTTCGAGAGATAGGCGTCGCAACCGGCCTCCAAGCACCGGTCCTCGTCGCCCTTCATCGCCAGTGCCGTCAACGCGATGACGGGAATGTGCATGGTGGCCGGGTTGGTCTTCAACGCCCGAGTAACCGACAACCCGTCACGCTTGGGCAGCTGCACGTCCATGAGGATGACGTCTGGACGGAACTCTCTAACCGCGCCTTCGGCTTGATCGCCGTCCACTGCCACCTCGGTCACGTAGCCCTCAGATGCGAGCACATCGGTGAACATCATCCGGTTAGCCTCGTTGTCTTCGACCACCAAGACCCGGACGGCGCCGTCGGCTAACTCGGTGCCGTGCTCCGCGACCAGCGTCTCCGTTCCCCTGCCGGTACTGAGGGTGGAGGCCAGTGGCAGGGTGAAGGTGAACGCCGAGCCGTGACCGAGCTCGCTCTCCACTCCCAGCGTTCCTCCCTGCATTTCCACGAGCTTGCGGGTCAGTGCCAAGCCGAGGCCGGTGCCCTCGTGAGCCCTAGCGAGGGAGTTGTCGAGTTGTTTGAACGGGGCGAAGACGTCGTCGAGCCTGTCCTGGGGAATTCCAACGCCGGTGTCCCACACGATCACGGCGAGGAACGGCCCCTCGACCCGGGCGCGCACTTCCACGCGGCCGCCCGGATCGGTGAATTTGATGGCATTCGAGAGCAGGTTGAGCAGGATCTGCTTGGTCCGGCGCGGGTCCGCCACCACGCTCGGCAGCGACTCCGGACAATCGACGTCGAGGCCTATCCCTTTGGCAAGCGCCTGCTCATTCACGACCGCGACGGCGGCGGTCGTGATCGGGCCCACGTCGACCACCACCGGCTCCGGTTCCAGCTGGTCGGCGTCGATCTTGGCGAGGTCGAGGATGTCGTTGATCAGTTCCAGCAGATGGCGGCCGGCTGCCTCGATCTGCTCGAGATACGCGCTCTGCTTGGCGTTGACCGGCCCGTGAGTCTCACGCCCGAGGATTGTGGAGAGGCCGATGACTGCGTTCAGTGGGGTCCGCAACTCGTGGCTCATCGCGGCCAGGAACTCGTCCTTGGCTCGTGCAGTGCGCTCGGCCGCTTCCTTCGCTTCGAGCAACGCTGTCTCGATGGCCTTGCGCTCGGCGATGTTGCGAACGATCGCGGTGATGATCGAACGGGTACCGAGCTCCGTCCGCCCGAACGAGACCTCAACCGATAACGGCGAACCCGACCGATCCAGGACGACCAGTTCGCTGGTGGGTGCGGATTGGTCGGACACGAGTCTCCGGTACTCGTCGAGATGGTCTTCGGGAATCAACTCGGTGACGCTCCGGCCCACCATCTCGGCTTCGGTGAAGCCGGTCATCTGCTCGGCGGCGGGATTGAAGGCTTCGATGACACCGTCATCACCGAAGGCCACGACGGCTTCGGAGGCGTGCTCGACCACGGCCCGGTAGAGCTCTTCTCGGCTGCGCTCGCGTTTCTCTGCCGCACGGCGCGCCTCTTCGCTCCCGATGGCTTCGATCATGCCGCCCACGGTGGCGACGAGGGGCTGGAGGTAGTCGACGATCGCCTCGTCGTAGCCATGGGGACGGTTGGAAACTGCCAACACGCCGGCCACCTCACCCGCCTTCAACACCGGGATCGCCAGAAACGAGTCGAGAGGAGGGTGACCGTAGGGCCGGCCGCCCTGGCGCGGGTCGTGCACGGGGTCATTGGCGATGATGTGGGTCTTGTCGGTCACGGCTCGCCCGAACAGGTTCTCTAGGTTGTGGAACTCCATGCCCCGGGGCCCGTGCTCGGCGTACATCTGCCGGGTCGCCTCGTTCCAGGCGATGTTGGTCATCGCCCACGTGCGCAGGAACGGAGCCCCTTCGGCGTCGTGATGTACCTGGGCGATGAAGCCGTACTCGCTTTCCGTGATCGAGAGAAGATCTTCGAGCAGGTGGTCGAACAGCTCGCCAGGGTCGACCCCGGCGATGAAACGGCTCTGTACGTTGGTGAGTGTGTCCAACAGGGCGTTGCTGCGCACCAACTCAGCGTCGGTGCGGCGGCTGGCCGTCACATCCTCCAGCACGCCCTGGTAGAAGACCACCTCGCCGGCGTCGTCGAACACACCAAACGTGCTCACCCGCACCCAGATGCTGCGCCCATCCAGCAGCCTCAGCTCGATCTCCTCGGGGGGGATTGCCCCGCTGGCGGCGACCCGGCTCATCATGCTGTCGCGGGCCTGCGGGTCGGCGTAGAGGGAGCGAACATCGACGTCGACGAGGTCAGCGACTGAGTCTGCGCCGACCAGCTCGGCCAATGCCGGATTGCCGGCCACGATCCGGCCATCCGGCGTCGTCCGGAAGACGGCGACCGGAAGCTCAGCAACGATCGAGTCAGCGTCGGTGATGGTGTTCTGTTTCATGAGAATGTGGCGGTGACTCAGTCATCGGTACCGACGGATTCCGCCTTGAACACCGACGGTTCGCCTATGCACCCACCAGAACCGACGCGATGGCCCGATCGACGGCTTCGGCTTCGAGCGGCTTCTGCAGGACCATCGAGCCGACCTGGTCCGCCCGTTCCAGGAGGGACTGCTCGGTGGTGGCGGTGATGAAGATCACGGCGATGCGTTCCAGGCCCTCGACCTGGGCCAGCCGTTCGGCAACCTCGAACCCATCGAGACCCGGCATCATGATGTCGAGAAAGAGGACATCGGGGCGGAGCACGCCACAGAGCAAGAGTCCCTCGACCGGGCTGGTGGTGGTGATGACGTCTCCCTGATGACGGCCGTGAGCGACGAGGTCTTCAACGATGGCACATGACACCGGGTCGTCGTCGATGGCCAGCACGCTGAGGCCGGTACGCACCCCGAGACGCTTCGCCATCTCCAAGAGCTGGGCCACGTGGACTCGGCGCGGCTCGGTTCGCCCCCGTTCCCAGGCGTTGACGGTGGCGAACGACACGCCGAGACGGCGCGCCAGCGCCTCCTGGCTGTCGCCGGTCTCGCGGCGGATGCTGAGCACGAGCTCGGGGATGGTCGGTGCGGGCATAGCCACCTCTTCGGCCTCTGGTGGGATGAACTTTATAGCAAGTACATAAAAAAATATCAAGTTCTATCGCGTTAGTGCCGATGCCCCGGTCATGAACACAGCACACATCGTCTCGCTCTGCGGCCGGCTCGACGTCCACCGCCTCGACGAGGTGCGCGCCCTGGGCCGACACCCCGTCATCGATGCCTCCGGCATCGAGTTCCTCGACGCTCACGCCCTCGCCCTGCTCGACGAGCTGGGCGCCATCATCGCCGCCCCTTCCGACGTGGTTCGCATCACCCTCGAGCTGACCGGCTCGACGCTCTCCTGCTTCCCGACGGTGGAGGCGGCGCTCGGTATGCAAGCCGAGACGGTTCCCGACTCGAACGTACTCCGCCCCGGGAGCCGTCTCGATCTCGAGACCGCCGACCAGTTCCGTCGGGACGCTGACCGCTTCCTGGCGTCGCCGGCCACGCACGCGATCGTCGACCTGGGCACCACCACCGAGATGGACGTCGCCGGGCTTGCCGCCCTCGCCTTCTTTCTCATCCGGTGCCGCGCCCAGAACCGATCTGTTGCCATCGCCGGTCCGATCTCGCCGCCCGTGGGCCGCCTCATCGACTACAGCGGGTTCGATCTGCTCTTCGAAGCCGCCTGAGCTGATGACGGCAGCAGTCAGAACCCGGCGACCCACCTCGGCGCGACCCTCCGGCGCCGCCTTCCTCGTGAGCGCCGCCGTCGTGCACGGGGGCAACTACCTGTTCAACGTGGTGATGGGACGCGCCCTCGGTCCCGCCCCGTTCTCGGACCTCCTCGTCGTCCTCACACTGCTGCTGGCGATGACGCTCGTCTCGGGGACGCTCCAGACGGCAGCAGCCAAGCTGGCAACGGAGTCTGGAGGCGGGGCCGCCAGCCGCTGGCTGCGGAGCCGGGCCCTTGGCGCCGGCTCGGTGCTGGCGCTGGTGATAGCGGCCGGCTCCCCCATGCTCTCCCGGTTCTTCAACGTCGAGTCGCCGCTGCCGTTCATCATCATCGCAGCAGGCGTCCCGGCCCTCCTGGCCCAGGCTGTCGATCGCGGTGTTCTCCAGGGCTCGGTTCGCTTCGGCCGCCTCGCCCTCTCCTATCAAGCCGAGATGTGGTGCCGCCTCGGTGGTGCCGGACTGCTGGTGTGGGCGGGCCTGGGCCTCAACGGTGCGGTGGCCGCGCTGGCGCTGTCCTTCTGGGTCAGCTGGGCCCTCTCCCGCCCCCGGTCTCGCTCTGGGCCGGCCACCGGCCGACCGCCGGTCGGTGCCGTAGCCGGAGCCGCGCTCTTGGCGGCCGGCGAAGTGCTCGTCAATCACGCCGATCTGCTCATCGTCAAGCACTTCAACGAGGCTGCGGTCGCGGGAGCCTTCGGCGCCATCGCACTGGTGGGGCGGATCCCCTTCTTCGCGGCCTGGACGCTGGCCGCCCTGGCCTTCCCCTCTGTCGCCGCCGGCGACGGCCGCGCTCGGCGCCAGACCCTCGGCGCCGTGGCGGTCATCGGGACCGGGGTGACCGTCGCCGGCTGGGTCTTCCCCGGGGTGGTCGAGCTGCTCTTTGGCGATGGCTTCTTCACCTACGCCTCCTACCTCGGGCCCTATACCGCCTCCACCGCGATGTTCGCCCTGGCCCGGACCGAGGCGCTGCTCGAGCTGGCGGCAGGCCGCCATCGCGGCACCACCTTGGTGCTGGCGGCGGGCGTGGTCCAGGCCGCCGCCCTGTGGTGGCTGGGAGCTGCCATCGGCACCGTGGTCGCGGTGCGGCTGGCAGTGATGGCGTTGCTGGCAGCGGCGCTCGTCGTCGGGAGGCAGACATGAGCCCGGCCGTGAGTTACCACGACGCCGGAGAACTCAGGGCAGCTCGGCGAGTCCACCGTTGGGTCGGCGCCGCCTTCTACGCCTTGTCGTTCCTGGTGTTCCGCGATGTCCTCTTCGCCATCCCCCAGATCCTCGCCGGCGAAGCAGTGATCAACGGCGACGAGTTGGTCCCCTTCTTCAACCCCACCAGTCAGCTCTTCGACCAGGCCCGGGGCGAGTTCAGCCACCTAACCAACGGCTACGAATTCCGGGTCCGCTACTCGTTCCTCACCACCTGGCTGCGCCACTACCAGGTGCTGCCGTTCGCCATCCTGCTCGTCATCCCCACGGTCTTCTTCGGGGTCTATGTGGCCGTGTCCCGCTTCGTGTCTGCCGTGTTCCGGACGCTGTCGCCGGTGTCGGTGGCCCTGGGAGCGGCGTTCCCCACCACGCTCGTCTACTCGATCGTCACCTATGCGAAGGTCACTCACTTCTACACGCTGATCCTGGGCCTGGCGCTCATGACCATCGCCGTCCTGCTGATGCTCTATGGACTGCTGTTCGCGGCTGAGCGCTGGGTGCGCTACCTGGTGGGCGCCTGCCTCGTCACCCTCTTCAACCCCGCAGTCCACTACGTCGTGCTGTTCGGCGTGTTCTTCGCCGTCGCCGGGGTGACCCTGGTGTTGGGCGAGCTGGCCCGATGGATCAGGCGGGGTTGGCCACGGCGCCTCCGCACCGTGCCCGCCCGCGCCAAGGCGGTGCTGCGCTCCCCCCGAGGCCTGCGAGATCTGGTAGCCGGCAACGTCATCCTTCGGGGCGTGGTCGGCGGGCTGCTCTTCCTGTGCATGACGGTCATCCCCTACGCCCTCTTCGTGAAGTTCGTCGCCCTGCGCGGCATCGAGAACCTGTCGGTGACCGTTCCCGGGGACTACTACTTCATCCGCGACGCCTCGGTGTCCTGGCTCCACGTCATGTCGTGGGACCTGGCCGGGATCATGGACAAGATCCTCTTCGGCGACTACCTCGCCAAGGTCCCCCGCTATCCCAACGTCGTCTACTCGCTGCTGCTGGTTGCTCCCCTCGTGCTGCCTCCGGTGCGGCGCACCCTCTTGGCTGGCCGCCCCCACCGCCAGCTCTTCGGTGTGGTCTCTGTGACCGCGGCCTTCGCCGTCTGGGCCACCATCGGGTACGCCGAGCCGCAGTGGTTCCCCACCTTCCACCGCTCGATGGCGGCACTGGCCCGGGTGACCGCCCAGACCCCCCTCGGCGATCTGGCCCTGAAGGTGACCTCGACGGTCGTCCAGGTGCTGCGATTCCCCCATCGCTTCCAGCTGATCCTGTTCGTGCTGGCCCCGGTGCTCATGACCCTCGGCCTCGCCTGGTCCATCGATGTGCTGCACGCCCACTGGATGCGCAGGCGCCCTGCAGCGGGAGGCGACACCCGACGCGCCGGCATCGCCTTGCGAGGAGCGGCAACACTGTGGGTCGCCACCTTCTTCTTCCTGCCCTTCTGGTCCAACGCCCCGTACCGGGAGGTGTTCGGGTCTGGCAACTTCGGCAACTTCGCCACGCCCATCCCGGTCGCCGACCTCCAGGAGTTGAAGGCCGAGCTGCTGCGGCTCCCCGAGGGCAAGACCGTCGTGTTGCCGCCTACCGAGAGCGGCAAGCTGGTGACGGACGGCAACGGCATCGATCACCGCTTCAACGACAAGTTCTTCATCTACTACCTGGATCAGCCGAGCTTCTACTACGGCCTCACCGGCGAGGCGGACAACAAGTTCGAGTTCTTCCTCATCTTGCGGGGCATCTACTACCAGCAGGACTGGTGGATCAACCCGGCCCGCGACATCGGCATCCGCTATCTCGTGGTCAACAACGAGTTGCGGGACAATCGCGGCGTCGGTGCCGAGTACCTGCCCGACGTCGAGTCCTATGCCGGGCCGGCCCTGGAGCGGCAGGTGGACAACGGTTTCGTCGAGCTCCTCTTCGAGAACGACACGTACGTGCTCTACGAGCTGGTGGACGGTCCGCCCGAGGATCGGGAGACCCTGCTCATCGATTCCAGCTGGTCGGAGTACCTCGACCTCGTGTTCGACCGGCTGGCTCTCAGCCGCTGCTACGACTTCGAGTACCTGCCGTACTACGACCCGCCGGCGGCACCGGATCAGCCGGTCAACCTGTTCACCACCGACGCCCACTCGGCCGCCGTCGACCTGCACGCTGTCAACGGTGCGTTCTTCCCGCCGACCTCCCGGGGGTTTGCCTTCGACTCCGACATCGTCACCTCGGCCTACTACCAGTCGCCGATGTTCCGGCTGTTCCTGTTCCTCTCCAACACCAAATGGAACCGAACCGAGATCATCACGCCCGGCCTCTTCGGGACCGTGCGCGGGGGTTTCGCGGCCGCCCCGCGCTCCACCCGCCTCACCGTGCCGGTGTCGCTGGACCAGTCCGGGCGCTACCGGGTGCTGCTTCGGGGAGCGGCCACCGCCAACACACTCGAGGTCGCCGCCCCGAGCCTGGGGTACGAGAGGAATGTCGAACTCCGCTCGGGGACCGACTCACTGCAGCTCTTCACCGAGGACACCGTGTACTCCGAAAGGCGAGTGGCCGTCGATATCTCGGCCATGTCCGTGGCCGATCTGGAGGACCGCATCGGCACCGACCTGGTGCCGGTCAACCTCCGCTACCAATACCACGACCTGGGCTGGGTGGAGGGATCGGCCGGGCTCCATCACGTCACCATCGACAAGACCGACGACAACCCCATCCTCATCGAGGGCCTGGTACTCGTCCCCGCCGACGACTACCTCTGGCTGGAGCTTCCAGACCACGTGCACGTCGTCACCGACCCCGGGCAGCTCTCCTGCGGCGACCGCTACGACGTCTTCGACAGCCGCGAGCTCGACTACGTCGACCCCGCTGCCAATGCCGAGCACCGGAACCTCAGCAACGAGGAGCTGCTGTCGCTGGCGGCCGCCGGCGTCCCCGGCCTCGAGCCCGAAGAGGGCGGGGGCCTCCGTTACGACTGGCTGGTGCTGGCGCTCACCGCCGGGCTGCTCGTCGCCGCCACCTTGACAGTCAGGTCCCACACCCGCCCCCGCGCCGACGAGGAGAATGGCCATGCATGACCGGCCCCGCGTGGTGTTCCTCGGAACCCACGGCCAGTACAACCTCGGCGACGAGCTGCTGTTAGAGACCTTCC
Organism: Acidimicrobiia bacterium; assembly: GCA_041576165.1. Classification (GTDB taxonomy): domain Bacteria; phylum Actinomycetota; class Acidimicrobiia; order Spongiisociales; family Spongiisociaceae; genus JBFGLM01. The sequence goes on from JBFGLM010000040.1 coordinate 17,743, forward strand.
TCCACCAGCTCGGCCCTGATCCCCACTACGTCATCAACACCTACGACAAGGCGTTCACCGCCGCCCAGCTCGGCGGCCGCTACTCATACGACCTGGTCGACACTGGCGGCGACCGAGTGAAGCTGCTGGGGCACCTGCTGCGGGCCGACCGGGTGGTGTTCGGCGGCGGCAGCATCGTCAAGGAGCTGTATTCGACGACAGGACGCAATCGGTACGCCACCCTCATGATGATCCTGGCCATCGTCACCTTCGCTCGCTGGGTGGCGCGACGCCCGGTGGCGATGCTCAATGTCGGCGTCGGGCCTATCACGACGTCGATGGGCAGGCGCCTGGCCCGCCTCATCCTGCGCCAGGTGGACCTGGTGACCGTGCGCGACCCCGGTTCCTGGGAGCTGTGCCGATCACTCGGGGTCGACGCCCGACTCGCCGCCGACGCCGTCTTCTCTGCCGAGCCGCAGTGGCTCCTGGGCGGTCCGCCGCCGCGCCGGCACCCCGGTCCCCTCCGGATCGGCCTCAACCTCAATTACGACATCGCCAACCCGGCCAACTGGGACCACTTCACCGGCCGGCTGGCCGAGGCTCTGTGCCGCATCGGGACCACGCGGCCCATCGAGATCCACAGCCTGCCGATGCAGTGCGGCTTCAAGGATCACGACGACGCCGACGTGCTGGGCGTCTTCGCCCGCCGCCTCCCCGAGATCGGCTTCATCCACCACCGGCCCACCACCCACCGCGAGGCGGCGCAGGTGATCGCCAGCTGCGACCTGGTGCTGAGCGAACGCCTCCACGCCCTCATCATGGCGTCCATCCTCGCCGTCCCCGCCTTCGCTCTCGCCTACGACGTCAAGGTCACCGAGCTGTCGTCGCTGCTCGGGCTCGACGACCACACCGTCGACATCAACCAGCCCTTCTCGGTGGCCGAGCTGGAGGCGCCGTTGCGCCACCTCATCGACCACCTCGATGAAGCCCGAGGTCGCCTGGCCTCTGCCACCGACCGGATTCGCTTCCAGGCCGACCGCTCCTTCGCGGCTGCCCGCCGCTGGCTTGGAGTTCGATCTCCAAAACTTCATAAAAACATATAAAGTTATATGAAGTTAATGCCGATCTCCTGGAAAAGGAGATTCATGACCTACCACGACTTCGACGCCTGGCGCTCGACGCCTTCCGAGGAGACTCCGCTTCTCTCGGTGGTGGTGCCCACCTATAACGAATCCGAACGTTTGCTCCCCAGCCTGGCCGCCATCGCCGCCCACGTCTCGGCCCTGGGCGAGCCCTGGGAGCTCATCGTCTCCGACAGCTGCTCCACCGACGGCACCGCCGACCTGGCCGAGGGGCTGGGCTGGCGCAACACCACGGTGCTGCGGGTCGACCGGCGTGACGGAAAGGGCGCCGGGGTGGCCCGGGGAATGCTCGCCGCCCGCGGTGACTACGTGCTCTTCGCCGACGCCGACGGCTCCACCCCCATCGCCGTCGTCAACCACTTCCTCGATCTCGTGCGCTCCGACGCCGCCGATGTCGTCGTCGCCTCCCGTGCCCACCTCGCGGAGGAAGCGAACCGCTCCCACCTGCGCCGCCTCCTCAGCGGTGGCCTGCGCGTCCTCACCCGGGCCGCCCTCAGCCTCGGGGTCGACGACTCCCAGTGTGGATTCAAGTTGTTCCGGCGCGACCTCGCCCACGCCGTCTTCAGCCGCCAGCACATCACCGGCTTCGCCTTCGACCTGGAGGCGCTGTACGTCGCTCGCAAGCTGGGTGCCCGCATCGCCGAGGTACCCGTGGCCTGGGTCGACGCTCCCGGCTCCAAGGTCGAGCCGTTAGCGGAAGTGGGGCGGTTCCTCCAGGCCATTCTCGCCGTCCGCGGCAACGACCTGAGAGGGGCGTACGCACATGGGTGAGCACATCGCGGTGGTCACGGCTTTCCCGCCGTCGACTGCCACCCTCAACGAGTACGGCTACCATCTGGTGACCGCCCTCGCCGCCAAGCCCGAGGTCGACCGGGTCACCGTGCTCGCCCCCGAGCTCGACAGCGACACCTATCCCGAGCTCGACGGGATCACCATCGTCGAGGGGTGGCGCTTCGACGCAGTCGGCACGCCGATGCGGATCGCCCGGACGCTGCGCCGCCTCCGTCCCGACGCCGTCATCTTCAACGCCCACTTCTCGAGCTTCGGCACCGGACGAGTTGCCGCGGCCACCGGCCTGATGGCTCCGCTGCTGGCCCGCGCCGGCGGGGTGCGCACCATCACGCTGCTGCACAACATCGTCGAGGCCGTCGACCTGTCCCAGGCGGGGTTCCGGTTCGGCAGGGTGCTGGAGTCGGCGGTGCGGGCCATCGGCACCGTCCTCACGTGGGCGGTGCTGCGCTCCCACATGGTGACGGTGACCATCCCCGCTTACGTCGAGGTGTTGCGCTCCAAGTATCGGGCACGCAATGTGGCGCTGGTGCCCCACGGAGCCTTCGAGATCCCGCCTGAGCCCTCCTTTTCGTGGCAGGCCGGTGAGCCCCAGCGCATCCTCGCCTTCGGCAAGTTCGGAACGTACAAGCGGGTGGAGGATCTCATCAAGGCCTACCGGGAGCTGGCACCGACCCGCAATCTGGAGCTCGTCATCGCCGGCACCGATAGCCCCAACGCTCCCGGCTACCTGGCCTCCATCGAGCAGCGTCTCGGGGGCGACGGCATAAGGTTCACCGGCTACGTGGAAGAGGACGACGTGCCGCAGCTCCTCGGCAGCGCAACCGTCGCTGTCTTCCCCTACACCGCAACCACCGGCAGCTCCGGGGTGCTCCACCAGGCCGGCAGCTACGGTTGCGCGGCGGTGTTGCCCAACATCGGCGACTTCGCCGCCGTGATCGAGTCGGAGGGATACCGGGGCGAGTACTTCCGGCCCGGAGATCCCGCCGATCTCGCCCGGGCTCTGGCCCGGGTCATCGACGAGCCCGCTCACGCGGCGGCGCTGGGGCGGCGCAACTACCTCGCTTCCCGCGGCTTGCCCATCAGCGAGGTCGCCGACTGGTACCTCGTCCATGCAACCGATTCGCGGCGCCAACGGGCTGCCGCCTGATACAGGTCCTCCTGAAGAAAGGAACTCGACCATGACCTTCATCCCCGTCATCCTCTCAGGAGGAGCGGGCAGCCGCTTGTGGCCCCGCTCCCGCGAGCTCACCCCCAAGCAGCTGATCGCCCACCACGGCGAGGACTCGTTGTTGCAGCAGACAGCGGCCCGGCTGCGCAGCCTTCCTGAGGCAGAGGCCCCGATGGTGGTGTGCAACGTCGCCCACTGCCCCGACGTGATGGCACAGCTTGGCGACGTGGCCATCGCGCCCCAGCTCGTCATCGAGGAGCACACGGGGCGCAACACGGCTCCGGCGATGGCCGCCACCGCCTTGGCAGCCGGCGAGCGGGGGGACGACCCGGTCCTGCTCTTCGCCCCAGCCGACCACCTCATCGAGGACGAGGTCGCCCTCAAAGAGGCGGTGCTGACCGCCCTCGGCCACGCCGAGCGGGGCCGCCTCGTCACCCTCGGTGTGGTGCCGGACAGCCCCCACACCGGCTTCGGCTACATCCGGACCGGAGACCAGCTCACCGAAGACGCGTTTCGAGTTGCTCAGTTCGTCGAGAAGCCCGACGGCAGCCGGGCCGAGCAGTACCTCGCCTCGGGCGACTACCTGTGGAACAGCGGCATGTTGATGGCGAAGGCCTCGACGATCCTCCAGCAGCTGCGCATCCACGCCCCGGCAGTGGTGGCGGCCGCCGCAGCTGCCGTCGAAGCCGCCCGGAGGGAGGACAATCGCATCGTCCTCGACCCGGCTGCCTTCGATACGGCTCCGGCGGTGTCGATGGAGTACGCCGTCCTCGAGCACACCGACCTCGGTGTCGTCGTGCCGCTGCGGGCGGCGTGGAACGACCTCGGCTCGTGGAAAGCGATGTGGGAGGTCGGCGCCGCCGACGACAGCGGCAATGTCCTCAACGGCGATGTGGTCGCCATCAACGCCCGCAACACCTTCGTGTCCGCCGAGTCCCGCCTGGTTGCGACCGCCGGCGTCGACGACATCGTGATCGTCGAGACCCCCGATGCTGTCCTCGTGGCTCATCGCGACAACGCCGAGGACGTGAAGGCGGTTGTCGGCGAGCTGCGCCGCGAAGGCCGCCCCGAGGTCGTCACCCATCGCCGGGTGCGGCGCCCCTGGGGCAGCTATGAGGTCCTCGACACCGGCGCCCGCGACCAGACCAAGCGCTTGGTCGTCCGCCCCGGGGCCCGGCTGTCGTTGCAACGCCACCTCCACCGCTCCGAGCACTGGGTGGTCACCCAGGGAACGGCCCTCGTCCAGCTTGGTGATGAGGAGACGACGGTCCACGAGACCTGGTCGGTGTTCGTGCCCGCCGGCGTCGCCCACCGCATCACCAACCCCGGTCTCATCCCCCTGGAGATCATCGAGGTGCAGGTGGGCGGCTACGTGGGCGAGGACGACATCGAGCGTTTGGACGACGATTTCGGCAGGGCCGGCTCATGACCGGTCCCGACTGGGTGCTGCTGCTCGACGACGACCCGTGGGCGCTGGAGATCACCTCAGAGATGCTCACCCGCCACGGCATCACCGTGCACGCGACCAGGACGGAGGCCGCAGCCCTCGCCGCCATCGAGCGAGACGGGGCGCCCTCGGTGCTCCTCCTGGACGTGATGATGCCCGGTGCCGACGGCTACAGCGTCTGCCGGCGGCTGCGCGCCAACGAAGTGTTGCGCCACACCCGGGTCGTGTTCGTCACCTCTCTCCACGACGAGCCCAGCCGCCTCGCCGCGCTCGGAGCCGGAGCCGACGATCTCATCGCCAAACCGATCAGCGAAGCGATCCTCATCGCCCGCATCCGCTCGCTCATCGAGCTGGCCCGGCTTCGGGACCGTAGCCATGCCCGCATGGAATACGAGGTGGTGCTCGACTCCATCGGCGAAGGCGTGCTCACCATGGATGCCGCCGACCGTATCCTCAAAGCCAACGGACCTGCCCGCCGCCTGCTCGGCCTCCCGGCCGGACCGCTGGCCGGTTCCTCTCTGACGGAACGTCTCTCTGAAGGATGGAAGGTTGAACGGGGACAGCTCGGCAGCTCGACGACCGCCCGGCTGGTGGCGTCCGAGCCGCGTTCGGTAGCCGCAATCGATTGGACCTCCCACGAGCTTCCTCCGGGAGAGGCCACCGAAGCCGCTTGGACGGTGATCATCCGCGACGCCACCGACGCCTGGGAACAGGACCGGGCACTCGGCCGGCTCATCCGCACGCTCAGCCACAAGGTGCGCACCCCTCTCACGGGACTGGGTACGAGCCTCGAACTGGTGGCCGAGTCGGGCGAGCTCGACGCCGAGTGTCAGGAGCTGATAGATGTGGCCCGGTCGTCGGCGACCCGGCTGAACGACACGCTGTTGCGCATCCTCGACTTCGTTGCCGCCCACACCAGCCAGCAGAGGGGGACACCCGAAACCGTCCAGGCCGGTTCGATGCGGTCGCAGCTGGGCCTTTCTGACGACGTCGAGCTAGGAGCAGTTCCAGCCCGGCCCATCACCATCGAACTGGCGCTGGCACGTGGCTGCGTGGCTGAGTTGACGGCGAACGCATTCAACGCCGGCGCCACCAGGGTGACCCTGGATGTCGGGGTCGCGTCGGATGACGCCGTGACCTTCGCTGTGACCGATGACGGCCCCGGCCTGCCTCTGGGCAGCGCCGAGCGCATCTTCGAGCCCTTCTATCAGCTCGACCGTTCCGGTGAGGCCGAGGGGACCGGCCTGGGACTTGCGATGGTGGCCGCTGAGGTCAAGAGCCGGGGCGGAGCGATCGGCGCCACGACACCAGCCGGTGGCCCCACGACGGTGTGGTTCCGCATCCCATGCCTGGCGCCACGTGGAAGTGGCGGCGGGGCGCCTGTAGAGCTCCCGGCGACACGTGGTGGTGGGGAACGGTCAGGGTGGAGCGTTGGCACCTCGGTCCTGTCGTCTCCGCCGGCGGCCTTGGGGAAGCGCCAGAGTCAAACGTCAGCATGAATGTTGATGGTTCTGCTCGGCGCAAGTAGCGTTCGAAGAACGCGACATGCACCATCACCGCCCCATCGACCCGCCGACCGCCCATGACTCGCAAGGCGAGGATGTGTGACGGCGACCCGGACCCTGGATGCGGTCTTCGATGCACTCGCCAACGGGACTCGCCGAGACATTGTCGTCCGACTCAGCCGAGGTCGGGCCACCACCCCAGGATCTCAGCCGCGACTACCAGAGGAGCAAACAGGCCCTGGCAAGCCACCTACGACGTGCTGGAGGGCGCCGGGTTGATCGAGCGGCGCCTCGTCGGCAGGGTCCACGAGCTCAGCCTGGTGCCGGATCAGCTCGAAAGCGTGACCCGTTGGGCGAGTCTCATCAGGGAGAATTGGTCCCTCAACGTCGAGTGACTCGAGACCGTGCCGGAGGGCGACGATAACTGAGCGAATATTGCCGGAACGTCACCTCCCCTACCCGCCCGGCCGTGTTTTCGAGGCATAAACTCGCATCCAGATCCTCAATCGCTGGTTCGGATGTGGCGTCGACACGTTGTGTGACATCCATGAACGGGATGTCCGGGTCGGCGGAGTGATCCGGGTCAGTCTCGACTACGACGGCGTCCCGTTCGTGGTCAAGGGGCGAGTACCTGGCGGCGGTGCGGCCACATCATCTGCGGTGTCGATGGAGCGACGAAACCGTCGACGTCAGCTTCACTGCTGACGACGAAGCCGCTTGATCACATTGCGCCACGAGAGAATCGCCACCGACGAGCTGTGTGGGATTCTCACCACCGGCTGGACGGTGAGCCTCGCCCAACTTCGAGAGACGATGACGATGGAGGATGCGCTATGAAGTTCACACCGTCGACGAGGCTTGTGATCTGTTGGGTCGTTAGTTCCAGCATGGCTTCTAGGTATCCGACCCTGCCAACCTGGGCCAGAGGAGTGTGACCCGGATCGCAGTCGGGCAACGGTCCGATGACCCTGTCCGACTCAGCCCATCAGCTCGAACTGGCCGCCCGGAAGCACGTTGCCGTTCACTTGGATTTCGATTCGATGGTGGCCGGGAAAATGGGTGCGGGTCGTATGTTGGGCGAGTGAGATCGACTTGCTCACGGTGGCTCGCCCGTGCCCCGGCAGAGTGCGTTCGGCACCTTTGAAGACCTTGGCGCTGGTACCGCCGTTCGATTTCACGAAGTGCACGATCAGATCCACCAGCGCACCGTGGGCGGCCGCGTCCGGGTTCTCGAGATCGACCTCGATTCGAACCCGCTCGCCGATCTTCACCCGGCCAGGGGTGATCCGCACATTCGCCACTCGGACCGCCGACTCCGGTCCGTATCCGAGCACCGCAAGTGCACCCGGATACGCTTGTTTGACGAGCGTGCGCAGCCCGTGCCGTATGAGGCGCGTTCGGTTCGGATCGGCGCCCTCAGCCCAGCGCCGAGCTGTCGCCACGACCAACTCGGGATGGTCCTTGGCGATGTCGTTCAGGTTGTTGGCCACTGAACGCCGGACGTACTCCTCAGGATCGTCCTTGAGGAGTTCGAGCAGTTCGAGCACGGGCGCCGGGTCGTCTTGAAACCGGCGCAGCCGGGGCGCCCAGGGCAGTCTCGGGCGGGTCCCCTCGGAAACAAGGCGCCGCACGTGCACGTTCGGGTCGGCGGCCCACTCCCGCAGCCTGGCGAGCGTGCGGGTCTCGTGCTTGGTGAGGAAAGCCCGGATGCTGAACTCAGCGGTGAAGCGCTTAGTCAGCTCATACTGGGCGGTCATGGCCGCCTCGTAGTGGTCGAGGCCGTGCTCCGCGACGAAAAACACATGCGGTAGGTAGCGGAATGCATCCATGCCGCTCAGCTCGGCGTCCTCGATCTCGGGTCCGAGCGAGCGTGTGAGGATTGTAAGGGCGTCGCCCCGGTCCGCCGGCAGGAACTCCGCCAGCGCCTGCGCAATGTGGTGTGCCCTCGGAGTCAATTCGAGCTCGTCGTACCCGTCGAGACACGCGGTGATGAAACCCTTTCGGTCGAAAGAGGGGTAGGCGTCCCGAATCATGTCGGCGATGAGCCCGGGAATGTCGCTACCGAACGAGTTCTTGAGTGGTTCGGCCACTGTCGCACATCTGCGTCGGGGGGAGCAATCTATCGTGTCGGGCCATACCCCAGGTGCCTTGCTCCTGTTGGTGGAACCGACGGTCGGGGGCCGTCTCCGGCACCGTAGACTCGGGCTTCGTGCGGGTGCGGTACGACGTCCTGCGTGGGAGGTGGACATGGCAGACATGGACGGCCAGGTTGCGCTCGTCACCGGCGGGGCGCGAGGCATCGGCCTGGCAATCACACGCCGCTTCATCGCTCGCGGCATGCACCTGGCCGTCGGTTACTCCCGTGACGCTGCCGCAGCCGATCGGCTCTGTGCCGAGCACCCGGCCGCCAAGGTTTCGACTCACCAGGGCAACATTGCCAACCCCGACGATTGCGCCCGGGTGGTGGACGAGGTTCTCGCCGAGCACGGGCAGATCGATGTGCTGGTCAACAACGCCGGTGTCACCGTCGACAAAACGGCCCGCAAGATGACGCCCGCCGAGTGGGACCACGTCATACAGATCAACCTCAACGGCGCGTTCTATATGGCCAACCGGGCGCTGCAATGCATGCTCGATCGCGGCACGGGGCGCATCATCAATATCAGCTCTGTAATCGGGGAGAAGGGCAACATCGGGCAGGCCAATTACGCGTCGGCCAAGGCCGGGCTCTTCGGGCTCACCAAGTCACTCGCGCTGGAGACGGCCCGCAAGGGGATAACCGTCAACGCCGTCGCGCCCGGCTTCATCGCGACCGAGATGGTCGCCGCTGTTCCCGACAGCATCCTGGAGGGCGTCATCAGTCAGATCCCGGTGGGACGGCTGGGAGATCCCGACGAGGTGGCGAGAGTCGTCGAGTTCCTGGCGGATCCGGATTCCGCCTACATCACCGGGGCCGTATATTCGATCAACGGCGGCTTGTACATGTGAGGTTGGAGTGACGGGACGGTTCAGCGACATGAGCGACGTAGCCGGCCGGGCGGCGGAAGCGCTCGCGCCCGAAAGCGGCATCCTCGGTCAGGCGGATCCAATCGATCTGGCCGGTACGTTGGGGCGGGCCGCGCTGGCGGCGGCTGCGCATCCGGTCGAGGTCATGGGTGCCGGCGCACGCTTTGGTGCCAATCTCCTGCGGGCGGCAGTCCGAGCCGCCGCCCTGACGGTCGGCGTCGACTCGGATCCCGTGGTCGAACCCCAGCCCGGCGACCGACGCTTCACGGATGCGACATGGCGCGAGAACCCGCTTTATCTGTGGTACTTCCAGCGCCACCTCTTGTTCGAGCAGCTGACCGCCGAGCTGGTGGAGGCGGCCCATCTCGACCGGGCGGCCGCCGCCAAACTCAGTTTCTTGCGGGATGTGGCCGTCGCAGGGATATCTCCAACCAACTTCCTGTGGAGCAACCCGGTCGCCGTCAAGCGGGCGTTCGAGACCGGCGGACGGAGCGTCGTTCGCGGGTTGCGCAACATGGCGCACGACATCATGAACAATGGAGGGTGGCCACAACAGGTCGACGCAACGTCGTTCGAGGTGGGCAAGAACCTGGCCGCTACCCCGGGCCAGGTCGTGTACCGCAACGAGCTGATGGAGCTCATTCAGTACCGGCCGCAGACCGAGACCGTCCATGCCGTTCCGATCCTGTGCTCACCACCCTGGATCAACAAGTACTACGTGATGGATCTGGCGCCCGGACGCAGCTTCATCGAGTGGGCGGTCCAGCACGGCCACACCGTGTTTGCCATCAGCTACCGCAACCCGGATCCATCCATGCACCACTTGACGCTGGAGAGCTACCTGGTGCACGGCCCGAGAGCCGCCCTCGATGTAATCAAAGACATCACAGGTTCCGAGCACGTGAATGTCGTGGCACTGTGTTTGGGCGGCACGCTGGCGATGATGCTCCTCGCCTACCTAGCTGCGATCGAGGACGACACCGTGTCCTCGGTCACCCTGCTCAACACGCTGATCGACTTCGGCGACCCGGGCGTCTTGGGGGCGTTCACCGATCGGACCACGATCGAACGGCTGGAGAAGCGACTCCAGCGCGACGGAATCTTGCCGGCCGACAACATGCGCCGGACCTTCGACTTGCTCCGACCCGATGATCTCGTGTTCAACTACATCGCCCGCAGCTGGCTGATGGGCGAGCCCCCGCCGGCGTTCGACATCCTGGCCTGGAACGAGGACAGCACGAACATGCCGGCCGCCATGCACTCCTTCTACCTCCGATCCTGTTACCTCGAGAACCGTTTTGCCGGCGGTGAGTTGGAGCTGTGCGGTGAGCGGCTCGACCTCTCTGCAATTGATGCCGACACGTTCATCGTTGGTGCCGTCAATGACCACATCGTCCCCTGGAAGTCGTCATACCGGACGACTCAGCTCCTGCCCAAAGCCAACGCCAAATACGTGCTGAGCTCCGCCGGGCATATCGCCGGGATCGTCAATCCACCGGGACCGAAGGCCACCTCCCAAACCCGCTCCGATAACCCAGCCGATCCCGAGGCATGGCGGGAGGGCGCAACGGAGGAACATCGGTCATGGTGGGAGCTGTGGGCCGAGTGGGCGGTCGAGCGCGGGGGACCGATGCAGGAGCCGCCCCCGCTCGGTAGCGAGGTGCATCCTCCGCTGGGGGAGGCGCCCGGCACCTACGTTCACGGCTGAATCGCGCAGGGTGGACCCCGGTCTGCCGGGGCCGGTGCGGAGTGCAGGCGATACCCGAAGCTGTGCTTGAAATATTGACCGTTTGCTCGACAAACCGCCCAAGGGTTGATATAGTGCTTGGTATAGTTAACGCGACCAAACACGCGACCAAACACCGCGACAACAGAAGGAGTCTCACATGGCAGCAACCAAGGGTGCCGGCGCCACCAAGACGGTGGAAGAGGCCGTTGCGAAGGCACAAGACCAGTACATCGCCGCAGTCGAACAGGCGCAGGGCCTGGCACTGGAGGGCTACAAGGCGTGGCTCGACATGGTGGCCAAGATGGGTATGCCCGCCGTTCCTGGACTTGCCGGCATGTACAAGCTGCGCGCGGACATGTTCGAGGGTCTCTTCGATTTCAGCGCCGCCATGATCGAGAATCAGCGGACATTCGCCAAGAAGATTCTCGAGACGGCCGAAGCCACCCAGAACTGAGAAAGCGGTCTGACCGCTACCGTCAGAGCCGCAGGAGCAACACTCCTGCGGCTCTTTCACTACGGGAGCCGGAGTGACGTCAGACGAGGTTTGGCAACGGCAGAAGGATGCGCTCGGTGCGTTCATCCGCGCCCAGCGCGAACTGGCAAACCTGTCGCTGCGACAGCTCTCCGAAATGGCCCACGTGTCAAACGCCTACCTCAGCCAGATCGAGCGCGGCTTGCACGAGCCATCCATCCGGGTCCTCAAAAGTGTCGCCACTGCGCTTGGGATCTCGGCGGACACATTGCTGGAGCAGGCCGGGCTGTTGGAAGAAGAGGAAATGCCGGAGCGGGTTGCCACGGAGGATGCCATCCGGTCGGATCCGCATCTCACCGAAGAAGAGAAGCAAGCCCTGATCGCGGTCTACCGCAGCTACATCGCCGGGCGGAAATAGCCGGGCGCTCGCGGCGCTAGCCGGAGGTGGCTTCGATCCCGATTGCCCGCGTCGCAGCCTGCCGCACTGCCGTGTGCGTGGCCGCGACCACGGCTGCAAGATGGCCGTCGGGGCGTACTACGACAGCCTGGCCGGGGCCGAGCTCGAGCGCTTCGCGCAGCACGTTGCCGCTGTCGATGAGGTCCAGCTCGTAGATGTCGATCGGACCGACATTCTCTCCGGGATGAACATCCGACCCGCCGGTCGACAGGATCACTAGGCCCTCGCCGAACAGCTCCCGCAGCCGCGTCACATCAGGCCGCTCCGGTACGTGACATGGCCCATCGGGGCAAAGGACTCCGGGCCGGACCGGCCGGGGGACGCCCGGCGCGGTGGGGAACTCAGCGACGTCGGAACCCGGAGTCGTGAGTGGGGAATCGAGATACCAATAGGGTTCGGCGAGCCTGCCGGAGTCAACCAGCTTGGCCGCAGCCTCGTCGGTCACGGCTTGCTCGAGCACGGAGCGCCTCACCTGCCACTGCTCCTCAGTGTGGGGGACCAGGAATTCCATGGTCCGGGAGGTCACGGCGAGGTTCTCGACGGCCGCCGGGCGGCGCTCGGCCTCATACGTGTCGAGCAACGCATCCGGCGACCAGCCGTTCAGCACGTACGCCACCTTCCAGGCGATGTTCTCGGCATCCTGCACCCCTGAGTTCAGTCCCCGCGCCCCGAAAGGCGCATACAGGTGAGCGGCGTCGCCGACCAGGAAGGTACGGCCAACTGTGAACCGATCGGCGATCCTCTGGTGGAACCGGTACACCGACATCCACACGATCTCGTAGTGCTGGTCGCCGACGATCTTGCGTATTCGCGCGTCCAGTGCGCCCGATGCTCGCTCGGTCTCGACGTCGTAATCAGGCGGGACCTGCCAGTCGATGCGCCACACCGAGTCGGCCTGCGGGTGGATCAAGACCTGGCGGTCGGGATTCCACTGCGGATCGAAGAAGAAGCGGCGTTCGTTGGTGAACGGCAGCTCGGCCCGGATGTCGCAGATCAAGAACTGGTCGTCAAACGAATAGCCAGGAAAATCAATGCCGAGTTGCTTGCGGGTGACGCTGCGCGAACCGTCGGCCCCAATCGCGTAGGCGCCACTGATCGTGACTTCGCCGTCCGGCCCGACGGCGGTGACCTCGACATGATCCTCGCCGTTGTAGATCCGAGTGGCTTCGTGGCCGTAGCGGATGCGGGTCAGAGGTTGCACCTCGACGGACTGCTCCAGCCAGAACTCGGTGCGATCCTGGCCGATGTTCACGAACGGCGGAAAGTGGGCGCGCCCGGCATCGTGAAAGGTGATCTGAAACAGCTCATGCTCGCGAAAGTAGGTGCGGCCCATCTGCCAGGTCACTCCCTCGGCCACGAGCTGCTCCCCAGCATCGACCCGTTCGAGGATGTCCAGCACGTCGCGTTGCATGCACAGCGCTTTCGACCCCAGCGCCTCGCGTTCTGCTTTAGCCTCCAGCATGATCGAAGAGTTGCCCAACTTGCCAAGGATCAGCGCCGCTGTCATCGCCACCGGGCCGCCGCCGATGATGACAACCTCGGTGTCAAGCATGACCCATCACGTCTGGAGCTGGTCCCAAACCGCCCGATCCCTCGCGGCCGTCCAGATGGTCGGCCGGGAGCCTGCCAGCTCGTCCCACATCCGGGACACATCGAACGGTAGGCAGTGTTCGAATATGGGCCACCGACCGTAGCGCGGTTCCAACGCATCGTGGGCAGCGTCGAACGCTGCCTTCAGGGTGCCGCCGCGGGCCTGAACGGCCTCCACGGCGTCTTTGAGCGTCAGCAGAAACCCGCGTGTCTGCTCGATCGCCTCGTTCACTCCTCCCTCACGAACCACGCGGCCCCGACCGCCGACCAGCGTTTCGGCTCCCAGCGCCTTGACCCGGTCGAGGGTGGTGGACATCCACTCCAGGTGATAGGCGTCGCCGGTGTACAGCGCAGCTTCAGACTCGACGAGATCACCGGCGAAGAGAATCCGCTGCTGCGGCATCCAGGCCACGATGTCGCCGGATGTGTGCCCGCGCCCCATGAACCGGAGTTCGACCGAGCCCCGACCCGCTCCAAGCTGGATCGTCATGCTGTCCGAGAAAGTGAGATCGGGCCACGTCAAGCCCGGAATCGTCTCCGCCCCCGCGAAGAGGCGCGGCATGCGGCCGGCTTCCGAGTCCCAGTCTTCCTGCCCGCGTTCGGCGATGAGCCGTCGAGTTTCATTCGAGGAAACGACGGCATCGGCATCGAATGCAGCGGCGCCCAGGGTACGAACCGCGTGGTAATGCGACAGTACGAGATAGCGCACCGGTTTCTCGGTGTGCTCGCGCAGCCGATCCAGCCACTGGCCCGCCATATACGGCGTCGCCCGGGCCTCGAAGCACACGAGGAAGTCTTCTGCTTCGATCGCGCCGACGGTCGGGTCGCCGCCGGCAGTGAGGGCATAGATACCGTCGCCGAGGATCTCGAGAACGTCTTGCTTCGGCTCGAGGTCTTCGGCAGAAGCGAAGGGTCTAGGCACAGCTCAGCGCGCTCCGTGTGGCCGGATGATGCCGGAGACCGGACCCAGGGGAATCGGACCATCCGGACCGGGAGCAGATCCACGCAATGTGACCTCATCGCCGTCCTCCAGGAATGAGCGGGTGACACCCTCCACCTCGAGCGGCTCGCGCCCGGCCCAGCTGAGTTCGAGGAGGCTGCCCCGCTGATGCCGCTCCGGACCGGACACGGTTCCCGATCCGAACAGGTCGCCGGGTCGCACCGTGGCGCCATTGACCGTCATGTGGGCCAGTTGCTGTGCTGCATTCCAGTACAGGCCCTCGGCGGCGTTCACCTGCGCAATGCAGGCGGCGGCAGCGGCCTCAGCCGGACGTAGCCACACCTCGAGATCCAGCGACAGCGCCCACGGTACGTCAGATCGCAGATATGGCAGCGGCTCGGGGTCGGTTTGGGGCGGGCCCGGAACCCGGGCCTCTGATAGAGCAGCCATCGGCACCACCCAGGCCGACACGGATGTCGCGAAGGACTTTCCAAGGAAAGGTCCCAACGGCACGTACTCCCATGTCTGAATGTCGCGGGCGCTCCAGTCGTTCAGCAACACCACTCCGAACAGGTGCTCCTGGGCTGCTTCAATGGGAACCGGATACCCGAGAGAGCTGTGCCCTCCCAGCACGAACCCGACCTCCAGCTCGATGTCGAGCCGGACGCTCGGGCCGAACACGATCTCGCCTTCGGGCGTCTGCCGCTGGCCGGCCGGGCGCTGGACGGGTGTGCCGTCCACCACGATGGTTCCGGTCCGACCGTGGTATCCGGCCGGGAGATGCAGCCAGTTGGGAGTCAACGGATGCTCGTTGGGGCGGAACAGCGCGCCGATGTTCTCGGCGTGGTAGCGGGACGAGTAGAAGTCGACGTAGTCGGGGACATCCCACGCCAGCTGCATCACGACGTCGGATTGGGCGGTTCCTGTATCGAGCCGGCCCTCGGCGACGGCGGCAACCAGCTCCTCCCGAAGCGCGTCCCAGGCCGGTCGCCCGGCGTCGAGAAGCTCATTGAGGCGGCCGGTAGTCAAAAGGCTCGGATTCACCGAGGTCACGTGGCCATCGCGAGCGAGGCCGTCGAGGTCGATGATGTGATCCCGGAGTGCAACTCCGAGCCGGCGGCGGCCATCATCCTGACTGAACACGCCGTAGGGCAACGCGGCAGGCGGAAACTCCATCATCATGCGCCTGCCCCCACCGGGAGGAGACCGAGCGTGTGAAGGTAGAGGGCCGGCTCATCGAAGCTGCACGAGCCGAACGACCGGAACGTTCCCCGCACATGGGCCGGGTCGATTGTTTCTCCCACTCCCCGCCAGGTCGCCGTCGCCGGGTCGAAGTCCTCGGGCTCGGTTGCGGCGAGCACCTCTCGCACGCGCTCCCACTCGCCGGCCAGAGCCGCCCGCACGGCGGCCATGACGTTGATGAATCCGTGCTCCTTTGCTCCGTCGATATCCGAGGCATGCCGGAAGGGATGGTGGAGCCCGGCGGTTGCCTTGAACGGTACGTCGAGGGCGAGGCTGGCCGCGATGAAGTCCGCCAGCTGCTCGACGCTTGGAAACGCCGCCGCCGTGGTCCCGCCGGTTCTCACTTTGCCTCTCACATCCAGTCCGGCCGCGCGCAGCTCCGCAACCTCGTTGAGATACGTGTGGTCGCCGGAATCGATGTTCTCGGCATAGACAGTCGAGGTTCGGGCCAGGATCGGGCGCACCTGCTCGGCGACCGAACCGGCTTGCACCTTCATCTCAACCTGGGCCAGTTGGAAGCGCGTGTCCATCCGGCTAACGGGCATGTCCAGCACAGCGCCAAGCATTCTGGGCGCCGAGCGGCGCGCCAGCTCCGTGAGCTGGCTCGCTTTCAACAAGCACGGCCCAAGCACCCAACCATCGTCGCCAGACCGGGCGTGTTCGTATCGGGTCAGCGCCTCATCCAGCGCGAGTTCGGCCGGGGGGAAAACGCCGGCGTAGTCGATGAGGCCTTCCAGTAGCACCTGCTGCGCAGTCTCCGTGTTTCTCTCCACGGAGCGGACTCTAGTTACAGGCCATCCCGAGGAGCCCCACAACGGGCGCTCGGCGCCGGTTGCTCGGCTGCGAGTCCAGCGGGTGCCTGTGTCCCACTGGTAGCTTCACGGTTCATGGTGGGGCGGCTTGGGATGTTGCGGCGCTGCGGACACATGCCGCTGGCCCTGTGCATGATGCTCGTAGTCGCCGCCTGCTCGTCCCGCACGTCCACCACGACAACTGCCGAAACAGTGGCGCTGGAGACGACTACCACGACACTGGTGGACGTCGCCGACGTTACCGGACACCTCGTCGAAATCCGGGCCGAGGGCCTGTTTGCGCCGGCTGGACAGTTCGAGACGGGGACGGGGACTGGTGTGATCGTCTCCTCCGACGGACTGATCCTGACTGTGGCCACGGCAGTGGTCGGGGCCGATCGCGTCAACGTTTTCGTTCCAGGCGAGCAGTTCCCGCTCGAAGCCACGATCCAGGCTGTGGGGCAGTGCGCCAACCTGGCGCTGCTGAAGGTAGATGGCTCGTACAAACCGCCGGAGCTGGGCGAGGCGGGGACGCCCGCAGCGATTCTCTCGGTGATTGACCGGGAGCCGCACCTCGATGCCGAAACTCGTGAGCTGGACGCATCAGGGGCGCCGGTCGGTGACTGGTCGGCCGGCGGTGTCGCCATCGATTCGAGCGGGCGCATCGCCGGGATGGTGGTCGGTCAATCCGGCACCCAGCCTGCGCTCATGCCCATCGACGATCTCGTGAGCTGGCTGAACAGGATGCGATTACGCGAGGTGGTCGACCAGCTGGGATTCGCTGCTCTCGACGGCGACGACGGCGTCATCGTGACCGGTGTCGACGCCGGGTCAGACGCGGCAACCGCCGGTCTGCAGGCGGGCGACGTGATCACGCGTGTAGTCGGGGGCTCGGCGAACGTGCCGGCGCTCTGCCAGGCGTTTGCAGCCGGCGGGCCTATCGGCATCGAGCTGATTCGCGATGGCCGGCGTCATCTTGGAGAGATCCGGGGAACCTCGATCCGGGTGGCTTCGGCCCGCACCCAGCAGCAGCTGCGGGAGGCCGTGGTCCGCGTCGACGCGTTCGTGCCCGGTTTTGAAGCGCCCGGAACCGGCACGGGATTCTTCATCTCGGACGACGGCTTGGCCGTGACGAACTATCACGTCGTCGCAGGAGCCGACCGGGTGGAGCTGGTCTTCGACGGCGGTGAGCGGCGGGTGGATGCGGCAATCGTCGGCCGTTCGATGTGCCACGACCTTGCGGTGATCCGCGCAGAGGGGGTCGGCTACACGTTTCTCGAATGGGCGCCGGACCCGCCGGTGCTCGAGGAACCGGTGCGGGTCATCGGGTTCCCATTGAGCACCGACAACCTCACGATTCAGACCGGAGCCGTGGCCAAAGAACGCGGCGACGAGGTGAGCTTTGCTCCACTGCTCCCGCTATTCGAGCATTCGGCTGAGGTCAACCGGGGCAACTCGGGGGGTCCGGTCGTCAACGAACTAGGCGAGGTGCTGGGTGTGACCAATGCCATCAACGTCACAGGCCCATCGGTTCAGGAGCTGGCCATTGTCGGGCTCCAGGCGGCGTCGGTTGTTGAAGAACTTCGATCGGGTGATTTGATTCATCCCGGATTCTGGTCGTTCATCGACGTCAATACGTCTGAGCGTTTTCTCGGTCGGACGAACTTGACAGTCGACCGGGTGGACCCAGGCGGCCTGGCCGACCGAGCCGGGGTGGTAGCCCGCGACGATGTAGTCGACATTGGGGCCGCCCGCGATCTGACGGAAGGTCTCGACATCAGCGGGACCTGCGCAGTCATGAGCTCCGCCGAGACGGCCGAGCTTCCCGTCATCGTGCATCGGTGGCTGACGGGGGACCACTACCGGGGTCGGCTGGGGCAAGCGCTCAACCTGATCCCGCTTCCTTTTGTCGGCTTCGATCCCACCTTCTCGATCACGGCGTCGATCCCCGGTGACTGGGCCGATCTGCAACCGATCGTTCCCGCGGAGGACAACGACTGGAAGGGGTTCCGCGCGGGCGTCAGCGTCGAGGAGTTTCTCGACGACTTCGGACGCAGCCCCGGGACACGGGTGCTGTTGTCGCAGCAACTGTTCCACCAGGAGACAACCGAGGCGTACCTGCAAGAGACCATCTACGGACAATGTGTCCCTTCCCCAATCGACGCCGCCCGAGTGGATGATCTGGTGGGTCATCGACGGGTGTGGAGCAACTGTTACGGGCGTGGCTTCGAGATCCGGAGCTACGCCTTCGACACGCCCGAGGGTCTACGTATTCTGGTTCTCACCGCTGCGGACTCAGTGGAGATCGACTGGGTGACCGACCTCGTTTTGGGTTCCTTGAGTTACGAGGCGGCTCTCCTCGAGGAGTGACCGGTCGTCGCGGGAGCTTGCTCACAGTGGGGACGGCCGGTGTCCGCTCAGAAACGCTCGCAAGGGGTCTGGAAGGGGAGCCGTTGATAGGCGTGACGGGTCATCGGCGTGAGGCCGGGCGAAAACCCGGATCTCATGGCCGCTCGCCAGATCATCGCTCCCCCGGGCGAACACGTGTGCAATGCGAAAACTCCGCCCGCGGATCTCGACGACCGAAGAGGTAACCACCAGTTCGTCGTCATAGTACGCGGGGGCCGTGAAGCGGCACGCTGCCTCGACGATCGGGAGGGCATAGCCGGCCTCGGCGAACAAGTCGGCAAAGCGGCTGGTCGGGGTGCGGAAGAACTCGTGGGTGGCCTGGTCCATCCACGTGTAGAAGTTGGGGTAGAAGACGATGCCAAAAGGATCCGTTTCACCCCAGCGAACCCGTATTCGGTATTCGACGCTTCGTCCCGTGGTCATGTCCTCCACCCGGAACAGTCTGGTCGACGCAGCCCATGGTGGTGCGGTCCGCCGGAGAACAAGCTCCGGACTGGCGGAACGTCGGATGCAACGTTTCGCGGATGGGGCTGCTGGAGAACACCCGGGAGGCCCACAAGCCGTTGTGAGATCGGGCCTGGCGCGTCGCCGCTCAATCCCGCTCGGCATTGAATGCGAACTCTCTCGGCTGGCGGTGCGGCCGCTTCCGATCAGGCGACCAGGGTCATGGCACGATCCGGCTGTAACAGGAACGGGGGCAGATAGGCGGGGATGTTCGAGAATGGCAGGACATCCGGATGCAGCTCGATGCCAAGAGAGTCGCGCATGAAGCCCCGGCGGGCTCCGATGCGCTGCCAGGCATCGGGATAGCGACGGGCGAACTCATTCCTGAGCGTCTCGTCCGCCAATGCAATGCCGTCTTCGATGTTGGTCGTGAAATACTCGGTACCGGTCGCCGGTATGACGTCCACCTGGAAAGCCATGCCCGCTGCCAGCGGGATCGTCGATCCGGCGTATACGGGAGAGTTGACCCACTCGTCGAGATGGATCTGGTGGCCCGGGTTCAGGAAAATGCCGAAGAATGGGTCTCCCAAGTGGCGCTCGATGATTTCGAAGAGCACACCGCCGGTTTGGCCGATGTGGAGGGCGCCGTACCACTCGGCGATCGCCTCGAAATAGGGGCGGACGAGCCGGTCGACGTAGTCCCGGATATCGGTGGGCAAGTCGTCTGGTCCGGTCGCCACGAAGCCGGCCCGGCAGTTCAACGCGCCCCAGATACCGAAAGCCACGGTGAACCGATCACCTTGTTGGATCTTGCGGTCGCCCGGGCTGAGGAGCCCGAACGACGCCCGTTCGCCGGCGGTGAGCATCAGATGGCATGAGAGCGGCATCCCGTTCCATTCGAGCAGCCGGACCGCCTCGTCCTCACGCAGACCGGGATGCAGCCCGAAGATCAACCGCCGCACGCCCTGGGACGTGTGACAGGCCGCGTATTCGAACGCGGCCAGCTGCTCGATCTCGTTGATGACTCGCAGCCCATCTGCCGCCCCGATCAGCAGGTCGGTCGCATTCCACACGCGTCCGTCGGTGCCGGTGAGCCGGCGTAGCTCGTCGACTATGTACGCAGGTGTCTCGATCGTCGAGGGGTCGGCGAACTGTTTCCAGCCGATGACCCCGACGCGGCCGCCCGACCCGATGCCCTCCTCGGCCAGGATGTCGGCGAGCGGGCGTGACCGATCCCGGGGCTGTCCCGGCAGACTGAAATCCTGGAACATGTGGCGGCGCATCGGGAGCGGAGCGGCACCCGCCATCCCGTAGCACTCGTTGCCCACCAGCAGGGCCGGCTCATCGTCGGGGCCGAGTACGAGCATCGCCTCCTCGAAGCGCGGGTCGAATCCGGTCAGATAGGAAAGGTTGGCGCTGTGCTCCCGATCGGCGTAGACGACGATGTGATCCCATCCCTCATCGTCCATTCGCTCCCGGAGCAGCCCGACCCGCCCGTGATAGACCGCATCCGGGATTTCGGGAATCGCGTCCGGCATACCGAACTCGGGCAGATCAATCTGGGCAAGGTTCGCGGTCATCGGGCCTTCGCTCCCGTCGGCAAGTCGGTTCCCGGTGTCCATATGGCGGGTTCGGCGGCGTTGCGTTCGATGACCGCAAACCGGTTGGCCTCGAGCATCTGCCAAGGGCCCAGCTCACCATCGGGCCACCGCACTCGAATTCGAGCCGCATCCGCGGCGCCCAAGCCGAAGTGGACCCAACCCTGCTGGTCGCCCCCGTGGCCGCCTCCGATCGTGAGTTCACGCTCCACGGTCCCGCCGCCGGCGTCCACCTCGATCCATGCCCCTACCGCGTCGATGTTGGGAGGGGTCTGCGACAGTCGGATCGCGATCCAATGGCCCATGGCACCGGGCTGATAGCCCGTCCCCGTGCCGGCATTTCGCCACAGGGTGATGTTCTCCCGTCGGTTGACCTCGACCAGATCCAACAGTCCGTCCAGATTGAAGTCGGCCAGGGCTGCACCCCGGGTCCGGCGGTAATTGGCGAGGCCGGCCTCCATCGCGCCCTCGATGAACGAGCCGTCGGCTTGGCCCAGCAGCAGGTTGTTGGGATCGTCGGTGGCAGCTTCGACCATCGCCTCGACATTCCCCTTGGAGATGTAGAGATCCATCAAACCGTCGTTGTTGACGTCCTGGAATTCGGGATGCCACGCAGTTGACGGCAGAACCTCGTCGCCCGTGTAGGGCCGGTGGGCGGTGGCCCCCAGTTCGAGGGCGATATCGACGTATTCCGGCCCCGTAGCCGTCTCGTCGAGGATCTGTAGCTTGTTGTCGCCCATGCTGGTCAAGAAGACCTCCGGGCGGTTGTCTCCGGTGAGGTCCTGGCTGGCGATCCCCATGCCCCAGATCTGCAAGGGCCGCCAGCCCTCGTCATCGGTGTAGAGGACAGGGTCGACCCCCTCCTCGATTCGCCACAGCTGCTCCTGGCCGTCCCGGTAGTACTGGCGGTCGTTGCTCACCCTCAGGTCGCCGCCGCCCGACCGATCCCAGTCGCTGAACAGAATCGAGAGACTGCACCACCCGGGCTCCAGCAGAATGGGCTCCTGGTAAGTCCCCGTAGAGTCGGGCCGGATGAGGACATTGGGTTGGCACGTTCCGGTTCGCTCTCCGGAATCCGTCAGACCGAGGTAATTCCCGAACGCCATGGTGGGCCGGGCGGATGAGCCTTCCCACCTCGCAGTGAAGCCGGTGGTCCACGCCGCACCGCCATCCACCGACCATGCCTCGTTCGCCCGCTCGAACCGGCAGTCGCCGCGCCCGCGCAGCATGACGTTCTCTCCGAGCCGCAGGACGGCCAGATCCATGTGCCGGTCCGAGTCGACGTCGAGGGGATACGCGCCCACCACCCCGGTCAGGTCGATGACGCTGCTTGCGGACTGCTCGAATTGGAGGCGACCGCCGACCATGCTGGCGTTCCGATACAGGGCGGCCGGATTTGCACCGCCGGCAAAGAACAGGTCGGGCCGACCATCGAGGTCACAGTCCAACACAGCCACACCGCCTCCGACGAAGTGCGTGAATTCACCGTCGTATTCGTGATCAATGCCGGCCGCTGTCGCCTCTTCGACGAATCGCGGCGCGATCGACGGGTCACTCGTATCAGTGGGGGAAAACCATTGAAACCCCAACCAACCGATCAGAGCCGCGGCGAGTACGACGCCCACGACGATCCGCAGGAGACGCCGCAGTGGTGAGGGATGGCCGGCCGGTCGTTCGAGGATGGGTGTTTGCGCCACGACCGTAGTATCGCTCAGCGTTCCCGCTGCTGTGCGAGTTGCGGAGTTGCCGCCCAGTGACGCGATCCGTCGTGGACACGTTCCAAATCCGCGGAACGCTACGATTGACTAGTCCCTTCCCGGGACAGTCAAGGAGGAAGCAACTTTGCTCAATCGGAAACTGATCGCCCTTTTTGCGGCCCTCATGCTCGTACTCGCAGCATGTGGCGGTGATGACGAGGGCGGCACGACGGATACTGCGGCCGAAGGCGATACCGCCACCACCGCCGCGGCAGCGGGCGGCGACGACGAAATCATCGTCGGCGTCTCCTGGAACAACTACAACGAGGAACGGTGGGCCAAGTCCGACGAGCCGGCCATCCAGGCTGCACTCGACGCGGCGGGCGCGAGCTACATCTCGACCGACGCCGGGTCTTCGGCGGAGCAGCAGCTAGCAGATGTCGAGCAGCTGATCTCGCAAGGGGCCGATGCGTTGATCATCCTCGCCCAGGACGGCACGGCCATCCTGCCGGCGGTGGAAAGCGCTCTCACTCAGGGTGTACCGGTGATCGCGTATGACCGTCTGATCGAGAACCCAGGCGCGCTGTACATCACCTTCGACAACGTCGAGGTGGGCAGGATGCAGGCGCGGGCCGTCTACGAATTGGTGCCCGAAGGCAACTACGTCTTCATCAAAGGCAACCAGGCTGATGCCAACGCCGACTTCCTGCGCGGCGGCCAGCAAGAGGTGCTGCAGGAGGCCATCGACTCTGGCGCCATCGTCAACGTTGGTGAGTCCTACACGGACAACTGGGACCCGGCCATTGCCCAGACCAACATGGAGCAGTTCCTGACCCAGAACAACAACGAGGTGGATGCCGTTGTCGCATCCAACGACGGCATGGCAGGCGGTGTGGTTGAGGCGCTCCGTGCGCAGGGTCTGGCCGGTATCGTGCCTGTGTCGGGCCAGGACGGCGATGCGGCCGCCCTCAACCGGGTGGCGCTCGGCGAACAAGCCGTGTCGGTTTGGAAGGATGCGCGGGAGCTCGGTGAGGCGGCCGGAGAAGCGGCGGTGGCGCTCGCCCAGGGCACGCCGCTGCCAGATGTCTCCGGCGTCGTCGACTTCGAGTCGCCCGGCGGAAACACCATGACGTCGATCCTGCTGGAGCCGATTCCCATCACGCAGGACAACCTGAACGTCGTGCTGGAAGCCGACTGGATTGACGAGGCGACGCTGTGCCAGAACGTGCCATCCGGCTCGGTGGCGGCTTGCCCCTGATCGGCTGAAAACTGGCAATTGACCAAGACGCGTTGCGCTCACGGAACTAACGTGAGCGCAACGCG
>JBFGLM010000041.1:0-41172 GCA_041576165.1 Acidimicrobiia bacterium
AAGTCGTCGCCGGTGAGCCGGCGCAAGCGAGAGATGAGATTGTGTAATGCGGCCTCGGGATCGTCGGGCGGTGACTGGCCCCACACTTCCTCTATCAAGCGTCCCAACCCGACCGGCTGCGGTGCCTCGGCTAGGAGGATGGCCAACACCGCGCCCACTCGAGGACCCGGCGTATGCGGCTCGCCGGCCGCGACTGCGCGTACGCCTCCGAACACCTCATAGGCCCTCTCCACCGAGCCCAAGCTAAACGAACGATAGGGTCCCTGCCTGGCGGCGCCGTCGGCATTACGCGCCGGCGCCGTGTTGAATGGCCGACATGAGCGGCGGACGACAGCCTCGGAACGCTGCGCCGGCTCGGCCGTGGTCATGGCCGATCCTGGTGGGGATTGGGCTCGCCCTGATCGGGTTACTGGCCGTCTTCGAATGGCCCTCCTATGAGTCGGAGGGCGGGCAGATCGCGGTGGAGGCACCCGCTCCCACTGCCCCATCCACCTCCGCCCCGAGCCGGGAGGCTGTGCTCGGGCACACGCTGGTGGACGCCGGCGCCTTCGCCGAGGGCCCCACGATCACATGGGCGGAGAAGGCTTTGCCGGACGTGGTGACCTCGGTGTACGGCTTGGGGGAACTGAACGGCCGGGTGGCGCTGATCGCCACTACGTCCGCACCCGACGCCCGCAAGCTGTACCCGGGCGGGGCCTTCTACCTGACGGAGTCGAACGGCGAATGGGGATCGCCCCGGTGGACCCTGCCCGACACCGAACAAATGGTGGCGGTTGATATCGGCCCTACGGGGGTGATTGTCGTGGCGGCCGGCCGCGGGGCGGCCCGTCTCCCGTATGTCTCAACCGACGTGACGGTCTATTCCTCGCCCAATGGTGTCGACTGGCATGCGACCCCGATCGCAGAGGTCGGTGAAAGGTCGCTCGTCAGCCTCAACGCGGCGGTGGGGCCGGCCGGATCGGCCAGTTGGGTCACCGCCTTGACCGTGGTGGACGACTACCCATCCGTGACCGCCGCCCTTCCCGCCGCAGTGCAGGAGCGGGTGATCTCCCGCTCGGCGACCGTGCAGATCGACGATGGGCAGGTCGTCGTGTCGGGCCCGCTCGATTTCCCGCTGTTTGAGACGTCGCTGGCAGAGCTAGGCCTCGACGACCCGCCGGCCGGTCCGGCGGAGCGCCGTGAAAGCCTGGCCTGGAGCAGCCTCGATGGTCGGGGTTTTGTTGCGTCCTCAAATCCGGCCGGGTCGGAGTTCATTGCCACGATCGACCGGGGCGTCGACGGGCGACTGCTCATGCTGGACACCGGGAGCCGCGTGTTCCGGCAGACGGCAGGTGAATCCTTTGAGCAGGTGGGGATTCTGAGCAATCTGGGCTTCGGGGTGGCTTACCTGCAGTCAATCGGTGACCGAGTAGTCACGGTGAACGACCAGCGGGTCGAAGTGGTCGTCGGCGGGACGGACAGCATCGTATTGCGTCCACCGCAGGGGCGGGGCGCGTCCCCCTACGTTTTGCCGGCGGCTGGGCCGGCCGGCTTGGCCGTCCTGACGGGCGCTGGCGGGCCGGACTACGGCGTGACGTTCCAAGCGGCCGTGATCGAACGGGCTGGGGTCCGAGTGATCATCGATTCGTCGCCGCGCCGGATCCGGGTGGCCGGGTCGGGTGACGTGGTGGAGACGTTCGCAGCGCCGGAAGACAGCGATCGAGTTTTCTACCAAGCAGGAACGTCGCGCCTCTACCTGGGCGGCCCGCCCGCCGACTCCGACGTCTGGGTGACCGTCGATGAACTGGAACAGATCTATCTGGCGGGCCTGGTTCCCAGAACGCGGGGACCGTTCGGCGTGGCCTTCACCCCTGATGGGGACACCTGGGGCTGGGCGGCGCTGGAACTCGAGCCGCGCCGGCCCCTCGGTCCGGTCTCGCTGCTGGCGGTGGGTGAACGCGACATCTACGCAGTGATCGACGCACCTCAGCTCCCCAACAGCCCTCGCAGCGATTCGGGAATGACACCCCGCCTGCTGGTCGGCACGATTTCGGGGTGATCGGGCTCGGCCGAAATGCGCACCTCAAGAGTCCTGCAGCCAGACGTCGACCGTGTCCACCAGGAGCCGGCTGCACGCCTGCGCCGCCGGGTCGGCTCCGCACGCAATCGCCAGCTGCTGCGGTTGGTTGGCCTCCAGCCAGGCCACATGCGCTTCGAACGCGGCAGTCAGCTCGGCGCCAAAGGTGAAGTCGACGAATGCGACAATCGTGCCGTCGACAACTTCGGCTTCGACGTGGATGTTGCCCCGATCGAGGTCGGGGTTCGGGATGATCCAGCGGTCGGTCCACGTCAGGTCGCAGGCCGCCACCCCTCCGGATGATGAGCAGGCCAGTTCGACGTCGGCACCTTCGTAGGGCGCCGACCCTTCGACAAAGACGTCCGGCGATGCGCCGAGTCCCACCCATGGGGCGTCGGGCGCGACCACGCTCCCGGCCGCCTCATCGCCCCGAATGGCGCGGTCCAGCCAGTAGGCCAGTACCTCCTCTGGCGGGCTGGTCGAGTCAACTTCCGCCGGCGGCGTGAGGGGTTGCGGGGCGGCGGGGATGTCCACCGGTTTTCTGGCCAGCGTCGCCAGGAAGTGCTCGTAGAAGGCAGCCGGGTCGGTGACGGCGGTCGCCACCTGTACCGACGTCCCATTCGCGTTGCGGACGGTGGCGCCCAACCTTGGGCCGTCGTCGGTAGCCACGACGAGCGTCTCGTCCTGGGATGACACGAACGACTCGCCGGCGGCCACTGACGCCGCCAGCTCGTCCCACAGGTAGAAAAAGCCGCTCGTGACGGCCGGGAACGTGTCGACCAGCGAGCGGAGGTAGCTGACGGCCGGGCTTTGCGGCGCAGCGCGCAGTGCGTCGGGCCAGAACCCGGGCACCGGCACCTCGTTGGTCGCGTCGAGCGGCACGACCGTGATCGGTGTGTCCGACTCGATCACTTGCCGAGCCGCCGGGACGTCGATCCACAGGTTCCACTCGGCATCGGTCCCAGGGACGTTGCCCGGAACATCAACCGCACCGCCCATGATCACCACCCGGGCTAGGGCATCGACGAGCTCGGGATGGCGGTCGAAGGCGCGGGCGACATTCGTCAGGGGCGCCACAGCCAGCAGGATGACCGGCTGCTCGGACGCGGCCGCGACCTCGGCGATCACTTGATGGGCGGGGCGTTGATCAGCGGCCAGATCCACCGTGGCGGGCAGACCATCGGCGAGTGCTTCGTGGCCCGCCAGGAACTCGGCCGGCCAGGACCCAGCGCCGGCCGGAGCGTCGGGGTCGCATGCCACCGGGATGTCCGGTTGGTTGAGCAGAGCCAGGATGCCGAGGGTCACCGTGATCCCGAGGTCGCACCCGGCTTCGCCGGTGGCCGGCAATGTCACAGCCAACAGGTCAACCTGCGGGTGGGAGAGCAGGTAGAGCAGCGCGCCGATATCGGAGACAGTCGGGCTGTAGTCGAAGATCACCGGGCGGCTACCCGGCCGCGGTGTCACTCCAGCCCGCGTCGTTGTCTGTTCGGCCTCTCCCGATGTACAGGCGACCGCGACAACCAACGCGACCACTGCCAGGGCTAGACGCTCCCGCACACGATCCCCTCACCCAGACAATACGAGGCTACGCGCCAGACTCTGGCCCGGCATGCCCATATGGGCTCGGCGCGTCAGGAAAAGCGGGTCGCGATGCTGACCGCCGCACCAACCTCGCACATCCTCGTCTGGTGACAGCTCGGTCATGCGACGAGCCAGACAGAGAGGTTCGATCAGGCCCAGATGGAGTCAGGGCGATAGCGTGGGCGGGGATCCGAACTGCCGGCTGGGAGGAGCACGTGGGCATGCGAGGCAAACGACTGGTGTTGGCTGCAGTTGGTTTGGCGCTGCTGCTGGCGGCGTGTGCGCCGGGATCGGGCCGGTTCGCGGCCGACGATCCAGCTGGCTTCTTCACGGGTATCTGGCACGGCTGGATCGCACCGATCACGCTCATATGGCAGATCTTCAACTCGGACATCCGGGTCTACGAGCCGTTCAACACGGGCTGGTGGTACGACTTCGGGTTCTACATCGCCATCATCAGCGGCTTCGGGTCGTTGGGACTCAGACGCCGCCGGCGGAAGAAGGCCAAGACAGCGGAGTAGCTGCCGCTCGGCACCATCGAC
This sequence comes from Acidimicrobiia bacterium, assembly GCA_041576165.1. GTDB lineage: Bacteria > Actinomycetota > Acidimicrobiia > Spongiisociales > Spongiisociaceae > JBFGLM01. The sequence continues at coordinate 4,180 of JBFGLM010000041.1, forward strand.
TTCGTGGGCGGAACGTGGATCGCGACGCCGAGCACATCGCGGCCGTCCGGCCCTGCACGGTTCCAACACCATCCATCACACTGAGAGGGCGTCCATCGCGGAGGTGTGGTGGTGTGGCGGCGTCTTCTATTTGTCCTGGCGCTGGTGGTGCTGGTGGCCGTGACCGACCCGGCAGGCGCGACCTTCCCGGGTGAGCCCGGCCGGCTGGCGCTGTTGCTTGGCGACCGGGTGACGTGGCAGAGCGGGGCATATTCGATCCTGCCTGACGGCAGCGGGCTCGACCTCGTGAGGAGCCCGGCTACGCAGCCGGTCTGGTCACCCCGGAGCCGCCATCTGGCCGTGATTCAGACCGACGACCACCGCACGTTCGTGGAGGTAACGGACATCCGTACGGGGTCGAGCTTTGTGGCGTTCGAGGTCACGGCACCCCAATCGATTTCCAGCATGGCCTGGTCGCCGGATGCCCGATGGCTGGCGATCGGCATCGATCAGCAGGCCGGGTTTGGCGACGTCGTGCTGGTCCCTCTGTCCGGTGACGGACAGCAACACGTCGCCGCGTTCACGCAGGGTGGGATCGGGCCGAGCTTGGATTGGTCGCCTCGCGGCGACTTGCTGGCCGTCACGCTTCTCTCGACCGAGGGGGCATCGGTGATCGCCACGCTGTCGCTCGACGGCTCGGACATCACCGTGCTGGCGGATGGAACGCATCCGTCGTGGTCGCCCGATGCCAGCGAGATCGTCTTCGTCGGGCCCCTTGGCACGTCGGTCATCGGTGCCGATGGCAGCGGATTGCGGGTGGTGCCGGGCCTCGAGCTGGGTCAACCACCGGGGCCGCAGCTGGGGGTGGGCTTCTCGCCCGTGTGGTCGCCGGCCGGAGATGAGATCGCGGTGGTTGGTTTCCAGGGTGTGCATGCTCTGATCGTGGACGCGATGACCGGCGAAGCCGAGACGCTCTTCTCCGACTTCGACCGGCCCGTGTACGACATCGACTGGGCAGTCGCCACTGATGGCAGTACGTTCGCCGATGTGCCTTTCACTCACCGTTTTTCGAGCGATGTGGAATGGCTGTTCGATAGCGCGATCACTCGGGGCTGCAACCCTCCGCTGGCCGATCTGTTCTGTGTGAGGGCTCCTGCGACTCGTGGGCAGCTGGCCGCGTTTGTGGCGCGCACCTTCGATTTGAGCCCGGCGGGCGACATCAACCCGTTCATCGACGATGAGGGATCGGTCTTCGAGGACGACATCGGGGCCTTGGCCTCGGCCGGCATCACGTTCGGGTGCAACCCGCCGGACAACGACCGATTCTGCCCTGGTGAGCCGGCCACCCGCGGTCACGTTGCTGCGTTGCTGGTGCGTGCGTTGGGTCTCGACCCGCTGACTGGTGTCGACACGTTCATCGACGACGACGGATCGGTGTTCGAGGCCGACATCGAGGCGCTGGCTGCGGCCGGGATCACCGGAGGTTGTGATGCCGCGGGTGTCCGTTTCTGCCCGCGGGACCCGGTGACGAGAGGCCAGATCGCCGCGTTTCTCCACCGAGCGCGAGGCGACCGGTGCGACCTGCTCGGGGCATGTGGCTGACCGGTATTGGCTAGAGCTTCAGCGATTCTCGCCAGGACGACCCGCAGGCGGTCCCGAGGCACCAGCGTGGGGCCAGGCTGACCGACGGACTACCAGCTGTCGCCGGTGATGGCGATCTCGTGCCGAATGTCTCTGGTCCATATCTGCCGACGGGGCGATACTGGGCTGATGGTCGTCATCGTCGATCCGCACCTGCACGTCGAGCACGTGGCGGGGCATCCTGGTGAGCGGCGGCTGGTCGTGACATACACGATCGAGGTGCCGGCGGGGGATCCGTCGATCGGGAGATGGATCGGGGAAGAGGCCACCGTGCATGCCGAGGATGCCCGTGACGCACCTGTCCCGCCCACCGACCTGACAGTGCAACTCGAGGACCGCCTCGTGGTTGAGAAGCCCGGGCGGATCCTGCGCCGGCTGACCACTGACGTGCACCGGGTCGATCTCGACGTCGAGCAGGACTGGTGGCGCACGGACCACGCCGGCGGTATCGAGCCGATCGCCGAGTTCGCCGATCACCTGGTCGCCGAGGTGGTCCTGCGGCTCGGCAATGACGTGGTGGCGACGGCCAAGACACCGATGATCACCGGCTCCTGGGGAGCGCTCGGCACGGACTGAACCGCGCTCCGATTCATCCCGAGGCCGCCGTGGAGGGTGGGCTGCCGCCGGTGGACGCCCGGCGACGCCGGCTGCCTGGCCTGGCGCTCTCCCGCCGTCCATAAGAGCCCGCGTCGCCTCCCTATCGGTGCCGTTGGCGCCGAGAACTGCGATTGGCGGCATGAGACTGCTGCCGGCAGCTGGGCGAACTTTCGGCGTTGGCGCCCCCTGAGGGTACCCCCCAGCCTTAGGAACGCGGGAGACCGCGCCTAGCCGGCCCCGAGGCGTTGTTCCTCCAGGCGCCTGGTCACCGCGTCCAACCCAGCCGCAACCACCAGCGCGACCCCCGAGCTCACCCGAAACCAGAACGGAGCGACCCCAAACAGCAGCAAACCGTTGTTGAGAATCCCGATGAACAACACGCCGGCAAACACGCCCAACAGCGTCCCGCGACCCCCGCTGAAGGCCACACCACCGAGAAGCACTGCGCTCAGCACGCTGAGTTCGGTCCCCTCCCCCAGGGTAGGAGGGGCCGAATCGAGCCGGGAGACCGTTATCAGAGCTCCCAAGCCCGCCGCGGCCCCGGTCGCCCCATACAGGAGCATGGGGATCAGCTTCACCTTCACGCCGGCGCGGAAGGCTGCTTGTTCATTCACACCGATTGCCATCACGTGCCGTCCCCACCTCGTGCGGTACAGAAACGCAGCGCCGATGATGAGGGTCACGAGTGAGATGGCGATCGGGACCGGGACCTCCAGCAGCCGGACCCGACCGCGACCGAGCACCGCGAAGGTGTCACCGAACCGGCTGGCCTGATCGCCGGCGTTGACGACGAAAGCGATGCCTCGCACAGCCGTGAAGAACCCCAGCGTGACGACGAATGTCGGTAGGCGCATCGGACCTACCAGGAGCCCCTGCAACAAACCGACGGCGATTGTGATCAAGATGACGGTCGCGCTCGCGGACCACACGCCCATGCCTTGTTCGAGGAGCTTGCCGACGACCACCGCGCCCAGCCCGAGGATCGAGCCGATCGCAAAGTCCACGTAGCCGGAGAGCAGCAGGATGGCGCTGGGGACCGCCAGCAGGAGGATCACCGAGGTCTGCAGCAGAACCAGCCGGAGGTTCGATGCCGTCAAGAAGGTGTCGGTGAGTACGGCGAACGCAATGATCTCGACCACCAGCGCGGCCACGATCCCGTTGCGGATGATCACCGCCCAGCTGTCGCTGAGCCGAACCGCCGCCAGGCCCCGGCGGCTGGAAGAGAGCCCCTGCGCGCCCGCGGGCTGATCGGTCAGCTCTCCTGCGCCTGTCCGGTCCGTGTCACGTGGCGTCAGCGGCAACCCTCCTCACATCTACAAGCGAGCCGAGGAGCGGGGCTCCTCGGCTCAACCTGCATGTAGATCCGTTCACCTACTCGACGAACTGGTTGTACGTGTCCAGGATCTCCTGGGCCCTATCGGGGTTGGCCGGCGTGATCAGCTCGTACACGAGCAAGATGCTGTTGGTCGGCTGACCCTCGATGATGTTGATCGGCAAGTCGGCGACGGCTTGGCCCAGCTGGTCGAGAATCAGTGCTGAGCTGGCTCGATAAATGCCTGATGGCCCGCCGCCCTCGGCGATGAGTTCGAGCGCCTCGTTCTGTCCATCCATGCCGCCCACGAAGATCTCGCCGGGGTCGCGTCCTTCGGACTCGATCTGGTTGAGGAACGCCTGGTAGGCGCCGAGCGCGCCACCGTCGTTGATACCGAGCACCATGTTGAGGCCGGGATCAGCTTGCAGGAACGTCTCGGTTGCTTCTAGGCCGGTGTCTTCCGCCACCGCCTCTGCCTCAACCGGCTCTACTCCCAGAGTGTCCACCATGACCTTGCGGATGGTGTCGGTGCGGTCGGTGCATGCCCGGCCGCACTGGTCGAAGGTGAAGAGCGCCCAGCTGAAGGTGTCCTTGTCGCCAGTGAAGTCTTCGTTGAACCAGCGGATCGCCTCGTTTGCCAGGTCCTGGCCGCCGGTCGCATTGTCGTAGATGATGGCCGCGTCACCACCCTGCACGGCGGTCGAGTAACCGACGACGACGATGCCCGCGTCCTTGGCCTGCTGGGTCACCTGCACGTACGGGTCCGGTCCGCACAGGGGCAGGAAGGTGATACCCACGACACCTTGAGCAATGAAGTTCTCGATGTCGCGGACCTGCTGGTCACAGTCGCCGTTGGCTGCGCCCTCCACGAAGTCGTACCCTCGCCGTTCCGCCTCGACCCGGGCCGGGTTGGCCACGATCGGGTAGATACCGGCCGACTCGTTGCCAAAGCTAAAAGCGATGGTTCCAGCCGATTCAGGTTCTGCTTCCGTCGTTGTCGTGGTCTCTGGCGCCGCCGTGGTGGTTGCCGCCTCGGTGGTCGTCGGTGCTTCGGTAGCGGCGGTCGTCTCCTCTGCTGCCGCGGTTGTGCCCGCCGAGTCGTCTCCGTCGCCGCAGGCGGCTGCGACTACCGATAGTGAAGCCAGTATTGCGAGTACTCGGAAGGTTGCTGAACGCTTGAAACCCGCCATGGTTTTCCTCCCTCCCCATTGGGGTGGACAAGATTTTATAACGTATAACATAAGGGGACAACCGGCGCGGCACGGGGCGGTCACGGTCGCCCGTTCGCGAGCCCGGGCTCAGCAGGGTTGGTGAAAAGGTGGATCGAACGATCAAGTCTTCGACCATGGTGGACGAGGTCGTGCAACAGATGCGCGAGATGCTCTACGCGGGAGAGTTCGAGGCGGGGGAGCGACTGCGGTTGCGAGACCTGCAGCAACGATTCGGGGTGTCCCATATCCCGATTCGGGAGGCACTCCGCACGCTCGAGGCCGAAGGACTGGTCGAGAACCTTCCTCAACGCGGTGCGGTAGCGGCTCCGGTATCGCTCGAGGTCTTGGCGGAGGTGTACGACGCCCGGCGGATGTTGGAGCCGGCGCTGGCCGCCCGGGCCGCTCCGCGAATGACCGATGAGGATGTTGCCGAGCTGTCGGCTGCCTACGGGCGCCTGGCCGAGGTCTCCGCGTCCGGCAGCGACGACTTCTTCGAAGAGCACCGGCGGTTCCACTGGCTGACGATGCGGGCCGGCGCTACCCCTACGCTCGAGCGCATCCTCCGTCAGCTGTGGGGATTGTCTGAGCGGTTCCTGCGGTTGTCACTCGCCTTTCCCTCAGACGTGGCGCCCGCGATCCAACAACATCGTTTGATCTACGAGCTTTCGGCCCAGCGTGATCCGGCCGTTGCCGACGTTGTGTTGAGCCATTTGCATCTGACAGAGGACGCGCTGGTATCGCATTACTCCGCCGATCAGCCCACTCCGGACGCGGTCTAGGACTGCGCCACTTGCGTGGCTCGGTCCAGCCAGTCCAGGGTGACCCTGTTGAAGGTGTCGGGATCCTGCAATCCGACCAGATGTGAGCCACCTTCGAACACGTAAAACTCGGATCCGGGGATGGCGGCGTGGAGTTCGCGTGAGTAGTACGGCGGCAGGCACATGTCGAACTCGCCAACGGTGATCAGCGTCGGTGCGGTAATGCGTCCGATCCGATCCGCTTCGTCGTGGGTGAGGTTGGCTTCCACCTGTCCCATCAGCCCGTCGTAAGGTGACGAATGGGCCTTCATGTTGGCCAGGATTTCCTGCGCTCGGTCGTAGTTGTGCACGAAGAACTCGGGCGGGAAGAGATACAGCAGCGCACCGTCGTAGTAGAGATCCAACCCACCTTCCTCGAGGAATCGCTTGAGCAGGCTCAGGTACATGCGGGCGTACCCGCTGGTCTTGGCCCATGTTCCGTGCAGCTGGAGGGTTTCCACCCGCTTTGGTTGGTCGATCGCCAACCGCATGGCGATGGCCCCGCCCAGCGAGAGGCCCACGATGTGCGCGGTCGCCACGCCGAGCTCGTCGAGGAGCCCGATCGTGTCCTCGGTCATCAGCGCCACGCTGTACGGCGGCGGGGGGCTGGAACTCCTGCCGGAGCCGCGGTTGTCGAATATCAGGCAGCGGTATCGTTCGCCGTAGGCCTCCACCTGCGGAAGCCAACGCGAACTGTCTGCCCCCGTCCCCCGGACGAAGACGACAGGGGTCCCTGCCTCGGCACCGTGCCACTCGTAGTAGAGCTCGATTCCGCTCGCCAAGGTTGCATGCGGCATGGCTGGCTCTCCTATGTCGCGGTCAGACCGCTAGTTCGACGGCCGGCCAAGGAAACGCAAGCCCAAGTGCGGCCTCCAGCCCGGCGCCGGCTCGCAGGGCCGTCGCTTCGTCATATCGGCGCGCGGTCAACTGCACGCCGACGGGTATTCCGTCGTGGTCGTAGCCGGCCCGTACGACGACGGCCGGCAGGCCGATCAGGTCCTGAGGCACCGTGTAATCCATCACGAGGTCCCGGAACGGCAAAGATGAGCCGCGATGTGACACCTCGTCCGGATCGGACACCGATGAGGGACCGCCCGCCGAGACGGGAGTGAGGATCACGTCGACCCGAGCGAACGCCTCCTCGAAGGCGCGCCCCACCAGCTGTGCGGTCGTTCGTGCGTCGAGGTAGTCCGAGATCGTCACCTCGGTCGCCATCTGCAGCCGGCCACGCACATCCCCGCCGTACTGCCCGGCACGCTCCGGATACGTCCCCAGGATGGTGGAGTGGTAGTGCAGCGCCTCGGCCATCTGGATCGCTCCGAACGCGGCCCGGATCCGATCGGCGCCGGCGATCGGGACCTCGACCAGCTCGGCGCCCGCACCTTCGAGCACCCGGACCACGCGCTCGAACAGCTCTGCGTAGTCGTCTCTGAGCGGCCGCAGGTGGAGATCCGGTGCCAGCCCTACTCGCATGCCGTGGGCGCCTTCGGCCAGGTCACCGACGTGGGGGGCGGGGACTGCGAAAGTGGAGGGATCGAGCGGGTCATGACCGGCCATCGCGAGGTAGCCGTCGGCCAGATCCGGGACAGAGCGGGCCATGACGCCGGGGTGGTCGAGGGAAGGAGCCAGCGCCACCCCACCCCGTTTGGGGATGCGCCCGTAGGTTGGTTTGATGCCGGCTGCTCCGCAGAATCCCGCCGGTATGCGGATCGATCCTCCGGTGTCGCTGCCGACCGCGACCGGGACCATGCCGGTTGCCAGGGCCGCGGCCGATCCACCGCTCGATCCACCGGGCACCCGGTCGAGCGCCCAGGGGTTGCTGGTGCTGCCCAGCGTGGCGTGCTGGGTGGTGATGCCCCAACCCAGCTCATGTGACCGGGTAACGCCCATCACTACCGCCCCAACGGCGCGGAGCCGCCGCACTATCTCGGCGTCGGACGGGCTGATCCGATCGGCGAATACTTCGGAGCCGTAACAACCGGACAGACCCTCGACGTCGAACAGCTCCTTGATCGCCACGGGGATGCCATGCAGCGGGCCCTGCGTCTCGCCGCGGCCCAGTTGCGCCGTTCGCTCCGCCGCCTCGGACGTGGCTCGCTCGGCCGCCACCTGCCGGAAGGCGCCGACCGCACCGTCGAGGGCTTCGATTCGGGTCAGGCACGCGGCTACGACCTCATCGGGCGTCAGGGTCCGTGCGGCGAAGGCGCTCTGCAGAGCGCGGACGCCGAGCTCCCACGGTTCCGTTCCCATCAGTCGACCGCGACGTAGCCGGCGCCTTCCAGCGTCGATGCGCCACCCAGCACCCAATAGATGACCAGGTTCTCATCGCCGGCGATGGCGCCATGGATGACACCGCGGGGGACGAAGATCACGTCACCCGGACCAATGTCGTACCACTCGTCGCCGACGCGGTGCCGGCCCGTGCCGGATTGGACGATCACTGTCTCCTCGGCATTGGGGTGGTAATGCTGTTCGTGTGTGCCGCCACCCCCGGGGTAGATGGTCTGACCCACTCCGGTCAGAGCCGCGCCGTTGCGCTCTTCGTTTACGAGCCAGCGCACGTCGAGGTGGCTGAAGGCCGTGCCGCTCAGATCGGCCGGCGGCGTGGTGTCGGCCCGCACGACGTACTCGGCCACGAGCGCCTCCTCTCCCAAGATTTATATACTATAAACTATCGACCCAACCCCTGGCATGACGGACGTACCGAGCACGAGCCCCACGGACACCGACACTTCGATCGCGCTCGAGGTAGACGGCTTGTCGAAGTCGTTTGGAGCAGTCAAAGCTCTGCGGGACGTCAGCCTGACGCTGGAGCGGGGTGACGTGCTGGGTCTGGTGGGAGACAACGGGGCCGGTAAGACCACGCTGGTGAACTGCCTCTCTGGAACGGTGAGCCCCGACGCCGGCCGCATTTGCGTTGACGGGGTGCCGGTGCGCATCGACAGCCCGAAGACCGCCCACGCCCTCGGCATCGAAACCGTGTATCAGGACCTGGCGCTGGTGGAGACCCTCGATGTCGCGACCAACCTGTTCTTGAACCGGGAGATCAAGAGCCGGTGGCCCATCCTGCGTCAATTGGGCTGGATGGACCGGCGACGTATGTACCGCGAGACCGAGGAGACCCTCGCTCGGCTACGGATACGGGTGCCATCGGTCAAACAGCAGGTCGAGAAACTGTCCGGCGGCCAGCGGCAGTCGATCGCGGTGGGCCGGGCGGTGGCGTGGGGACGTCATATCGTTCTCATGGACGAACCGTCGGCCGCCTTGGGTGTCGAGCAGTCCCGGCTGGTGCTCGATCTGATCGACCGGCTCCGCCACACGGGCGTGGCGGTGCTTTTGATCAGTCACAACATGCAACACGTGCTCGACGTGTGCAACCGGGCGGTCGTGCTGCGGCATGGGCGCAAAGTGGGCGACATCTCGATGCTCGGCGTGACGGCGCGGGACCTCGTCGATCTGATCACGGGCGCCGTCGTGGCCGACGGTGAAGACGAGGACGAAGATTGAGCGGGTGAGGAGGACACGATGGCCACGCTGCTGATGGGATACGACACCGAGTTTCATGCAATCGGCGAGAACCTGGCCAGAGGTGGCGGGATGAGCTTCTATCACGAACTGCCCGACGACACGACCTCCCAGGGGCTCGACATCATCACCCGCAACCATCGTGATTTCGGTGTCGGAGCCACGCTGTTCGTATGTGGCCGGACGCTCGTTCACAACGTGGCCCGGCTCCAGGAGGCGCGCGACACCGGCCTCTTTGACATCCAGCAGCACACCTACAGCCATTCCTTGTTCAAACAGGACGAATGGGAAGGCGGGATCTTCCGGGCGTCCCCACCGGAAGCTCTTGCCCACGAACTGCAGGCGACGTCGGGTTTGATCACCGAACATCTGGGGCTCGACTGCATCGGGCTGCGCACTCCCCACGGGTACTGGCAGGGTCTCGCCGACCGGCCGGACTTGCTCTCGATTCTCGACGAAGCCGGCCTCAAATACGTCAGCTCGTGGGGACGCAACTCCGAGAACGGCAACCCAACTCCCCTTGACATCCAGCCGTTCTGGTACGACGACCAGGGATTCCCTGAGATTCTCGAGATGCCGTTTCAGTACTGGCTGGACGGGTTCTGGTTCGAGATCAACGGCCGCGACCGTGGCACCGAGTTCCTCGACGTGCTCAAAGCCGCCGTAGACGAGATCGTCGACAAGGATCTCGTATACGGAGCGTGCTTCCACGAGTGGGCGATGCTGCTGTACAACGAGGAGGGGACCGGCTGGGTGCGAGGGCTGCTCGAATATGCCCTCGAGCGCGGGGTGGACGTGATGTCGTACGGGGACTATTACGCCCGGGCGCTCAGAGCGAAAGCCGCGGCTGTGTGACCGGGCCTGCGCACCGTCCCGGCAGCCCGAGGTCGCTGCGACTGTCCGCAGCGGTCGCTGCCACTGCGTCCCTGGCGAGCGCCTGCTATCTGCCGGCGTCCGAAGTCGTGCTCCCACTCGAGAACATGGTTCTGGTCGCCGTGTACCGCTGCTCGGAGACGGTGGTGGCCGGTGAGGTCATCAACGACAACGACGTACCGATCCAGATAGTCATCACCCCGCGCTGGATGGATGCGCAGCGGGTCAGCTTCCACGAGGTGGCGATCGATCCCATCGATGTGCCGCCCGGCTCGACCGTTGAGTGGGAGGCGGAAGCCGGTGCCGAGATCGCCCGGCCCCAGTTCTGTGAAGCAGAAACAGTTGCCATCGACGAAGCGGGCTGACGCGGGCAAGATGAGCAAGGTCACGAGATGGAGGCGCCCATGACAACCGCAGCTACAGGGGTGAGGACCGGTCCGCTGACGGCCGACGAGATCCTGGAGTTCAACCACAAGGGTTTCCTGCGCCCCGGGCGGGTACTCACCGGGGATCAGCTGGAGGTGCTGCGTGCCGCCGTGGAGGACGCCCGGGTGCGCGAAGGTGAGCGAGGTCAGGCGTACGACCTGCTGGATCCCGGTCTGTGGCCCGAGGACAGCGAGCTTCCCCCCGAGCCGGGCAAGTCGGTGGGGTTTCTCTTCAACCTGTGGTTGTGGAACGACGACGTGCGGCAGGTTTCGTTCCATCCGACCCTCGCCCGCTGGGCGGCGCAGCTGATCGGTTCGCGGCAGGTGCGGATACTGGAGGACAACGCGCTCTTCAAAGATGCCGGGCAAGGCGGCAGCCTCAAGTGGCACCAGGACTACCCGTACTGGCCCCTTGCCCAGCCAAACGCCGTGACCGCCTGGATAGCCCTCGACGACGTCGACGCGGAGAACGGGGCGATGCAGATGGCCGCCGGCAGCCATATCACCGGCGAGACCCTTCCCGCGATCTTCGGAACGGGCACGACCTATATGAACGAGCTGCGACCGTCCACGGTGAAGCCGATTCGCGACCCAGCGGCGGAAGGCATGGAGATCGAAACGATCAGCCTGGCGGCCGGCGAGGTGTCACTACACCATTCTTTGACGTGGCACGCGTCTTTGCCCAACGTCTCCGACCGGCCCCGCCGTTCCATCGTCGTCAGATTCGTGGGTGACGGTACGGTGTGGCTTGGAAGCCGCCGGTATGAGTTCAACTATTCGGATGACGAGGTCGGGTTCGACATCGGTGAGCCGCTCGGCGGTCGGTACTTCCCGATCGTTCCGTATTGAGCTGGGAGGAGAATGATGAACGGCGATCGTATCGGATACCGCTTGTCGGGCGGGCGTCTGCTCACCTGCGAGGACACCTCCGTGCTCGAAGACGGGACGGTCGTCACCGAAGCGGACCGGATTACATGGGTCGGTCCGACCCGGGCCGTCCCCGAGCATTACCAAACCGAGGCCTACGAGGCGGTAGACACGACGGGCAAGACCGTCATGCCTGGGTTGGTCGATGGCCACATGCATATCAGCTTCGGCGAGGCCGCATCAGAAGAGGAGCTGTCGATCTACACCCCGGCCGAGTACCGGTCGATCCGGGCGGCAGTCGACGCCGAAAAAGCGCTGCTGGCAGGGGTCACCAGTTCGTGCGATCCGGGAGGCCCCTACCAGGTGGCCATTGCGGTGCGGGATGCTATCGATGCCAATCTGATCCAAGGGCCCCGAATGGCGTGCGCCGGCAAGCAGATCACCACCCAGCAAGGGATAGCCGATGGCTTCCCCAGCTGGATCGGGGTGCCCGAGTCGTCCTTCGGGGCGCTGGTGCGCAACTCGGACGAGCTGATCCAGGAGATCCGGAACGAGGTCAAGGACGGGGTGGACCTGATCAAGATCGCCGGATCAGGCGGGTCATCGGATGAATATGCCTCCTTCCGCCTTGAGGAACTGGAGTTGGCGGTGGACGAGGCGCACCGCCTCGACCGGCCCGTCACGATCCACGCCCGCTCCCGCCAGTCCGTGGAGTTCGCGGCAAAAGCAGGGGTCGACTGGATCATGCACGCTTCCTACATGGACGAGCCGACGCTGGAGATGGTCCTGGAAAAGGAGATCCCGCTTTTGCCGGCAATGACCCTGCTCGTCAACACACTCGAGGCCAATCGGGAGGATCTCTCGCCGGCGATGCGGGACGGCATCAAGCGGGAGCTGGACGCCGCCACCCAGATTCTCAGCAGAGCACGCGAGGCCGGCGCCACGCTGGTGGCCGGCTCGGAGAGCGGCTTCGCCATGACACCCTACGGGGAGTGGCACGCCCGGGAGATGGAGCTGTTCGTCGATCTGCTGGGCATGAGCCATTTCGAGGCGCTGCTGGCGATGACCCGTAACAGCGCCAGGACGCTGCCCCGCCACGCCGCCGACATCGGCACCGTCACACCCGGCAAGTACGCCGACGTGCTGGTCGTAGACGGCGCCCCCGACCGGGATGTGACCGTGTTGCAGGACAAAGCCAGCCTGGCGTCGATCATGAAGGCGGGCCGGTTCGTGTCGGCCTGGCGACCGCAGGCTGAGCCGCGCCGCCAGCACCCATTCGAGCGGACACACATCTACACACCCAAGCCCTACACGCAGCGGGAACGGGCCGACGTGTCGGACAACTACGCGGTGCTCACCGCCCGCGGCACCCGCGATTTCGCCCACCCGCCCGGATGATGTTGGACCTGCGGCCTATCGCAGAGCTGTACGACCTATCCGGCAGGGTGGCGGTCGTCACCGGGGCCGCGCAGGGTTTTGGCGCCGCGATCAGCCGCCGGCTGGCCGAAGCGGGTGCCCGCGTGGTCATCGTCGATGCCAACGAGGCCGGGGCTGCAAGTCACGCCGAACGCCTGGTCGAGGGCGGCTTCGCGGCGGAGCCCCGCACCGTCGATGTGAGCAACCCGGCTGCGGTCGATGAGGTGTTTGACGGGCTAAGGGCAGATGTGGTGGTGAACAACGCAGGCGTGTTCTCCAACTATCTGGCGGTCAACATGCCGGTCGACGAGTTCAACCGGATCATGCAGGTGAACGTGACCGGGGCGTTTCTCTGCTCGCGTACGGCCGCGGCGCAGATGATCGACGCCGGCCGACCAGGGGTGATCGTCAACGTGGCGTCGGTCGACGCGATGCATCCGTCGGCGGAAGGGCTGGCTCACTACACCACCTCGAAGCACGCAATCGCCGGCCTGACCCGCACATTGGCGATGGAGTTTGCGCCGCACGGGATTCGGGTCAATGCGGTCTGTCCCGGTGCGTCGATGACCGAGGGTGCCGTTGCGCTGGTGACGGCGGGCGCACCCGACGGGATTGATGTCGAGGCGCAGTGGGACGGGATCAAAGATCGCACTCCGCTCGGCCGGCTGTGCGACCCCGATGACGTAGCCCGGGCGGCGCTGTTCTTGGCGTCGGACATGGCCGAGTTCGTAACCGGGGTGCTGCTGCCCGTGGACGGCGGGATCCTGATCCAGCCGCTCGAGGGGTACGTGCCGGGACACGCCTAAACGAAGAGGAGTGGAGATGACTGAGGGCTTCCCGGATTTCATCCGGGCCTTGCCGGAACCGGACAGTCCGGTGGACATGGTGGCGCACATCGTCCCGAACGACTACTGCCTGCCGATGTTCTACGAGATCGACCATGACGTCGAGATCCCCGAGCACATCCACGGCGCCCAATGGGGCGTGGTGCTGGAGGGCGAGATGCAGATGACGATCGGCGGTGAGACTCGCACGTACCATCGGGGCGACACGTATGACGTTCCGGAGGGCGTTGCCCACATAACGTCGATCAAAGGCGGATATCGCGGTATCGACGTGTTCGCCGATCCGGATCGGTACCTGCCGAAGTCGGGCAACCCATGAGGGCCGCCCGCATCGTCGAGCTGGGCGCCCCACCGGCCATCGATGAGATCGATCCTCCAGCGGCCGGGACCGGCGAGGTGACGATCGAGTTGGAGGCGGCGTCGCTCAACCCGGCGGATCTGGCGATCGCTTCAGGGGGTTTCTATGCCGGCCATCCCCCGGTCCCGTATGTGCCCGGTCTGGAGGGGGTGGGCCGGGTGGCGGGCGAGGGCCGGCGGGTGATGGCGCTCGGAGGCGGTCTCGGCGTCACGCGGGACGGCACTGCGGCGGAACAGTTCGCGGCGCCGGTGAGCGCGTTGATAGATCTACGCGAAGACATCGATGCGGGTGTGGCCGCGGCGCTGGGGACCGCGGCACTGGCCGGCTGGCTGCCGATCACCTGGGCCGCGCGGGTGCAGCCCGGCGAGACGGTGCTGGTGCTGGGTGCGACAGGCACGGCCGGGTGGGTGGCCGTGCAGGCGTCGCGGCTGGCTCGAGCGGAGCGGGTGGTGGCAGCGGGCCGCAATCCGGCTCGGCTGCGAATGCTCGAAGAACTCGCCGACGAAGTTGTGTCGTTGGCGGTGGACGATCCGGCCGCCCGGCTCCAGGGCGCGCTGCCGGATGGCGCCGACGTGGTGTTTGATCCGCTGTGGGCCGAACCGCTGCTGGCTGCGTTGACCGCCGCCCGGGTGGGCGGCCGGGTGGTGCATCTCGGGCAATCGGCCGGCACAACTGCCAACCTGTCCTCGGCTCTGGTGCGAGGCCGCCGACTCACCATCATCGGTTATTCGAACTTCGGTGTGCCCCGGGCCGATACCGTCACCGCCTATCTGCAGATGGTCGACCTGGCGGTCGCCGGCCGGCTCAAGCTGCCCGTCGACTCAGTCGCCCTGGAGGACATCGGCAGGGCGTGGGCGGGTGTGGCCGCGTCGGCCGGCAAGTTCGTCGTGACGCCGTAGGAGGACGGGAAATGCCCGAGGAGGTTTTCGTGCCGAAGACCGGCATTTATCTGGACGACGTCCTGCTGATCGAGTGGACCGTTGAGGAGGGCGCCTATGTCAATGCCGGCGACGTCCTCTTTCGTATGGAGACGAACAAGGTGGAAGAGGAGGTCGAGGCCGAGGCGTCCGGATACGTGCATCAGAAGGGCGTTCCCGGCTCGGAGTACGCGATCGGTGCGGTGATCGGATGGATTGCGGAGAACGATCACGCCTATCGGCAGCTGGTCGAGTCGGGAGGCCCGTCATGACACCATCCACGGAAACGCTTCTCGCGTTGCATCGCACCATGACCACCATCCGATTGTTCGAGGAGAGGGTCACGAAGGAGTACCGCCGGGGTGACATGCCCGGGTTTGTACACACCTACATCGGGGCCGAAGCGGTGGCGGCCGGGGTGTGCGCGAACCTCACGGACGACGACCTCATTGCCAGCACGCACCGCGGCCACGGCCACTGCATCGCCAAGGGTTGTTCGCTGGCCGGGATGCTGGCCGAGCTCTACGGGCGCGAAAGTGGCCTCTGTAAAGGTCGGGGCGGTTCGATGCACATCGCTGATTTCGAGCGGGGGATGCTGGGGGCCAACGCCATCGTCGGCGGCAGCATCGCGCTGGCCACCGGTGGCGCGCTGGCCCAGCAGGTGAACGGAACTGCGAATGTGGCGGTGAGCTTCTTCGGCGACGGTGCCGCTGGCCAGGGTTCACTGTACGAGTCGATGAATCTCGCCTCGATCTGGAACCTACCGGTGATATATGTGTGCGAGAACAACGGGTGGGCCGAGTCGACCCCCGGCTCGTACGCGCACAGTATCGAGGACCTGGCGCAGCGAGCGGCCGGGTTCTCGATTCCCGGTCATGTGGTGGACGGGGCCGACGTGGCTGAGGTGTATACGGTGGCCGGTGAGGCAATCGAGCGGGCAAGGGGCGGGGGCGGCCCGAGTTTCATCGAGGCCAAAACCCCCCGCATCTCCGGTCACTACCTGGGCGATCCCGAGGGCTACCGGAATGAAGAGGATCGGGATTCGGCCGCCGCCCGGGACCCGCTGGCGAGCTTGCGGAAGCGACTGTCGGAGGCCGGCGCGTTGTCCGCGGCGGACGTGGCGGCGCTCGAAGCCGAGATCGTCGAGGCGCTGGATCGTGGGGTCGAGGCGGCCAAGGAGGCGCCGTGGCCCGCGGCGGAGGCGGTCGACCACCATGTCTATGCGGGAGGCGACGATGGCTGATCGCCAATTGACCATGGTGCAGGCAGTCGGGGAGGCCATGTACCAGGCGATGGAGGACGACGAAAAGGTCGTCGTCTACGGCGAGGACGTTGTCGGTGGTGCCGGCCTGGGCGAACCGTATGAGGGATCGATGGGCGGCACGTTCGGGGCCACCAAGTCGCTCTTCTCCGCCTTTGGTCCATCGCGGGTGCGGGACACCCCCATCTCGGAGGCGGCGATTGTCGGGGTTGCCGCCGGGGCGGCCGCGGCCGGCATCCGGCCGGTCGTGGACATGATGTGGTCAAGCTTCACGCCGCTGGCGTTCGACCAGATCTACAACCAGGCAGCCAAGATGCGCTACATGTTCGGCGGCCAGGCCCGAGTGCCGCTGGTGCTGCGGATGGCGATCGGGGCCGGGCTGGGCGCGGCCGGCCAGCATTCAGACACGTTGTACTCGCTGTTCACTCATCTCCCCGGTGTGAAGGTGGTGGTGCCGACCAGCGCCTACGACGCCAAGGGCTTGCTGCGGTCGGCCATCTTCGATGACAACCCGGTACTGGTCTTCGAGCACATGAAGCTGTACAACACGCGCTCCGAAGTGCCCGAGGAGCGGTACACCATCCCGCTGGGCTCGGCGGCGGTGCTACGGCCGGGGGACGATGTCACGATGGTCGGCATCGCAGCGATGGCACATGTGGCACTGCAAGCCGCCGATGCGCTCGCCGAGGAGGGGGTCAGCGTCGAGGTCGTCGACCCTCGAACCCTGTCGCCACTCGACGAGGACACGATCGTGGAATCAGTCGAGCGGACCCGGCGGTTGATCATCGTGGACGAGAGCCCGCCCCGTTGCAGCATCGCTACTGACATCGCCGCCATCGTCGGGGAGCGGGCGTTCGGGACGCTGTCCGCCCCGGTGCAGCGGATCACCTCACCGCACACACCGGTCCCACTCAGCCCGCCGCTGGAAGATGCGTACATTCCCGATGTGGGACGGGTCATGGATGCGGTTCGGTCGGTGTTGGCGACGGCGTGATCGGTGGGCGGCGCGGTGCCGCCGGCCTGACGCGGTTGTGCCGCCCTCCCGGGGCTCGGCTGGGAGTCGCCAGCTGGCCGGACGGCCGGCTGGTTCGTCGAGCCTTCGGCGCTGGGGGCCCCTGAGGGTAACCCCTTAGGAAGGCCGCGCGGCGCCCCGGGGTGGCGGTTGGCGTTCAGCCGCCGAGGCTCGCCACCAAATCGTCGATCGGCGGTACCAGGGTCTGCTGAGCCGGGCAGGTCCTGACCCAGTCGTTCCGGTCTGGTGTTGCGCCGCAGCCGTCGGTGTGCCGTCGGAGGTTGCGTAGCAGATCGAGTGCCGCTCCAGAATCGCCCGCGGTGATTGCCGCTTCCGTGTCGGCCAGGATGCTCAACATGGCAGTCCGGATCCCGCCGTCGAGAAGCAGAGCCAGGTAGCGGTCAGCATGATCTTCAAGGCCTGGTGTCCGCATTGAGTCGGTGCAGCCGACCCCTCGCCCGCCCTCGATGGTCTGACAGACTGCAGCTATCGAGGAGGGACGCGTGAAATTCGAGAAGATTGAGACGGCCAATGTCCGCTCGGCTGGCAGGCGGCCGTACAGCCCGGCGTTGCGAGTCGGCGACCAACTGTATGTGTCGGGACAGGTACCGATCGACGCCGATGGCAACACGGTCGGGCCCGGCGACCCGGCGGCCCAATGGCGCCAGTGCTTCGAGAACATCAAGGAACTGGTCGAAGCCGCCGGCGGGACCATGGCCGACATGTACTTCCTCAATATCTACGTCACCGACATGCGGGTGTACATGGACCACGGCGAGATCCGCAAGGACTATCTGTCGGAGCCCTATCCGGCGTCGACGGTGATCCAGGTCGGTTCGCTGGCGATGCCGGACTGGTTCATCGAATTGGAGGCGTCGGTCTACCTGGGTGATTGAGCAGAAGCCTGCAGCCGGCGGAGGGTTGCCGCCGTTGGCGGCCGATCAGATGGTGATCACGTCGTAGCGGTCCGCCATCGGATCTGCGGTTGCGAAAGTCAGTCCCTCAGTGATCGACTGGCCAATGAGGACGCGATCGAACGGATTGCGATGACGGTCGGGTAGTCGCGCCGCAGCCTCGGCGTGCTTCCCGCGAATCGCCAGCTGAATATGAGATGCGATTTACGCGCGCACCTGTGCCGCGGCGGTCCCGCCATCGTCTGTGACCAGCGCCTGTACGGTCGCCCCGCCCGGCACGGCCCGGACCAACTCCATGTTCCAGCGTGTCTAGTCATCCTCACGATCGCCCTGGCCCTTCGCCGTGGCTGCACGCACCATCATGGGCCTTCCCCTCGCCCGGTGATGCCACTGGGGTGGGTGCGACAAGAACCAGACCGCGCGACCAACAATCCGATGAAACCAATACCGTCTTCACAACATCTTCATGCCGGGCCGCTGTGATGGGCAGGCAGCATACGAGGAGGTATAGAGATGTGGAAGCGCATGTGGCTCGCCCTCGCGGCAGCGACCGTGTTGGTCGTCGCTGCCGTAACGGTCGCAGCGGCCACCGACACCCCGCCGGCGCCCACCCCGGCCGAGGCCGAACAATCCCAGCGTCTCGATGACCACGACCACGACCACGCCGAGGACTGCAAGCTCGGTGGGGAGCTGTCGCCGGATGAGCTGGCTGAGCTGAACGCGGAGACGGCGGCGCTGGCGGAGCATCTGAGCAGTCGTGGGTTTGCGGTCACGGTTGCGACCAGGGCGGACGGGTTGGATGAGCTGGTGTTCGATGAGGAGAACGGGGCGATCTGGGAGGCGATCGAGCAGTTCTACATCGAGTCGTTCATGGCCGAGGTGGCGGAATGGTCGGAGGCGGAGAAGGCGGAGTGGAACGCCGACGTCGAGGCGGAGGTGGCCGAGCTGGTGGCGTTGGGTATCGCAGTCGAGGTCGAGGAGATCGCCGACGGGGTGTATGACATCGTCTGGACCGAGGAGCTCGAACGCCGGCTCGACGAGCTGTGGCACGAGGCGGAACTCGACAAGCAGCCGGAGGCGGCGACAGGGTGACCGCCCTCGAGCGCACGTATCAGGGGATTGGTCCGACCGGGCCGATCCCCCTGTCGTGTGCGAACATCGCCAGATGAAAGGGCGCATCGTCCTGGCTGAGGATGACCCCCGCCAGGCCCGCATCCTCACCCTCTATCTGGAGCGGGAAGGCCACTCAGTGGTCGTTGCCGAGGACGGCCTCCACGCCATCGAAGAGTTCCGCCGTCGCCTCCCCGACCTGCTGATCCTCGACGTGATGATGCCCAACCTCGACGGCCACGACGTGTGCCGCATCGTCCGGGCCGAATCAGACGTGCCGATCCTGCTCCTCACCGCCCGCAGCAGCGAGGACGACGTGCTGGTCGGCCTCGACCTCGGCGCCGACGACTACATCACCAAGCCGTACCGGTCGCGAGAAGTGATGGCCCGGGTCCGGGCGCTGCTCCGCCGCCACCGCCGGGCGATGAGCGAACCGACCGCGTTCAGCTACCGCGACCTGGTGATCGATCCGCTGCGTCGCACCGTGACACAGGGTGAAGATGAGGTGGTGCTGACCGCGTCGGAGTTCGACATCCTCGCGACCCTGACCGCCGCGCCGGGCCGGGTGTTTACGCGGACCGAGCTGCTGGAACGGGTGATGGGCTTTGATCACGACAGCCTGGAGCGGACGATCGATGTGCACGTCCGCAACATCCGCCGCAAGCTCGGCGACGACGCCCGTCAACCCCGCTACGTCGCCACCGTGGTGGGCGTCGGTTACCGGGCACCGTGATGCAGAGCCTGCGCGGCCGCCTGACTCTGACCATCGCCGGGCTGGCGTTGCTGGCGGTGGTTGTGACCACGGTGGCGGTAGCAGTCACCACCAGTGACGCCCTCGAGGGCACCCTCGCCGAGCAACGGGAGGCAGAGGCGGTGATCACCGAGACACTCAACATCGCCGCGTTCGAAGTGGAGACGTGGCCGGAGCTGCAGCCCACCGCCGACGACTTGGCTGAGGACTTCGAGGCGAGGATCGTCCTGACCGATGTCGACGGGCGGCGGCTGATCGACACCGGCGCGGGCAACCTCCCGCCGATCGAAGGCGTGATCGACCCGTTCGGGGCGCTTGCCGAGTTCGGCGAGACGATCCCGCCCGAGGTCGAGCTCTTCAACGATGCGCTGCGGGCCTGCCTGGAAGAGGAGGGCATCCCCTATGAGCTGGACGAGTTCGGAGATGTCTTCGTGGTGGACGGAGGGGCAGACGACCTGGCGGTCGGCGGTTGCTACGACTTCGCGGCGGTGTCCCTGTCCGATGAGCTGAGCGGCATCAAGGAGCCGGCGCTGTTGTTCATCGGCTTCTCGGTGACTCCATCGGTGCCCTGGGTGCTGATCGCGGTCATCGCCGCGGGCGTCATCGTCATCGCTGCGGGGGCCGCAACGGGCCTCTCTGGCTATCTCACCAAGCCCCTTCAGGCGCTGGCGTCGGCCGCCCGCGCGGTGCGCCAGGGTGACCTGGACGTGCGGGTGGACGCGGTGCCTCCGTCCGAGGTGGCGGACCTGGCGGACTCGTTCAACGACATGACCGAGGAGCTGGCCAGAGCCGAGGTGCGGCGCCGCCAGCTGACCGCCGACGTGGCGCACGAGCTGCGCTCACCGCTGACAAACATCTTGAGCCACCTCGACGCCATCGACGACGGAGTGATCGAACCGACCCCCGACCAGATACAGATCGTCACCTCCGAGGCGCTGCGGCTGACCCACCTCGTCGATGATCTCCAGACGCTGGCGGCGATGGACGGGCATTCACTGACGTTGCACCCGGCACCGACCGACCTGACCCGGGTGGTCGATGTGGCGATCGAAGCGCGGCAAGGTCGGGCGCTGGAGAAGGACATCACCGTGGTGCGGGAGGGTCATTGCGGTGATGTCACGGTCGACCGGAAGCGGTTCGACCAGATCGTCGGCAACCTGTTGGATAATGCGCTTGAACACACCCCGGACGGCGGAACTGTGGCCATCACGATGAGCGACGGCGCGGCCGGCGTCGAAATCGCGGTATCGGACACCGGGCCCGGGATCGACGATGACTTGCTCCCCTACGTGTTTGACCGCCTCAGCCGGGCCGACACCTCTCGCACCCCCGGCCATGGCGGCCGCGGCCTGGGCCTCGCCATCGCCCGCGGCCTGGCTCGAGCCCACGGCGGCGACATATCGGCCGAGAACCTGGCTGGCGGAGGAGCGCGGTTTGTGGTGAGAGTGCCGCGCGGGTAGGACCGCCCAACCTCAGTCAGAGAGATCAACGTGGCATCGCCTATATCAGACGGAAACCCGAGTCGTCTCTATTGGTGCCGATGCCCGTGCCACCTGCCCGTGCCACCAGACCCCGAGGCGATACGGAGCCACGGTCCCGGCCAGGTCCGCCGTCACGACCTCGGGTTCTCTCGGCTTACAGCCGGCGTGGTCAAACCCGCACCCACACGCCAAGCCGGTTCGGGTGCACGGTCGCCGCCGCAGTCGTGGTCAGGTCCGTGGTCACCGCCTCCAGCTCACGGCGGTCCCGCAGCCGGATGGCTAATCCGTCCACGATGAGCTGGGCGTCGTAGCGCGCCCGGTTGAAGCGCCGGTCGACCACCTTCTGGACCCAGCGCAACAGCGGTCTGAAAACCCCTGCGGCGGCAAGGGTTGCTGTCGCCACCAGCCACGGCGGTGTGCCTTGGTCGCCGAAACTGCTGGCCGGCAGGACCACCACCAATGCGAACACGCCGAGGACGAGTCCGGTGACGACCAGGTGGGAGACGGTTCGCGAGATCAGCCGGTCGATCTCGAACAGCCGGTAGCGAAGTACCGCCACCGCCATCGCTCCTGCCAGGAGAGGAGGTACCGCTACCCCCAAGAGGCTGCCGAGAAAGTTCCCGGCCGGCGTGTTCTCGAGTGCTACACCGGCAATCCAGAATGGCATCACCACGAGCACGACCAGCGCGAGCACCTTGAGCTGCTGACGCTCGATCCCCCGTGCGCGGCGGTATCGCCACACAAGCGAGACGGCACCGGCGATCATCGCCGCGAGCACCAGGAAAGCGCCGACTGCCCCGAGACCGCCCCACAAGGTCGCGCCGCCGGGGAAGTCGAGACCTAGGGGGTTGTCGATCCTGTCGAACCCGGACTCGAGCGGAGCGTCACAGGGAGGGACGGTGCCGTCGCTGCCGGGCTGCCTGATCGTGATGCATGGTCGGGTGAGGCCCCAGCCGAGAACGGCGAGGGTTCCAAATCCGGCGGCAGCGGCAACGGGCCGCCACCGCGGTGACGGCAGAATGCCGTTCGGGTAGAGCAGCAACCCGAAGGCGGCGAAAAGCGAGATCGCGGCGAAGAACCCCAGCTCCGAGAAGAACGAGAACGCGCCTCCGGTGGTCCCGAGCCCTTTGGCCAAGAGGTCGGCGAGCACGCTGATCATCGTCATGAGAGGGGCGGCGGTCATGAGCCACAAGAAGCGGTTCCGAGGACGCCGCGCCATGAGCAGTGCTGCCACCACACCCAGCACGGTGATCCCGGTGGCCATCATCGCCTCGCCCTGCGCCGGCTCGTTGTCAGGCCACCACCACGGCATGGTGACCCGTATGCCCCAGATCACGAGGAGCAGTGTCAGCGATACACGCGCGACGAAGCGTCCCAGCCCGGGAAACCTGCCCAACCGCGCTTCTGGGACCGCGGAACCAACCGACATTGCGTCACCCGACGAGTTCAATGAGCGGCAACCACGCCGGCTCGATGCTGCATCATTGCCGGCGACCGGTTACGGAATCGTTACGGCAGGGTACGGCGCCTCACAACCCGGCGGATCGTTGAGGGGATAGCGCCGTCTCCGGCCGCGGAATGTGAACCATGGCTCTGCGGGCGGAGCCTCCCGGACGGCACTCAGTGCGCAAAGCCCAGCACAATGCGCGGTTTGGTCGGTAGGCTGCGGATGTCCGCTTCCAGGGTGCCGGGATCCGCGAATACCTGCCGTTCGACGTGCGAATCTCCGGGTCGAGAGACTCGGGGTTCAGGCTGCACGCCTCATGCGCTGAGGCCGGGGAGGTGTCGGCGTCCTTCGAGTTGCCGTTTTCCGAGATCGAACTCCAGCTGTTTGTGACGCGTATGGCCGCCTCCGGGCGGCAGGTCCGTTCGGCCGCGATGCTGACCGACGAGCGGAAGGTCCAAGCAGAAGAATTCGGATCGGCACTGTTTGCCGCGGTGTTCGACGACGACATCCGGGCGCTGCTGCGCAGCTCTCGTGAAGCCGCCCAGGATGAGGGCAAAGGCTTGCGACTGCGGCTGCGCCTCGATGAGGCGCCGGAGCTGAACCAGATTCCCTGGGAGTACCTGCACGGTTCGACTGGTGACGGATTCCTGGCGCTGCAGACTGACACGCCGATCGTCCGCTACGCCGAGCTGCCACTGCCGACCACGCCGCCACCCGTGCAGCTGCCGCTGTCGGTGCTGGTGATGATCTCCGACCCCACCGACCTGGATTCGCTGGCGGTCGACAAGGAATGGAACACGATCGTGCGGGCCACCGCGGCCCTGCGCGAGCAGGGCAAGCTTGTCCTCGACCGTACCGAGCAGGCGTCGCTCGCAGGGTTACACGACAAGCTCCGTCAGCACGACGTCAACGTTTTCCACTACATCGGGCACGGTGCATTCCATCCCGAATCGGACCAAGGCGTCCTGGCGTTCAAGCAGCCGAACGGCAATTCCCACCTGGTGCCCGGGGACGATCTGGGCATGAACCTGGCGAACGCCGAGAATCTGCGGCTGGTCGTCCTGAACACGTGCGAAGGGGCACGCAGTTCGCTCCGCGATCCGTTCGCCGGTGTGGCGCAGAGCCTGGTCGAGCGGGGGATCCCCGCGGTGGTGGCGATGCAGTTCAAGATCACCGACAACGCGGCCCAGGCTTTCTGTGACGGGCTGTACACGACCATCTGCGAAGGCCGTCCGATCGACGAGTCGGTCACCCACACCCGGGTCTCGCTCTACAACGAGGGCAACTATGCCGAGTGGGCGACGCCGGTGCTGTACATGCGGGCCGGCGACGGCCATATCTTCGGGTTCGGGGAAACAGAAGCCGCACCAGAGCGGGCCACGATGCCGCCGCCGGTGCCCCCGCCACCGGGACCCCTGGAAGCCAAGATCTCGGAGAACCTGGCCAGGGCCGACCTGCCGCTGACGGTCCGGGTCGGAGATGCGGAGGTCGTGGTTGAGGGGGTTGTGGACGACGAACGCTCGATCGACGCCGCCCGGGACCTGGTCACCGCCAGCCTGGCCTCCGCCGAGGCGCCCCGGTTCGTCACCATGAAGGTCGAGTCGTTGGCCGACCGGGTCCGGTCGGCGCTGGCAGGGACCGTCGATGGCCTCGAAGTGGATGCCGGTCCCGACACCCTCACCATCCGGGGGACGGTCAACACCGCCGCCGAGTCGGTGGCCGTGATGGAGGCGGTTGCCGGCGAACTGTCCCGGGCAGGCGTGGAGCGGCAGGTCAGCCCGCAGCTCCGGGTCATCGAGAACTCGGTGCTCGAGGGCCTGGCCCGGGGCGACATCACCGCCGAAATCGACGTGACCGGCACCGACCTGGTGATCCGCCTGACCGACCCCGCCGCCGACGAGGCCGCGGCCGAACGGACGGCGGAGACGGTGTTAGGGGCGTTGGGGATAGGCCGCATGGTGCACGTCCGGCCGCCGGCGTCACCTCCACCGGCTGCGGAGGTGGCCACTTCGGCCGAGGCGCCGCCGCCGGAGCCGCTGGAGGCGGCTCGGCCGCAGCCGGACGACGTGCCGGCGGCGGCTCCTGCGCCTCCTCCCTCCGGTCCTGCCATGGGCCAGGCTGTCCGGGCGGGCGGCGGTCGCCGCTTGCTGCCGGTGCTGGCGGCGATCGTTCTCGCTGTGGTGGTGGCGGGAATTGTCATATTCACGCAGGCGTCGGACGAAGGCCCCGACCCGCAGACAACGACGGTACCGACGGCGGTAGGGACCTCGGTTCCGACTTCTGTGACATCGCCCACGACCCCGCCGACGACGCTGCCGCCGGTCGATCTCGGGCAGGTGCAGGCCGACGTCGAGGCTGCCGCCACCGACGCGGGAGCAGTGACGGCCTCGGCCAATGTCGAAGAGGTTGACGGCGAGATTCGCGTGACCCTCGACGCCGTGGTGCTGGCGCCGCCGGACCGCCCGGCGGTCATCGAGGCGGCCGCAGCGGCCGCCGGAGAGGGCGCCACTGTGGTGGCGGGCAACGTCATTGTGCTCGCCGAGGCGGTGGAAGAAGAGCTGGCGCAGGCGGGGTTCCCCGAGATCGGCGTGACAGACACGACCAGCAGCGTGATCCTCGGTGGCAGTGCGGTGGCGGCTTCCCTCGGTGAGATCGAAACGACCGTGACCGCCACCCTCGACAGGCTCGGAGTTGGTCTGAGCGTCGATGTCACTGAGATCCGACTGAGCGACGTCGAAGCCGACCTGACCGCGCTGCTGGCCGACGCCGGCTACGAAGGCGCCGGCGTAACCGCCACCGTCGACCTGATCGAGATCGAGTATGAGACCAGCGGCGGCGTCCCGGTGGCCGACGTGGAGGCGGCGATCGAGGCGCTGTACGAAGCCGCGCCCTATACGCAACGCCTCGAACTCGTGGTATCTGAGGGGACGCTGCCGCTGACCGGACCCGCCGACGTGGGCTGGACCGGCCTGGCGCTGGTCATGTCCGGCGCGGCGCTGCTGGCCGGGGCGCGCCGGGTGGAATTGCGGCGGTCGCCCAGACCGGTCAACTGACGGTGTTCATCGGCGAGTCGCCGATCCACACGAGACGAGCGTCGATTACACGCGATCCCTGTACGAGGAGGGCTTGAGCGGATGACGGCCGTCCTGGCCGCTGAGACCCACCCCGCAGCGGCCAGAACCCCTGACCTCGACGACCGCGCAGAGTGAGTGAGTCTCACGCACTATGCATTTCCATTCGGGGTCGACGTACCTTGATCACGCCGAAGATTCGGGGGGACTTCATGTGGCGTCGTGCCGTGTTCGTCAGCATCGTCATCACTTCGCTGGTGATGCCGATCTCGATCGCCGGGGCGGATCTACCGCCAGGTGGCACGTTCACCGATGACGACGGCAACCCGCACGAAGGGATGATCGAAGCCATCGTGGCGGTCGGTGTGACCAACGGCTGCGATGTCGGACTGTACTGCCCGGGTCGGTCGGTGACCCGAGGGCAGATGGCGTCGTTTCTGGCGAGGGCCTTCGACCTTCCCGTCAGCGCGACAGACTATTTCACCGACGACGAGACAAACGCCCACCAGGCCAACATCAACGCCCTGGCGGCCGCCGGCGTCACCCTCGGCTGTGACACCGGTAGGTACTGCCCCGACGACCAGGTCCCCCGAGCCCAGATGGCAACGTTCCTGGCCCGAGCGATCGGGCTGGCGCCGTCGGACGTGGACGCCTTCACCGACGATGACGGCAGTGTTCACGAGGCCTACATCGATGCGCTGGCCGTTGCCGGCATCACGGCCGGATGCGGAGCCGGGACATACTGCCCAACCGCGCAGATCCCGCGGGACCAGATGGCGTCGCTGGTCGGGCGAGCGCTCGGCCTCGAACCGGTCGATGTGCCTCCACCGACGACGACCACCACATCGACAACCACGACAACAGTTGCGACCACAACGACCACGCAACCGCGGGATGACGGCCAGGGCTACGGCTGCCACCCCGCCTACATCGACTGCGTGCCGAACCACCCGGTCGACGTCGACTGCGCCGGCGGCAGCGGCAACGGGCCCGTGTACGTCCAAGGTCCGATCCGCCTCGTCAACGTCTCCAACGATCCGTACGGCTTGGATTCTGACAACGACGGGATCGGGTGCGAGACGTGAAGCCGGCGGCGGGACGGCACGACTGTGTTTGGTAGGGATCTGATCGGAGGCGTCGGGGCGGGGACGCCTCCGGTCAGTCATGTGTCGCTCGTCACTTGGGGAATGGCGGTACCAGGCACAGGCTGGTGACTTGGTGGCCGCGTTCGTCATAGGCAACGACTTCGATGTCGCCCTGGCCCCGGATCTGATAGCCGACGGCATCGGCCTGGCCCTTGCCTTTGCCGTTGTTACCTCCCATTGGAGACACCGAGGCGGGGGCGCCGTTGGCCTCGACGTACTTGATCTTGGTGTCCGACGCGAACGGTCCGAAGACGGTGCCCGAGCCGGTGTCGCGTACCCACACTGGGGCGGTCTCGAAGCCCGGCAGCGTCCCGACCTCGTAGAACCCATCCTCGTTCTGGCCCTGACCGGGCGCCTGCGGCACCTGCTTGCCGTGCGGGTTACCGTTTCGACACAGTAGGTCGCGACGTGAATGTCCGTTTGTGGATCGGGCTGGTCCATGGCGTGCGGGTCGCGGGCAAGGTCGACGGCGATGTCGGTCGTGACCTTGAACGGGTGGAGCACTTCGCTGGCCGGACGCGACACCGCCCAGGAGATCTCGACTGTTTGCGGCGCGTCGATGCCCAGCACGAAGGACTGCGATGTCACGTATCGCTCCGGGGTTGTTTCACATTCGTCGGAGAGTGACAGATCGGCCCACACGATCGCCTCTACGTCGGGTGCGGGTCCCCGGTTGACAGCGTCAACGTCCGCCCGGCAGGTGAACGGTCCGCCGCCCACCACCTCGTCGCAATCGAGGTGAACGTAGGTGACGGCCAGGTCGGCGTTCTGGAACACTTCGCTGGTGTCGGTGGTCGTGGCGCTGTTGTTCCCCGCGCCATCCCCTACGTGGATGTCGTCGGGGGACACGGTCGCGTCGAGCGTGAACTCGTGGAGCGATCTTTTCGAGCATTCGAGGGTCCAGGTCTCCGAGAACGCGACCGGCGTGTCGACCAGCACGGCGTCGACGTCGACTTCGATTGGGGCGCCAGTCGTGCAGTCCTCCGGGGAGGTGAGATCGAGCCGCAGCGTTGCGTCCACGGGTCCGTACGGCCCGAGGTTGGTGACCACGCCGGTGGCGGTGCAGGTGAAGTCGGCGCCCACCTCGGTCGTGTCACCCCAGTCGAGGGCAAGGTCGCCGAGCGCAAGATCGGCGTCGGCGACACCGGGACGGTGTGGCGGAACTCGACCGAATTGTTGCTGAGGCCGACGTCCGCGATGGTCCACCCGACCATCGCGACTTTGTTCGAGAACGTCAGTTGGTGGAAGCTCGGGTCGGAACACGTCTCGGTGATGGCGTCCTGGATCGTTCGGCGTGTCCCTCGTGAAGACTCTCACCCTTCGGCCCTATGCGGCAGGCCATCGGCGGCGTACGTTGAAAATGAGGCCGCCCGGCTTTCGAGGCGTGTTGTTGCTCGCCTCGAATCGTGGAGGTGATTCACATGACGGGCCGCAACAACACGATTGTGTTCGGAACCGTGCTTGCTGTCGTGGGCCTCGCCCTTGTCTGGGGTGGGCTCGGACCGCTGTCGCAGTCTCGGGACGCGCACGGCTACGTGATGAGTGACTCTTTGTCGATTGACCGGTCTTCACGCGCCGTCATCACTTACGACGTTGGCTTATTGCGCGGCCACTACGAGTGCGCCACGGAGGAGGCGTTCATCCTCAAGTTCCACTCCGAGCCGGATGACGTCCGGATGCAGGGCACCGCCTCGGGCTCGGCTGCGCTCTTCCTCGGCATCGCACCTGCGGCTGCCGTCGACGGGTACCTCGACGGGGTCGCACACGACGAGATCACCGAGTGGGACTGCGACGTCGACGACATCGTCCCGGTCGAATACACCACGCTCGAAGGAACCGCCATCCCGGACGCCCCCGGTACGGAAACGTTCTGGGTGACGTCGGCCAGCGGCACCGGGCAGCAAACGGTCGACTGGACGATCGAGAGCGGTGAGTGGGCCGTGGTGGTGATGAACGCGGATGCCTCGACTGGGGTCTCGTCCCAAGTCACGTTCGGAGCTCTGGCACCGTCCGGCCTCGTTGCGATGTCCTGGGCTCTGTTCGCCGTCGGGCTGGTCGCGCTGATTGCTGGCGGGTTGCTGCTGTACCTGACACGCCGCCGCAGGGGTCGTGACGCCCCGCTGCCGGCCGGTTAGGCGGACACCGAGCCCGTGCCCGACAGGTCGGGCCGCTTTGGTAACCCGTAGCTCAGCGCAGCTACGGGGTCACCGCGGTAGCCGAGGTCGACGTGGCCATACGGCGGCTGCGCAAGGCCAAGCAGGATCCCGGTCGGTGGACGCACCGGGTACGTGAACTCCGGTGATCAGGTGATGTTTCCAGTACTCGGCGGCCAACCCGTGTCGCTGGCGACCGCCGACGTCGCAGGGGAGACGTGTTAATGCGACCCATTGAACGCAGAGTGCGCCGAACTTCATGAACCGGGCGAAGGAATCGACTGGGTGATCGCCAGCTCGGCCATGGCACGGGCGACTTCACGATGTTGCTGGACGAATCTCGGACCGGAAGAAAAGCAACAGCCATGTCGGCGGACGGCGGCCGGACCTCACCGAGGACGTGAACCATGGTCAGGTGACCCGCGGTGTCACGATCGTGAACCCTTTCGCCTGATTAGGAGCGGCTGACGGCGTTACCGGTCGTCCGTCAGGTCAATGACGGCACGGCCGATCACCGCTCCTTCGGCCAGGTTGTTGAAGGCTTCGTTGGCGGCGTCCAGTGGGTAGGTGCGGCTCACTACGGGCTCGACGGCGCCGGCAGTCACTAGCTCCAGGGTTGCTTCGATGTCGACCCGGTTGGAGGCGCGGCTGCCGAGGATGCGACGCTCGTTCAGCACCATGGCGAACACGTCGGACGCCACCGTGTCGCCGGGCGTGTAGCCCACCAGGACCAAGCGTCCGTCCGGGATGAGCCGGTCGAGGGCGCTGGCCGTCGACGCCGCGTTGCCTACGAAATCAAACGCGACCGCGTACCCGACCCCGAATCTGCCTTCTGAGGGTGGGATTGCCGCCAGCTCGTCGGGGGTGAGCGCCTCAGCCGCGCCGTGGTCGAGCGCCAATTGGCGTTTGGCCGCGTCGGGCTCGCTCACGGTCACCTCCGCCCCGGCGTGGATCAGCAGCTGTACGGCATGGATGCCGAGCCCGCCCGCGCCGATGACCAGCACCCGCTCGCCTGAGAGGATCCCGGCCCGCCCAATGGCGTGGTGCACGGTCGAAATACAGTCGGGCAGGAGCGCGGCGGCGGTTGGGTCCATCCCGTCGGGTATTACGATCGGTTCGGCGGCCGGCACACACATGAAGTCGCGCAGCCCGCCGTCGACGGTGAAGCCGGGGCGCCGCACGTGCACACAGAAATGGTCGGCGCCGCGGGCACACGCATCACAGTCACCACACGTCCAAGCGAGGGGCACCACCACCGGCGAACCGACCAGCGACTCACCCGCCGGGCCTCCCGCTGCCACCACCCGGCCGGCGATCTCATGCCCGGGAACGAACGGCAGCGGTGCCTCGTCGAACACGCCCGCCTGGACCTTCAGGTCGGTGCGGCACACCCCGCACGCCTCGACCGAGATCAGGACCTCGTCGGGGGCCGGTACCGGCACCGGCATTTCCCTTGGCTGCAGCTCCGAACCAAACGTGTCGATCACCATCGCTCGCATCGTGGTTTCCATTCAGGCACCTCCGGAGACGGTGACCGCCTTCATGATCTCGCTGCGCCGGAGGCGCCGGAGCGCGTCGGGCAGCTCCTCGAGGGTGTGGCGATAGTCGACCAGCGGCTCCCACCGCACCCGGCCGCTCGCCAGCAGCTCCACCGCCGGGCCCTGGGTGCCGTTGAGCCCGCGGGAGCCAACGATCCGGACCTCCCGTTCGTAGAGCTTGACCGGTTCGATAGGCACCGTCGCGCCATGGGCACAGATCCCGAATACGAGCAGGGTGCCACCCCAATCTGTGGCGTCGAAAGCCGCAGGCAACGCCGCGGCCTTCCCGGTGGCGTCGACTACCAGGGAGAACCGCCCGCGATGGGCGTCGAGGGCTCCGTCGATGTTGGTGAAGACTCCGTCGAGATCGAGTTGTTCCGCCACGTCGCGGCGGGCCGCTAGGTGTTCGCACACCAGGACCGACGATGGGGCGAAGGCTCGCGCCGCTTGCGCCAGCAGCAGCCCGGCGGCGCCGGCGCCCACCACCAGCACCCTTTCACCCGGGCCGATCCCGGCCCGCTGCAGTGCATGGACTGCGCAGGCGAGCGGTTGGGAGACCGCCGCCGCCACGTACGACATGTCGTCGGGTATCGGCACCAGGTTGGCGGCTGTCGCTGCCGCATGAGTCGCGCTGCCGCCCGGTCGAGTGACCCCGTAGCCGGCGAGGCGTCGGCAGATATTGCGCCGGTGGGACCAGCAGTGATCACAGGCGCCGCAGGCCAGCGTCGGATCCACCGCGAACCGCCGCCCGATCAGTGCGTGGTCGATGTCGTGGCCGACGGCCACCACCTCGCCGGCGAATTCGTGGCCGGGAATCACCGGATAGGACACCGACGACCATTCGCCGGCGAGGAGATGCAGGTCGCTGCCGCACAGTCCGTTGGCGCGTACGGCGATGATCACCTCGCCCGGTGCGGGCACCGGGTCGGGCACGTCCTCGATCGTCAGGCGCTGTGGCTCGTGGACCACCGCTGCGCGCATTGCCTCAGGGTGCCCGTCGGCCGGTCACGTCAGGCAGAAGTCGCGGATCGCCGCCGCGAACGCGGCCGGTTCGTCGTTCATGGGAAAGTGACCAGAGTCATCCAGCACCACAACCTGGCAACCGGGCACGGCAGCTTCGAACCGCTCCCGGGTATAGACGGTCGGGCCCTTGGTGCCGTAGAGGAGCAGGGCGGGCACGCCGATCTGGGGCGCCCACTTGTCCAGGTCGTATTCCCGGATGGCCCACATGGTCGACATCATCGACTTGGCACCGGCCTTGTTTCGATCGATGTTCCAGCGGCGGAGGAACTCGTCGGTCACGGTGTTGAAGCGGGCGCTCACCGTTTCCCGGTTCTGGGTGGCGATCCCGAAGTTGCCTTCAATCATGTCCCAGTGCTCGGCCCATTCGGCGTCGCCGCGGTACATCGTCTCCACCGCCACCACGTGGGAGAAACGATCGGGGTAGCGGGCGCCGAGGGAGATGACGAAGATGCCGCCGATCGACGTCCCGGCCACGGCCGCCTTGCCGATATCGAGCGCGTCCATCACCTCAACGAAGGCGTCGGTGTACTCGTCGATGACGATGTGGCGGTGTGGCCCGTCGGAGTCGCCCTGGCCGGGCTGGTCGAGGGCGATCACGTCGAACGAGGCGGCGAGGTCGTCCCAGCAGTCGGACCATTCGTGGACCGAGTTGCCGTTGCTGTGCAACAGGAGCAGGGGATGGCCCGATCCCTCCCGGAGGTAGTGGATCCGACCGAGGCTGGTCGGGATGAAACCCTCATACATGCGAGACCCTCCCTGTCGAGACCGGGCGAATTACGTTACGGTCCCGTCCGTTACCATGTCAACCGATGACCCGGCAGACCGAGAACCCGACGGCAGCGCGACGCGGTCGAGGACGGCCCCGCGACCCGGCGGTCGACGAAATCGTGCTGCAGGCGACCCTGGACGAATTGGCAGAGCGGGGATTCTCCGGCATGTCGATCGACGGCATCGCCGCCCGATCGGGGGTCAGCAAACCGTCGATCTACCGACGGTGGGCCAACAAACCGGCCCTTGCCATCGCCGCGCTCACCCTGCTGGTCGCCAGCGAAGAACCGTTGACCGGCGATGTGGGGGGCGATCTCGCTACGCAAATGCAGTCGGCGTATCGCAATCTGAAGATCTCGGGCGGGGTGCCGCTGATCGGCACCGTGCTGGCGGAGATGGAACGCCATCCTGAGTTCCTCGAGACCTATCGGGCGGCGCTGCTCGAGCCGCGCCGGGCCACGGTCCGAAAGCTGCTCGAACAAGCGCAGGGGGAGGGTCGTATCCGTGAGAATGCCGATCTCGATGCCGCGACCCTGGTGCTGCTGGGTTCGATCGTCATTCAGGATCTGGCCGGAGAGCCGTTCCGCGACGACTGGGCCCGACCGGTTGTGCAGATGGTGCTGGGGGGCCTGGCCCCTTCGAGCTGAAGCTCTGGCTCAGCGAAAGGCGGGCATGACCGTCCCTGCGAAATGGCGGAGCCGGGGAATGCCACCCGCGGGGTCGATGAGGATGACCTGGCCCACCCCGGCCGACTCGAGGGTCTTGAGCCGGACGATGCTGTCGGCTGGGGTGCCGCCGATCACCGCCTGCTCGGTGTTGGCGCGGGCGTCGTCGTAGAAGGCGTGGTCTTTGACGGTCAGCTCCCGGTCGTCGCCCGGGATCTTCGACGCTTCTGTCAGGCGGGCGATGAGGGCGAGGCGGTTGTCGATCTCGGCGGCGAGGGCGGCGGGGTCGTCGGTTTCCTGGAGCATGAGGTGGCGGGCGGCGGTGACATGGGCCGGGTCGAAGGTGCGGCCGTTGCGTTCGATCTCGTCCCGGTACCACTCGACCCGGCGACAGGTCATGTCGATCGTGCCGAACTGGTCGACCAGGAGGCGCCGGCCTTCGCGGGCGGCTCGGCGGACCGATTCTTCTGACCCGGCGCCCACCCAGATGGGGGGATGGGGCCGCTGGGCGGGAGTCGGCTCGACGACGATGTCGCGATACGACCAGTATTTGCCCTGGTAGGAGAAGCGGCCGGGCGTGGTCCAGCAGGCGGTGAGGACGTCGAGGCATTCGTTGTAGCGCTCGTTGGCCTCGTCACCGGGGTCGATGTCGAAGCCGTGGAACTCGTTGGGCCGGTAGCCGCGACCGACCCCGAGGTCGAGCCGCCCCCCGGAGAGAAGGTCAACGGTGGCGATCTGCTCGGCCAGCAGCACCGGATTGTGCCACGGGAGGACAAGCACCGCGGTCCCGAGCCGGATGGCCGACGTCCGCCCGGCGATGTAGGCGAGCAGGCTCAGCACGGCGCTGACCTGCCCCCACCCGGTGAAGTGATGCTCAACGGAAAACGCGGAGTGGTACCCGAGCCGTTCCGCCTCGACGACATAGTCGACGTAGTCGGCGTACGCCTGACTGTCAGTCTCGGGATCGTCCGAAGCGCGTTTCGCTCCCCCGAAGAGACCGAACTTCATCGACTCTGCCTCCCTCGATCGGATTTACGTGACGATATCGTACGTAAACGTTGGCGGCAAGGTCTCTGCGAACCGGGTTGACGCTCGGCGATAGGTGAACGCAATGCGCACGCATTTGGCGACGACACGGGCGTCGTGATCATTCAACCGTGACTCCGAGGTGGCGAGTCGTGTGACACGTGCTCGGTCACCTCGATTACGCCTGCTGTAGGCTCGGGGCACCGAGAGCCTGCGACCCGCTGCGGTAATTCACCCGAGCGGACAGGTGCAACGCGAGGCAGAAACCGGAGGCCGCCATGGCGAACGTGACCCTGCAGCAGCACTGGCATCCGATCGCAACGATTGATGAGGTCACCGACCAGCCGCAGCAGTTCACGTTGCTCGGCGAGCGGGTCGTGGCGTTTCGCGACGCATTGGGTGCGGTGGCACTCAAGGATCTCTGTATTCACAGGGGCGCCGAGCTTTCCGGCGGATGGATCGAAGACGGCTGCCTCACCTGCCCCTATCACGGCTGGCAGTACGACCGGACCGGCGCGTGCATCGGCATCCCGGCGCTTCCGAGCGACGCCAAGATCCCGCCGAAGGCGCATGCCATCCCCTATCAGGTGCGCGAGGAGTACGGGCTGGTATGGGTCGCCATGGAGGAACCGGCCCAAGCGTTCCCGGCCTGGCCGTCCGATGCGTGGGAGAACCCGGAGTACCACGTCTTCATGGTGAATTCCTACACGTGGGCCACCTCGGCCGGTCGGGCGGTCGAGAACGCGATGGACTTCTCCCACTTCAACTTCGTCCACAAGGGATTCACGGAGCTGTTCGACGGTCCGCTCATCAAGAAACACGATGTGATCAACACCGAGACCGGCCTCGAGTACTCCTATGACGATGGTGCCCGGCTGCGGGAGTACACGTTGCACTTCCCGTTCGTGCTGCACGATCGCAAGACTGTCACCGAGGAAGCGCGGACCAGGGGGCTCGAGGGCGGCACCTGGTCGGAGAGCGCTGACTCCAAGCCCGGCGACGCGACCATTCTCACCTTCATTGCTTCGCCGATCGACGCCAAGAAGACGCGCCTGTACAGCTTCATCGCCCGCAATCACTCGCTCGACAAGGCAGATGAAGACGTCGCGGAGGGCTTCGACGAGATCATGGAACAGGACCGCCGGGTCGTCGAGGGGCAGCGGCCTGAGGAGATCCCGGTCGACATCCGCGAAGAGCTCCATCTCCGAGTTCCCGACGCGGCCTCGCTCGCGTACCGCAAGTTACTGCTCGGCGTCGAGCGGTCAGAGATCGCCAAAGCGGTGGCCGACGCCGATTAGCCGGCCGTTGGCTATCCTGCTGACCCCCGGCCGAGCTTCTTTTGTAGGCCGCGAATCTCTCGGCGGGTGTCATCGAGCAACACGATCACCGCCTTCCGGTTGACACGGATGCGTTCATCCCCAGGGACAGATCGCCATCGAGGCGGCGCGTCGTAACGCGGTGACCACTGGAGTTGTAAATTGGATGTTCAAGCGCCATAATGGCGCCATGCCGACGATTCAGGTCAAGAACGTCCCCGAGGACACACATCGGGTGCTCCGGCGCAGGGCGGCCGACGCGCATCAGTCGCTGCAGGAGTACTTGTTGGCGCGTCTCATCGCCCATGCGAGTCGGCCGACGCTGGCTGAGGTCCTCGACCGCATCGAGCATCGCAGCGGCGGACGGGCGCCACTTCGGGACATCACACGGATGGTTCGGGAGGATCGTGATCGTCGTTGATGCGAGCGTGGTCGCCGGCGCGCTGATCGACGACGAGAGCGAGGGTGCGTCGCTCCGGGACCGGCTCAGGGGAATACAGATGACTGCACCGGAGCTGCTTGATGTGGAGGTGCTGTCGGTCATCCGCCGACTGGTCTCGGCGGGTCAAGTAACAGAGGCTCGAGCAGAGCAGGCGGCTGGAGATCTGTTCGACCTGCCGGTTGAGCGAGCATCCCACCGACCGCTTATCACCCGCTGCTGGCAACTGCGCAACAGCCTCTCCCCGTATGACGCCGCGTACGTGGCGCTGGCGGAGGTCCTCGACACCACGCTTCTCACCGCGGACGAACGACTCGCCCAGGCTCCCGGACCAACCTGCAGGTTCGAGGTGGTGGCTACGACCGGCTGATCGACGAGGGCGCACGAGGTTGGCAATCCGGCCCACCTGCCGATCACCTGGTCGCTGTGACCTCCCAGGCAGCAGGGATCCGAGGACCGGTCCCGTCGGCCCGGGCGGTTCCGGCGACGATGACACCGGTGCTCGTTGCCGAGACGGCGTCGGCCGTATCGCTGTCGCCACTCTGGGGGTCGAGCGGCGGCCACCAATCGTTGGCGGCCCTGGCCTCGACGAATCGCTTCTCGGACGCAGGAGTCGGCGTCCACTGCCGCCTGTATGGCTCCCGGTTGGGACCAGTGCGGCCGCGCCCCGGAGCGTCGGGCTCACCGAGAACGGCAATCCCCCACCGAGCCGCTGCAGTCACGGGTGGCTCTCCCGAGCATCATTCGACGAGACGGAGCGTGCCGGGGATGTCCATACGTTGCATTTTGCGCACGGTCAGCAGGGGGGCGAGCATGACCGCGACGATGCCCATGACGGCGACCATGGCCAAGGTCCAGCCGCCGATGATGACCTCGAGGCCAAAGTCTGGAAGGGTGTCGGCCAGCAACTGTTGGGTCATCCACCACACCATGGCGAAACCGCCGGCTATGCCGACGACGGTGGCCGCAACGCCGATCAGGAAGCTCTCGACGATCGCCATCCGCAGGGCAGTGCGGATCTTCACACCGAACGCAAACATGGTTGCGTGCTCGCGGGCCCTCGCCTCCAGGTTGATGGCGGCGGTGTTGAAAGCGATGAGCAGCGCCAAC
>JBFGLM010000042.1:0-40227 GCA_041576165.1 Acidimicrobiia bacterium
ACCCAACCTGGGAGATGCTTTCGTGCAATTGGACAGCAACGATTTCGCGGACGGAGACTACCTGGCCGCGGCCCACATCCTCTCGGACGACTACGGCTTCGGATGTGCCGGCGGCAATCAGTCGCCGCATCTGGCGTGGTCCGGTGCTCCGGAGGGAACGGAAAGCTTCGCCCTCACCTGCTACGAACCGGATGCGCCTACCGGCTCCGGCTTCTGGCATTGGGTCGTCGTGAACCTACCCGCCGACGTGACAAACCTGCCCACCGGAGCCGGCAGTACCGGCGGTGTGATGCCTGCGGGCGCGCTGCAAACCCGCACCGACTTCGGCGCGCCCGGGTACGGCGGGCCGTGTCCGCCCGAAGGCGACCATCCACATCGATACATCTTCACGGTGCACGCCGTCGACAAGACGCTCGCGGTAGAGTCCGACACCTCGGCAGCCGTCGTCGGGTTCAACCTGCATTTCTCGACTCTGGCCCGGGCAACTCTCATGGGTCTCTACAAGCGCTGAAGCGCCGATGGACTTCACCCTGAGTCCCGAGCACCGCCTGTTCCGGGACACGATTCGTGAGTTCGTTGGCAGCGAGATCCGGCCCGTTGCCCGCGATTACGAGCTCAACGACATCTACCCGTCCGAGATCGTGGAGAAGATGAAGGAGCTCGGTCTCTTCGGCATCACCGTGCCGCAGGAATACGGCGGCACGGAGGCCGACACGCTCTCGCTCGCGATAGCTTTCGAGGAGCTTTCCCGCGGCTGGATGGGCATCGCCGGGATCATTGGAACCCACTCGCTCGCCTGTGCGATGATCGCCCGCCACGGAACCGCACACCAGAAGGCGACGCTTCTGCCCGACCTCGCGAGTGGCGCGCGACGCACGGCGATCGGGCTGACCGAACCCGACGCCGGTAGCGACCTCCAGGGCATCAAAACCAGGGCGTGGCGCGACGGTGATACCTATGTCGTGCGCGGGACGAAGTTGTGGATCACGAATGCTCGCTATGCCAATCCGCTCCCTGTGCTGGTCAAAACCGATCCCGACGCCGAACCGGCCCACCGGGGAATGAGCGTCTTGTTGGTCGACCCGCAACTTCCCGGGTTTTCGGTGTCGCGCGACCTGCTGAAGCTTGGCTACAAGGGACCGGAGTCTTGCGAGGTCGTGCTCGACGATGTGCGGGTGCCGGTCGATGCGCTGCTCGGCGGGGTGGAGGGTCGTGGTCTCCAGCAGGTTCTGAGCGGGCTCGAGATCGGACGTATCAACGTTGCCGCCCGGGCAGTGGGAGTTGCCCAGGAGGCCTATGACCAAGCGCTGCGCTACGCCCGGCAGCGGGAGGCGTTCGGCAAACCAATCGGCGGCTTCCAGACCATCCAGAACAAGCTGGCCGAGATGGCCATCGCCGTACAAACCGCCCGCCTGCTCACCTGGTGGGCGGCCACCGAAGTTGATCGGGGCGGCCGGGCCGACATCCAGGCGGGTATGGCGAAATACCATGCGTCCGAGGTAGCGCTGGACAACGCGCTCGAGGCGATGCGCATCCACGGCGGGATTGGGTACTCCCAAGAGCTGGAGGTCGAGCGGCTGTACCGGGACGCCCCGCTGATGGCGATCGGCGAGGGAACCAACGAGCTACAGCGACTGATCATCGCCAGGGGTCTGCTGGCGGGCCAGTTGGTCATTGATTGAGCGGGACGCCGGGCTCGCGACCCCGGCTGATAGCGTGACGACATGGCCGCACGATCGTTTCTCTTCGTTCCCGGGGATCGCCCGGACATGCTGGCGAAAGCCGCGGCGCGGGGCGCCGACGCGTTGATACTGGACATGGAGGACGCCGTTGCCCCATCGGCCAAGCTCGACGCGAGGGCGACAATCCGGAGCCAACTCGACAGGTTCGAGCCCGAGGGGCCCGAGATCTGGATTCGGGTCAACAACCAGCCCGAGTTGATGGACGAAGACCTCGCTGTGGCGGCAAACCCGATAGTGGCGGGCGTTTTCCTCCCGAAAGTGAACCGGGCCGATGAGGTGGAGAGATCGTTGACCGTGCTCGCGGCCCGGCCGGACATCCAGATCGATGCCATGATCGAAACGGGTCGCGGCCTGCTGAACGCAGCGTCGATCGCTGCTGCGCCCCACGTCCGTCACATCACTCTCGGCCTGGCAGACATGGGGGCCGATCTCAATGTTGCGGCGGATCCCGATGACACGGTTTGGGGCCCCGTGCGGATGCAAGTGGTGGTGGCCTCTGCCGCAGCCGAGATCGACCCCCCGGTCGCGCCGGTGAGCCCAAATCTGACAGACCTCGACGGCTACCGGCGAGGGTGCGAGTCGTGGGCCGCCGATGGCTTCGGGGGCCGCCAGGTGATACATCCCGCGCAAGTTCCGATCGTCAACGAGACCTTCAGCCCTTCCCCGGATGAAGTCGCCGAGGCCCGCCGGCTGCTGGACCGGTTCAACACGGCGCTCGCCCAGGGTCGAGGTGCGATCCGGGATGAAGATGGCACCATGATCGACGAGGCGTTTGTGCGCCGGGCACGGCGAATAGTGGACATCGCCGACCGTGATGAGACGGGCCCTAGCCGAGCTCCATGATCGGTCGGATCTCGGTGGAGCCGTACCGCGTGCTGGGAAGCTTTTCCGCCCAGGCCGCCGCCTCGTTGATGTCCGCCACATCAATCATGTAGAAACCGCCGAGTACTTCCTTGGTCTCGGCGAACGGGCCATCCGTGCGGGATACCTCTCCATCACGAGAGCGCACGGTGACTGCGGTCTCGGTTCCGTGGAGCGGCTCGCCTCCCAACAGAACTCCAGCCTCCTGCAGCTCCTGTGTGTACGCGTACCACTCGGCCATCTCGGCTTCTGCCTCAGGTGAACCGGGCTCGGGACCGGCGCCGGGCGCCGAATAGATGAGCAGCAAGTACCGCATAGGCGACTCCTTCTTGGACTGTCCGTCGTCACCCTACCGACGTCACAGGCGACCCTCGATCGACAAGATTCAACCGGGCGCCGACGACACCTCGAACGCACGGGTGCGATAGGGTCGCGCCGAAGAGAGCGCCTGGAAACGAATGTCACCCAAACCACAAATAGTCGTCATCGGCGGCGGGATAGCCGGAATCAGTGCTGCCGCCTACATGAGCCTTCGGGCCCAGGTCACAGTCGTGGACATGGAGTCGACCCTCACCTACCACACGACCGGCCGGTCCGCTGCTGTGTACTTCCGGAGTTACGGATCGGCCCAAACCCTGGCGCTGACGGCGGCCAGCGAACACTTCTTCGCCTCGGAGGGCGAAGGGCACGCAGACGGCCCGCTGATGTCGGAACGGGGACTGGTGATCGTTGCCAGGGAGGATCAACTGTCCGGCTTGAAGCAGTGGTGGGGGGGTGCAGAGGACAGCGGTCCCGATGTCCTGTGGCTGGACGGGCCGGGGGTGGAGCGGGCAGTGCCCACGGTGCGACCCGGGTACGCGGCCGGCGGCGTGTTCGAACCCTCCGCTCGGGACCTCGACGTGGCAGCCATCCATCAGACGTTCGTCCGTCTTCTCCGTTCGCGCCACGGCGAGATCCTCACCGCACATCCGGTCAGTGCGATCGTACCGTCCGACCACGGATGGCTGGTCGAGGCCGGCGACCGGCACCTGACCGCCGACGTCGTCGTCAATGCGGCCGGAGCGTGGGGAGACGTGATCGCCGGCCTGGCGGGAGTACAGCCGGTCGGGCTCACTCCCCTGCGCCGCACGGCGTTCATGGTCGCCGGCGCACATCACTTTGCCGGGATCCCCATGCTCGTCGACGCCGACGAGGAGTGGTACGCCAAACCGGATGGTGCGCAGTTCCTCTGCTCACCTGGTGATGAAACTCCCTCGCCGCCGTGCGACGCCCGACCGGAGGAGACGGACATCGCGCTGGCGATCGAGCGGATCAACCGGGCCACGACGCTGAACATCCGTTCGGTACGCTCCCAGTGGGCGGGATTGCGCACGTTCGCACCGGATCGCGTTCCCGTAACCGGCTTCGACCCTGACCACGAGGGCTTCTTCTGGCTGGTCGGCCAGGGCGGCAGCGGCATTCAAACCGCACCGGCGGCCGGGAGGTTCGCCGCCGCCATGGCCCTTGACCGCCAGCCGCCCCCCGATCTGATCGACTGGGGTCTGGACGTTACGAGCTTCGACCCGGCCAGGTTCCGTCAGACGGCGTGACGCACATCTGGAGCGGCCATCAGCGGCGGGATATCCAGCTTCCACAGCTCGTCCGCCAGGCGAGCAGCCGCAATGGCCTGGGGGGCAACGGAGGGACCTGCCGGGTGGTGTGCGGCAAGCTTCAACTGCACCAAACATCCTTGGGACGCCGGACCGACCCGCAGCAGAGCCGGTTCTGGCGCGTCGGTCACCCGGGCGCCATCGTCGACAAATTCGATACCGACCTGCTGCTGCTCGTCCACCGGCGTCGGTAGCGGCAGGATCATGCCTCCCGCTCGGGTCTGGTCGGCCGCGGTCACGACAACGTCCTCCAACCACACGGCATCGAGATCGATTAGGCCATCCGTCAACGCACGCGTCACGGCCTCGAGGTCGAGCCCGTCCACCGCCCGGGCCTGCAGCAGCAGCCCGGCGCTCAGCCGCGGATTCAGCTCGGTGGGTCGGAAACCGTCCTCCGTCAACACTCCATCGATTGAGAACGGTCCTCGATAGTCGACCTGGTTGCGGAGGACGAGCCCGACCCTGCGAGCCGCTTCCCGCATTTCTTGCCGGTCTGCGTCCGGTGGATCCCAGAACGAGGCGACACTGCCGTACACGAACTGGGGCCGGTCGGTCCGGCGAAGGATCACCATCTCGATCGGCCGAAAAGCCGCCACCCCCTGGGGCGTGACGAAGCCGTGGATCGAACAAGGAACACCCTGGAGGAGTGGCATGACCCGGATCCGGTGGGCCCGGGCCCGAAACCAGGTGACGGTCTCGGCCGGATCGGACCCGGGGAGCAGCCACCGCGTGTAGTCGCCGCCGCCATGCCACCCCTGCCGGTTGTCCGCCACCCACACGGTACCGTGTCCGGCATCGAGCCGGTCGGCTGCAGCCGGCCCGTCACCCGCCTGAACGATTTCCGCCGGGGCACGGGCCACACCGGCCGCATCCCAGAGATCATCAGCCCGCATCTTGTCTTCGAGCGCCACCCAGTCCGGCCGGCGAGCGCCTAGCACCGGGCGGCCGAAGGCTTGGTCCATGGTGGCGAACGGGGGCACGATCACCACTGCTTCTCCCCCGGGGTCGAAAGCGTCGACCGCAGCTTGCACCGAGTCGGGAGGGTGCTCGATGAGGTCGAACACCCGGCGCAGGCCCTCCATCACGGTCGCGGCGGGCTCGGCCGGTGGGAAGAACACGGTCGTGGCGTCAGGCAAGTCTCCCACCCCTGCCGTGGCGGCCACGACGAGCACGTCGGCCGCCTCCGACCGGCGCAGGTGGTCGACAGTGGGACCAAGCCCGCCGGCCGTATCGGACGTCACCACGAACCGGCGTCCCTGCGCCAACCTACCAAGCCGGGTGTTGAGCTCGACCAGCATGGCACCAAGCTACCCAGTGCCTCCGAGCCGCGGACCCCGGCGCCATTCCGATTTGGCCGGGACGCCCGTGAAACCTGGTCGACCTCGTACCATCACGCCATGGCCCTGACGAACTACGAAGCTGAGCGCAGCCGTGATCTGGCGCGGATGAAGCGGATCGCGGGCTCGTTCCTGCTGGGGGCGTCCGTGATATTCCTGATCTCCCACACGCTGGGCCCTGACGGCGGGTTGAACGGGTTCGTGCGGGCGGCGTCAGAGGCGGCGATGATCGGTGGCATCGCCGATTGGTTCGCAGTGACCGCGCTGTTTCGGCATCCGCTGGGAATTCCGATCCCCCACACCGCGCTGATTCCTCGGGGCAAAGACCAGCTGGGAAGAACTCTGGGTCGGTTCGTCCAGCAGAATTTCTTGAACCCGTCCACCCTCGCCGAACGATTGAC
The DNA here is from genome assembly GCA_041576165.1 of Acidimicrobiia bacterium. Lineage (GTDB taxonomy): Bacteria > Actinomycetota > Acidimicrobiia > Spongiisociales > Spongiisociaceae > JBFGLM01. The sequence continues at coordinate 5,991 of JBFGLM010000042.1, forward strand.
GGACGCAGGTCTGGCCAAGCGGTTCGGCATGTGGCTCCTCGACGAGCGCAACAGTCAAGCGGTGGCCCGCCAGGCCTCGGTGGTCATCAGCTCGACGGTCCAGGCCATGCGCGACGACGAGCTGGCCGGATCGCTGGACGAAGCTGTCGCCGAGCGGATCCGAGCGATCCCGGCCGGGCCGACGCTGGGCCGGGTGCTCGAGATCGTGATCGAAGGCAACCACCATCACGCTCTGGTGGATGCCGGCCTCAGTGGTCTGGACCGATCCCTCGACGCCAACCAGGAGGTGCTGCGCCGCCGGCTCGGGCAGGAGAGCCCGTGGTGGGTGCCCGAAGCGATCGACGACGTGGTGTTCGCTCGCGTGATGGAGGCGCTGCATCGTTTCTTACGTGACCTGGCGGATGATCCGGATCACGAGCTGCGCCGTGACGTCGATGTCCGAATTCGGGGCCTGGCACGGGACCTTCAAAACTCCCCCGAGATGATCGGCCGGCTGGACGCCCTCAAAGAAGAGCTGCTCAACCATCCCGAGTTTCGCGCCTGGTCGGCAGGGCTGTGGCAGCGGATCAAGGCAGGCATCATCGAGGCCACCGAGCGGCCTGACTCCGAGCTGCGCGATCGGCTGGCCGAGGCGGTGCGCTCGGCCGGGCGATCGTTACTAGAGGACGCCCCAGTGCAACAGCGCGTCGACAAATGGATCATCTCGGTGGTGGCACAGGTGGCCGAGCAGTCCCAAGAGGAGATTGCCGCTTTCATCCATTCAACGGTGGAGCGGTGGGACGCCACCGAAACCAGCAATCGGCTGGAACTGGCGCTGGGACGCGACCTTCAGTTCGTCCGGATCAACGGAACCCTGGTGGGCGGGCTGGTGGGGGTGGTCATTCACACGATGGTCCTGCTGCTCGCATGATTGCGGTTGCGCACCGGCCGCGGCTCACGGCGCAGGCAACGGCTCCGGGGCCGGGGGGCCGGTGTAGGCCGAGTCGGGTCGGATGATCCGGTTAGCGGCGATTTGCTCTCGGATGTGGGCCGTCCATCCGATACTGCGGCTGATCGCAAAGAGCGCCGGGTACAAGACCGGTTCAATCCCCAGCGCGTACAGAACGACTCCGGCGTAGTACTCGACGTTGGTACGGATATCGCGGCCCGGCCGGTGGCGGGCCAGTGCATCCAGCAGGATCGGTTCCGTCGCCACCGCCATATCCACGAACGGCCCGCCGATCGATCGGGCTACCCCTTTGAGCATTTCCGAGCGCGGGTCTGTGGTGGCATAGACACGGTGGCCGAAGCCCATTATCACCTCGCCCCTGGCCAGGGTTGCCTCGGCGTAGGCAGGCGCGTTATCGACGGAGCCGATCTCATTGAGCATGTCCACCACGAGGCTGGGAGCACCGCCGTGCAGCGGTCCAGACAGGGCCCCGACTCCGGCAACGAGCGCTGCCCCCAGATCGGCTCCGGTGGACGCCACTACCCGGGCCGCGAATGTCGAGGCGTTGAACCCGTGGTCAACCGTCAGTATCAGGTACTGCTCGAGCGCCCGGGCCCGAGCCGGGTCCGGCAGATCGCCTTCCAGCATCCACAGGAAGTTCGCGACTGCTGCCACGTCGGACCGCGGTGTAACGACAGACAAACCCTGTCTCGCCCGCCACATCGTGGCCACGATGGTGGGCATGACCGCCGCCAACCGGTAGCCGAGGTTTTCGGCGTCGTCCCGATAGAGCCAGCTCGACATCCCGTCGGCCTGGGCTAAGAGGGATGCCCCGGTCCGGGTCCAGACGAGCGCAGGCGCGTCGGGTGAGCCCAGGCGGGCCACCACGCCCAGCGCTTCAATCACATCAGGGGCCAGCACCCGGAGTCGGCTGGTCAGTCGTGCGAACTCGCGGGACTGCTCGCGGGTGGGCAGCGAGCCGTGGTGTAACAGATACCAGACGTCCTCGAGCGTTCGCGTTCTGGCCAGGTCGACCGCCGAGTACTGGCGGTAATGAAAAAAGCCTTCATCGCCACGGACTCCACCGAGGGCCGTCTCGGCGACCACAACGCCGGCCAAACCGGCCGGGAGCGTTTGCGTCATGTACACCTCTTCGAGGCCATCCTGCCACGATATCGACAGTTGATCAATGTTGATCAATATTCGATAGTATTGGCGGGTGGACAGATCCGACTACCTGTCATCAGCCGCCGCCGCACAGCGGCTCGGGATCAAGACAGAAACTCTGTACGCCTATGTCAGCCGGGGTCTGATCACCCCGATACGCCGGCATGGCGGCAAGGGCAGCTGGTTCGACCCCGACGACGTGAGGCGGCTCGCACGTCGACCCCGGGCCAGCAGCCGGCAACATGCCACGGTCATCGAATCCGCCATCACGCTCATCGACGGCGGGGAGTACTACTACCGGGGCCGCCGGGCCCTGGAAATGGCCGACGAGACCACCTTCGAGGGTGTGGCGGAATGGCTGTGGGACGCGAAGCCCGCACCATGGACGGCAGACCAAGGCTGGGCGGATGTGGCTCGCTCTGCCCTGGCGCTCGCCCGCCCCGGCGCGCCGGTACACGACCGTCTGCGGTTGGCAGCGGCGGCGATCGGGGCGGTTGACCCGGTCGGCGCCGGAGTCAGTCGCGATGCAGCAATCGCGACGGCCCGCCGGTTGATTCCGTCGATCGCCGCAGCGTGTTGCCCTGATCAGTCTCCTCCGACCGTGACGAGTGCCGCCTGGCGAGCAGTGGCGCCGTCGGCCGCCCCGCCTGCGGCGCTCCTCGACAGGGTGCTCGTGGTCGTGGCCGATCACGGCCTGGCGGCTTCCACGATCGCCGCTCGCACCGCGGCAGCGTATGGGGCCGGGATTCATGCTGTGATCGGGGCGGCACTTGGTGTGTTCAGCGGGGATCGGCATGGGGCTGCGTCCGTACGAGCGGAGCAGATGATCAGAGCGGCCGATGCCAGGGGTGCTGCGGCTGCCATCTCGGCTGAGCTGGCCGAGCGGGGCAACGTTCCCGGGCTGGGCCATCCACTGTATCCGAACGGCGACCCACGTGCTCGGTACCTGTTGGGAATGTTGCGCCAGCCCGCCCAGACGGGCGAGGTAGCCGGCGACCCGGCCGTGGTTGACACCGTTGGCGCCGTCGAGCAGCTGGTTGCGTCCAGGCGGCTCCCGCCACCGAACCTCGACTTCGCACTCGGAGCGCTCTCGGTTGCGTACGACCTGCGACCCGGCAGTGGCGAGTTCTTGTTTGCGCTCGGCCGGATGGCGGGGTGGGTCGCCCACGGATTGGAAGCGGCAGCCAGCCCGCCCTCCCGACCCCAAGCCGGCTACACGGGCGCCCGACCCGTGGGCCGCTGAGGCTCTCCTCGGCGGCTAGTCGTGCTCGCCGAGAGCGATTGCGAACACCATGGCGGTGTCGTTGGTGTGGGTGATCGTCACCTCGATCTGGGTGACGCCCAGCATCTCAGCCCGCGCCCGGGCCGTGCCGAACAGGTTGACGGTGGGCTTGCCTCCCCCTGTGATTTCGATATCCGTCCAGCGAATACGCCGCCACCCAGTGCCCATCGACTTCATGACGGCTTCTTTGCCGGCAAACCGGGCGGCGTATCGGCGGGCCGGTTTGGCGAACCGCGACGCATAGTCCTGTTCGTGATCGGTGAAACAGCGCTCTGCAAAGCGGGGATACCTGGACAGGAGTTCGTCAACACGATCGATCTCGGACAGATCGATCCCAAGCCCGATGATCTTCATCCCGCGAGTCTACGGCCGGATACTTCGCTGCACGCTCGATTCGCCGAATGCCAGACTGTCGTTGGTGGACGACCAGCAACTACGGGCCCGGATCTACTCGTTCTTCGCCGAGCACGGGACCGCGCCGTCACACCGAGAACTCGAGTTGTGGGCTGGCGGTGCCGAGCCGGCCCAAGCCGCCCTGCACCGGCTACACGAAGCGCATGCCCTGGTGCTCGAGCCGGGCGGTGGTGACATCGGGAAGGCGCTGCCGTTCTCTGCCCGGCCCACCGATCACGTCGTTCGCAGCATGGACCGCCAGTGGTGGGCCAACTGCGCGTGGGACGCCTTGGCCATTCCCGTGACCGTGGGTGTCGACGCATCGATCGAGGCGCCCTGGATGGATGACGGCACCCCGGTGGGACTCGCCGTCAAGGGTGGGAAGCTCTCGAGCACCGACGGTTTCGTTCATTTCACGATCCCGGCTCGACACTGGTGGGACGACATCGCCGAGACATGACGCACAATCCGCTTCCTCCGGTCGGAGGAGCACCAGCCCGTGGTTGGAGAGGCAGTGCCGCTCGGCGCAATGTGGCCGCTGACGGTCGCCTGGTACGCCGACCGCCTCGACCCCGACTTCAAGCCGAGATCCCCGCATGATTATCAGCAAGTGCTGTCGTCGGTCGGGCTCCGCGGCGACTTCTGGCAGCTCGGTTGACCGCGCTGCGTCAACGCCGACCTCTGGCAGGAGAAGCGTACGCCCGCCGGTCTGAAGCTCGGAAACCATGGGCCCGGCGCCCATTGCGGACACCGGGCCCTCCTCCCTCTCCCCAGAGAGACCTATTCGACCGTCACCGACTTGGCGAGGTTACGAGGCTGATCGATGTCATGTCCGAGCACCAGCGCCACGTGGTAGGCCAGCAGCTGGAGGGGAACGATTGACAGCAGCGGAGCCAGGACGTCGTCGGTGCGGGGGATGGTGATCACCCGGTCCGCATATTTGGCGGCCTCCTCGTCGTCCTCATACGCAACGGCGATGACGTGGGCACCCCGGGCCTTGACCTCCTGGAGCCCCGATACCGTCTTGTCGTAGACGTGTTGTTGGGTGAGCACCACCACTACCGGGGTGCCGTCGGTGATCAGGGCAAGCGTTCCATGTTTCAGCTCCCCGGCCGGCATCGCTTCCGAGTGGAGGTACGAGATCTCCTTCAGCTTGAGCGAGGCCTCGGTCGCAACCGCATAGTCGAGCCCCCGGCCGATGAAGTAGATGTCGTTGATCCCGGCTATCTCACCAGCCATTGCGGCGATCGCATCGGTATCGGCCAGAATCGACCGGACTTTGGCCGGGATGCGGCGGAGCCCGTCCGCCATCTGCTGCAACTCGAACGGATCGAGCGTGCCTCGCACCCGACCCAGATGCATTGCCATCAGGTACTCGCCGACCAGCATCGCCGTGTAAGCCTTCGTCGACGCGACCGAGATTTCTGGTCCGGCCCGGGTGTAGAGGATGTCGTCGGCGTATCGGCTGAGCGTCGAGCCGACCACATTGGTCAATGCCAGCACCCGGGAGCCTTGCGATTGCATCAGCCGGGCAGCGGCCACCGTATCGGCAGTCTCGCCCGATTGGCTGACCGCGATCGTCACCGAGTCCGGCGACACGAGCGGTGCCCGGTATCGCAATTCGTGGGCGTAGGAGATCTCGACCGGTACCCGCGCCAGGCGTTCGAACAGCTCGCGACCGACCAGACCTGCGTGATAGGCCGTCCCGCAAGCAGTGATCCACATCTTCGACAGATCCTTGACCAGCGAGGGCGCCCAATCCGCGTCTTCGAACAGCACGCTGCCGTCCTCCTGCAGACGGCCGGACAGCGTTTGCTCGATCACCCCGGGTTGCTCGTGGATCTCCTTGGACATGAAGTGCGCAAAGCCGCCCTTTTCGGCCTCCGCCGCCTCCCAATCGATGCGCATCACGGGACGCGCGACCGGATGCCCGGCAATGGTTTCGATCATGGCTCCCTCAGCGGTGACATCCACCATTTCCCCGTCGTCGACGACAATCACGTCGCGGGTATACGGCAACACAGCGGGAATGTCGGAGGCCAGGAAAGTCTCCCCTTCGCCGAGGCCAACGATCAACGGACTGACCATGCGGGCAGCGATGATGCGGCCGGGTTCCAGCCTGGTCATCGCGACCAGTGCATACGCGCCTTCGGCCCGGGCGATGGCCCGGCGCACGGCTTCTTTCAGGTCTCCGTCGTACTCCTGGCCGATCAGGTGAGCCAGCACCTCTGTGTCGGTATCCGACGTGAAGCTGTGCCCGGCGGCCACCAGCTGTTCTTTGAGCGGGAGAAAGTTCTCGATGATTCCGTTGTGGACCACGGCGATCTCGTGATGCGGGTCCGTATGGGGGTGGGAGTTGCGATCTGAGGGCTCACCGTGGGTGGCCCAGCGGGTGTGACCGATCCCGACGTTTCCTGCCAATGGGTCGTCCTGGATCAGCGCGACAAGTCGGTCGAGCTTGCCCTCTGCCTTGGCAATGTTGATCTCATCTCCGAGAGCGATGGCGATACCGGCCGAGTCGTATCCCCGGTACTCGAGTTTACGAAGGCCGTCAATCAAGACGTCCTGGGCCCGACGTGGGCCGGCGTACCCAACGATGCCGCACATGTGTGAACCTCCAATCGTCGCGTCGAGAGCGGTGCGCGCAGGCGTGCGCGCGGATGGTGGATTCCACACCGGTGCGGGCTTTGTACCCGGGATTGCTCACGGGTTTTGTCCGCGCCGTCACGACCGTGGGGCCGAGAGGGCATCCGCCGAATCTGTCGATGACCCTCTTCCTCGTCACCCCATCCGGGGATGGGGCCAGGCGCTCAAAAGCTCTCAATTGTCGACGACAGCATAAACGTTGTTTTGTTGCTACACAGTGGTATCGGCATTGTCCCCGCCCGGATGAAGAGGGGGCAGGCCCGGGGCGTCAGCTGAGCGCCGACGCGGCGACTACCGCCAGCTCGTCGGCGATGCGCTCCGCCGTGTCCGAGGTGGGTGCTTCGACCATGACCCGGACCAGCGGCTCCGTACCCGACGCCCTCACCAGCACCCGGCCGTCCTCACCGAGTTCGTTCTCCGCCGCCGCCACCGCATCCCATACGGCGCGGGCGTGGTCCAGCCGATCTTTGGAAGAGACCTTGACGTTGCGCAGCACCTGCGGGAATTCGGTGATGACCTCGCGGCGCAGCTCGTGGAGCGGCTTGCCGGTGGCGGCCAGAACCTCGAGCAGCCTGATCGCAGTCAACAGGCCATCACCGGTGCGCGCCCGATCGAGAAAGATGACGTGGCCCGATTGCTCTCCCCCGAGGATGGCTTTTCGTTGGAGCATCGCCTGCAGCACATACCGGTCGCCCACCTGGGTCTCGACCAGTTCGATCCCGGCTCTGCGCATCGCCTGACGGAACCCCAGATTGGCCATCACGGTGGACACCACCACATCGCCCCGGAGTCTGCCCTGTGCCTTGAGATGGCAGGCAATCACTGCCATGACCACGTCTCCATTGGCCGGCTCGCCCTGCTCATCCACCGCAATCAGCCGATCTGCGTCGCCATCGAATGCCAATCCCAGCCGACCGGTAGCACGGGCCGCGACCGCAGCAGGCACGGTCGCACCGCAGCCATCATTGATGTTCATCCCGGTGGGCTCTGCGAAATGCACCTCGACCGCCGCGCCGAGCATCTCGAGCAGCGCCGGCGCAGTCTGATAGGCGGCGCCGTGGGCCGCATCGACCACGACCTCGAGGCCGCTGAAGTTGAACGCAGCCGACTCTCGCAGAAGCTTCAGATAGCGGGCGGACGCATTTTCCACGTCGTGACGAGCGCCGACTTTCTCGGCGTAGGACACCTTGTACGGCGAGCTACTCCGCAGGCGGGCCTCGATGGCATCCTCTTGGTCGTCGGCGAGTTTGTAGCCCAGGCGGTCGAAGAACTTGATCCCGTTGTCGGGCGCAGAGTTGTGGCTGGCGCTGACCATGACCCCGGTATCGGCCCCGAGTTCGCCGATGAGGGCCGAAACGCCCCCTACCGGGATCACCCCGGCGTCGATGGTGTCGATCCCGACCGAGTTGAAGCCGGCATGCAACGCCGCGCTCAGCATCGGCCCCGAACGACGCGTATCGCGACCGATCACGGCAGTCGTGGAGCCCAGCACCTCGCCACCGGCCCGAGCCAGAGCCATGGCAAGGTCGGGGGTCAAGTCCCGGTTGGCTACGCCCCTGACACCGTCGGTTCCGAAGAGGCGGCTGTCCAGCTCGAGCATGCGTACCTTTCGCGGCCGGCTGGTGCAACCGGCAGGCGCAATCAGCGTTTCGTGTACTGGGGCGCCCGGCGTGCCTTGCGGAGCCCGTACTTCTTCCGCTCCACGACTCGGGCGTCGCGCGTCAGCAAGCCAGCTTTCTTCAGCTCGGGTCGCAACTCGGGATCGATCTCAACCAGTCCCCGCGAGATGCCCAAGCGAAGCGCGTCGGCCTGGCCGGTGATCCCTCCTCCATTGAGGTCGGCGATGACGTCGTATCGGCCCTCGGCGCCCGCCACCCGGAGCGGCTCCAGCACTCGGATGCGCTGTGCCATGGTGGGGAAGTACTCCTCCAACGGCCGGCTGTTGAGCATGATGCGACCGGTTCCCTGGTACATGCGCACTCTGGCGACCGACTCTTTGCGCCGGCCCGTCGCCTGTGTCAGCGGTTTGTCCGCCATCAGGATTCCACCTTTCGAATGCTGAGTTCCAGGGGCTCGGGATTCTGCGCGCCGTGCGGATGGTCGGCACCCTGATATACCCGCAGTTTCTTCCCGATCCGCCGTCCGAGGCGGTTCTTGGGAAGCATCCCGCGTACCGCTCGCTCGATCACCTGCTCGGGTCGCCGCTGAATGAGCCGGTCGAACGACTCCTCACTCAACCCGCCCGGGTAACCGGAATGGCGGTAGTAGATCTTGTCCCGGCTTTTGTTCGAGGTCACCGCCACCTTCTCGCAGTTCACGACGATCACGTAGTCGCCCATGTCCATGTGCGGGGCGTAGGTCGGCTTGTGCTTGCCGCGCAGGATGGTGGCGACCTCCGATGCGAGGCGCCCCAGCGGAGCGTCGGCGGCATCGACGACATACCATTTGCGGTCGATGTCGGCCGCCTTCGGCGCAAAGGTCTTCAATCTGTGCATCTCGGGAATCTCCCGGTTGTGAGGTCCTGTCACGGGCATGCCGTCGGACGGTCTGCCTCGGCGCGGCCACCGGTGCAACTCTTCGAGCCCAACCGCGTCTCAGCCCGAGGTGTGCCATGGCGTAGAAACGCCCCGGAACGCCCGGGGACGGGACATGGTACCTCACCGGGTGAATCTGCGCCAAACCCCATCACGCTTTGGTGTAACAGACTTCCCAGAGGATGAGGCCGTGGGGCGGGGCCGCACCTCGTGCCTGGCCACGGTCGCGAGCCTCGAGCACTTCGGTGGTGGTCTCTGGATCCATACGGCCGCGGCCCACCTCGACGCACAGTGCGACGATCGAGCGGACCATCTGGTGACAAAAAGCGGTTCCCTGCACTTCGAACTGCAGGATGTCCTCGGAGCAGGCCTTCCACGAGGCTCCGAGAATCCGCCGGATGGTGCTGCGACCCTCGGACTTCCGGCAAAACGACGCGAAATCGTGCTCGCCGACCAGGGCGGCCGCCGCCCGTCCCATCGCCTCGACGTCAAGGGGTTCCGAGATGTGCCACGCGATGTGACGCCGGAGCGGATCGATGTGCGGCCGGTTCAAGACGAAATAGCGATAGCGCCTCGATGTAGCCGAGAAGCGGGCGCTGAAGGTCTCGTCCACCTCGATACAACGCGTGACGGCGATCTCCGGCGCCAGCAACTTGTGGAGGGACCGGGCCAGCCGCTCCGGCTGGACCCCGTCAAGCCGAAACGAGACGACCTGATGACGGGCGTGAACACCGGCGTCGGTTCGCCCGGCCGCCTCGGTGTCAACCTCGACTCCGCACACGGTCTCCAGAGCCGCCTCCAGTTCGCCCTGCACGGTGCGCTGCCCGGGCTGCCTGGCGTACCCGTGGAATCCGGAGCCGTCGTATCCAATGTCCAAGCGGTATGCGGGCACCCCTGCCCCCTCAGACCGAGAACACCACCACCAGCACCCACCAGGCGGCCACCCCCACTGCACTGGTCGCCAGGGACTGCTGTTGATCGAGGTCGAACAGCACCCGGGCAATGGCGGCCAGGCCGGCAAAGAACCAGAGCAAGGACGCAAGGAGGAGCCAGCCACGCACGCCGGGCAAGAAGATCCCCAGCGCCCAGGGGAGAAAAGCGACGTGAGCGAATCCGGTCAGGCGCACGGTGGTGGGAATTCTGCCTTCTTGTTCGAATACCTTCGTAGCCATCGCCCAGAACGCGAGGCTCACCAGCAACCAACGGATGATGCCGTTGAGGGCGATCGCCACCACCTGGATGATCCCGGCGTCACCGGTGAGGACCGCCACCGCAGCCGGAAAGGCGTACACCAGCGCAACCACGAGCACGGCATTGCCTGTGGCGTAGTCGTCGTACAGAAGCTCGCTGTAGAGCGAGCGGTCGAGCCGCCCGGCGCGAATCAACTGCTGCAGGATGATGGCCCCCTACTGCGGGTGTCGTAAGTGCAGCAGGGTACCACTGCCTCCGCACTGCACACGCAGAGGAGCGGGGTCGTCGGACCTTCATCTGCGGAGGGCCTTGCGCACCAGCCGTACCACCGACTGATCAGTATCGAGACCCGCCAGCTCATCCCAGCCGACCCAACGAGACTGATGGCTGCCCGCGAGCGGCGGCTCGGGGCCCACGAAGTCGAACAGATAGCGGATGTCGTGGTGGAGGTGCTCGGGCTCGGAGCCGAAGGCGGGAATCGGATGAACGTCCACATCCATCAGCCCGCGGGACTCGACCGGGACCGGACCGACCTCCTCGAACGTTTCTCGTCTCGCCGAGTCGAGGAGTGATCGGTCCTCCGGCTCGACGTGGCCTCCCGGTTGCAGCCACCGGCGCAGCTTGGGATGGTGGACCAGCAGGACCCGGCCGGTGTCCTGGTTCCGCACCACGGCTGAGGCAGTCAGATGACCGGGCTGGTATGAGGTCCGGGCCGCCGGTGCGTCCGCAGTCTCCATCAGCAACTGGATCTGGTGAAGCGCCCCTGCTTCGGCCTCATCGGACGGATCGAACACGTTCAGCTCGGCGGATAGCGCGCGCAAGAGGTGAGCCTCGGTCACCACATGGCCTCGGCCGCGGCAGCTCACAGTGAAGCCGTGTGGCGGGTGCCGCTCGACTCCTCGATATCGAGCTCCGGCCACGCCACTGCAAACGTGAGAGTGCCCTCGGGTGGCAACAGCCACCTCTGCAGCGGCTGGGTTCGGTGCGGGTCGGATCCGCTGCCGCCCCGCAATATCACGACCGGCGGCTCGTCTCCCGGCGGGCATGCCGCCCATTCCGGAATCTCGCGCCGGGCCTCCGGCGGTGGTGGGGGGACCGGGGCATCGAAGAAGCTCACCGGCGCAGGGTACCCGCCCGGCCCAGGTTCGGTCGCGTCCCGGTTGCAGCCGGCCCGAGGTTTTCCGTGGCGCGATCCGTGGTCGGCCCGGATGCGGCGTTGGTGGCCCGCCCGGATGATGGCACGACACCCCCGACCGCCGGCCTGCAAGGCAGTACGGGCCGCCCCGGCCCCGGGCCGGTCGGATCCGACGATCGGTGTCTCCGACACCAGAGAAAGGAGCGACATGACTGTCACCGACAGCGCAACGCTGCCCAACGGCGTCGACATCGCCGCCATTCGGGAAGCCCGGTCTCTCATGACCGACTCTCCGGAACTGGCCGATTTCCAGTTCCGGGCCACGAACCAATGGGTCGAAGGCGTTCAGAGCCGAACCAGCTTCGAGACCTTCTACGGTGCCGGCGACGAGCAGCGCCACCGTCAGGTCTTCACGTTCGATGCCGACCACCCGGAACTGTTCGCCGCACCGGACAACGGCCCGACGCCGGTGGAGTTCGTGCTCCACGCCCTGGCGTCGTGCTTGACGGCCGGCATCGCCAGCATCGCCGCCCATCGCGGCATCACGCTGCACCGGGTCACATCGACCGTGGAGGGCGACATCGACTTGCTGGGTCTGATGGGCATCGATTCCGGAGTACGTAACGGCTACTCGGCCATCCGGGTGAGTTTCGAGCTGGCAGGTGATGCGCCTGCCGAGGAGCTCGACAAGCTCGTCGCGCAATCGACCCGGCGCTCGGCCGTGTACGACGTCGTGACCAACGGCGTCCCGGTCGACATCAACGTCAAGGCGGCCTGAACCGCCGGTCACAGGGAGCTACTCATGCGTCGCAACACCACAGCCATCATCGTCGGCGGAGGACAAGCAGGCCTAGCCATGAGCCGTTGCCTGCAGGACCACGCGATCGACCATGTCGTGGTGGAGCGAGGCCGGGTGGCAGAGCGTTGGCGCAGCGAGCGGTGGGACTCGCTGCGCCTCCTCACCCCGAACTGGATGACCCGGCTGCCGCACTGGCAATACCGCGGCGATGACCCGGACGGATTCATGACGAGGCCCGAGGTTGTCTCGTTTCTCGAGCAGTACGCACAGTCGTTCTCGGCACCCGTGCTCGAACACACCGCGGTCACCTGTGTGAGCCGCACCGGTGATCGTTTCCTAGTCGAAACCAGCGCAGGCCAGTGGCAAGCGGACAACGTCGTTGTCGCCACCGGCGGTTTCGCCGAGCCGCGCGTGCCCGGTATGGCAGCCGGACTCGATCCCGGCGTCCACCAGGTCACCCCCAATCGGTACCGGCACCCGGGCGAACTTCCCGACGGTGGAGTGCTGGTCGTTGGTGCCTCGGCCACCGGAGCTCAGCTTGCTGAGGAGATACACTACAGCGGCCGTCCGGTGACCCTGGCCGTCGGCCGCCACACCCGGCTGCCGCGTCGGTACCGGGGATTGGATATCCACTGGTGGTTGGACCAAGCCGGCGTTCTCGATGTTCCCGCTGACCGGGTCTCAGATCTGACGGCTGCCCGCCGCGAGCCTTCGCTGCAGTTGGTGGGCGACCCTCGTGGCCGCAGCCTGGGGCTGGACCGGCTCGCGGCAGCCGGCGTGCGCCTGGTCGGCCGGCTCCGGCGCATCGACGGCACGCGCGTCGGTTTTGCCCATGACCTGGAGCAGACGACCCGGGCCGCCGACGAGCGTCAGAGCCGTTTGCTCGACCGCATCGACGCGTACATATCAGACGTACGCCTGGAACGCGAGGTCGGCCCCCGCCACCGCCCGGAGCCGATCCGGCCCGGCCGCACGCCCGGACGGCTCAACCTGCAGACGGAGGGAATCAACGCGGTGGTGTGGGCAACCGGCTATCGCCGCCGCTATCCCTGGCTTCGCTTGCCCGTGCTCGACCAGCAGGGCGAACTGTGCCACCGCGGGGGCCTCACGCCGGTTACAGGGCTTTACGTCCTGGGCCTGCCGTTCATGCGGCGGCGCAACTCCACCTTCATCGATGGTGTGGGCCGCGATGCAGAGGAGCTCGCCGCGCATCTCGCAGCCCGGATCCACCAGCGATCCCGAGCCTGACGGAGGAAGACAGATGAACACAAATCTCGCTCCGCAAAGATCACATTACGACGTCGTCATCGTCGGTGCCCGGGTGGCCGGCGCCGCCACTGTGATGCTGCTGGCGCGCGCCGGCCTCGATGTGCTGGTGGTTGATCGCAGCCATTACGGTGCCGACACGCTTTCAACCCATCTGTTGATGCGGGCCGGCTTATGGCAGCTACACCGGTGGGGGTTGCTGCCCTCAATCGTCGAGGCCGACACACCCGAGATCACAGCGACCAGCTTCCACTACGGCGAGGACGCCGTGCACCTGCCAATCACCGGCGAGGGTCCCGTCGGTGGGCTCTACGCGCCGCGCCGGACGCTACTCGACCCGGTGCTCGCCGACGCGGCACGCCGGGCCGGCGCCGAAGTCGTCCACGGCGCCCGGGTGACCGGCCTGTTGCGCAGCCGGCAGAGCCGGGTGACCGGGGTGACGATACGCGTTCGCGACACGACGCTGGAAGTCGAGGCCGATCTAGTGGTCGGCGCCGACGGGCTCAACTCGACTGTTGCCCAGACCGTGCGCGCGCCCATCTACCGCCAGGGCAACCACGCGGCGGCGGCCATCTACACCTACGTGGCAGGCGTCTCCGACGCCGGATACGACAACTATTTCACGCCCGGCATTGCAGCCGGGACGATCCCCACCAACTCGGGATTGGTGTGCGTGTTCGTGTCACTACCGCCCGAGCGTTTCGCGGCCGAGGCCCGGGGGGCGGTTCCCATGGCGTGGCACTCGGTGCTGCACGAGGTGAATCCCGCCGCAGCCCACCGAATTCGCCGCGGCGAGATCGCGGCTCCCTTCCGGTCCTTCCCGGGTCGTCCCGGATTCTTCCGGACCTCGCATGGTCCAGGCTGGGCGCTGGTGGGCGACGCTGGTCACTACAACGACTCGCTCACCGCCCACGGCATGACCGGCGCGCTGCGCGATGCGGAGCTGCTGGCCGCGGCGGTTTTGGCTGACGACCTACCCACATATCAGCAGGCCCGGGACGTGCTGGCTGTGCCGATCTACACCCTGACCGATCAAATCGCGTCGCTGGCTTGGAGCCTCGAGGACCTCCAGGCGTATCACATCGATCTCAGCCGAGCCTACAAGCGAGAAGCGCAAACGGTGGCAGCCTGGTCATCCACCGCACAGGGATGGGACCTTGCCCAATCCGCCTGACCGCCGCCTGGACGCGGGTCGCGTCAGATTGCCTGGACTTGGTCTAGATCGCGGCGAGTGCGGTCGGCCAGCGGCACTGCGCCCATCGCCTCGTGCCGGTCCAGGGCGGCCCGCAGCCACCGGTCGGCGTCGCCCGGTCGGCCGGCGGTGGCCGCCAGCAGGCCCAGGTAACGCGACATGGCGCCTTTGCAGATCATGGCCCGGTCCACGAGCACGATTCGATCGGAGAACGGGGTGAGCGTGTCGAGAAGGAGCTTCGCCCGGGCCTGATCACCCAGGTAGGCACAGGCCTCCGCGATGTAGGCGATGGCGTTGAACCAAACCAGGTCCCGGGGGACGTCGGCGAAGTCGTGCCGAGCCAGGCTCGAGTATTCCAGCTCCACGCCGTTGGGATCGTCCCGGCGGATGTGCAGATAGGCCAGTGACGCCCGCCAGGCCGGCACGTGCGGGTTCTCGACGGCCAGACGTTCGTACTCGTTCACCATCTCATCGAGCTCGGAAGGGATGCCCCTTTCAATGACGAGCCAGAACCACTGGACCCAATAGATGAGGTCCGCGTTGGGGTCCTGTGCTGCTTCGCTGAGCGCGCGAGCCTCCAGAATCGCTCGTTCCGCGGCATCGAGACGGCCCTCGAGCATGGCCCAGGTCGCCGCCCACACCTCGACGTCGCGTAAGTGGATTCGCTGGCGGAGGTCGTGGGCCAGTTCGGCGTGGCGACGCGTCGCCCGCCGAGCCCCGTCCACATCACCACCCTCGAGCAGGTCGACCACCAGCAGCGCCTGGCTGCGAAGCAGCAACTCGGGCTGACCCATCCGTTCGCCCATGTCGTGGATCCGCTGCGCGGTCTCGATCCGATTGTGCGTGTCCTCCGGTCCCCAGAGTGCGGCATGGCGAGCCGACAGCACCCAGGCCAGCGCCTCATCGTCCCCCGCCGCAGTCGCGTCCGCTTCCGCCAGGCTGCTCAGCTGCCGGCGGCGACCGGTGTCCGCCGTGTAGTACAGCGCCTGGGCCAAGCGGGCTGTGACCCGGGCGCGCAATGCCATCGACCCGTCCCCGAGTGCGGCGCGGGCTTGCTCGAGCAGTGCCGCCAGCTCGGCGTCAGCCCCCCAGATCGACGCAGCCTCCCCCACCCCCAGTGCGGCGCGTGCGAGCAGCACGCCATCGCCATTTCCGGCGGCCAGGCGCGCCGCCTCCACCAGATCCTGGCGGGCGGCGGCGCTGTCGCCGGCTCGTAGCCGGGCATCACCTCGGGCAAGCAGCGCGACTGCCACGTCAGCTTCCGGCGCATCGGCCGCTCGCAAGGCATCCAGCACCATCGTTTGCAGCTCCGCCGCGTGTTCGTACGCCAGCTGGTCCATTGCGTGCGAGGCCGCCTGTCGGGCGTTTTCAATCAGCCGATTCGGATCACTTTCCGGGAGCGCCGAATAGAGGTGGTGGGCAACCTCGGCGTGCCGATGCCGACCGCCCGCTGCCTCCAGTTCCGATGCCAGCTGGAGATGCAGGTGCAGCCTCCGACTGCTGGCGAGGCGCTGGACAAGCGCGTCCCGCACGAGGGCATGCGCAAACCGGTACGAATCGGCGGCACCCGGGACCTCGACGACCAGGCCGGCCCGGAGCGCCGTTTCGATTGCATCGAACATCAGGACCGGCGTCTTATCGATCGCTCGGGCGGCGATCCCCAACCGGAAGATTTCGCCCATCAGCGCGCCGGCGGTCAAGACCTCGACCAACTCCGGCTGCAGGTGGGCGATACGGCGGGCGACCAGCTCGCGCAGCCCTGTCGGAACGGCATCGAGGGTTTCCGCTCCGGTTTCGTCGAGGTGACGTAGCAGCTCGCGCAACAGGAACGGGTTTCCTCCGGTCCGCAACCAGGCCCGCTCGGCGAGTGCAGCCGAGCGGGGGAAGTCACACGCCACCATCGACTCCACCTGCTCGGAAGACAAACCGGCCAGGTGGATGGTGGTGACACGCTCCTCCGCCTCCAGCGTGGTCAATACATCGGCTAGATCAGACCCCGGCACCAAGCTCTCGGACCGGACGGTCGCGGCGACCAGAATGGGCGACTGGCGGGCGGACCGAAGCATGTAGCGGATGGCCTGCAGCGTTGGACGGTCCGCCCACTGGAGATCGTCGACGATCAGCAGGACCGGCTGGGGCAATACCGAGAAGAACGCGTCGAATGCTGCGAACAATTCGGCTCGGGCCGGCTCCGGTGCGTGGTCGCGTGACCGTGCCACCGGCAGATCGGCCAGCGCCGGTACGGCCCGGGCCAGGGTGGGGGCAACGGTCTCCACGACGTCGGGAGGGGCGACCGCCGCGAGCGAGGCCACCCACTCGGCGAGAGGTTGATATGGCACCAGTGCTTCTTCATCACATCGGCCGCAGCTGATCGTCGCAGCCATCGTCTGCAGGGCCACTGCGGCCTCAGCGACCAACCGCGTCTTGCCGATTCCGGATTGACCACTCACGACGACAGCCAACCGCCGACCGGTATCGATTGACGCGTGGAAGGCGGCTTCGACGGCCGCGCGCTCTTCAGAACGCCCAGTGAAGGTGCCAGTTGCGACGGCGGTCAGCACCGCGGACGGCAGAGCCGGAGCAGGCGGCTCGACCGGCTGATGCTTTGCCACGAGACCGGCCAGTTCCTTGCGATCGGTGGCGCCCAATTTGCGGAGAAGCGCCGACACGTGACTTTCGACCGTGCGAACCGAGATGAACAGCCGCTCGGCGATTTCGGCGTTCGTCAACTGCGCCGCGACCGCGTCGAGCACCTCGCGCTCCCGCCGAGTGACCGCCGACCAGAGCGGGGACGGGCCTTCTGACGACCCGGCCGAATCCTCTGGCCCCGACCCAACGGGTCGGGCACGCGGTGGAGGCGCGGCAGGGTGGAGCTTGGCAGCGACCGCCTGCAACTTGGCGGACGGCCCCCGGCCGGGTTCGCTTGCGAGTCGCTGAGCGAACGATTCGTACGCACGGAGCGCTTCCGTCTGGCGGCCCAGCCGCGACAAGGCCTCGATCGCCAGCGCCACCGGTCTCTCCCGGTGCGGGTGGTCTGCAATGATCGCTTGTGCGATCCCGAGCCCGTCGGGGTACCGGCCCAGCGCGAGCAGTATCTCGGCCAGGTCCTCCCGGGCTGTCACCACCAGCTCGTCGAGTCGCTGGGCGGCTGTTCCGGCAAAGTCTTCGTCGCGAAACTCAGCCAGCGCCGGTCCCCGAGACAGTCGGAGAGCCGCCTCCAGCAACATGGCCGCCCGCTCGGGGTGCTCGGCCCGTACGGACGCCGCTTCCCGAACATGCTGCTCGAGAAGGCCGGCGTCTATTTCGACGGCGTTCGTCGCCAGCAGATATCCCGGCGGCCGGGTCAGTATCCACCGGGGCTGTCCCGGCGGGCTGCTCAGGGTGCGGCGGAGGCGCGCAACGTGGGCCTGCAGCGTCTTTGCGGCCGACACTGGGACGGCGCCGTCCCACAACATGTTGACGAGCCGGTCGCGAGGGATCACCGTTCCGGCGTTGATGGCAAGCGCAGTGAGCAAACGCCGCTGCATCCGGCTGGCGACGGGGACCTCGACGTCGCCCCGGATGACGCGTAGCGAGCCGAGGATGCCCACCGAGAGCACCGCGGCACCTTCGAAGTGGCGAGTCCCGTCGCTGGTCATGGCACACAACCGGAGCCGATCTGTTGCTCCCTGACTCTAATCAGGGTGCCGGCCAGATCGGGACAGACCTGCCGCATCGGCCGGGCGCGCTGGATTTGGGCGGACGACTCAGACGAGCTCGATGACTGCCATTTCGGCGTTGTCACCTCGCCGAGGGCCCACCCGCACGATCCGGGTGTAGCCGCCGGGCCGGTCGGCGTAGCGGGGTCCGATCTCGTCGAACAGCTTGGTGACCACCTCGAGATCGTTGATGTCCTTGAGGACCAGGCGGCGGGCATGCAGGTCACCGCGACGGGCCTTGGTGATCATCTGCTCAGCAACAGGACGCAGCATCTTGGCTTTGGCCACCGTCGTGGTGATGCGTTCATCCCAGAACAGCGACGCCGCCAGGTTGGACAGGATCGCCTTCTGGTGCGCGGGGCTGCCGCCCAGCCGCTTTCCCTTCTTCGGCTTCGGCATCAGGTTGCTTCCTTGTCTCCGCCCTGGGAAAGGCTCAGGCCCAGCTCGTCGAGCTTGGCGGCCACCTCTTCGAGGCTCTTCTGCCCGAAGTTGGTGATGTTCAGAAGGTCGTCTTCGGTTTGCTGAACCAGCTCCCCGACGGTCTTGATCTGAGCGCGACGCAGGCAATTGCGAGGACGCTCGGATAGGTCGAGCGCCTCGATGGGCAGGTCGAGGTCGGGTGAGGACGACTCCGCGACAGCGACGTCGCCCAGTTCCAAACCGACCCCTTCGCCGATGTCGGCGAACAAGCCGAGCAGCTCACGCAGCGTCTTACCGGCCGAAGACATCGCCTCGGACGGCGGCATCGATCCGTCCGTCTCGACGTCGATCACCAGCCGGTCGAAGTTGGTCATCTGGCCCACCTGGGTGCTGTCCACCCGGTAGGTGACCTTGCGGACCGGCGAGAAGATCGAGTCGATCGGGATGATGCCGATCGCGTCTGAGGTCTTGTTCTTGTCGGCACTGCGATAACCCACGCCTTGCTCAACCGTGAGCTCCATCTCGAGCCGCCCGCTAGGAGACAGCGATGCGAGGTGGAGATCGCCGTTGACGACCTCGACACCACTGGGTGTCTTCAGTTGGGCCGCAGTGACATCGCCGGTGCCCTTGGCCGACAGGTAGATGGTTTGGGGCTCCGCGTCCTCCATGCGCACGACGAGCTGCTTGACGTTGAGGATGATGTCAACCACGTCCTCCACCACACCGGGTACGGTCGTGAACTCGTGTTGTACGCCCTCGATCCGCAACGAAGACACCGCAGCGCCAGGAATACGGGAGAGCAGTGTGCGGCGAAGGGTGTTGCCGAGCGTGTAGCCGAAACCGGGCTCTAACGGCTCGACGACGAAGCGGGAACGGACGTCGCTGACGGCCTCTTCTTCGATCTGGGGACGCTGAACGATCAACGCTTGCACTTGGCCACCCTTCTGGGACTACTTCGAATACAGCTCGACCACGAGCTGCTCTTGAATTGTGGTATCGATCTGCGCTCGACTGGGCAGATCGCGTATCGCTATTTGCCGCTGATCCAGGTTCACGTCGAGCCACTCCGGAAACAACCGGTCGCCGGACGTATCAACTGCATGCTGGATGACGACGATGTCCTTGCTGCGCTCCTTGACGGTAACCACGTCGCCGGCCCGCACCCGGTAGGAGGGGATGTCCACCTTTTTGTCGTTCACCCGGAAATGGCCGTGGTTCACGAGCTGCCGGGCCTGGGGACGGGTCCTTGCCAGACCCGCGCGGTACACGACGTTGTCCAGTCGCGTCTCGAGGATCTGCATGAGGTTGTCGCCGGTGACCCCGGCCTTGCGGGCGGCCTCCTTGTAGTACTTCCGGAACTGCCGCTCGAGGATGCCGTATATGTGACGCAGCTTCTGCTTCTCCCGCAGCTGGATCAGATAGTCCGTCTCGCGCACCCGGCGCCGGCCATGCTGACCCGGCGGATACGGCCGCCGGTCGTAATACTTGCTCTTGTTCTCATCGAGCACCTGCCCCATGCGGCGACTCTTGCGAGTGCGAGGGCCTGTATAACGCGCCATCTGCGATCAACCCCTCCGTCGCTTCTTGGGCCGGCAACCGTTGTGGGGCAGCGGCGTCACATCTTTGATGCCGGACACCTCGATCCCCATGTTCTGCAAAGTGCGGATTGCGGTCTCTCGTCCGGCGCCGTTGCCCGAGACGATGACATCGAGCTTGCGGATCCCGTGCTCGCCGGCTCGTCGTGACGCCTCTTCCGCGGCAACCTGCGCCGCATATGGAGTGGACTTGCGGGATCCCTTGAATCCCACCGATCCACCCGACGTCCACACGACGGAGTTGCCGGATACGTCGGTGATGGTGATGATCGTGTTGTTGAAACTCGCCTTGATATGCGCCTGGCCGTGGCTGATGTTCTTACGCTCACGGCGGCGGACTCGTTTTGGCTGTTGCCTGCCCAACGCAGCCTCCGGAATTACTTGGTGACCTTCTTCTTGCCGGCGATCGCAACGCGCTTGCCCTTGCGGGTACGAGCGTTGGTGTGTGTGCGCTGCCCGCGCACCGGGAGGCCACGACGATGCCGGAGACCCTGGTAGCTCCCGATTTCGATCTTGCGCTTGATGTTCTGCTGAACGTCGCGGCGCAGATCACCCTCCACCTGCAAATTCTGCTGGATGAAAGATCGAATCTTGCTGACTTCGCTGTCGGTCAGGTCACGAACTCGCGTGTCCATGTCGATGTTCAGTTCGCGACATATCGTCTGTGACCGCGTGCGGCCGATGCCGTAGATGTATGTCAGCCCGACCTCGAGTCGCTTCTCCCGGGGGAGGTCAACACCTGCAATACGTGCCATCTTCTAACCAGCCCTCAACCTTGACGCTGCTTGTGCCGCGGATTCGAACACAACACCCAGACGCGCCCGCGACGCCGGATCACCCGGCACTTCTCGCACATCTTCTTAGATGAAGGGCGAACCTTCATGACTGCTCCTTCTTCACCGTTCACTGCGCACCACGGGAACGGTGCTGCGATGCGGTCTGGTGGTAGCCATGCGAGTCGCACGGCATCGGCTCTCTAGTTGTTCCAGGAGCAGCCGGCCATGTGACCGGGCGAACCTGGCGCAATCTCCGCGGCCGTCCCACGACCGCGCATCACACGCGATGGCCACTCCTCCTGCTCGACCAGGCGGCCGACCCGGCCACAGCTGACTCAGCGGGGCTGGCCAGCACAGGAGTAACCAATCGACCTTCGAGGCCGAAGCAGCATGTTACCCGGCCGGCCGGGCAGTGAGCAAGTCGCTGACGGTGAGCACCTTTGGCCCGTCGTCGGTGATCGCCACCGTGTGCTCGAAATGCGCGGACAAGCTGCCGTCGGCGGTGACGACCGTCCACCCGTCCATCTCTGTTCGGGTCTCGGCGGTCCCGAGGTTGAACATCGGTTCGATGCAGATCGCCATGCCCCGTTTCAGCTTCATGCCGCTGCCCTTACGGCCGTAATTGGGGATCTGGGGTGACTCGTGCATTTGCTGACCTATGCCGTGGCCGACGTACTCTCGCACCACGCCGTATCCGTACGGGCGTGCTTCGGCTTCCACCGCCGCCCCGATGTCGCCGATGCGGGCACCGTGCCGCACCTGATCGATCCCGGCCCACAGGGCTCGGTTGGTCACCTCGAGCAGTCGAGCCACTTCGTCGCTGATCTCGCCAATCCCGAAGGTCACCGCTGCGTCACCGTGATAGCCCTCATAGATGGCACCGGCATCGATGGAGAGAATGTCCCCCTCGCGGAGCTTCTGGTCACCGGGGATTCCGTGCACGATCACGTCGTTGGGAGACGTGCAGATGTGCGCGGGATAGCCGTGATAGCCGAGGAAGGACGGAAGGCAATCGTACGCTCGTATCACCTCGGCCCCGATGGCGTCCAACTCGCGCAACGTCACGCCGGCCTGCGCCGCCTCCTGCACGGCCTCATGAACGGCGGCCACAGCCCGACCGGCGATCGCCATCCGGTCGAATTGCTCCTCGTTCTTGATGGTGATCACAGCCCGGTCCTACGCGTCGAGCACCGACATGATGCGCTCGGTGATCTCCTCGATACCTCCAACGCCGGCCACGGCGCGCACGATTCCCCGATCGCCGTAAAACTGGATCAGGGGGGCGGTGTCCTCTTCGTAGACGGACAAGCGGTTGCGGACGGCCTCTTCGGTGTCGTCCGACCGGCCCCGCGACAGCAGCCGGCGCACCAGCTCGTCTTCGGAGACTTCGAGGACGACTACTGCGTCCAGCGCGTTCTCGCCCAGTTCGACATCAAGCGATTTGGCCTGCGGCAAGGTGCGGGGGAATCCGTCGAGTATGAACCCGTTGGCAGCGTCCGGCTGCGTGATGCGCTCGTGCAGCATGGCGATCGTGACATCATCAGGAACGAGGTCACCGGCGGCCATGATCTCTTTCACCTTCAGACCCAGCTCGGTCTCATCTGCGACGTGCTGGCGGAACATGGCGCCGGTGGATACATGTGCCAGGCACAGTTCGGCTGCCACCCGTTCGGCTTGGGTGCCCTTGCCCGCCCCCGGCGGCCCCAAGAACAAGAGCCTCATCGGCTCGTTCTCCGGGTGCCCGATCCACCGCCTGCACCGGACGCACCAACCCGCAGCCCGGGAGCCGTTGCGGGAGCCGGATTCATGTGAGGAATCCCTCGTAGTTTCGCATTGTCAGCTGGCTCTCGATTTGTTTCATCGTTTCGAGGGCAACACCAACAACGATCAGGATCGAAACACCGCTGAAGCCCACCGGGATCGACCAGATGGCGGAAGCGATCGCCGGCAAGATCGAGACCACGCCGAGGAAGATCGAACCCGGCAGGGTGATCCGATTGAGGATCCGCTCCAAATAGCGAGCCGTTTGTTGGCCCGGACGTTGCCCGGGAATGAAGCCGCCCTGCCGCTGGATCATCTCGGCCTGACGCACCGGATCGAACTGGATCGCGGTGTAGAAGTAGGTGAAGAACACAATGAGGAGGAAGAGCAGCACGATGTAGATCCAGCTGGTACCGCCACTGCTCTGCCCGCTGGGCACGAGATGCACGTCGATGAAATTGCGAATTGCCGCGAAGAAACGATTGTCCGAAGGGATCGAGGTGCTGATGAGGGCCGGGAAGAACAGAACGCTGGTGGCGAAGATCACCGGGATGACGCCGGCCGTGTTGACCTTGAGCGGGATATAGGTGCTTTGCCCACCCATGACCCGGCGTCCGCGAATCCGCTTCGCGAACTGGATGGGGATCCGACGTTGACCCTGCTCGACATAGATGATGCCGACGATCATCGCCAAGAACACGATCACCAGGCTGGCAAACAGCACCGGACGGCCGTTGGTCACGGTGAACTGCCACAACGTCGTGAACTGACCGGGCAGTGCCGCCACGATGCTGATGAAGATGATGAGCGACATGCCGTTGCCAACACCCTTCTCGGTGATCAGCTCACCGAGCCACATGATGAAGGCGGTGCCGGCCGTCATAGTGAGCACGATCATGGCCACCCGGGGCGGGTTGTAGTTGGGAATGAGGTCGATGCCGTTGGTCAGGGTGCCGTTGTGGAAGAGCCACGTCAGGCCCGTGGACTGAAGGAGCGCCAAGATCACCGTCGTGTACCGGGTCCACTGGGTGATGACCTTTCGGCCGGACTCGCCCTCGTCCTGCAGCTTCTGCAGCCTAGGAATGACCACGGTGAGCAACTGCATGATGATGCTGGCGGTGATGTAGGGCAGGATCCCCAGGCTGAAGACCGATAGGCTCTCGAGAGCGTTACCGGAGAACAGGTTCAAGAGACCGACGATTCCGCCGGCGGCGGCCGTCTCGGCCAGCAACTCGACCCGGTCGAGGTCCACTCCCGGCACCGGGATGGCCGCGCCGAGCCGGTACACGGCGAACATGCCGAGCGTGAACAGGATCTTGCCCCGCAGGTCGGGGATCTTGAACATGTAGCGGTAGACGTTGAGCATGTGGTCTCTCAGTCCTTCAGACGGATGGCTGGTTGTGTGTGTGGGCGCCCGTCGCGCCCGGGCACGGTCGATTGGGACTTGTTGAGCTTACCGGCACCTGGTAGCTGTGGCGCCCGCCCACCCGGCGCAATTCAATCGACAACGGTGCAGGTACCTCCGGCCTCCTCGATCTTCTGACGAGCCGAACTGCTGAACGCGTGCGCCTCGACGGTCAAGCCCTTCGACAGGTCACCCTGTCCCAGCACCTTCACCCGGCCCCGTTTCTTGACCAGGCCGGCCTCCCGCAACCTGTCGACCGTCACCGTCGTTCCGGCCCGGAACGACTCCAGCCGATCGACGTTAACGACAACGTACTCCTCCCGGTTGGGGCGCTTGAACCCTCTCAGATGCGGAATACGGCGCTGGAGAGGAGTTTGGCCCCCCTCAAATCCGGGGCGCACCTTTCCGCGAGCTTTCAAGCCCTTCATCCCACGCCCGGCTGTCTTGCCCCGACGACCGCTCTCACCCCGGCCGACCCGTTGTGCCTTCTTCTTGGACCCGGCCGGCGGCCTGAGATGGTGCAGCTTCAATTGGTTGCGTTTATCAGTCATCACTTGTTCTCTTCTTCGACCCGTACGAGGTGCCGCACGCGGTGCAGCATCCCCCGCACATCGGGGGTGTCGTTGTGCTGGACGGTCTGGTGGAGCCTGCGCAATCCCAGACTGCGCACGGTGTCACGCGCTTTCGGTTTCTGCCCGATCGTGCTCTTGATCAGGGTGACGTGGAGCTTGCCTGCCATCGATCTGTCCTTGGCTTCGTTTCTTGGTTGTTCAGCCTGAATTCGATCCCGTCGAAGCCGGCTCGGCCCGCAGCATCTCTGTCGTCCGGTAGGCAGCCAGCAGACCTGGTGGGGCCACGTCCTCGGGCGCCTTGCCGCGCATACGCGCCACCTCGTCCGGCCGGCGCTGAGACTTGAGGCCGTGGACCGTGGCCCGTGCCACATTCAGATGGGTGGGGGAACCGAGCGACTTGGCGAGGGCGTCGCGGACACCGGCCGCCTCCAAGATCTGGCGGACGGCGCCGCCCGCGATGACGCCGGTACCGGGCGCGGCAGGCTTCATCAGCACCCGCGAGGCGCCATGGCTGCCAACCACCTCGTGGATGAGCGACGAGCCGGCCATCGGCACGACAAACATGTTGCGCCGGGCGATCTCCAGGCCCTTCTGGATGGCCGCCGGCACTTCCTTGGCCTTGCCGTACCCAACGCCAACCCGTCCGTTGCCGTCGCCGACTACGACCAGAGCGGTGAACGAAAAACGCCGACCGCCTTTCACGACCTTTGCGACGCGGTTGATCTCTACGACCCGCTCATCAAACTGCTGTGGCTCTGCCATACGCTCTACTCCTAGAAATCCAAGCCCGCGTCGCGAGCGGCCTCGGCGAGTGCTTTGACTCGCCCGTGATAGGGATAGCCGCCCCGGTCGAACACGACCTTCTCGACGCCGGCGTCCTTGGCCCGAGAGGCGATGAGCGAACCGACCTCGGCCGCCGTCTCGGCGCTCAAGCGTTTGGTGCGCAGGTCCGGCTCCTGAGACGAGGCCGCCGCCATCGTCTTGCCGCCCACATCGTCGATGACCTGCGCATAGATGTACCGGTTCGACCGGAAGACCGCCAGGCGGGGCCGTTCGGGTCTCCCGTTCACCTTCTTGCGCACCCGGCTGTGCCGCCGGGCACGAGCTATGTGCCGCGACCTGCTCATACGCCTGCCACTCCTGCCTTGCCGGCCTTGCGCCGGACGTGTTCGCCTGTGTATCGAATGCCTTTGCCTTTGTAGGGCTCGGGCGGACGGACCTTGCGAATGTTCGCCGCCACCTGGCCGACCAGCTCCTTGTCGATCCCCTTCACCAGGATGCTGGTGGGCTCGGGAACCTCAATGTCGATCCCGTCTGGAGCCTCGAACTTCACCGGATGGCTATATCCCACCTGGAGCTCGACTCCCTTGCCAGAGGAGGCAGCCCGGTAGCCGACTCCCACGATGCTCAGCGACTTCTGGTACCCCTCGGACACCCCGGTCACCATGTTGGCGAGGAGGGCGCGGGACAGCCCGTGGAGGGCCCGGCTTTCCCGCTCGTCGTCGGTTCGGGTAACGACGGCTTCACCGCCTTCGACCGCCACCTGCACCCGGTCGGCAAAAGTTCGGGTCAGCTCGCCCTTAGGCCCTTTGACCGTCACGGTCTGGCCCTTCACGGCGATGTCGACTCCGGATGGAACCGGGATGGGGAGTTTGCCAATGCGGCTCATGTCACCAGACCTCACACACGAGTTCGCCGCCAAGCTTGCGACGCCGGGCCTCGGAGTCGGACAGCAGCCCCTGGGAGGTCGACACGACCACGACGCCGAGACCGCCGTGTGACCGAGGGAGTTCGTTGGAACCCCGATACATACGCCGGCCCGGCTTGGAGAGGCGCTTCAGCCCTTGGAGCACGCGCCGGCGCTCCGGCGTGTACTTGAGGCTGATCGTGAGCACCTTGCCGGCCCCATCGGGATCAACGGAGTAGTGCTCGATGTAGCCCTCGGCTGCCAGCAGCTTGGCCACTGCTTCTTTCTGCTTGGAGGACGGCATCGAAACCGTGCGCTTCATCGCCTGGTTGGCGTTCCGCACCCGGGTGAGCATGTCGGCGATGGGATCAGACCACATGGTTCACCACGATGCCTTCTTGACGCCGGGCAGCTCGCCCTGATGCGCCAGCTCCCGAACGGCGATCCGGGACATGCCGAACTTGCGCAGGTAGCCGCGAGGCCGCCCGGTCACTCCGCAGCGGTTGCGATGCCGGGTCTTACTGGAATCACGCGGGAGCTTTGCCAGCGCCTTGTACGCACCGCGTTTCGCCTCGAGCGACGCGGCCGGATCCTTGATGACCGCAGTCAGCTCAGCCCGACGGTCGGCATACTGCGCGACGAGCTTCGCCCGCTTCTTGTTCTTTGCGATCATCGACTTCTTCGCCATCCTGATCCTCTCAGTACTTCAGGTTTGTGGTTGGGGTTTGCGGAAGGGGAAGCCGAACGCTTCGAGCAGAGCCTTGCCTCCCGCGTCGTCCTGGGCCGTCGTCACGATCGTGATGTCCATCCCGCGCACGGACGACACCTTGTCGTAGTCGATCTCGGGGAAGATCAACTGCTCGTTGACGCCGAATGTGTAGTTGCCGCGTCCATCGAACGCCCGCGGGTTGAGCCCCCGGAAGTCACGAATGCGCGGTATCGCAACGGTCATGAGGCGATCGAAGAACTCCCAGGCGCGATCACCGCGAAGGGTGACCGACACGCCGACCGGGTTACCGGCTCGCAGCTTGAACTGGGCAATGCTCTTCTTGGCCCGATTGAGACGCGGCTTCTGCCCGGTGATCACGGCCAGCTCTTCCATGGCGCTCTCGATCTGCTTGCCGTCGGTGATGGCCTCTCCCACGCCCATGTTCACGACGACCTTTTCGAGTGTCGGCACGAGCATGATGTTGTCGAGCTCGAGCTGTTTGTGGAGCGCGTCCTTGATCTCGTCGTTGTAGCGCTGCTTCAGTCGGGGAGCGCTCATACCTCACCCCCGCACTTGACGCAGCGCCGGAACTTGGTGCCGTCACCTTTGAACGCAGCACCCACGCGGGTGGGCCCGCAGTCGTCGCAGACCAGCATCACGTTCGATGCGTCCAGCGGCATGTCTTTGTCGACAATGCCGGCCTGCATGGTCTGGCCCCGTGCCCGTTGATGGCGCTTGGCAGTATTGATGCCCTCGACGATGATCTTGCCGGTCTTGGGGAACACCCGGACGATGCGCGACTCGCGCCCGGCGTCTTTTCCAGTAATGACCTTCACCTTGTCACCTTCGCGGAGTTTCATCACAGCACCTCGGGAGCGAGAGAGACGATGCGCATGAACCGGCGGTCACGCAGCTCGCGGGCCACCGGCCCGAAGATGCGTGTGCCGCGGGGCTGCTGGTTTTCGTTGATGAGTACGCACGCGTTGTCGTCAAAGCGAATGTACGTGCCGTCCTGGCGTCGATGTTCTTTCGCGGTACGGACGATGACTGCTTTGACAACCTCGCCTTTCTTCACGGCAGCGCCCGGGTTCGCGTCCTTGACCGTACCGACGATGATGTCGCCCACGCCGGCGTAACGGCGGCGTGACCCGCCGAGCACCCGGATGCAGAGCACTTCGCGGGCGCCGGAGTTGTCCGCCACATTGAGACGGGATTCCTGTTGGATCATCTCGCCCGCTCCACAACCTCAGCCAACCGCCAGTGCTTGGTCTTCGACAGCGGCCGGGTTTCGACGATCCGCACGGTGTCACCGACCCGAGCATCGTTCGCTTCGTCGTGCGCATGGAACCGAGCCCGCTGCTTCATCGTCTTGCCGTAACGGGCGTGCTTCTTCGAGGACACGACCTCGACCGTGACCGTTTTGTCACGGGCGTCGGAGACGACCACGCCGACCCGCGTCTTGCGTCGGGTTCTGTCGGCCATCACGCACCTTCCTGTTCTGCTTGAGCCTCCCGCCATGCCTCCAGCTCCTGCTCACGCATGACGGTCTCGATCCGGGCGATGTCGCGACGGAGCCGCCCCAACTGGGCCGTGTTGTCCAGCTGGTTGGTGGCAAGCTGGAACCGCAGGTTGAAGAGCTCGTCCTTCGCTTCGCTCAGGCGCTCCCTCAGCTCGGCGGCGGTCAGCTCGCGCAGCTCTGCCGCAATCATCAGTCCTCCCTTTTCACAAACTTGGTCTTGACGGGCAGCTTGTGGCCGGCCCGACGCATAGCTTCACGAGCGAGGTCCTCACTCACGCCGGACAGCTCGAACATGACTCGGCCGGGCTTGACCACTGCGACCCAAAACTCGGGATTCCCCTTGCCCGATCCCATGCGGGTTTCGGCCGGCTTCTGGGTAACGGGTTTGTCCGGGAAGATGTTGATCCAGACTTTCCCACCACGACGCACGGTCCGGGTGATGGCCACACGAGCCGACTCGATCTGCCTGGCGGTGATCCAGCCCGGCTCCAGCGTCTGGATACCATAGTCGCCGAACGAGACACTCGTTCCGCCCTTGGCGTTGCCCTTCATGCGGCCTCTGTGAACCTTGCGGTGCTTGGTCCGCTTCGGCATCAACATCAGGCATCACCTTCTTTGCCGCCGTCCGCGGTGTCATCCTCGGTGTCGGCGGCAGTCGGCGCGTCGGGGACCGTCCCCTCGGCCTGAGCGGGGGGCTCACCTTGGTCGGTCGGCTGCGCCGCCGGCGGCTCATCTCCGGCCGCCTCGGTGGCTGCTGGGACGTCCGCCTCGGTTGCCGCAGTCGGCGCGGGAGCGTCCGCCTCGGTCGCCGCAGTCGGCGCGGGAGCGTCCCCCTCGGTCGCAGTTGCGGCCTCGGCCGCGGCGGCGGCCCGCTTCCGGTCCTCCGCCGCTGCGATCTGTTCTGGCGTCATGTCCGCTTTGGCCTCTTCGTACTCGGTTTGCGCGTCCTGCGCGCTGGGGCGACGGCCGCCGCCGGCTTCCACCAGGCGCCGTCCGCCCTCGCGCCGCTTGCCGCCACCGGCCTCGATGATCCGCTTGCCGCCGCCGGCCTCGATCAGCTTGGGGGTGCGGTCCTCGCCGGCGGCCGCTTCGGCCCGGCTCTTGGGGCTGGCCATCCGGCCCCCGGCCGTCCCACCCGTCGCCAACGCCGCTTCGGCCGCGATCTTCTCGCGGGTGGTCTTCAGCGACGGCACCACGTCGCCCTTGTACACCCAGACCTTCACGCCGATCGCGCCGACGGTCGTTCGGGCCGTCGCCGTGCCAAAATCGACATCGGCGCGGATGGTGTGCAGCGGCACCCGGCCCTCTCGATACCATTCGCGGCGGCCCATTTCGGCTCCGCCCAGCCGGCCTTTGGCCTCGACCCGGACACCTTCGGCGCCACCTTTCATGGCGGTGGTGATAGCTCGCTTCATGGCCCGGCGGAAAGCGACGCGGTTCTCCAGCTGGTCGGCGATTCCCTGCGCGAGCAGCTGGGCGTCGATGTCCGGATCCTTGATCTCGATCACGTTCAGCTTCACCCGTCGGTTGGTCAGCTTCTCGATGCCCGTCCGGATCCGTTCGGCCTCAGATCCGCGCCGGCCGATGACCACGCCGGGACGGGCGGTATGCACGTCCACTTGCAGGCGCTCGCGGGTCCGTTCGATGTCGACGCGCGACACCGCGCCTCTCTGTAGCTCGCGACGGAGATAGTCGCGAATCTTGTGATCCTCGTTGACGAGGTCTTTGTATTCCCTTTCCGAGTACCAGCGCGATTTCCAATCGGTGACCACGCCGAGTCGGAACCCGTATGGGTGTGTTTTCTGACCCATTACTCGTCCTCTCCGTCTGCCACGACGATTGTGATGTGGCTGGTGCGTTTGCGGATGCGGGTGGCCCGTCCTCGCGCCCGGGGGCGCCACCGCTTCAGAGTGGGGCCCTCGTCGGCGAACGCTTCGGAGATCACGAGCTCCTCGACATCCAAGTTCAGGTTGTTGTCAGCGTTGGCCACGGCCGAGTCGAGCACTTTGAGGATGGGGCCTGAAGCCCGTCGCTCCGAGAACCGCAGCACGGTGCGGGCTTCGTCTACCGGCAACCCCCGTACAAGATCCAGGACGGCCCGGACCTTGTACGGGGACTGACGGATGTAGCGTCCGGTTGCGTGTGCCTTCACCGACGTACCCCCTTCTCGCGGGAGCCGGCATGGCCCCGGAAGGTACGGGTGGGCGCAAACTCACCGAGCTTGTGTCCGACCATCGATTCGCTGATGTACACCGGGACGTGCTTGCGACCGTCGTGGATCGCGATGGTGTGGCCCACCATCTCGGGCACGATCGTGCTCCGCCGACTCCAGGTGCGGATGACCCGCTTCTGATTGGCCGCGTTCATCGCTTCGACCTTGCTGAGCAGGTGCTCATCGACGAATGGGCCCTTCTTCAGGCTGCGCGACATTGCGGTCCTTCCTCTCGGGCCGCGGCGCCACCCACCACGACGTTGGGCCCTACCGGCCCCGGCAGGGATGGCGCGATTTGGGGACAGCCCACCATCATCACCTCCGCCCCTTCTTCGTCCGGCGTCGTACGATGTCCTTGTTGGACGCCTTCTTCTTGCTGCGGGTGCGACCCTCCGGCTTGCCCCACGGCGACACCGGATGCCGCCCACCTGAGGATCGCCCCTCGCCGCCACCCAGCGGGTGATCGACCGGGTTCATCGCCACGCCGCGGGTTTGCGGCCGTTTGCCCTTCCACCGGCCGCGGCCGGCCTTGCCCAGCTTGACGAGCTCGGCCTCGGTGTTGCCCACCTGACCGATGGTGGCCCGACAGTCGAGCGGAACGTTGCGCATCTCGCCCGATGGGAGGCGCAGTAGCGCCTTGTCGCCCTCCTTCGACATCAACTGCACGCCCGTGCCGGCGGAACGGGCCAGCTTGGCGCCGCCGCCTGGACGCAGCTCGATCGCATGCACGATCGTGCCGGCCGGAATGTTGCGCAGCGGCAGGGCGTTGCCCGGCCGGATGTCGGCTCCCGACCCGGACTCGAGTGTGTGGCCGACCTTCACGCCCACCGGCTGGAGGATGTATGCCTTCTCCCCGTCCCGGTAGTGCAGCAGTGCGATCCGGGCGTTGCGGTTGGGGTCGTATTCGATGGCGGCCACCCTGGCCGGGATCCCATCCTTGGTGCGCCGAAAATCGATGATTCGATAGCGACGTTTGTGGCCACCACCCCGATGCCGGGAGGTGATGCGCCCGTGAACATTGCGGCCGGACGAGCGCTTCTGCTTGGACACCAGCGATTTCTCTGGTTCCTTCTTGGTGATCTCGGCGAAGTCCGAAACCGTCTGGAATCGCCGTCCGGGCGAGGTTGGTTTTCGATTCTTGATGGCCATGTCAGACTCCGAAAATGTCGATCGTATCGCCGACGGCGAGGGTCACCATCGCCCGCTTTGTGTCGCCACGCTTGCCGACCACCCAGCCGGTTCGCTTGACCTTTCCTTTGCGATTCAAGGTGTTCACCGAGATGACATCGACGTCGAAGATGTCCTTGATCGCCTCTTTGATCTGTGTCTTGTTGGCCCGGGGGTCGACCACGAACGTATACGTGTTGGACTCCTCGATCAGGTCGTACGACTTCTCGGAGACCACCGGGGCGTAGATGATGTCGCGAGGATCCTTCATCACTCCACCTCCGGTGAATCCGCGGCCGCTTCCATCACGAAGTCCTCGTCACTGACCCCATAGCTCGTGCCAGCGGTGTGGCCCAGCGCGGACGTCGTGAAGACCACTCCGTCGGCCCACAAAACGTCGTAGGTGGTCAGATGGCCGGGCTCGGCGAGCATGACGTTGCTCAGGTTGCGGAAGGACTTGAAGGCCACTTCGTTGTCTCCGTCGAGCACGATCAGCGTCTTGCCACCGGCGTCGAGTTTGTCGAGCAGGTTCTTGGCGAGTTTGGTTTTCGGTTCCGTCCAGGAAAGGCTGTCGACGACCCGGATGGCGCCTTCGGATGCGCGGGCAGAAAGAGCGCTGCGCAGAGCGAGTCGCTTCATCTTCTTGGGAGTCCGCTGGCTGAAATCGCGGGGCTTGGGTCCGAATACGGTCCCGCCCCCGGTCCACTGCGGGGCCCGGATGGATCCATGGCGGGCTCGACCGAGGCCTTTCTGGCGCCACGGTTTGCGGCCCCCGCCGCGAACCTCGGCCCGCGTCTTGGTTCTGGCCGTGCCGCGCCGGGCGCCGGCGAGCTGGGCCGTGACCACCTGATGCATCACCGCCTGGTTGGGTTCGATCCCGAAGATCTCGGCGTCGAGGCTGACCTCACCTTTGGGAGTGCCATCCTCGGCGTAGAGGGGGGCTTTGACCTCAGCCATGCTTCACCGCCTCTCGGACCAACACCAATGAACCTTTCGGGCCGGGTACCGCGCCGTTGAGCAGCAACAGTCCTCGCTCTGCGTCCACGTCGACGATGTCCAGGTTGAGGATGGTGGCCTTTTCGCCGCCCATCCGGCCCGGGAGCTTCTTGCCCTTGAACACGCGCGCCGGGGTGGCACACGCCCCAATGGCTCCGGGGGCGCGGTGCACCTTGTGCGCACCGTGGCTGGCCCCCTGGCCGGAGAACCCGTGGCGCTTCATCACGCCCTGAAACCCCTTGCCTTTCGAAACCCCGGATACGTCGGCTTTCCCGCCCTTTTCGAAGACGTCCGCCACCGTAATGGCCTGTCCAAGCTCATATGACTCGGGGTCATCCACCCGGAGTTCGAGAAGGTGCCGGGCGGGAGCGACCTTTGCTTTCTCAAAATGGCCCGCCTGCGGCTTGGTGACCTGCTTCTTGGCCAGCTCTTGGAAAGAGATCTGCACCGCCGTATACCCATCCGATTCATCGGTCTTGATCTGTGTGACGTGGCATGGCCCAGCCTTGATGACCGTTACGGGGATCGCCCGCGCCTCGTCATCAAATATCTGGGTCATGCCCAGCTTCTCGCCCAGAATCGCCTTCATGGTCGCTCCTCCCACAGAGGGACAATCCCCCTGCGCCCGCCGAGGTGGATGGCCCACAGGTCGACCCGCGAGCTAGCGCCGAACTGCAGTCCGCGCCTCATAGTTTGATCTCCACTTCTACCCCGGCCGGAAGGTCGAGCCTCATCAGCGAGTCGACTGTCTTGGGAGTTGGTGAGAGAATGTCGATGAGCCGCTTGTGAATCCGCATCTCGAAATGCTCGCGAGAGTCTTTGTTGACGTGGGGCGACCGAATCACTGTATAACGATGAATTTCGGTAGGTAGTGGCACGGGTCCTCGGATGAATGCCGAAGTACGAACGACGGTTTCGGCGATCTTACGCGCAGACTCGTCGACCACTTCGTGGTCGTAAGCCTTGAGCCTTATACGAATCTTTTGTTCGTTGTCTGCCATCATTTCTCGCTATCGTTCGTTGATGTACCGCGGGATCTATCTGACTACGTGGTGATTGTGATGACGGTGCCGGCGCCTACGGTGCGGCCACCCTCCCGGATGGCGAAACGGAGACCCTCATCCATCGCGATCGGCGCCCCCAACACCACCCCCATCTCGGTGTTATCCCCCGGCATCACCATCTCG
>JBFGLM010000043.1:0-38572 GCA_041576165.1 Acidimicrobiia bacterium
ACACGATCGTCGTCTGCCCGGGTATCTTGCCTCCAATCCTAAGGAGCCCACAGGGGCACGACCCGAGGAGCGCAATGGCCACCGTGTCCCAGCCTCACCTCAGCCTCGACGACCTCCGGCGTTCGGTCGAGGCAGACGAGATCGATACGGTGGTGGTCGGATTCCCCGACCATTACGGGCGGCTCATGGGGAAGCGGTTTGATGCAGGCTTCTTCGTCCGCGACGTCGCCGCCGCCGGTACCCACGGTTGCGACTACCTGCTCACCACTGATATCGAGATGGAACCCGTCCCCGGCTACGAATTCGCCAACTGGAAGTTGGGCTACGGCGACTTCCATCTCGTCCCCGACCTCGCCACGCTGCGTCGTGCGACCTGGCTCGATGCGACGGCGCTCGTGCTGTGCGATCTGCACACCACCGAGCACGGCGACGTGGCGCCCGCCCCCCGCACCCTGCTCCGGGGTGCAGTGGATCGCCTCGCGGCGCT
Source organism: Acidimicrobiia bacterium (assembly GCA_041576165.1). Classification (GTDB taxonomy): domain Bacteria; phylum Actinomycetota; class Acidimicrobiia; order Spongiisociales; family Spongiisociaceae; genus JBFGLM01. Next base: position 488 of record JBFGLM010000043.1, read on the forward strand.
GGGACTCACTGCGATGGCGGCGTCGGAGCTCGAGTACTACCTGTTCACCGACACCTATCGGGAAGCGGCGGAACGCGGATACGACGACCTCACCCCGCTGGGCTGGTACCTAGAGGACTACAACATTCTGCAGGGCACCCGGGAGGAGTTCTACAACCGTGCCGTACGGCGCCACCTCGCCAAATCGGGCATCCCGGTGGAGAACTCGAAGGGCGAATGGGGACGGGGCCAGCATGAGATGAACATCCGCTACACATCCGTCGACCAGATGGCCGATCGCCATGCGGTGATGAAACAGGCAATGAAAGAGATGGCCGACGACGCCGGGATCAGTGTCACCTTCATGGCGAAGCCCTTCGACGGGCAAGCCGGTTCGAGCTGCCACATGCACGTGAGCTTGTGGCGGGAGGGACACAATGCTTTCGTGGATGGCCCCGACACCTCAGGTGAATTCGGCGGCTTTGTGGCCGGGCTGCTGCGCAGGCTGCCGGATATCACAGTGTTACTGGCCCCAACGATCAACTCGTACAAACGCTTCGAGCACGGTTCGTGGGCGCCGACCCGGCTGGCGTGGAGCCGCGACAACCGGACCGCGGCGTTGCGAGTTGTAGGGGAGCGCGACAGTCTTCGCGTCGAGTGTCGGGTGCCCGGCGCTGACTGCAACCCGTATCTGGCGTATGCGGCACTGTTGGCGGCGGGTGCGGAGGGGATCGAGGACGAGCTGGCAATGCCCGACGCCTTCGTCGGCGACGTGTACGAAGCGCACGATGTTGCGACCCTGCCGACCACGCTGCGGGACGCCACCGAGCTGTTTCGCGAAAGCGAGTTCGCTGAGAAGTTCCTGGGTGGCGACGTGCACCGGCACTACACGCACTTCTTCACCACGGAGGCCGATGCTTTCGACGCAGCGGTGACCGACTGGGAACGGCGCCGCTACTTCGAGCGGATCTAGCGGCGGCGCAGCAGACCAGGAAGGTCGCCGTGGGCACCCAGGTCGGGAGTGTGAAGCAGTCGGCTCGGCGATCCACCGAGGGGAGTGTCGCTGGGTGCCGTTGAGATCGATGAGGCCGCTCCGCTGGTGCAAGGCAAAGGTCCGCGTCTTGCCAACCAGCAGCATCCAGGAAGGGCCGCTGGCAACGACCCTCCATCGGCGGCGACCGCGGCGTGTAACGCCGACCAGACCCGAGACGGCAACGGTTCGGGATTCGGGGGATGGCCCAGCGGGCCGAGCTGCTGGGGGGCGATTCTACGGCCGGACCGGGCAACGAGCGGCGATGGGTGGTTGCGGCCACTCTGCCGCGCGACGCCAAATGAGTATCCGGGTGCTCGTTGCCGATGACCAGGATCTGGTCCGCACCGGGCTTCGGATGATCCTCGACGCCCAGCCAGGCATCGAGGTGGTGGCCACCGCCGCCGATGGCCGCGAGGCCGTCGCCTTGGCGCGACGCCTCCGACCCGACCTGTGTCTGCTCGACATCCGCATGCCGGAGCTCGATGGAATCGAAGCGACGCGCCCGCTCGCCGCCCCGACGTCGACGATCCGATCGCGGTGGTCATCATCACGACGTTCGATCTCGATGAGTATGTCTACGGGGCACTCCAGGCAGGAGCGCGGGGCTTCCTACCCAAGGACGCCGGCCCCGAGCTCTTGGTCGAGGCACTCCGATCGGCGGTTCACGGTGATGCGCTCATCTCCCCGAGCATCACCGCCCGGCTTCTCGCAACGTTCACCGACCGGCGCCCCACTGCACCGCCAGAGCCGGTCGAGCCGCTCACGGACCGCGAGGAAGATATTCTGGTCAAGGTGGCGGTTGGGCTCACCAACGCGAAAATCGCCGAAGAGCTGTTCATCAGCCTCAGCACCGTGAAGAGTCACCTCGCCAGCCTGATGACCAAGCTCGCCGCCCGGAACCGGGTCGAGATCGCCATGTGGGCTCACCAAACCGGCAGGCTGGGCCCACGAACAGACTCCTGAAGGGAGATGAGGGGAGCCTCGCAAACCTCTCCCGACTGCTGGCGACCACGGGTGAGGTGGCCGGGTATGGACCGACGTCACCGACCCACTTGTGCGGTCTTTTGGGAGAACCAGGGGTGGGATCCGAACTGGTTTCGAGGCACTGGCTCTGCCCGCGTCACGAACCATTCGACGCCGCGTATCACCGCTGACAAGTACCGGCGCAGCATCGGTCTTATGTAGACGACGTGCGGGATCCACCGCAGGCCCACGGGGATCTTCTGGAGCACCTGCGGGTATGCGGTGATGGTGAGTTTGGATGTCGCGTGATCCACCTCTTCGAGTCTCCACGAGACGAGAGATTTGTTCTCCCCCTGAGCACCGACCTTTAGGTCGTAGCCGACGCCGTCGATCCATCGAATGAACCGCCGTTCGTAGACCCAACCGCTGAGGTAATGAATCTCGTCCCGGGATGCGGCCTGCGACCATACGGTGACCGGGTTCTGCGCACAGAACGGATGGCAAAGCTCGAGGTTGCCCGGCATCGACATCGCAGCCCACACATCCTCGGCGGGCGCCTCAATCGAGTGTGTAACCGCAACCGGCCATCTGAATCTGTGAGCGTTCATCGATCAGCCTTCCGCGCATCGTATCGATGGGCCGGCTCAGCAGACCCACGGCGGGCGGATGCCCGGTCAGGGGAAGTCCACCACCGCCCGGCCGATCACCGCGCCGCCCGCCAGCTGATCGAGGCCTTCGTTCACCTGGTCCAGCGTCAGCTGTGCGCCGATGACCGGCTGGATGCGGCCCTGGCCAACCAGTGCCATTGCCTCCAGCAGCTCCTCGCGGGTGGAGGATCGGGATCCCATGATCGACACCTCGTCGTAGACGAGGCGCATCATCCCTGCGTTCAGCCGCGGCACGAAGTATCCGACAACTACGACCCTGCCACCCTTGCGACACGATAGGACGCCCTGGTCAGCCGAGCCCTCGATGCCAACCAGGTCGATGAAGGCGTGGACGCCCAAACCATCCGTGACTGTGCGGATCTGCGCCGAGACTTCGCCGTCGTTCGGGTCGATCAACCAGGTCGCCCCAAGCTCCCTGGCGAGTTCTCGGCGCTGCTTTGTGCGGGCGATGGCAATAACCCGCGCCCCGGCCACAGCGGCGATCTGCACGGCGCTGAGACCGAGCCCGCCCAGGCCGTAGATCGCAATGGTCTGCCCGGCCCGAACCCCAGCCCGGTTCATAACTGCGTGGTAGGGCGACGCGATGGCGTCGGGGACGGTGGCTGCCTGGGCGAAGGTGACCGTCGGTGGAATCTCGATCAGGTTGGCGGCCGGAACCCGGACGTAGTCCGCCAGTGCTCCGTCCTCTTCGAGACCGAGCCGAAGCAGGCGGGCACAGTAATCTAGCTTGCCCCGCCGGCAGTAGTGACACGTCCCGCAAGAAATGTCGAGGCCGACGCTTACCCGCGTTCCCTCCTCGACGCCGCGTACACCGGGGCCCAGCGCCGCGACTTCACCGGCCAGTTCGTGGCCCATGATCAGGGGAGTGGGGACGGTAGGAATACCGCCGCCGGCGATCTTGAGATCGGTGCGGCAGATGCCGGCCGCCCGGGTGCGGACGATGACCTCGCCGGGACCCGGTCTGGGGTCATCGACCTCCCGGATGTCGAGTGGCTCGTTGAACCGATCGAGCACCGCTGCCTTCATTCTGCCCCCCTCGGTGAGTGTCTCCGCGAGTCGGCCTGCGTCGAGCGCCGGCACGCCGTCCGTCCTTGGTGGATCATCGAGCTGTTCGGGCCTGTCCGGCTCACTGGTAGGCGTCGATCAGCCACTCGCGGAGCCAGTCGGCGGCCTGTGTCGCCGCGATCTCCAGATGCGACATGTCGCTGTACATGCTCATATGAGTGCTCTCTTGCTGGACGAAAAGCCTCTTCTTCTGGGTAGCGATCTCGCTGAACAGCGGAACCTCACGTTCCCACATGGTGAGGTCATCGCCCTCGGCCACGATCATCAAAGTAGGTGTGTCCAGGATCATTGGCAGGTAGGGACGCACGTTGTACGCCCATACGAACTCGACCGACTGGATCGTGCTGTGGTGCTCGTGGCGGGGGGCGGTGGTCTCCTTGATCTTCATGAAGATCGGCTTGGTCTCGGGATGCGGCCACGTCGCTACTTCGGTCTTGGGATCCCCCGAGTGGGGGAGGTGGCCGTGGACCCCGGAAAGATAGCGGTTCTTGCGGTCCTCGTTGACCAGGGCCGTCAACTCACGGAAGCCCACTGAGCCGTGCGCCCTCATCGAGTTGTACCACCCCTCTAGCACCGGGATCTGGGAGATGATGCACTTCACCCGAGGGTCGAGGGCGCCGACCGCCAGCACGTGCCCGCCGCTGTAGGAGATGCCCCAGACCGCAATACGCTCCGGGTCGAGGTCGGCATGGAACTCGTCGAGGTAGCTGACCGCGTCGACTGCGCTGCGGTAGTCGGCGATCTGTTTCCAGGGATCGATGTGCTGGCGGGGTTCGCCGTCGCTCGCTCCGAAATGGCGATAGTCGAAGATCAGAGCGGCGACCCCCACACTGAGGAAGTGCTGGGCGTACTCGGGCATGATCAGTTCTTTCACGTAGCACCAGCCCCCACCCATGATCACGACCGGCCAGGGTCCCTCGCCCTGATCCGGCGTGTAGAGGTCGGCACGGATCATCTCGTCCGGGTTGTCGCTGCGGAACTCGACCTCTCTGTGCATCACGTACCTCCTGGATGCGCCTCGCCGGCATCGGCTCGGGTCCACGCTACGCGCCTTTGCTGGGCGCGATCGGGCAGATAGAACGTTCATGGATCGGTCGATGGGCGCGCCCTCACCACCCGTCGGTCGATCTCGGAGCAGTCCCGCGTGGCTGAGCCCTAGAGCTCCAGCTCGGATCCGAACAGGGCAGCAGCTCGGTAGGCGGCGAGTTGATCGTCGTCATGCCCGACGACGATCGCGAGGTTCGGTTCGGAGCCGTGGATCCTGTTGAGCCACTGCAGCTGGTCCATGATCGCCTCGCGGTCTTCATCGATCCAGGGAGCGTTCTTTTGTTTGCACGTGAGGATCCCGTCCATGTGCCAGGCGCAGTCGCCGACGAAGAGGTACTCCGTGCCCCCCTCAGTCTGGGCGTAGACCATCTGTGAGCCGGGCGTGTGACCTGGCGACTTGATCACGACGATGCCGGCTGCCAGGGGCTGGTAGTCCTCATAGTCAAATATCCGGTAACGGGCTGCGGTATCGGCGGCGATTTCGAGCTGCGGTCGCTGCGGCTGCACAACAAGCGCCCACGCCTGTACCGCAGTGAGAAGCGTCTTGGGGGCAATCTCGTCGAAGAAGTCGGTGCGGACGACGCCGGCGATGTGGTCACCATGTTCATGGGTGACCACGTTGAACATGGAGCTTCGGAGCGCCTCCTGAACCCGCGCGTTCTCGTCCTCGAAGTACGGCTCTTCTTCTCCTCTCCCGTACGATGCGTGGATCTCATGATCCATGCCTGCCTCGAGCATCACATGGCCGTCCTCGTACACAATCTGGTACACGGCTCTGGCGAAGATAGTGGTGGTGTCGGGCCCGCCTTCAAGTGCGACACTCATGGGCCGGTGACTCTCGGCAATCTTGACGGCGTTGACACGGCGCGGGCGGGGTCCCGGAACCATGTGCGCTGCGGCCCGGATGGCGGCCAGGTCGGGCTTCCAAGGCCGTGCAATCGGCCGAGCCATAGCGGCCTCGGCCACGGCTAGGAAGGTGACGTCATCCATCGGCTCTCTCCTGTCTGTCGGTGACCGTGGCGAGCGCGGCCTGTGCGATGACTTGATCTTGCTGCCAATCACCGCCGCTGACGCCGATCCCTCCCACGCATTCGCCTTCGACCAGAATCGGGAACCCGCCTTCCATAGCGGTCCAGCGGTCCGGGCCCGCCGCCAACGACAGACCGATGGCGTGCACCGCATCGAGGTCCTGACCTTGCGCTCCTCTGGTGGTCGTCGGGCGCCTATTCGACGCCGCCGTGACAGCCTTCGTCGTCGAGGAGTAGACCGTGTGGAACCGTCCCATGTCCATCCGCTCCAGAACGATCAGATGACCGCCTGCGTCGACGATGGCAACGGTGATGGTGATGCCCAGGTCTTCGGCTTTGGACACTGCTGCCGCGAGCATCTCTTTCGCACCCTCGGTCGTCAGGCGGTGGGATGGGGCAAATGGCATCGGCAACCTCTTGTCACAGATCCACAACAAAGTCCGTCGAATGGCGGAGCTCCGGTGCGAACTCGGTGCGCGCATCATCATGCATTGGCTTCACTGCCGATCGAAAGGCTTGTTGCTCTTCGGGGGTCAGGCTAACGATCTCACCACCCGCAGCTCGGATCACTTCCTCGGCATCGAGGGCTTCCCGCTCGGACAACTGTCGCTGGTGGGCGACAGCCTCCCGGGTCGCTTGGTCCACGGCGTCCTGCAGCGCTGCGGGCCATGCGTCCACGCTCGGCCGATGAGCGAAGATTGGGCGTGAGACATAGAAATGGCCTGTCAGCGTGTGGTGTTTGTGGACCGTGTGAGCGCCGTAGGTGACCGTGTTCGCCAGCGGGTTCTCCTGCGCATCCAGGCTGCCGTCGGCGATGCCCGCAATCGCTTCAGAGAGGTCCATCTTCATGGGCGTTGCGCCAAGTAATTCGAATGTCCGAGCATGGACGTCGCTCGGCATGACTCGAATGGTCATGCCGGCCAGGTCGGCCGGACTTCGGACTGGGCGCAGCCGGTTCGAAAGGTGGCGAAACCCGTTTTCGAAGAATCCCAATACGCGGAAGTCGGTGCGGTCCTCGATCTTCATGGCCAGTAGCTCGCCGAGCGGGCCGTCGATGGCCGCGCGTGCGTGGGTCTTGTCCTCGAACAGGAACGGCAGATCGATGAATCCGAGCTCCGGCACCCGGTACGTCAGGTAGCTGCTCGATTGGTAGCCAAGCGTGAGAATGCCACTTTCGACCAAGAAGAGTATGTCTTCACCTCGATAGCCCAGATCCAAGACGTTCCAGACGTACTTCACGTCTACGCCGTCACCAAACTCGGATTCGATTCGGTCGCCGATGAACTTCAACGACTTGCTGAAAGCGGTAGTCGGTGGGCCGTATCCACCCATTCGGATTTGTATGGGCGCGGTCACCGAACGTCACCTCTCGTGGGTTTGTCGTGCTGGGTCGGTTGACCGCCGGGCACCCACTGGAGCACCTCTGTGGTGCGCCGCCGCGGGTCACCGGTCACGCAGGCCCTTGCCGTCCATGATCTTCTCGACGTATTTGTCGATCCGTGCCTGGCGTGTCTTGGCTTGTTTGGCATCTGAGAAATACAGGTTGTACTCCCGCCGCCGGCCCGGGGTCAGCGACTCGAACGCCGCGTTGAGCGACGGGTCCCGATCGAGGCGGTTCTGGAGCTCCGCAACGAATGCGGGCTCAGGTGCGGGACCCACGTCCAGGCCCGCCTCTTCAACATCGATGGCTGCGTCGACGTAGGCCTTGACGGTGTCGGCCAGCCGGGCCACGTCCTCTACTGAGGTGAGGCGAATGCGGCGAGCGGATCGTGAGTTTGGTCCCTGGTCCTCGAGAACGCCCGCCGGATCGTCCAACAGCGCACCCTTGAAGAACATGAGGGCGAGGAACTCGTTCATCTCCTGGAGGATGACGATGTTCTTGCCGCCGTGGCTGTAGCAGGGCTTGCCCCATTTGATCTCCTCGATCAGACCGCACCCGAGAAGGATGGGCCGGAGTTGGCTCATCTCCTCCGGCCATTTCTGCGACCGTTCGATGTATGCATCAACTTTGGGGTTCACCACCGCTCCTATCAACGTTCCCACCGCTTGCATACCCGTGCGGCGAGACCGTCAAGCGTAGGGTTGGTCACAGGAGTCGGCCACGAGGGTCGCCCGCTCGAGTGACTGCCTCGAGCTCGTCACATGCCCGCGCTCGCCGGGTACGGTCCGGATCGACGGGTGTACCAGCGATCGGCGATCGTCCTTGAGGGCCAGGTGGCCGGGTTCCACATCGATAGCTCACTGTCACGGTGAAATGACCGGATCGGACCGGCCCGGCCCGAAGGCACACGCCTTCTGCCTGGCGATATACCCACCGAACCAGAGGAGGCTACCTATGAGCACCCAGGCCAAGCATTTCGCACTCGGCCCGAATGAGGGCAGGGCCATGTTCGTGTTGGGCGACGTGGTCACGTTCAAGATCACTGCCGCCGAATCCGACAACGCGTACTTCCTGGTGGAAATCGTGAGCGTGCCGGGAGGCGGCCCAGCATTCCTGCACACCCACATTTCGCAGGAGACGTTCTGGATCCTGGAAGGCGACTACGAGGTCTACGGGCAGGACGCGGACGGCGAGAAATACGCCATTGCCGCCTCCGCTGGCTCGACGGTGCACGTGCCCGGCAACGTTCCGCACGGTTTCCGCAACGTGGGTGATACCACCGGCAAGGTGCTGGCCATGTACGCCCCAATAACGCCTCAGCCGGAGTTCTTCATGGAGATCGGTGTGCCTATGGAATCTTCACTAGATCCGATGCCGGTCGAGCACATGCCGAGCCCGGAACGCATCATGGAGGTGCTCGCCAAATATGACATGAAGCTGCTCGAAGAGCTGCCCGATTCGTAGCCGAACCTCTGCCCTCCAGCGGACCCGATGCCGCTGGTGGCGAGTGGCAGATCAGATCTGCACGATCGGGCGGATGGCAGCGCGAGACTCTAGGGCAGTAAAGGCGTCGTCGATTCGCTCCATCGGGTAGACGTACTGCAGGAGCGGAGACAGATCGACCGCCCCCGACTGGATCAGCTGGATCATCGGGGGGTAGGCGTTGGGGCTGGAGCGCACCCCTAGGACGTCGATCTCATCCAGTGTGAGCCGGTCCGGGCTGATCGTCGCGGTGGCGCCTCCGGTCAACCCGAGCAGCGCGATCTTGCCGCCGCGTCCGACGACACTGATCGCCTGGGGAATGACCGCGGCGTTGCCGGCACATTCGAACACGTAGTCGACGCCCAGCCCGGCCGTCAGCTCGCGAACCGCTTCAACCGGGTCGCGAGCTTCATAGTCGACAACGTCGTCGGCGCCCATCGCCTTGGCCGGCTCGAGGCGATGGCCCCGTCCCACCATGATGACTCGAGCGGCGCCCAGCGCTTTGGCATTGGCCGTTGACATGAGCCCAAGCAGCCCGGGCCCGAACACCGCAACCACGGCGCCTGGCTGCAATCCGACGCGGCGCATGGCGTGGACCGTGAGCGCCGCCTGGTTGACGAGCGCTCCGGCGACGGGTCCGATCGAGTCGGCGATCTTGTGCAGCGTCACCTCGGGTCGGGCGGCGAATTCGGCCAGCGCTCCCGGAGCGGTGTGCCCGTACAGCTTGAATTCGGTGGCGCCCGAGGAGATGCACAGGTTGTAGCGGCCCGCCCGGCAATTACGACACGCCCGGCAGCCGATGTGGTTTTCTGCCACGACCCGATCGCCCACTTCGAGATCGGTCCTGGTCACATCCGGGCCGAAGCCGGCGACCGTACCAGTCCACTCGTGGCCGAGGATGAACGGCAGCGCCGGCGGCCAGCCGCGCTCCTGGAACTGCCCACCCACCATCTTGAGGTCGGTGCCGCACAACCCGCACGCAGTCACTTTGACCAGGATCTCGCCGGGACCCGGCTCGGGTTTGGCGACCTCGGCGACTCGAAGATCGTTCCAGGCGGCGAGGACGACGGCCTTCATTGTCGTCACTGCGCCTCCCCAATGACTGCCACCCGTTCCTCCAAAGCCTCCATGATCCCTTCGAACGACGAGACGACGTGATCGGCGACGGCGTCCATGATCTGCTGTGCCCGCGCTGCGTCGACCGTCCCGGGTGTGCCGTACCAACCCGTGCCAGCAACTTCGCGGAAATCGCGCATGATCGGGAACACATCCCGGCGGCGGAACAACCCATGTCCCGCCGTACCCAGCTCTACCGGGTCGCCACCGCTGACACGGTCGAGGTGCACGAGCTTCTCATTGTGGGCCAGCACCGCCGCCGTCTCCATCGACCCCGCATGGGTGAACTCCATCTCGTCGGGGAACAGGGAGTTGGTGATTATGTGAGTCTCAGCGATGACCACCCGGGCGGAGTGTGCGCTTTGAATCTCGTCGGCGGCCAGCCGCACGGTTGGGGTGTTGCCTTCGTGCCAGTTGACGACCAGGAACACCCCGGCGCCGGCGGCGGCCAAACCTCCGGCGACGTCGAACATGAGATCCATCAAGGTCCGCGGCCGCAGCGTCAGCGATCCCGCCCACGGCAGATGATATGGAGCGACCCCCACCGGCGCGACCGGCAGGACTGGGGCGGCGATGCGGTCGGCGATCCGTAACGCAATCGTCAGGGCCGCGAAGTAGTCGGTTCCCAGAGGAAGGTGGGAGCCGTGCTGTTCGACTGATCCGGTCACCAGGATGGCGGTGCCTCGTTCGAGAGCGGCGGCCGCGTCGGGCTGGGTCATGTTGGGCAGCAACAGGGAGTGGTCACCGATCACGGCATGTCTCCAGTCTTAGGGGCTCAGCGATAGGCCACTGTCTCGTCGGATGTGTACCACGGCTTGCTGCGCGACGAGCGCAGAAGCCATGTCACGGAGCGGTGTCGCAACGAACGCTACCTCCGGTCGTACCGTTCCACTGCCTATTGGCTGACCCCCTTGGGCAATGAGCCCTCTTCGGCCGGACCACGCCCGTGACTTCAGTCGTGCCGGGAGTGCTTGATGAGCTCGAACAGTTCCCGGTTCCAAGCGGCGTGGACGTCGGGGGCGAGATGGTTCGCTTGCCTCGGAGGGATTTCAACCCCGGCTTCGATCGCAGCTGTATTGAGATCGTGCAACCGGTCGGGCCAGCCGTGCGGCCACGGGTCTACGAGTGACCGCAGCATCTGGAGGTCCCAATCCCAATATCGGGCGTAGATGTCAGGTGCGTCACGGCCCAGATCGAACCACTCGGCGAAGCGTTCCAACGTCGGCACCCACGCCCAGAACTCGTCAACATCGCCACAGAACTCTCTGACACCTGTTTCGATCTCATTCGACGTCGACCGCAGGTCATCGGGCGAGATCAGCCGCCAGACGCCGGCGATGAAGTCGTTGGTGGTCGGGTCGATGTCGACATCGGCGGAGATCGCGCTCCATGCGCGGCCGTCCTCGTCGGCCAGACCGATCCACATCAGCTCGGACCGACCCGACCACGGAAGAGCAGTCCACTCGGTGTCGACGAATATCCGGCGTGTCATCGCCAGATGGTAAAGCCGCGATGCCGGCTCTTGCTGGTTCGCCGCCAGCTTCGCACGCACCAGCAAATGCGGGGCACGGTGGCAACGCTCGTTCGACAGGAGCCACACCCGTCCGTGCGCAGTTTGGTGCCTGCCACGCAAGGCCGCACTCGGATCACCACCCTCTCAACACCCAGAACCGATCGAGTCGTTCAATCTCCGCCGAGTGGCCACAACTTGCCGAGCGCCACGGCCGCACCCGCCAACGTCAAGCTGGCCAAGATGAAGACGATGGGCCCCCAGTTCACCGGCGTCTTCTCGGCGGCTGCTTGGGGGACGACCGAAGGCTGAGCCTCCGGCTGCGCCGCGGGCTGCTGGGGCTCCGATCCGATGCCGAATTCCACGAATTGCGTGATTGATTTCTGGCCGTTCCGCTCGCTGGCGGAGCCATCCCAGACGGCCAAAGCCAGCTTTGTCTGACCGTCCACAACGAACTCCGCCAGCCCCTCCGATGAGGGTGCCAGCGAACGGCTGAACAGAGCCCGCCATGTGCCGTCTCGCCACTCGCCACGCCCGGTCACGTCCTGAATCTCCGCCGTCGTCAGCGTTCCGAAGCCTTCGGCAACCAGGTTCTCGACTGGAGTAGTCCGATCTCGCTCGGCCATCAGATTGCCGACAGCCCGCGCCGGGTTGAACGTGGTGTCATCCGCCTGCTGATAGAAATCTGTCTGGGTGTTGGGGTAGTTGTCGAGCGACGTGGCGAATCCGTCGTCGATGTCCGCCTGCCATACCGCTTTCCAATGCCAGATGTTGACCGGCAACCCGGCGGCCCCCATTGTGTACGGGGGTTCGGCCGCGGCGCTGCCGGGGAACTGAAGGGCCACCGCATCTGAGAAGGCCTCGCCGCGGTTCACACTCATGTCGGGTTCTTCGTCCGGCCACTCGACCAGTACGTGGATCTGTTCGTCGTCGAATACAGTCCGGACGGTGACGGCGTCAACGCCTCCACCGCCGAACGGCGGGACGATCGTCTGGGCGGACATGGGTATCTCCGCCGCCGGTACCTCGTCCCACTCCTGCGCCCACACGTCGTCTGCCGGGATCGAGGTGTCGATCCGCGACGCGACCACCGACGCAACCTGGGCATGCAACGGTGCGAACTCGAATGCACCGGCGATCAAACCGAGGGCGATGGCCAGCAGCACGGACCTGTAACCGGAGAGGCGCGCGCGGGCGTCAGCAGGTGTGGGAAACGGCATGCTCGAATCCCTCCCTTTCGTTGTTGGGCATGGGCACCGGAGTGGCGGCCATGGGGCAGGTCATCTCACCGGGCTCGTCCGCGATGAGGACCGGTTCGTCTCGAAATCGAGCCACATTGCCGAGCCGCAGGAACTTCTCCTCCGATGCGACAAAGGCTCCCAGCAGCCGGGCGGCCGCCGAGTAGAACCCGCCGCCGGCGGCTACGTCGATGCGCTGGGCGATCAGCGGCATCCAACGAGCCGCGTGGTCTCGCACGAAGCTGCGCTGGGCTTGCCTGCACAGCTTGACGTGCTCGGCCTCGTCACCATCACGCGCAGTGGCCTCCTTGACGGCCAGGAGGTACATGAACTCGAGCTCGACACTGAGGTGGTCGGCCCGCTCGGCACGGGCATCGACGCCGAAGGCCCGGTAGAAGCCGGCGATGTCGGCCTGGTGCTGTGTCTGCTGAAAGATGTGCCGGGCGCTGAATGCCGTCTCGTGGACCGGGCAGTCCTCGTTGTAGCTGAGGGTGAAAGCCCTCTGGAACGATGCCTCGAGCGTCGCCTGATCGACCCCCTCGACAACTCGGGCCAGATCTTCTGCCGCATCGAAGACCGCCGCGCCGATGACGCCGGCGCCCATTCTCGCCACCGACGCCGCCCGGCGCAGGTCGGTCACCGTGTCCCGGGTGGGGTAAGTAAACGAAAGGCCGAGCAGGCGATAGATCGCTGCCCTGGAGAGCGCTCGCTCCTCGCCGGTCACGCGTGCCATCAGCTGCTCTCCTTCCTAGATCGAGTTGAGGTACTGGGCGGGCCGCTCAAATTGCGGCTCTTGCACGGTCACTCGCACGATTTCGCGACCGTCACGTGCGTAACCGATGACGAGGTCGTTGAAGATCTCGAGCGGCTCGCCGGCCACGTTCACCTCAGAGATCTTCTCGCCCTCGACCACTTCGAACGTGAAGATGATCTCCTGGGCGACTCTGAAGAGTTGAAGCACTGCCGACGCCCGGCGGGAGGGCCGCTCGTACGCCTGGAGTGCCTGGTCGACGCCCGGGCCGAACATCTGCCGCAAGTAGTCCCGCGGCACCCACCGCGGGGGGATGTAATAGACGTTGGGTTGTGTCCCGAACTGGGGATACAACGGCAGGGCCATTTGTTCTTCACGAATCAGGTAATAGATGGGGTTGTCCGGGTTCGCCTTCCACGTACCGTCCGGGTTCATCTCCACGAGCCCTTGCAGCCGGATCTGGCCGGGGCAGGCGGACATGCATCGCGTCTCCATCGGCAACCCATTGGTGAGCGGGTCAGTTCCGTCGACGCGCGGATAACAGCCAATGCACTTCTCGGACGTCCGCGAGTCCGGACGGTACATCGGCTTTTTGTAGGGGCACTGCTCGACGCACTTCCGGTAGCCGCGGCATCGCTTCTGGTCGATGAGGACTATGCCGTCCTCTTCCCGCTTGTAGATGGCGTTGCGAGGGCAGGCGGAGAGGCAAGCCGGGGTCGAGCAGTGGTTGCAGATCCGCTGCAGATAGAAGAACCATGTCTGGTGTTCCGGCAGGCTCACGCCTTCCCCCAGGTTGCGGGCGGCCGCCGAATCTTCGTGGATGTTGGGTGCGGACCACTCTTCATCGGTGGGCAGGTACCCGAGCGCTTCCTGCCCCGTTCCCTGCGCTGCCTCGAAGATCGTCTGGCCTTCATAGGTCCCGTACGGCGCCTCTGAACTGGGTGTGCCCCCCCACGTCTGGCCGTCGGGATTGGCTTGTTCGAGAAGGTCGAGGATCTTGACATCCCAGCCCTGCGGATAACCTCCGTAGGGCTTGGTTTCGACGTTGTTCCACCACATGTCCTCCTGACCTTCCGAGAAGGTCCAGGTCGACTTGCATGACATCGTGCAGGTCTGACACGCCAAGCAACGATTGGTGTTGAAGATCGCGGCGAATTGCCATTCGGGACTGGCCGGCTCGAACCGGTAGCTCATCTCACGACCGAGTTGCCAGTTGTAGACGGTTGCCATCTCAACTCACCTCCGGACCTTGTTCTGGCGGGTGTCCCAGCACGTCGGTGATGAGCCGCTCGACGAACTCGGGCCCGCGGTCCCGGTAGACGGCATGGGCTGCCACGTACCTCGGCATTCGGAACATCCGGGCGATCCGGTCGCGCGGCCAGCCGAGCCGGGCGAACTCCTCGACGAAGGCCCTGGCCATGGCCGCCATCCCGTCGTAGCCGGGAGTGGAGTAGGCCACGGCGGTCGCCATGTACGGATCGGTCGGTTCGGCGACCTTGGACTGCCCTGTCCGTATGCTCACGGGCTGGAAGTTGCCGGTCATTGAACGTAGCCTCCCGTTAGGTAGCGACGCATCCGGTCGTCTTCGTTACCCGGTGAGCGGCCGGTGGTCGCCGGCTCCCAGATGCCGACGCCGCCGAGACCGCCGTCCTCCGCCTTCGTCACCCGGACCAATGTCTCCTTGGGAACAGTGTTGATCGCGTGGTTGTCGGCCTCGCCGCCGAACATGAACGAGACGGCGATCTTGCTCTTGTGGAAGAGGGTGTCGGTCTGATGCATGGGCATGGCCCAGTCGCGAGTCACGCTTTGGTGCGACCCGTACCGATAGCTCGACTGGTAGCCGGTGTCTTCTGACACGGCCCGGCCGTCGGGGCGGGTCTCGTGGGCCAAGACCGTTTTCTGGGTGGCAAGCCAGTACCCATGTTTGGCCATCAGCACGTTGTATGGGTACGCCGCGTTGAACTTGACCCGCAGCATGAGGCGCGCCACCTTGTGGAACGGATCGGAGGTGTCGTCGGGGTCGTAGTTCGGGTAGGGCCGGTCGAGCGGGTTGGCGTCGATCCACACATAATCCCCGTCTTGGAGCCCCAGATCGCGCGCTGCCTCGGGGTTCATGTGGACCTCCCGGTCCCCGACATGGGGAAGGCGGATGTCCCGGCGATGAGGATCGCCGAAGTTGCTGCCCCAAATCGTCTCCCAATCGGTGACCGCCCACCCCGAGTGCGTTGTGTGGCGGGTCTTGGGCGTCAGGAAGTAGAACTGGAAGCCCTCCTCCCACAACGGGTTGGTTGTCTGTTTGGTCTCCTCCCAGGAGAGCTTGATGTTGCGCACCGTGCGCAGCTCCGGATCCATCTCGTCGCGAGGTATGCCGTAGTCCTCCGGTTGGATCAATGGGTTCGTAGTGACGATCACGTTCGGCAGATATGGCGTGGCCTCGGGTCCCTCGCGATGGACGATGAAGTTCTCGCCGTACTCGATGGCCTCGGGTATCTCGACGTAGGAGTGCATGCGCCCGGTCTCTGTCCAGAACGGCAGATCGTCATGAACCTGCTCCCAGAAGGGGATCCGCGGATAGGTCCGAAACATCATCAGCGCCGCGCCGGGTTCCCCGTACTGACCCTCGCGGATGTCGTCGACGCGGTACCCGCGGGTGGTTGCGGAGGCGTCGAGCAGACGCTGCATATAGACCTCGCCCCGGCCTTCGAGCGCAAACTTCCAATAGTCGGCGAAGCGGGGATCGTCGAGGATCGCGCCGAGGCGCTCCGCCACCTTGGCCATCATCATCAAGTCGTCTTCGCTTTCGAAGAGGGGTTCGATGCCGTCGCGTCCCCATATCTGTAGGAAGGGGTTGGAGCACGAGGCGGTGATCTCCGAGGTTTGGAACTCGACCCACGAGTTGGCCGGCAGCACGAAGTCGGAAAGCTCACACGACGAGGTCATCTCGATGTCCTGGGTGATGATCATGTCGACATGCGGGTTCACGTCCCGGATCACCAGGTAGGCGTGTTTGGCGTTGTTGATCAAGTTGACATTTGTTGTCCAGATGACCTTCGTCGGGGTCGGCATGTGGGACTGACCCGTGAAGTTCAAGCGACCGAACCTCGGCGTGTCCACGATCAGCGCCCGGTCACCGTGATCCCAATAGGCGGGCTCTTCGTCCTTGGTGTACGCCCGCACGACGATGTCTTTGCCGTCGGCCGATTCATCGAGGGTGGGGTTGAAAGGATCCTCGGCCACCCACCCCTTGAACCCCGGACCGGACCAGTCGGTCGATTGCCATAGCGCCGCCTTGTAGTTGCCCGCCCAGGTATGGCTGCCTGCTCCGGGAACACCGATGTTGCCGGTGAGCATGACCGGGAGGTAGGTCGCCCGGTTGTGCAAAGTCGCGTGGAACCAGTGGTTGATGCCCTCGCCCGTGTGGATAGCCACCGGTTTGATCGTCGCGATGTCGTCGGCAAGGCGGCGGATCAGCTCGATGGGTGTGCCGGTGATCTCATGGACGGTCTCGAGGTCGTAGTCCCGCAGGTGGTCGCGATAGGCCTCCCACAGTGTGAGCACCTCGACGGTGCTGCCGTCGACCAGCTGGACCGGTCCGCGATAGTCGAGGCGCGGCACGAACCCGCGCTCCACCATTCGGCCACCGACATCGTCGCGCGTAATGGCCCGCAGGCCCCCCTCGCCCTCGTCGAATACGACGAAGTCCCCGCCGATTGCCTCGTACTGTTCGGATGTGAGCTTCTGCTCGGTGTAGCTCGGCCCGGCCGGATCCAGCGCCGGCACGTAATCCGGGAACACGTCGCCGGCCCGAAGCCTCTGCAGGTTGTCGCTTCGCAGCAGCAGGGGAAAGTCGGTGAACCGGAGCACGAAGTCCTCGTCGTACAGATCCTCGTCCATGAGGATCTTGGCGATCGCCAGGAATATTGCGGTGTCGGAGAGCCCGGGTCGAACCGGGAGCCAGTAGTCCGACTTCGAGGCCGGGGGACTGTACTCGGGGGCGATCGTCACGATCTTGCCGCCGTGCTCCATGATGTTCGAGAAGAAGTGGGACTCCGGCATCTTGTTCTCGACGAGGTTCTTCCCCACCTGGATGGTCAGCTTGGAGTTGGCCAGGTCGTTGAAGTCCGGCTCGGACGTCTGCACACCATGTACGAATGGATGCCCCGGCGCCTGGTCTCCGTGCCACGTGTAGTTCGACCAGTTGCGGCCGCCTCGCGCCTCGTCCGGACCGACGCCGCGGACGCCGGTATCGAGCAGCGCGAGTGCGTTGCTCATGCGGTACATGCCGTATTTGCCGATGACGCCGAGGAGTCCCATCCCCCCGCGCAACTTCATGGTGCGGGTGCCGGCACCGCCCATCTCGTCGACCATCTCCGCCTGATAACCCTCGTCCAGCAGGCGTTGCGCGCCGGCTTCGCCGGAGTAGGCCTCGGCGACGGCAATGAGCCCGCGGGCGATGTAGTCATACATCTCATCCCACGACACACGAACGAACGTGTCGGTGCCGCGGCTGGTGAACATGTACGTTTCCCGGTTGTCAGCGGTGAGCTCCGGGAACCCGTCATCCGCCCACTGCTTCCAGCCGGCCCGGACCAGGGGGAATTTGAGCCGGTACGGCCCGTAGACCCGTCGGTGGAACGTCTGCCCCTTCTTGCATCCGCGGGGGTGCCATTTGACCGAAGCGGTGTTGCCCAGCTGGTCGGCGTAGCGCCCCACGTCGTAGTTCTGCTCGATGCGTTGTATGACGCCGTTGCGAGTGAACGCCCGCAGGCGGCAGGCGTGGGTGTCGTTGGGAGAGCAGACGAATGTGAAGCTGTTGTCGTACGCATACTGGTCTCGATAGACCCGCTCCCAGTCGCGGTAGGGGTAGAAATCGAGCGGGTTGGCCACTGTGTCGGCCGTCTGAAAACTGCGCAGAAGTGGATAGGACGCAGCGCCGATCGTGGCGACCGTACCCAGCTTGAGGAAGTCCCTGCGCGACATTCCATCCACGGCTCAGCCCTCCTTACTCTTCCAAAGTTCCGCCCGCCGGCGGGCGGCGTGTGATCGGCAGCAGCGCCGCCAGGAGCAGGAACCCCATGAGAGCTGCCAACGTGTGATGTGCGGCCGACGGTGCCGTGCCGGTCAGTGCCAGCAGCGCCAAGGCTGCGGCCAGGGGACGTGTTGGTTCAGCCACCAGCCACTCGGCGGCCAGCAGGCCGGCACATGCCGCGCTGACGACGTACAAAGCAGGAGCCAATGACAGGCTCACGCCGAGTGCTAGATGTGAGGACATTGCGACCTGCTGACCGGCCGTGGCCACCGCAATCCCGGCGCCAAGTCCGCATAGGAGCGCCGGCTGCCAGACAATCCGGTGATGACGGCGATGCAGCACGAGATCGATCGCAAGCGCTATCGGCACCAGCGACAGACTGGCTTCGGCGATCGTACGCGCGGTCGTCACGCCAACCCATCCGATGTCCGCAGACAGTGCGACGAGGGGCCAGATACCGGCGATGATCGCAGTGCCGGCTGCGAGTAGGGCGGCGTGTACCCAGCTCCGGGGCGACAGGCCGAAAACGACTGCGAGGAGGGCAACCACTCCGGCGACACCGGCCAGTTGGATCGCAGTGGCCGATAAGGGCCCCGCCAGCACGACGGCGGCGGTTGCGATCGCCAGCATGAACGCGGCGACGCGATACGTGCGCCAGAGTGATGCGGCCCAGAGTGCGGCTGCCAGCACGGCAAGCCAAGCAGTCGCCCTCTGGCTCATGCTTCCCAGCTGCACGAGCAGAGCGCTGCCAGAGAGCGGGGCCGCCAGACGCTGCAGCGTGATCTCGGCGAGCCCGGTGATCGCAGCCGCCAGGATGAGCGTTCGCGCCAGCCCGGTAGGCAGAGCGACCGTGTCACCGCTGCGCCGGCCTCCCGACCTGGTTTCGAGAAGCGGAATCGGCGGCAACGCTGTAGCCATGACCAACCCTTTGATCTCTCTGATCGTTAAGCGGATAGGTAGGGGTTACCGTCTCTTGTACCGCATGATATGGTTATCGTCAAGCCTCTTACATAACGTTTTTCAAATCTCTAAGGGTTACGGTGCAGCTGGCGCTTGGCAGGAAAGGTGACTACTCCGTCAGGGCAGTGCTCGACGTGGCTGGGAATTGGACCAAAGGCCGGCGCAAAGCCCGCCAGATCGCCGAAGTGATGGACATCCCCGAGCGCTATATCACTCAGATCCTGGCGAATCTCGTACGCGAAGGGCTGCTCACCGCGGTCGCCGGGCCGGACGGTGGATACGAACTTGCCCGCCCGCCCGAGTCCATCTCGTTGCGCGACGTCGTCGAAGCATCTGAAGGGCCACTCGCTCTCGATAAGTGCATCCTGCGCGGTGGGTCGTGCGATTGGGTGTCGAAGTGCCCGGTCCACGATACGTGGTCGCGGGCCCAGGCGGCCCTACTGCACGAACTGGAATCGACGACTTTTGCCGATTTGGCGAAGGTCGATTTGGAAATGGTGGCCGGGAATCAGCCGGTGCTGGACAGCGAGCCGCACTCCGGCGCGACTCAGCGCAAGGGCAAGAGCCGCGCGTGATGGGGTCCGAGGACCACTGAAACGCTCGAAGTGTGCGGGCTCGTGCCCACGACGCCGATGAGACTGATCCAGGCCAAGTAATAGGCTCGGCGTCGGACCCTTCAGAGGAGATACACCGATGTTCGTTGCGACCGACGGCAAGGCGCTCCAGACCACTACGACCGGCGCCCTTCCTCGCCCCTCGTGGTACACCGAGAACCTGCGCGGCCAGCCCTTGTCCGTGGGTTTCTCGCAGCATGCCTATCGGGAGCAGCACCTCGACACCCTCGCCGCCAACATCGCCATGCAGCATCGGGCGGGCATCGACATTCTCGTTGACGGCGACTGCCGGCTTGACGACGACTGGGCGGGTAGGTCGTGGGTGGCGTATCCGCTGGAACGGATCGAAGGTATCGGACCGGGTCGCTTGGAGATGCAGCCGGCCGGGTTTCTCTCCGAGGATCGGGGGCCCGGGGACATCATGTGGGAGGTGATCGAAACCCGCCTCACACCCCACGTCACCGGCCCGATCGGGGGTACCAAACTGGAACTCGATCGTGCCTTCAAGGCGATGGCCGCCATGACCGACCGACCGTGCAAGATCGGGTCGGCATCGGCGCAGATACTCACGATGATGGTGCAGAACGATCATTACGCCGATCGGGCGGAGCTGCTATTTGCCCTGTCCGACGCGCTGAACGCCGAGTATCACGCCATGGCCGACGCGGGTGCTCCGATCGTCCAGATCGAGGAGCCAGAGATCCACCAGACGATCCATGATGACAATGCGCCGTTCGTTCCGGAGGTGTGGGTCGAGGCGTTCAACAGGGAGGCGAAAGGGCTACGCGATCGAACCGAGGTGTGGGCCCACGCCTGCTGGGGCAGCCCGGCCGGCCAGCGCGTATTCCGGCCCGAGGTCACCTATGAACGGGCGCTGCCGTTCTACGACCGGCTCGACGTGGATGTGCTGTGCCTGGAGGGTGCCTCGAACGGATGCGCCGACGTCGAGCTTTACGCGCGCCTGATCTCCGAGGACAAGAAGATCGCCGTTGGGATCCTCGATCACCGGTCGGTGCAGGTGGAACGACCCGAACAGGTCGCAGACCTCATCCGCCGGTGCCTCGAGCACATCGACCCGGAACGACTGATCCTCACCTCCGATTGCGGCTTCGGTCGCCAGGGGATGAGCCGCATCCAGGCGTTCTACAAGATGGTCTCGCTGGCGCGAGGGACCAACATCGTCCGCCGGGAACTCGGCCTCGACGAGGTCCACATCCCCGCCACCGATCCCAGGCTGTCGATGGTCCCGGTGGAGGGGGCGTAGATTCCGGATCAGCGCTGGTTTCAGGGGAACGGTGACTGCGCCAACCTCGTCCACCGCGCGTAATCGACCGTCGCAACGCCGCAACCAACGCCGGACGGGGACCTCCAGCCGGCTGATGGGCGCGGCCCGTCTACGTCCCGGATCAGTCGGGAATGACCGCGTGCACGTCGACCTCGTACAACATCCCGCCTCGGGCGAGCCGGGCGACGCCGAGCAGCGTGGCTGCCGGCTTGTCGACCGGCCAGATCCCTCCGACGACCCCGTGGAGAATCGATCGTTTGGCCTGGTCGAGATCAACCACGTAGTGGATGAGTTTGGTCACCTGGGCAGGTCCGATCCCTGCCGCCGCGAGGTGGGTACGGACGTTCTCGAACGCACGCACGACCTGTGCCTCGAACCCGCCGTCGACAAGCAGCCCATCGAGATCGCCACCCCACTGTCCCGCAAAGAACACCACCTGTCCCGGCGGCGGAATCACGATATGACTGTAGATCTGGGACGGATCGAACGCTCCATCCGGGTTGATGTGCCGAAACTCGCTCACGGTCCTCCTCGAAGACACAGCCAGGCTATCGGGGGCGCGTGCGCGCAACCTCCACCGGCGTCAATTGCCGCACATGCCTCGATCCCAGCCGTGTCCAAGATCATCTTCGGGGGACTTGGAACACCTTGTAGGGGCCGGTCATCGAGAAGAAGCGTGCGTCTGCGACATAGAGATATCGGCCGAAGATGTCGGCCGTCGTCGGCGACTCGGCGCCCACCACCGGAATCACCGAACGCACGACTCCTGCGGTCCCGCGACGGTCGAGGCGCACGGCGCTGACCTGTGCCGCGCCGGGCTCGACGACATAGAGGATCCGCCCCTTTCGGACTAAGCCGTCTGGGCTGACGAACTCGACTCCGGTGTCGATCTGTTGGGCCGAACCGTTCGAAGGGTTGACCGCGAACAGGGCGCCGAGGGAGCTATGGGCCACGATGAGCCCACGTCCATCAGGAGTTGTCTCGATGCCGTTCAGATTGGGAAACACCACATCTGGAATATCGACAGTCAACTCCTCGATAGCGCCGGCATCGGGGAGTTTGCCACCGGGCCCAAACGGCACCTTGAACAGCCGGGGTTCGCCGGCGAACTGAAACATGTCCGGATCCGGTGAGTTCTGGGTGCCCGAGTCGGTGAACCACGCCCCGCCCTTCGTGACGATGACGTCGTTGATGAAGGAACCGAAAGGCGCTGTGAGCTCGTAGGTCTCGAGCAACGAACCGTTCCTGCCGTCGTACACCCTGGCAGTCCCGGTCGGTCCGCCCGAGACCCAGATGCGGTTCCGCTTGTCAACGTCGATCCCGATCGTGGCGAACGGGCCGGCGGGATCGGTCAAGACCTCTCCTTGCCCGGTTCGCAGGTCGCCCCGGAAAATCGAGCCATCCGCCAGTGAGCCAACGAAGAACTTGGTCCCGCGACCAATTGTTATCCCCTCAGGGAAGAACCCCTCTGGTAGGTCGATCTCCGCCGGGAATTGCGCGGAGTGTCCGTTGATCGCGCCGGCCGGCGCCCCCACCACCAGCAGAGCGAGTACCGTGACGATGGCCAGCAGTGTTCGAAGTCTCCCAGACATTGAATCCCCCAATGCTCGATTTCTCGGAGCGGCCTGGGGTGTAACGCTATACGACCGCGCCGCCCGCTGGGGCGCCACGACCTGGTGCCGCCCGCGTTCTGGGACAAGGTCCTCGAGAGGCGATACGGGTCTAGCGACTCATTGACCACGGAGAGTGGTCGGCATACCATCACCCTCAACTGGAAGGAGACTCGATGCGCCGCTCCGCGACCATTTGCGCTGCCGTCGGCCTGGTCCTACAGCTCATAGTCGCGCCCTCTGCGGCTGTCGCGCAGGAAGAATCGTCTTGGATTGTCACGCTCGCTCCGGGCGTCGATCCATCGGCAGCCGCCCATGGGCTGTCCTGGCAGCACGCAGGGTCTGCGGAGCACCTCTACGAGCACGTCCTCAACGGATTCTCTTTCCGCGGATCACGCCGAGCGGCTGCGGCGCTGGAGCGGCACCCTGCAGTTCTACGCGTGCAGCGCAGTGGCGTCTATGAACTCACCGAACAAGGCCCCTTCGGCGTTCTCCGCATCGGGGCCTGGGCAGCGAACCAGGCGGGCCACACCGGTCGCACGGCCGACGGCACGAAAGTTCGAGTCGCCGTGCTCGATTCGGGCGTGATGGCCAACCATCCCGATCTGGAGGCCAACGTGGATGTGGGCGAAGGAAGGAACTGCGTCATCGGCGCCGATCCGACCGACCCCTCCGACGATCACGGGCACGGGACGCATGTAGCGGGGACCATCGGTGCTGCCCTCAACGGCGACGGCGTGATCGGAGTGGCCACCGACGTATCGATCGCCGCGGTCAAAGTCGTAAACGCGCAGGGATCAGGAACCGACGCCGAGATCCTCTGCGGGCTCGAACATGTCGCCGCACTCGCAGCCGACGGAACCCCGACGGTGATTAATATGAGCCTCGGCGAGGCGCGCAACGAAGGAGTGGGATGCGCCTCATCACCACTGCACCAGGCGATCTGCAACCTCCACGCCCAGAATGTGGTGATCGTGGCGGCAATGGGCAACTCCTCCCAGGACGGATCCAGCTTCTACCCGGCCGCCTTTCCCGAGACGATTGGTGTGTCTGCGTTCACCGACTTGAACGGAACGGGCGGCGCCTCGTCGGGATGCCAGTTCTTCCTCGATAGCTTCTCCCAGTGCGACGAGTCGCTCGCCAACTTCACCAACTGGGGTTCCAAGGTGGATCTCACCGCCCCGGGAGTGAACGTCCTCTCCACTACGTTTGACGGCGCATCGGGCCCCAGATCGGGGACTTCGATGGCCTCGCCACACGTCGCCGGGGCTGCTGCCCTCGTACTGGCAGCCGACCCGACCCTCAGCCCTGACGCGGTCCGTACCCTCCTGCAGGAGACCGGCGAATGCCCCGATGGAACCACGTCCGGCGCCGCCACTTGCGCCGGCCGCGGCCAGTGGACCAAGAGCCAGATCTTCGGCGGCACGACCGCAGACCCCGATGGCATCCCCGAGCCCCTCGTCAATGCGCTGGCCGCGGCGGAGGCCGCCGCCGCCGGAGCTGTCGACCTCGTTCCCCCCGTGATCACTCTGAACCCGCCGAACCCCCAGTTCGTCACCGTCGGGAACGCCTACCCGGAGTTCGGAGCCAACGCCGTGGACGACCGCGACGGCGATATCAGCGCATCCATCACCGTCGACGCCTCAGCCGTCGATACCGCCACGGTAGGCAGCTACCCGGTCACCTACGACGTATCGGATTCAGCTGGCAATTCCACCCAGGTAGTACGCACAGTCGAGGTCGTCGCAACTCCCGACACCACGGCGCCCGTGATGACCCTGAACGGCCCCAACCCGCTGGTTGTTGCTCAGGACGACCCCTATGTGGAAGAGGGCGCAACCGCAATCGACAGCTTCGAGGGAGACCTCTCGCCAGCAGTGGTCATCGACAGTTCTGCAGTGGACACTGCAACGGTGGGCTCGTACGAGGTCACATATGACGTGTCCGACTCTTTGGGCAACGCCGCTCCACAGCTCGTCCGCACGGTCCAGGTGATCTTCGTCGACCGCACCCCGCCGGTGATCACACTCCTCGGCGACGATCCTCAGACCGTTGTCCAAGGGTTCCGGTACGTGGAGTCGGGCGCGACCGCCTTGGATGACGTCGACGGAGACGTCTCGGCGGCAATCGTCATCGATGCGTCCGCGGTCGACACGTCTGCAGTGGGCGGCTACCCGGTCACCTACGACGTATCGGATGCCGCCGGCAACGCGGCCCAGACAACCCGAACGGTTGACGTCGTCGCCGCCTCGCCCCAGACCTCCCATGCGGTCGATTTCTCTGCGATGAGCATCACCGCGTATGGGAATCAGGATGTTGATTCGGTGATGGCGGTGGAGGATGGTGGGGCTTCGCTGCGGTTGACGGGGAACGGGTGGAAGAAGCTGCAGCTGCCGACGGTGATCACCCCCAACAGCGTGTTGGAGTTCGACTTCTCGTCGTCGTCGCAGGGTGAGGTGCACGGGATCGGTTTCGACGCCGACGAGGCGCTGAGTGCCGACACGACGTTCCGGGTGTATGGGACACAGGTTTGGGGCATCGCCGATTTCGCGACCTATTCGGGTTCGGGGGTGACGCATTATCGGATCCCGGTGGGTCAGTACTTCACGGGGACGTTCGACTATCTCGTGTTCGCGGCCGATCACGATGTGTCCACGCCGAACGCCGAATCATGGTTCTCCAACGTCGAGCTGTATGACGCAGTGCCCGCCGACGTGTCGGCGCCGGTGATCACCCTGCTCGGTGATGACCCGCAGACGATCACCGAAGGTGATCCGTATGTTGAGTTGGGAGCGACGGCGTTCGACGACTTCGATGGGGACGTGTCGTCGTCGATCGTCATCGATTCCTCGGCGGTAGACACGTCGGTGGTCGGTGCCTATCAGGTCGTGTATCAGGTGTCGGATGCTGCGGGGAATACCGCCCAAGCCGTCCGGCAGGTCGACGTTGTGGACGCCAGCAGCGTCCCGCCCGGCACCATCGATTTCTCGGCCCTCCAGCTCACGTCGTACGGCAACCAGGACGTCAACTCCATCGTGGCGGTGGAAGACGGCGGGGCGTCGTTGCGTCTAACCGGCAACGGATGGAAGAAGATCGAGCTGCCGACGGTGATCACCCCCGACACGGTGCTGGAGTTCGACTTTTCGTCGTCGGCGCGGGGTGAGGTGCACGGGATCGGCTTCGACACCGACGAGGCGCTGAGTGCCAACACAACGTTCCGGGTGTATGGGACACAGAACTGGGGTCTGAGCCAGTACGCCAATTATGTGGGTCCGGGGACCGTGCACTACAAAATCCCGGTCGGACAGCATTTCACCGGGACGTTCGATTACGTGGTGTTCGTCAACGACCACGACGTGGGATCGCCCACGGCCGAGTCGCTGTTCTCGAACGTCAGAATCTACGACGCCGCGCCACTGACCTCGTACGTGGTCGACTTCGCCGAGATGCAGGTTGGCGCGTTTGGAGCTCAGGACGTTGATTCGGTGATGGTCGTTGAGGATGGTGGGGCGTCGTTGCGGGTCACAGGCAACGGGTGGAAGATGATCGCGATCCCAACCGAGCTCACACCGAACAGCGTGTTGGAGTTCGACTTCTCGTCGTCGGCGCAGGGTGAAGTACATGGGATCGGATTCGATACGGACCTCGCAGCCAGTGCCAATACCACATTCCGGGTGTACGGGACGCAGAACTGGGGTCTGAGCCAGTACGCCACCTATGTGGGCCCGGGGACGCTGCGCTACACGATCCCGGTCGGGCAGCACTTCACAGGAAGATTCGCATACATCGTGTTCGTCAATGACCACGACGTGGGATCACCAACCGCTGAATCGTGGTTCTCAAACGTGCGACTGTATGAGGCGGCTCCGTAGCGGCTCCACCGAACGCACGCATCTGGACTTCCCCAAGCGGCCCTGTGCGCCCACCCGCCGGCGGGTCGGGACTGAGAAACACGACCCACGCACCGAGCGCTTCGAGCTGCGCGAGACGCGACAGCATGTTGCCGCATACTCAGTATCAGCGTGCACGGGCCTGCCAGTACGGCGCCGAGACGAGGGAGACTTCGGACCCGCCTAATCTCGTCCCGTGAACGCCCAGCCCACCAGCGTGCTCTCACGGGAGCTGCTCCCGGCGTCTATCGCCATCTTCGCGACAGCCGCGCTGGTCTCACTTCAGGTCATGGGGATTGCGGCCGCCACGCCGGAGATCGCCGCCGACTTGGGCGATGTGGCGCTCCTGCCCTGGGCCATCACTGCTTACCTACTCACCTCAGGCATGGCAACGGTCGTGGCGGGGCCGTTTGTCGACGGTGCGGGCGTGCGGAAAGTGTTCCGCATCGCGGTTGTCGTCTTTGCAACAGCAGGTTTCGCCGCCGCGTACTCGCCGTCCATGGGTGTTCTGGTCGCCATCCGAGCAGTGCAAGGTGTCGGGGCCGGGTTGATTCTCACCTCAGGCAACGCCGCCATTTCGCTTGTCTACCCGGAGCACCTCGTCGCCCGAGCGTTTGCCGCCAACGCGACGGTATGGGGAGTGATGGGTGTGGCCGGGCCGGCGGTAGCTGCCTGGATCCTCACCTTTCTGTCATGGCAGTGGATCTTCTATCTGAACCTCCCGTTCGGGATGTTGGCGTTGGCCGTGGGGTGGCGGGCCATGCCGGGACCGTACGGCGTTCGTGAGGGCCGGACCGACGTCCGCGGTCCGGCCCTGCTCGGCCTTGTGGTCCTGGCGCTGCTGCTAGCGGTCGACACTCTCGACGTAACGTCGGTCGTGTGGGTGGGGATCGCAGCAGTGGCGGCGGCCGGGTATGCTCGGCACGCTCGCCGGGTGTCGGCGCCGGTGGTCCGCATCGAACACATCGCCCGCCAGCCCTACCTGGGCATGGCCGCTTCGACCGGCTTGCTGCTGACGGGCACGTTCGCAATGAACAACTACATACCCCTATACGTGCGCGCCTCCAAGGGCGCCTCACCAGGGATGACGGCATGGTCCGTCCTGCCTCTCACCGTCGGTTGGACGACGGGCGCCGTGATCTCCAGCCGCCTGGCAGACCGGCACAGCGAATCGTGGATCGTGCTGGTCGGCCTCCTCGTTAACATCCCTGCGCTGGCCGTCACGTGGTTGCTGGTCCAGGCCGATGCGCCGATCTTTACCCTCTTCATCTCGTTCTTCACTGCCGGTGTCGGGGTGGGTATGAGCACCAACGCAGCGCTGACGTTGCTGCGTGCCGTCACTCCCACGGCCCAGATCGGCCGGGCTAGCTCGGCGCATCTTTTCGGCCGCAACATGGGGTTCACGTTCGGGGCGGCGATCGGCGGGGCGGTGCTGCTTTTCGTCGTCGCCGGCCAGATCGGCGACCCCGAGTTGGTGCGAGGGTTGCTTGCGGGCGATGCCGCCACCTCCCCGCCCGGTTCGGCGGCGGCGGTGGCGAACGGGTTCGCGACGAGCGTCGCAGTGGGCCTGGTCCTGTCGGTTCTCGGGCTGCTCAGTTCCATCCGGCTGCGGCGTTCCCTGGCCGTGGCACGGGCCGCCAAGCGGCGCGGGGTGACGCAAGCGGGGTGAGGTCGCGACGAACGGTCCCTGTCGTGTACTGGTGATGCGTGTGAGCGGCATAACCGATGCCGTTGCGCGGCCAGGCGACGAACACCGTTCGACGTGGGGCGATGGACGTTCGGTCGCGGGGTAGGTTTTCCGCATGTTCCAGCTGCCGACCACGCAATACGTGAAGTCTGGCGGCGCTCATGTGGCATTTCAGGTCGTGGGTGATGGTCCGCTGGATCTCGTCGTGTTTGGGGCCCTCGCGTCGCACGTCGAAATGATCTGGGAGGATCCCACCGCCGCACTGTTTCACCGGCGTCTCGCGGGCTTCTCCCGACCCGTCATCTACGACAAGCTCGGCGTAGGGATGTCCGACCCCATACCAGGCGGCGACTCCAGCTTGGAACAGAAGCTCGATGACTGCCGGGCCGTCCTCGATGCTGTTGACTGCATGGAAGCCGTGTTTTCGGGGCACACGGGTGATGGCGTCATGGCTGTTTTCGACAGACCGGCGCAGGGCTTCCGATGCGCCCAAGCGGTCGCTGCGGACGTGGCGCCGCTGGGGCTGGAGTTGCGAATCGGCTTGCACATCGGTGAAGTTGAGTTCCGGGGTGACGATGTCGCAGGCATCGCAGTGCACATCGCCGCCCGCGTGGCGGCAATGGCCGGCGGTGGCGAGGTCATGGTCAGCCACTCCATCCCACCGCTGGTTGTCGGATCGGGGCTCTAGTTCGCCTCGGTCGGCCGTGGGGTTCTCAAAGGCGTGCCGGGGGAGTGGAAACTCTTCCGCGTGAGCGGCTGATCGGGACGGGCACTGCTGCGTCCACACCGTCCTCATTGCTGGCATCTGGTTCAACATCGGTCCGATGTTGTTCGCCGGCGCGACGTGCGGATCTGCATCGTCTGGAGCTACGTCGTCGACGTTGCTGGTGGTGCTTGGCGAATTCGCGCTTTCACCGTAGGCCTCACCGCAGCGTTCTGTCTCGGTGTGATGTGGTCGACGATGGCAGTGGCGCGTCTGTGGTCGCCTTATGCGCACGGTGATGCCCAGCGCGGAGAACTAACCGCGCCGGCGATGGATACCCGGCTGGAGCCTGGGTCTCGGTCATAGCCCCAAATGCAGGCGAAGAGCCTCGTCGATCTCGACCATCAGGCCGGGCGGGACGCTACCGGCCTTGGATGTGACACGATCGGCAGAGACGGAACGTACTTGTTCGGCCTGTGCCTTCGAGTCGCGCGTGAGCCCGGTCTGGCCGGCCGGCAGCAGAACTTGGAACGGGTAGACGCGTTCCACATTGGCGGTGACCGGGATCACCGTCACTACGCCCCGGCCTAGTCGGGCTGCGGTGGTGTTGGCGCCATCGTTAGAGACGATCACGGCGGGACGCCGCTTGTCTGCGTCACCGCCGCGCGCTGGATCGAGATCAACAAGCCGGATCTCGCCGCGCAGCATTATCTCGTGCTCAGACCGTCGGCACTGGTGCCGTCCCATGCCTCGGCGTCGGGCCTGTCGGTCCATTCGGCCCACGCGCATGCATAGTCGGCTTCGAGTTCCGAGGCACGCAACAGGCGGACTGCCTGATGGACAACCGCCGAACGCGATTCGTAGCCCTTGATCTGGGCGTACTGGTCGAGGAACTCAACATCTTCTTCGGGAAGGCTCACACTCAGCTTCATACCTCTAGACTACCGATAGTAAGAATAGATAGCTACCTACGAGGTGTGCCGCTTTGCGATCCAGACCGCACCCGGGAGCCGCAGTGGTGATGCAATGAGCGAACCCCAGGGCCTTCCCGGCCCGGTGATATGGTTCCGCGATGGAGCGCCGCACGGTGGTGGTTGCGCACGAGATCCCCAAGCGGCAGCCCATTCAGATCACCCCCGGTGAGCGCGTGGAGGTCGGCGACCGTGACTCCGATTGGCCGGAGTTCGTGTTCGTGAAGACTCGATCAGGTAGTGGCTGGGTGCCTGCCCGCCACCTGTCCGGCTCCCAGGGGCCGGCGATTGTGCTGAATGCCTACGACACAACAGAGCTTCGCACGGTCATCGGCGAGCGCCTGGAGGTCGTGGGGCCCGATCCGGTAAGCGGCTGGACATGGTGCCGTAATACGGCCGGTGAGGAAGGGTGGGTGCCCGATCGGACACTCGGGTGCGGCTGATCGCTCGCTGGGCCGACTGTGCCTCAGGCCGGAGCGAATAGGTCGTCTTGGAGATACTTCAATCCCGAGTCGCACAGTATGGTCACGACCCGGTGGCCTGGACCGAGGCGTTGTGCCAGATCGAGAGCAACGGAGACGTTGGCGCCGGAGCTGATTCCGGCGAAAAGCCCTTCGGTTGTTGCGAGTTCCCTGGCCATTCGGTATGCCTGCTCGTCGGTCACCGCCGCGATCTCGTCGGCGAGATCCTCCCGATAGATGGTTGGTTTGAATCCTGGTCCCATGCCTTCGAGACGATGTCCGGCGTAGGGAGGCACGCCACTCAACGCTCGCGAGTTGGCGGGCTCCACCGCGACGCAGTGCACATCCGGGCTGCCGGCCTTGAGAATCTCGGCGGTACCAGAGAAACTGCCCCCGGTACCGACCCCCTGGACGAACGCGGACACAGTGTCACCTAGGGCGGTCAGGATCTCGTGCCCGAGGGCGTGATAACCGGTCCGGTTGTCGACGTTGTTGAATTGATCAGTCCAAAACGCGTCGGGTTCGGACGCCAAGGAGCGAGCCCGCTCGATGATGGCCTGGATCAAGTCAGGCGTGACGCGCCGATCGACGCTCGGTACCAGCTCAACTTCGGCGCCGAAGGCCCGCATGGTCTGCAATTTCTCCTCGGCGAACGCATCCGACGAGACGAAGTGTGCTCGGTACCCCTTGGCGGCACTGACCATCGCCAGCGAGCTACCGGTGCTTCCGGCCGTGTACTCAACAACCTGGTATCCGGGACGTAGCTCGTCGCGCGCCTCGGCCCCCTCGATCATCGAAAGAGCCATCCGATCCTTCATGCTCCCGGTTGGATTGGCACCCTCCCACTTCACGTAGACCTCAGCGCTGCCCGAGCGGGGCAGCCGCTCGAGCCGTATCAGCGGTGTGTTCCCGATATGCATCTCTCGGACTCACCCTCCATACGTAGAGCCCTGAGTTTGACACTACCTCCAGGGGACGACGCCCTCATCACGGCCCTGCCACGCGGTACCGGAGTCCTCCATACCTGGAGGTGCCCGGTGAGGAGAATCCGACTTCAGTTGTAGCGACTGAGCGCAAGGTCGCCGCGCCGACGAGGGGTTGACCTTGGCTTCATCGGCCCGACGAACTTCCGGCGAGACAGCGTCCGCCAGTATCGTGATCGCCCGTGCTGGACGTAACACGCCTGGTGTCGGCTTGACACCCCCCGCTCCCGAACCTCGACGCCGTCTGTCGCTTCCCGTGAGCTGAGTGGGGTGCAGCATGACCATCGGGAATGAAACGGACCGCATCCTCGTCACCGGCGCCAGCCGCGGGATCGGGCGCGCCACCGCCCTCGCCTTCGGCCGCACCGGTGCTGCCATCGCGCTACTGGCTCGAGAGAGCTCTGAGCTCCGCGACGTTGCCCACGAGCTCGATGACCTGGGCGCCAGGAACGTCGTAGCGCCATGCGACGTTCGCGACGCCGAGGCGGTCGCACGGGGGATCGCGGACGTCGAACGGGAGCTGGGAGGCATCGACGTTCTCGTCAACAACGCCGGGGGAGGACGCTACGCGCCGTTCGCCGACCTGACCGAAACCGATTGGGCTGGCATGCTGACGCTGAATGTCACGGGCCTGGCCAACGTCACCCGCGCGGTGCTTCCGGGCATGCGTCGGCGAGGTCGCGGCCATGTGATCAATATCGGCTCGATCAGAGGCTTGGAGGGCGCCCCGACGATGACCGCCTACACGGCGAGCAAGTTCGCGGTGACTGGCCTCACGCGAGCGCTGCGCCAGGAGCTGGCGGGATCGGGGATACTCGTGTCGCTGGTATCACCGGGAGGTGTCAAGACCGGGTTCGGGGGCATCGACCCGGGGGAGAAGGATCCGACGTGGATGGAGCCGGCGGCGGTGGCCGATCTCGTCGTGCAAGTGGTCGAGTTCCGAGGACGCGGCTGGATCACCGAGGTCACGATCATGCCGGAGCCGGCTGACTGAGGTCACCGCCTCGCCCGCGACCCGTGCAGGATCGACCGGGCGGGCGCCCGCCCCACCCGGCTAGCTTCGCGTCTCGAGATGGAATCCGATCCGCACGTGCTCGCTGTCGATCTCGGAACCTCGGGACCGAAGGTGGCGCTCGTGTCGTCAGAGGGGGCCGTCGTGGGGGGCGAGTTCGAGCCGATCGAGCTCATTCTCCTGCCCGGCGGAGGCGCCGAACAGGACCCGGAGCAGTGGTGGCGGGCGATCGTGACCGCCTCCCGGAGAGCTATCGCCAATGCTGGCGTCCCCCCCGGTTCGATCACGGCGGTGTCAGTGACCGCCCAGTGGTCGGGCACCGTCGCCATCGACGCCACGGGCCGTCACATCGGCAACGCCATCATCTGGATGGACAGCCGCGGCCAGCCTTTCGTGGCCGACCTGGTCGGCGGGCCAGTCCGGGTCCGGGGATACGACCCACGCAAGCTTCGCACCTGGATCCGGTTGACGGGCGGTGCGCCATCGGGTTCGGGGAAGGACCCCATCGCGCACATCCTCTACCTGCGTCACCAACACCCGGACGTCTACCAGCAAGCGGCCGTATTCCTGGAGCCCAAGGACTATCTCAACTTACGCCTCACCGGAGAGACGGTCGCCTCATTCGACTCCATTGCGCTGCACTGGCTCACCGACAACCGCGATCCGAATGCGGTCGATTACCACGAGGATTTGCTCGAACTGGCGGCGATTGAGCGCGACCGCCTTCCGCGCCTGACGCCGGCCACCGAGATCATCGGTACGGTGACCGCCCAGGCGGCGTCGGAGCTGGGTCTCGAGCGGGACGTCGTTGTGATCGGCGGGACCCCCGACGTTCACTCTGCAGCAATCGGTGCCGGAACCACCGCCGACCTCGCTGCGCACCTCTATATCGGCACCTCCTCGTGGATCACCTGCCACGTCCCCTTCAAGAAAACCGATCTCATCCACAACATCGCCACACTCCCGGCGCCGGTCCCCGGCCGGTACCTGATCGCCAACGAGCAGGAAACGGCCGGCAAGGCACTCGAGTGGGCGGCGCGTCTGCTGTTCCCGCCACCGATCGATGCTGAGGTGTATGCGGAGATGGAACGCATGGCGTCTCGCGTCGCGCCGGGGGCCGGCGGGGTGATCTTCACGCCTTGGCTCTACGGGGAGCGCACCCCCGTCGAAGATGCCACCCTCCGGGGAGGGTTCTTCAACCAGTCGCTCGAGAC
This sequence comes from Acidimicrobiia bacterium, assembly GCA_041576165.1. GTDB lineage: Bacteria > Actinomycetota > Acidimicrobiia > Spongiisociales > Spongiisociaceae > JBFGLM01. Next base: position 34,168 of record JBFGLM010000043.1, read on the forward strand.
GGGGCGAGCCGAGCTGATCCGGGCGGTGTTCGAAGGGGTGGCCCTCAACGCCCGCTGGTTGCTCCAGCACGTCGAGAAACTCGCAGGGACCAGGCTCGACCCGATTGCGGCGGTGGGTGGCGGCGCCCGCTCGCAGCTGTGGGCGCAGATCCACGCCGACATCCTCGGCCGCACGATCCGGTTGGCGGAGGACCCAGTCATGGCGAATGTCCGGGGAGCGGGGTTGCTGGCGCACGCCGCCATCGGCACGGTGGCGTGGAACGACATCCCCCACCTGGTGCCGGTGTCATCCATCCACGTGCCCGACCCGGCCAACACCCAACGGTACGAAAGAACGTACGATGCCTTCCGCCGGATCCACCGGGCGACCCGGCGAATCACCCGAGACCTCAACAGACCATGAACCTCACTCCGTTCGCAGAGCGCCTCCTCTCCCGCCTCCCGCCCCGGATGGCGGAGATGCTTTTCGGCGGGGCGAACAGGATCGGCGCGGTGAGACGACGCCTCGATGATGAGTACCGGCGGATGCTCGACTCGGCCCCGGTCCCGCGACCTGCCAATGATCTCGTTCTCCACGACCGGATCCCGGAACAGCCACTCGGCCGTGACGACATTCTTGCCACCCTGGCCACGATGGCCGATGACGAGCAGCGGGCTTGGGAGGACGGCCGGGCCTCAGGAGCCGTCTACCACGGTGACCGGGGGCACATCGAGTTCCTCAATCAGGTGTATGCGCTCCATTCGCAGTCGAATCCGCTCCACGTCGACCTGTGGCCGTCGGGGATGAAGTTCGAGGCGGAGGTGGTGGCGATGACCGCTGCCATGCTCGGCGGCGACGGCGACGTCGTGGGCACGATGACCTCCGGCGGCACGGAGTCGATCATCATGGCGATGAAGGCCTACCGCGACCGGGCGGGGATCTCCCGGCCGGAGATGGTGATCCCGGACTCGGCCCACGTCGCATTCGACAAGGCCGCGCACTACCTGGGTATTCGCCAGGTGAGAGTGCCCGTCGGCGACGACTACCGGGCCGACGTCGCCGCCATGGAGGCCGCCATAACCCGCCGGACAGTGGTGGTCGCCGGGTCCGCCCCCGGATTCCCCCACGGCGTGATCGACCCTATCGCGGAGCTGTCGGAGATGACAAGGGCACGGGGTATCGGGTTTCACACCGACGCCTGTCTGGGAGCTTTCGTCCTGCCCTGGGCGGAGCGGCTCGGCTGCGACGTTCCCCGCTTCGATTTCCGCCTCGCCGGCGTTACCTCGATGTCTGCCGACACCCACAAGTACGGCTACGCCCCCAAAGGCACATCGGTGGTGTTGTACCGCGGGGCGAGCCTGCGCCGTAACCAGTACTTCGTTTCGACCGACTGGCCGGGAGGTCTCTACTACTCGGCGGCGATGGCGGGAAGCCGACCCGGGGCGCTGGTGGCGGCCGCCTGGGCGGCGATGCTCGCCACCGGTGAGCAGGGATACCTCGACGCCGTCCAGTCGATCCTGGATACCGGCGCCCAGGTACGCCGTGGCATTGAGGCGATCCCCGAGCTACGGGTGCTGGGCGATCCGTGGTGGGTGATCGCCTTCGCCTCCGACGAGGTGAACATCTACGAAGTGATGGCCCAGATGGCGAAGCGAGGATGGAGCCTCAACGGCCTCCACCGCCCGCCCGCCGTCCACATCGCCCTCACCCTCCGCCACACCCGGCCGGGGATTGCGGAGGCCTTCCTCTCCGATCTCCGGCAGTCGGTAAACGAGGCTCGCCTGACGGGGACCGAGCCGCGCACGGGTTCGGCGCCGGTGTACGGCATGGCCGCCACCTTCCCCGCCCGGGGCGCCGTCGGCGAACTACTCCGCCGCTACATCGATCGCCTGTACCGAGTGGAGCGATCCGAGCCGATCGAGAAGTAGCACTCGGCGGGGTAGACGCTCGATCGATCAAGCTGCGGCAGTCGACACCTCCAGCTATGACCGGCCGAGGCCGATAGCGGCTACCTTCGCACCGGCGGGTGTATGTTCTCCGTCTCTTCCTCAGCGCGGCATAGCCGGTGCCGGCAAGTCGCCGCTGCCTCCTGGGTCGTCTGGGTGAGTTCTTCTAGCCGCGCCGGTCGTCGCTGAACCGCTATGCGTCTCTTCGCCGATTGCGCAGGATCGACCAAAGGACCACGAGTGCGACGATTGCCACGATCTGCGACAACATGATGACAAGCGTCCGCTGGGTGCGAGGTGCACCCTCGCCAAGTTTCGCTGGTCTGGTTCTCTCCGTGGTGTGCGCGGGATGCGCCATGCCTTTCTTCTCCCTTCGATTCAAGCACTGCTACCGGGTCACGATCCACCGGCGGCGAGCCGACGTGCTCCGACCGCCTGGATACGAGTTGTGCGCCGTACGGAATCAGAGCAACTGCCATCAGGACGGCGGCGCTCAGGTTGATGATCTCGGCGCCGTCCGGGAACCCCACGAACAGCACCCCGACCAGCAACAGCCAGAGTTGCCATCTGGGCAATACCTTGGTCTTCAGCATCGCAACAGTTTGGATTGCCACTCCGATGGGCATGAGCAGCAGACCCCACACCAGCACCATCCAGCCTTTGAACGAGAACATGGCCAGTAGACCTGGCATCATCTGTGCGAACTCGCTCTCGGGCAGCGTGTCCAATGCGCTCATGGTCAGGCACAGCGCGCCCTTGTCTGCGGCCAGCAGGCAGGCGCCCAACACCGCCATGGCGGCTCCAACGAGGCCTGCCCAAGCGCCGGAGGTGTGGTCCAGTAACTTCATGAAGTGCACCGTCAAGACCACCAGCACTGCCGTGTTGAGAGTGACAAGCGCATGCGCGGCCTGCTGTAGGCCATCGCCGTGAGCGCGAGCTATGAGTTCCTCCGCCGTGAGTATTCGCGGGTCGGCTAGGTCGGGATGCACGGCGAAGGCGAAGACCCAGATCAGCGGGAAAACGATGAAGCAGAGCCCGACTGCAATGCGCTTCGCCCGATCGATCGGCCTGTCTTCGACAAGGCCGCCGGCGCCGTCGGTTGTTGTGTTCCCCTCTACGATCTTCACGACAACTTCCTCCTTTCTCCCTGTGCGTCTGTCCCCACATGACCATCTCAACCCGCCGCCGTCTCCCACAAGGGACGGAAGTCGGTTCTCGCCCCGAGGGTGAGACCGGCCGCCGTGGATTGGATACGAGACGTCCCCGACGAACAGGCCTCGAGTGCGTCTTCGCTCCTCGGCACGTCGGCCGGCCGCGCTAGCGGTTGGTGGTCGAGGGGATGGCACTGCCGGGTGACCAGGTCGCGATCGCCTTCTAGTCACCGCTCGACCTGAGAGCCCGAGCCCGGCGACTACCCGGGACCCGGGCTATGACGTCAGCGCGTCGAAGCAGCGGGGCGCACGTAACCGAGAGGGGGATCGGTTGGTATGGGCTTACACTTCCGGCGCATTGGAGCGAGCACACAGTTCCGGCCCGGTGTCCCGGCGGGCCGTGATCTGTACCTTTGCCTCTGGCAAGCCGATGGCGAGCCGTCGTAGATGACGATGCAAGGAGAACCGATGTTCGACAAGCTGCTCGTAGCCGTCGACGGGTCGAGCCACAGCGATCGGGCCGTCGACCTCGCCGGAGATATGGCCGGTCACTATGGAAGCGAAGTGATTCTCCTGCATGCGGCTACAGCCCGACCGGCGCCAGCTTGAGGGGAGTGGACGATTACGAGCGCGTTGAGCATTTCAAGATCACAGAACGCGACGTGCTAGCCGCCCAGGCGCATTGGATCACCGACGAGGCGGAGAAGAGATTGCGGGGAGCCGGCGCAAAGAGTGTCGAGAAGGTCATCGTCTTCGGACACCCGGCGGCCGAGATCATCCGCTACGCCAAGGACCATCTGTCCCCGGGTGACGCAATCGTGATGGGCCGACGGGGCATGGGTGACTTCTCGGGCCTCTTGCTCGGATCCACCTCCCATCGCGTTGCGCACCTGACCGATTTCGTCGTCATCACGGCGGAGTGACGAGGGCGGCGCCGCGTCGCACCGGTCACAGACCCTTGCGATTCGGAAGCGAAGACTCGAGGATGCCGCTGCTCGACACAACGCGATCAGATCGCGCACACTGCCCACTGACGACCCTCATGGCGGGCCGGGACATCGCGGGATGGCTCGAGCGTGTCAGCTCACCGGTCACCTACCGTCACATTCGGACCGGGAGCCGCTTAGGACCCCAGGTGCCCGGCGCAGCCTCGAACACACCCGCAGCTGCCTCGCCACACGCCTCGCAGCACCCGTGCTCGTCGAGGGCCCATCGACCGAGCTGGTACCAGTCTCGTTCGATCAGCCGCGCACCACATTGGTGGCAATAGCTGCTCTGCCCGCCGGGATCGACCACGTTGCCGGTATAGACGTACCGCAACCCGGACT
>JBFGLM010000044.1:0-37698 GCA_041576165.1 Acidimicrobiia bacterium
ATCTCGCCCAGCGAACGTAGCATCTCCTCGAACCATCGCACCGACTCGAAGCCGTATCCTGCGAACAGCTGTTCCTTGTGGACCTGCTGAGGATGTATCTCCACCCGCAGCCGGCGGGGAAGCGATGTCGAAGCTCGGCTGAGCAATGCCGTACCGCGAGCGATCTGCCACTCGGCCAGCTCCCGGCCGATGCCTTCCCGGCGGTGACTCGGACGGACCGCGCCGTCGAGGTACGCCCAAACCTCTCGTTCCTCGCTCGGGCGGTGAAATAGCCTGGCGTAGCCCACGATTGCGCCGTCCCGCACTGCGACCCGGGCATCATCTTCCACATCGAAATGCGGATCGCCCAGATAGTCCTCCATGTCTGCTGCCGAGTACCGCTCCGGTACCTCGTCGGCAGCGAACGACTCGTTCATCAGAAGGCGGAGGTTTTCGGAGTCCGCCGGCGACAGTGGTCGAAGGTGGTAGTTCGTCACACCGGTCAATGTACTCCCCGCCCGACGCGGGGCACCCTTGGTTTTTCGACAGGTCACACCGGTACGATGCCGCCGTGATCGAGAGCACCCCATGAACAGAATCGAATCCCGCATTGACCCTGCATCTCCGGCCTATCGGGAGAATCATGCTGCGTACACGGATCTGGTCGCGACGCTGCGAGAGCGCCAGGAGTATGCGATTCGGGGCGGGCCGGGACGGGAGAGGTCGATCGAACGGCATCTCGCCCGCGGCAAAGTGATGGTGCGGGACCGCATTGATCTCGTCATCGATGAGGGATCCCCGTTCCTCGAGCTGTCCACCCTGAGTGGCTGGGGCCAGCTCGACAACTCGGCGCCCGGCGCCGGCATCGTCACAGGCATTGGGATGGTGCACGGCGTTCCGTACGTCTTCATCGCCAACGACGCCACCGTCAAGGGAGGATCGCTGATCCCGGTCGCCATCAAGAAACACGTCCGCGCCCAACAGATCGCAGAGGAGAACGGGATCGGCGTGATCTATCTCGTCGACTCGGGCGGAGCTTTCCTGCCGCTGCAAGATGAGGTGTTCCCCGACAAGGACCACTTCGGCGGGTCGTTCTACCGCCAGGCGCGCCTCTCGGCGCAAGGCCTACCGCAGCTGTCCGTCGTGCTGGGGGGCTGCACCGCCGGAGGCGCCTATGTGCCCGCATTGAGCGATGAAGTGATCATGGTGCAGGGCATCGGCCAGATCTTCCTGGGCGGGCCGCCGATCGTGAAGGCGGCCCTGGGAGAGATCATCGACCCAGACGATCTCGGCGGAGCGGTGCTGCACACCCGTGTGTCGGGCGTATCCGACTATCTGGCCGACACCGAGCACGAGGCGTATGGCAAGCTGCGCGAAATCTGCCAGACCACCAACCAGCGGTCGATTGAGGAACGGCAGCTTTGGATGGACTGGCAGGAGCCGGAGCCGCCGGCGTACGACCCGGCTGAGATCTACGGGATCATCAGCGCCGACGACCGGATCCCATTCGACTCCACCGAGGTCATCGCTCGTTTGGCCGACGGTTCCCGTTTCGCCAGCTTCAAGCCTGAGTGGGGTGATTCGATCATCTGTGGGTTTGCGCGGGTCTGGGGGTTTCTGGTCGGCGTCATCGCCAACAACGGCATCATTTTCAACGAGTCGGCCTTGAAGGCGACCCATTTCATCGAGCTGTGCGAGCAGCGCCGCATCCCGCTCGTGTTCCTTCAGAACACCTCCGGCTACATGGTGGGACGCGATTCGGAGGCGGCCGGGATCGCCAAGAACGGCGCAAAGATGGTGGCCGCGGTCGCCAATGCGACCGTGCCCCGCTACACGGTCCTGATCGGCGGCTCGTACGGCGCCGGCAACTACGGCATGTGTGGGCGCGGTTTCAATCCCCGCTTTCTGTTCTCATGGCCCAACTCGCGGATCGCCACGATGTCGGCCGAGACGGCGCAGACCGTGCTGGTCGACATCCGGCTCGCCGGGCTGAAGGGAGCCCAGACGACCGATGAGCAAGTGGCGGCTATGCGAGCTGAGATCGCGGCCCAGTACGAGGAGCAGTCCGACCCGTACTACGCCACCGCTCGCCTGTGGGACGACGGCCTGATCGACCCGGTCGACACCCGCGACGTGCTCGGGTTGTGCCTCGGCCTGGCCGCCCGTCAAGACGGCCCGGATTCAGGTCCCGCCCTCGTATATCGGATGTAGCGGCCGTGCGGATTCTGATCGCCAACCGGGGCGAGATCGCCCGCCGGATCATCCGCACCGCCGACCGGCTCGGGCACCAGACGATCGCGGTGTTCGCCGACCCGGATGCGAACGCGCCCTTCCTGAGCGAGGCCACGGTGGCCGCTCGGATCGGTCCCGCCTCGTTGGCGGAGTCGTATCTCTCGATCGAGGCGCTACTGACAGCGGCCCACCACACCGGGGCCGAGGCGGTGCACCCCGGCTACGGATTCCTTTCTGAGAATTCGGATTTCGCCCGGTCGGTCATCGACGCCGGTTTGATCTGGATCGGCCCCCACCCGCCGGCAATCGAACAGATGGGTTCGAAGATCCGGGCCCGCCGGCTGGCGGTGGAAGCGGGTGTTCCCATCATCCCCGGCTTTGACCAGTCCCAGCAGCCGGCGGCGCTGGCAGAGGCAGCCCAGGACATCGGCTTTCCGGTCCTGGTCAAAGCTGCTGCCGGAGGGGGCGGGAAGGGGATCCGCATCGTGCGCCAGCCAGAAGAGTTCGAGGATGCGCTGGCTGCTGCTCGCACCGAAGCCGAACGGTCGTTTGGAGACAGCGCGATGATCGTGGAGCGCTACATCCAACGGCCGCGTCACGTCGAGGTTCAAGTCGTAGGCGACAAGCACGGCAACGTGATCAACCTCGGAACCCGGGAATGCTCGGTACAGCGGCGGTACCAGAAGCTGTTGGAGGAGGCGCCGGCTCCCAACCTGGCCGGTGACACCCGCAGCGGGCTGCGGACGTCAGCGACCGATCTGGCGCAATCGATCGAGTATGACTCGGCGGGCACGGTCGAGTTCGTGGTCGACGACGAGACCGGCGACTACTACTTCTTGGAGATGAATACTCGGCTCCAGGTCGAGCACCCAGTGACCGAACTGATCACCGGGTTCGACCTGGTCGAATTGCAGATACGCGCCGCCAGCGGAGAACCACTCGGTTTCACACAGGACGATGTCCGGCTCGAGGGCCATGCCTTCGAAGCCCGGATCAACGCTGAAGACCCAGCATCTGGTTTCACCCCCCAGATCGGGACCATCTCGCATCTGCGGATCCCGCCCGGCGTGCGGTGGGACAGCGGGATCGAGCTGGGGAGCGAGATCTCACCGCACTACGACCCGATGGTGGCCAAATTGATTGTGGCTGGGCCGGACCGCGAATCGGCCCGGCAGCGGCTGGCGGCTGCGTTGGACGGGCTCGTGCTGGGCGGGTTGATCACCAACACCGGGTTCCATCGGTGGTTGGTCGATCAGGCGCCGGTCATCGAAGGACGAGTGACGACTCGTTTCCTCGACGAAACGGAGATCCCGCCGCCCAAGCCGGGCGAGGATGTGGCCGAGTTGGCCGCTCGGGCCTGGCTCGCCCACAAGGATGCAGCCCGTTCCCCGGGCCCGTGGGGGTCGCTGGGCAGATTCCGGACCACCCCACACCAGACGCCGCGCCTGGTTGTCCTCGAGGCATTCGCCGGCGAGGTTCACGAGGTCAACGTGGCCGGCGAGCTGCCCCCGGCCGGACCATGGGTGGCAGATGGCCAGACCGCCGATCGGGCTCCGGTCAGTGTTGACCTCGGCGCTCGATCCGTGGCCATCACGATGCGCGGGACCACTCACGTGTTCCGCGTTCGGTCCCGGGCCGAGTTCTGGGCGCCGGCGGCGGCGGCCGGCCACGGACCCACCGACGCTGTGGTCGCTCCGTTTCCGGGGATCGTGACCGACGTCGTCGTGTCACCAGGAGACACCGTCGAGGCCGGCCAGGCAGTCGTGGTCATCGAAGCGATGAAGATGCTGCATACGCTGGCCGCCGCCGGCGCCGGTGTGGTCGACGAGATCCGGGTGGCACCCGGCGACCAGGTGGCATCTCATCAGGCGCTGGTGACCTTCTCGCAAAGCTGACCGCGCCCGGGCGCCACTAGGTGGCCGGCTGGTGCGATTCGTCGCGAGACATCAAACGTTCAGCGATCAGGTAAATGACGGTCACCGCCAGGACCAGCAGCGTGGGATGCAGCACGAACGCGAAAGCAATGCCGGCCACCCGCCCGACGGTGCGACGGTTGCCCCAAGCGAGCGACAGCACCGACGGCACGGTTACCGCTGCCACCGCACCGGTGGCCAGCTCCGCATACCACGGCCGGTCGCCCATCCACGGAAGCCGAGCCCAGTCCCAGGGGACGTCGAACAGGTCGAGAGTCGCCACGATCCCCAGCGCAGCCAGGACCACGAAGTACGCCACCATCAGTGTGCGCCAGAGGGACCTCGGTGTGCGGAACTCCCACATCGTGCCCAGGCTGACGCCCGTCCAGATCAACCAGCGGCGGAGCCGGGGAGTACCGGACAGGCCCATGGCGTCGCGGAAGAGGTCATCGGCTTCTTCGCGCGTCAGATCTGGGCCTTCGTGCTCCTTCTCGCCCTGGCTGATCGTGCCGTCGTGCAGGAGTGCGGCCGGTAGGTGTTCGCCGATCACCGGGACCAGCCAGGCGAACATTGCCGGTATGGAGGTGAGATCGGTCGAATAGGTGTCCATCCGGTCGGCCCGGGGGACGACAATGGGCGCCCCGGGGTATTTGGGGTGCCTGTAACCGATCCGGGACAGCATCCGGAACCTGCCGGGCCCCACCCGGAGCAATGTGAACTCGGGTATCCCATCGATGCCGGTTTCTGGATCGAAGAACGTTTCGTTCATGACGAACGTATCATCGTCCCGGCACACTCGGGGCGACGTCATTTCCGCCCGGGCGAGCACCCGGTGGGTGCGACCGGCTCAGTCCTGCGGGTGGGCGGCGGCCGCCAGTTCGTTGAATATCTCGTCGTGGCGCCGGCGTGCCGCGTCGAGCCGCGACTGAAAATCCGGCCGGGTGGATACACCTTTGAGGTAGTCGTCCAGCGCGTCGCGCAGGATCCCGTTCAGCGAGGTGCCGTACATCTCGGCCACCGTCTGGACCGTGCGCAGTTTGTGTTCGTCGAGTCGGATGGTGACGTTCTTACTGGCCATGCGTCGTCTCCGTGCCCTGGTCATCGGGTCTCTCACGACCCGGTTCCTCTGTCATGTGGTGCCCCGCCTGGCGGGCCCGGCCCTGGACCCCGTGCCAGCAGCACAGCTACCGAAAACCATAGGCCAGCTGCACGTTTTCTTCAATGACTATTGCAGGAATTAGGCATTACTGAACTGTGCAGACACAGATAATACAGATATACTCGTGGGGGACGGGAACCGCCGAGGGGTGGTTGGACGTCGGTGAGTTGACAAACCAGCGAGGGACGCGATGGCGGGCGGGCAGCAACCCGAGATCTCCGAACCCGGCGACGGCGATGTACCGCATCTCCGGCCTGGCGCCGACGCGGTGGAGCTGACCGGGCAACGCCCCCAGCGAGCACGCGAACCGGGCTCGGCCCGGCCCCGATCAGGCGCTCCGCCCTCACGAGCCACCGCCGCCCCGGCCGCTCCGGGCCGGTTGCCTGACGGAAGCGCTGATGGCGATGAGGCGGAGACCATGACCCAGGTGGAGGCGTCGCCCGACCGTGACCTGGAACGCCGGGTCAAAGTGGTCGTCGACACGCTGCGCGACATGCGATTCCGGGAGCCCCGCCGGGTCGAGATCCTGGTGTTCGTCATGGCGCTCTGCGCACAGGGTCGGAGCATCGAAGACGCGCTGGCGCTCCGCGAGGCGCGGCATTTCGACGGCCGCGGGGTGGCCCCACGTGAATTGAAAAGGGGTCTGTCGCAAGTCACCCCAGCGCTCCGCGGTCTGGCGGACGACGAGCTGCGGGAGGTCTGGAGCGAGGTTGCTCGACGCTTCGGGTACTGATCTCGCCCCGAGGCGGTTGCGGCGATATTCAGCTCGCCCCGAGACGCCCCGCCCCGGCAATGATCTTTTCCACCAGCGCCAGGTTCATCTCGCACATGTACGAGCGGCGGTTGGTCCAAGCTGGTGGGGAGCGAAGTTCGTGCAGCACGGCCCGAGCCCTACAATTGGCACGACCTGGACTCCCCACGCCAGCGCCAGGCACTCGAGGACACCCCATGCAAAACTCCAACTCGGACGCGCGGCGGCCTGCGTGAGCGCGCCCCGCCGGACGTTCGCCATCATCTCGCACCCCGACGCCGGGAAGACGACGCTGACCGAAAAGCTCCTGCTCTACTCCGGCGCCATCGCCGAGGCGGGGGCAGTCAAGGCGCGGGCCGGCCGCCAGCGCGACGTCACCAGCGACTGGATGGAGTTGGAGCGCCAGCGCGGCATCTCCATCACTTCGACCGTGCTGCAGTTCCACCACGATGGCCATGTACTGAACCTGCTGGACACCCCAGGGCACCGGGACTTCTCGGAGGACACCTATCGGGTGCTGTCGGCGGTCGACGCGGCAGTGATCGTGCTCGATGCTGCCAAAGGCATCGAGGCCCAGACCGAAAAGCTGTTCCGGGTTGCCCAGGCCCGGCGGATCCCGCTGATCACCTTCATCAACAAATGTGACCGCCCGGGCCTGTCCCCGCTCGAACTGCTCGACGACATCGAGCAGCGCCTGGGAATCGTGCCCACTCCGGTGACCTGGCCGATCGGGATGGGGCCTGACTTCGAAGGGGTGGTGGACCGGCGCGACGATGCTTTCTGGCGGTTCGGACGCACCGCCCACGGCGCCACCCAGGTCACCGAGGAACGGCTGGACGGAACCCGCGTCGAGCAGCGAGGCGAGCCAGGGGCGACCGCCTCCGGCGAGTTGGAACTGCTGGCAGCAATCGCCGCCGATCACGATCGCGAGTTGTTCCAGGCGGGAGAGACGACTCCGGTGTTCTTTGGGTCTGCGATGTGGAACTTCGGCGTGCGGCTGTTGTTGGATGCGATCGTGGATCTGGCTCCGCCTCCGTCCGCCCGCACCATCATCAGCGGCGAATCCCAACCCTTGGACGGCGAGTTCTCCGGATTCGTGTTCAAGATCCAGGCCAATCTGGATCCCCGCCACCGGGACCGTATTGCCTATCTGCGGGTGGTTTCTGGACAGTTTGAACGTGGCCTGCAGCTCACCAACCAGCGGTCCGGTCGAACGTTCACCGCGAAGTACGCCCACCAGCTGTTCGGCCGGGACCGGGACACCGTTGACGTGGCCGAACCGGGTGACATCGTCGGCTTGATCAGCGCCGGAGATCTCCAGATCGGAGACACCGTGTCGGAGTCGGGGAAGGTGTGTTATCCGCCAATCCCGACTTTTGCTCCCGAACACTTCCGGAAGGCCACAAACCTCGACACGTCTCGCTACAAGCAATTCCGGCGGGGCATGGAGCAGCTGGATGAAGAGGGAACCATCCAGGTCCTGCGCCATCCGCATTGGGGCGACCGTGAGCCCGTTCTGGCCGCAGTCGGAATGCTGCAGTACGAGGTCGTGGTGGCCCGCCTCGAATCAGAGTACGGCGCGGCGCTCGAGCTCACCAACACGCCGTTCACCATCGCCCGTCGCACCGACCGGGACGGTGCCGCTCGGCTGGCTGGGGAGCGGGACTGTGAGGTGTTCGAACGGCGGGACGGGACACTGGTGGCGCTGTTCCGGAGCAAGCACCGACTGGACGCCACCACCCAACGCCATCCCGGCATCACCCTCGATTCGATCATGGTGAGCTGACCCGGCTGGGCGGTCAGTCTCCGGACGCGGCCACCGAGCCGGTAGTTGGTCCGGCCGGGTCGGCCACGAGGCACACGACGCCACGGTCACCTCGATCCCACGACTCGGCGCTGGGAGTGATGTGGGTGGCATCAAGCGATGAGACCGCCAGGGAGTGACCCACGTAGGCCTCGAAAGCCGAAATGCAGATGGCGTCTGCTTCCGCCGCCAGCGCCCCGCTGTCAAAGGTGGCAGCCGTGATGCGACCCAGCCCGATCACCTCATACTCATGCCGCGTGTCGCACCCCACCGGGCCTATACCGGTGAGGGTGGCACCTGACTCGGCGTTGAAGCATTTGCCAACCTGCAAAGCACTCGGCTGCGTCGCGTCCTCCGACGCACCCCGGCCGATCGCGCCCCCCTGCCACCATGCCAGCGGCACGAAGACGCCGCCCAGCAGCATGACGGCGAGCAGCTTGGTGGGATTGAGGCGCATCCTCCTGCTATCGACCGCCCAGCGGCACGCCTTGACGGACCCAAGGCCGGGCCGGCCGGCTACTCCCGCTGTCACGTCCTCAAATCGCCTGCTTCGATCGTCCACATCTCGTTGGTGACGAGGTGGGCGAAATGCTCGTCGTGGGTGACAACCACGACTGCGCCCGGGTAGGCAGTCAGGGCGTCCTCGAGCCGCTCGACGGTGGGGAGGTCCAGGTGGTTGGTCGGTTCATCCAGCAGCAACAGCCAGGCTTCCGTCGCCAGACCTTGTGCCATCGCCAGCTTCCTCGCCTCACCGGGCGACGGGGCTTCGGTGCTGAGCAATTGGTCGGGGTCTGTGCCGAGCCGCGCCACGATCTGGAGGATCCGCCCGCGCTCGTTCCGTGGTCGCGCCCGCAGGTCGTCAATGAGTTCCCGCATCGCTCTCTGCGACATCTCCTGGGGCAGGTGAAGGAGACGGGCGGGATCGAGATCCCATCCCGCGGCCATACGCTCGATCAACGTCGACTTGCCCGCCCCGTTGCGCCCGGTCAGGTGTATGCGAGATGCGCGTTCAACCGCGCAGCTCAGCTGGTCCACCAGCGTCCGGTCGCCGGCGCTGAGTGGCCCGCCCAGCTGCACCAGCACGGGTCGCGGCGCCGCCTCACCCCGGAATTCGACCGACCCTCCCACGTCTCGCTGCTGCTCGAACTGGGACATGGCCGCGGCCTGGCGGTCGCGTGAGGCCGCGAGATTGGACAGGGCCTGCGACGCGGCGGCGGATCCGGACCGGTGCTTCGATTTGCGGGCCAGGCTACGGGCGTCGTGATCTCTGGTCCCCGCACTCTTCATGCTGCGGGCGAAGGCTGCGCTCTTGGCTTCCAGAGAGCGCCGTTGATCGGCGATGCGCCGCTTGGTCTTGGCAAGCTCCCGCTTGGCGGCCTCGTGAGCGGTGCTCCGCTCGGATTCTGCGGCCGCCCACTGGGCGGACGCCTCGCTGTACGGACCCCGCCACCACTGGGCAGTGCCCGCCTGCACTCGGATCGTGGCCTCTGTCAAGCGATCCAGCAGCGCACGGTCGTGGGAGACGACCAGCCCCGCTCCCCGGAAACGGGCGAGTGACTGGGCCAGCAGAGCGCGAGATTCGGCGTCGAGATGATTGGTCGGTTCATCGAGCAACAGCACCTCCGGGCCGGATGCGAGTGCGGCCCCGATCTGCCATCGCTTCCGCTCGCCGGGGGACAGCGTCGACCACCGGTGCAGATCTTCTGGTTCCAGGTCAAGACGGCCCCGCAACGTGAAGTCCTCGGAACGGGATGACACGGCGAAGGCCTCGACCGTGGCGTCGGGGTCTTCGACGCTCTGACCGCACAGAATCGGGGCCGTCTCGGAGTCGATGAGGACGGCACCTGTGCTGGGGGACAGGGTTCCCGCCGCGAGCCGCAGCAATGTCGACTTGCCGGCCCCGTTCGGCCCGACCACGCCCGTCCACCCGGGACCGACGGCCAGGTCAACTTCGGCGAGCACGACGGCGGCCGATGTGTAGGAAAACGATACGGATTGGAACTGAATGGAGGGCATGAGTACTCCTGGGAGATGGCGCCGTTCGGTCAGGATGTGCCCTCCATGCGACTCCGTATCGGCGATCAGCCGATGTTAGGTGACTGGGAGGTCAGGTCCCGGCCGATTTCGGCTCGGCCGGCGGTGACTAGCCGACTCCTGGTCGGCTCCTAATGGACGCTGCGACGCTCGGGGCCTGGCGAGATGCGAGCGATACCATGTTTCCTGTCGGCTCAGGCAATATCACTACCCGCGACATCGATCCTACGCTGCGTGATATAACGGCGGCGGCGGCGGCGGGGGGTGTCCGGGGCATGCGCTTCGGCATCATGCGGGCCCTGGCCGGCCTCACACTCTTGCTGCACACCTTTCTGTACGGCATGGTTGCGGCGGACGCGGGCTGGGGCGCCGGGGAACGAATTCATTTCACCAGCGCCGTCATCGCCTGGGCACTCACGGCGGTGCCCCTATTGGCGTTGCTGGTGCGCCCGGCGCGTGCTGCCGTGGTCGATCAGTTGCTGGCGGGCGCGTTGATGATCTTGGCCCTCCTGGTGGTGGTCGGAAACCCCGACAACCACGGTGGCCAGGCCGGGCCGTACGACCCCGTCTACCTGATCGTCTTCGGGCTTCCCGTCGTTGTCGCGATTCTCGCCCGCCGTAACACAGCGGCCAGCTTCTCCGTCCGCTGGCCGCTGGTTACGGTCTCGCTGCTGGCGGCCGCGCCGGCCGCTATCGCAGCGGTCAATCAAGAGCTGCTCCAGCGCAACAGCTGGCCGCCAGTCCTGGATCCGCACCACAACGGCCACTGGATGGTGGCGGGCATGGCGATTCTGGCGCCGGTCGTGGCAGCCGCAGTCGCCGCACTCGGCCGCCGCGGCTGGCGCCTCCCGCTGTGGACCGCGGGGATCACCGCCATCGTTTTGGGAACCGTGTCGGTGGCCTTTCCCGCCGATGCCTCTTCGCTGGGCCGGGGCTGGGGCGGCGCGCTCGCGTTGTGGGGCGTTGCCCTGCTGACCATAGGCGGCGGCACCGCGTCCCCACCTCCATGGGCTGGAGCCGGTCGCCGGCGCCACCAGGAGGGCGGGGGCGGCCGGTTCGGGGGCAGTCAGGAGTATCTGTTTGATCCGATGCAATTCTGAGCGTCCAGCCGTCCTTCCTCCTCGGGACCGTCCATCTCGCAGGCTGGACCCCAGACGGAGCAGGGCCGGGACTTCCCGGCCTTGCTCCGTTTCTTTACGGACAGGGTGCCGGCAGCAGGTGCGTCCCTGTCGCGAAGTCGGTGAAGCGACAGCCGTAGTCGGGTGCGGCCACCGCCGCCGGGTCCAGCACCACATCACCGGCCGGCTTGACTCCGAATTCGACCCACGCCACCAGATCGACGAACGCCGTCACGAGTTCGGTCGGAGTGAAGTCACAGTGACCCACACCGCGAATCGCTCGCTGGACGAGGAGGTCACTGGCGCCGTGAGCTGCGACCTCGGCGGCGTAGACAACCTCGTTGTGAAACGGCACGAAGAGGTCGCCCAGGTTGTGCAGCGACAGTACCGGTCGGGTGATGTTGCCGCTGATGGGTGGGACGTTGGCGAGCCGGCGGGCGGCCCGGGCGTTCGGATCGGCCGCCACCCGGAAGATGTCATCGTTCAGATCCTGCTCAGCCGGGCTCAGCGCCGGATCGAGGTCAAGCTGGTAGACAGCATCAGTGTTGTCGAGGACCACCCCGGGCCGGCCCGGCAGCGTTCCGTCGCCGGTGCCGAGATCAAACAGGAAGTTGCCGGGAATCCCCGATCCGAACTCGGGCACGCTGTTCCAGAACCCCCACGCCTCGTCGAAGTTGGGCCGGTCGCCGCCCGAGCGCAGCTCTACCAGCTGTTTGAACCCCTCACCCGTGGCATTGAGCGCCACCGGCCATGAACCGGGGAAAGCTTCGAGCTCGGCCTTGATGTCCTGGGCCGTGACGAGCGAATAGGTGACCGGATCAGAAACCGGGAACGAGGATTCGCCGAGGGCCAGCTGCTGGGCCGCCAGGTTGAAATCCAGGAAGAAGTCGAACAGTTCGAAGTCTCCCATTACGCCGCAGATTGGCATCGCCCCCGCATATACCGTGGGAAACGTCTCGATGGACACGCCGGTGATGTGGCCCCCCATCGATGCCCCGGTTATGTAGGTCAGGTCCGGCTCGCCGAACATTCGCCGGAACTTGCGGACGAGCAGCCGCGTGTCCTTGACGCCCACCTGGACGTTGTAGTCGTTGGCCGAGTAGCTCGATGCCGCCCAGGCGTAGCCGTTGAGGATCAGGAACTCGCGGAGGGGATGATTGTCGACGGTCAACTCCAGACCAGTGCCGCGGAAGCCGTGCGCCCACATGACCAGACGCCCGTTCCAATTGGAGGGGACTTCCATGCGGAAACCGGCACCCTCCAGCACACCCCACGTGCGCTGGCTGTCTTCGAACCCAGGGAGCGGGTCGAAGGGCAGCTTCGATTCGTCAACGAACCAGGCTGGTTCCGGCTCGGGCGGGGGCCGGTGCTTGGCCGCCGCCACCGGCATCACCGTTCCGACCAGAATGGTGCTCACGAGAATCGTCAGGAATCTCCGCATAACTCTCCTCCCACGGAGGCCCCGCCGGGAGTGACGGCGCGGGCCGGAACGTACGGTACCCGACAATCCAGCGCTTGCGCGGCCGACCTGCACCTCGGGAGAAGGTGCCGGAAGCGGCGAGGTGCCGGCTCAGGTTGCAGGGAAGGGCAGCTGCCACCACCAGGGCGTGTCGGACGGTTCGATCTGGGTCACCCACTTGACCCACCAGAAGCCGCGTCGACCCGGCGCCACCAGGCGGGCGGGGAATCCGTGCCCAGGGCTGAGCGGTTCGCCACCAACATGGGTGGCAAGCCACAGGTTTCTGAGATCGCGGGCGGGAAAGCGGCGTCCGTATCCGGTGGCCGAGCGCACAGCAAGAGACCGATGGTCACCGAGATCGATCAGCTGGTCGAGGCGCACGCCCGTCCAGTCCTGATGCGAGTACCACGCGCTGGTGCAATCGAGCGTCGCTGTGATTGTCTGTTGGGGAAGGCGGCTGAGGTCGGCCAATGTCAATGACCGATCGCCCACGCGGAGACGCCAGTCCTCGGCAGCCAGGTGCTGGGTGCGGTCGTCCAGCCACGACGTGACGGGCATGCGCGCCGGGTCAAAGCTCCCTCGCTCATGCGAGCCGGTGAAGCGGCGCTTCCCCCCTACCAGTCCGAGTCCGTCCAGGCCTGCCTCGAGACTGATCCATCCAATCGAGGCCGCAGATGCGAGCCCGGCAGTTCGTAGGAACACTCGACGGTCGGCATCCTGGCGGCGGAGGCGCACTGGATGCGCCCGGAAATGGGCGGCGACCAGGACCAGGGAGATCAGCGCGCTGCCGATGTGGACCTGCATCACCGTCAGCGGCCCCAGCTTGTTCTGATAGCCGGTGGCATGCAGCAAACCGGTGGCGAGGGTTGCGAAAACCAGGATGAGAAGCGTGAGCGAAATCCACGTCGCTGGTGTCCAACGCTTGAGCCCTCGCCGTACGATCATGGATTTCCACGGCGCCAGCACTGCGATGGCGAGCGCGACCACCCCATGGATCGTGGCCGGGTCGAGGAGCCAATCGGTGCCGATCGTATTCGAAAACAGCCCCGTGGCCACCCCGACCGGTAACAGAACGAGCAATGCCAGGTTGGTGCGCCGGCCGCTCGCCTTTCGACCGCGGCGGCGCATCAACGCCATGATGGCCTCACCTCAGCGGCGGTGATCCCACCAATCCCGGATGGCCAGGACGGCTTCTTCTCCGGCATCGTCCTGCCAATAATGGCCTGCGCCCTGCAGTATGTGGACGTGGTGGCGGGGGAGTAACGATTTCCAGCGCTCGAGTTCCTCCTTGCCGAACGCCAGATCCTTGTTGGCCCAGAGCAGCAGCGCGGGCAGGCTCGTGATCCGGTCGAGCTTCGATTCGAGGTCGGCGAGGAATGGGCGAGCCTCGATGATCTCCCGAGGGAAGACCTGCACTGGAATCCGCGATTCCTCATCGGGAAATGGTCCTTTGTACATTGCCACTTCCGCCGCTTTGAGCGACCGGCGGCGCATGGACCGGGGTATCAGCTGACCCACGAAGATGTTGAGCTTGCGCGTAAGGAACGTCCCGGTCCTTTCACCACCCATCAGCTCCGAGAAACGTGCCGCCCGTTTCGTGTCGTTGGGCCACGCCCACGTGTTGCCGATGATGAGGCTCGTGTAACGCGCAGGGTCGTCGACTGCCGCGCCGAGCCCTATCGGCCCGCCCCAGTCCTGCACGATTGGGGTGATGTCGCGCAAGTCGAGATGCTCAACCAACTGGCGCACGATCCGGGAATGTTCGGCGGCGGTGAAACCGTAGCCTGCCCCACCGGTGGAGAGGCCGAACCCCGGATAGTCGATCGCGACACAGCGAAATCGGTCGGACAGTCCGGCAATCAATCTTCGATAGAGAAAGCTCCACGTCGGGTTGCCGTGGAGCATCAGAAGTGTCGGGCCCGAGCCCTGATCCACGTAGTGCACTGAACAGCCGTCGATGTCCGCCCAGTGTGACTCGACGGGAAAGATGCTTGTGTCGAACCAGTCAGGTCGAATAGTCATGACTCGCAGCCTATCGCAGCGTCACGCCGGCTGAACACGCCGGACACCACACCCCCGGTACGATTTGGGCGTGGACCCTGATCCGAGCCCGGACATCATCCGCCAGCAGATCGACTACTACCGAGCCCGCGCTCCCGAATACGACGAGTGGTGGCAGCAGGAGGCGCGATACGACTTCGGCCGCCACGTCAGGTCGGAGTGGAAGGCGGACATCTCCCAGCTGGAGGGCTGGCTTGACACTTTTGACCTGTCGGGCGCTGTCCTCGAAATCGCGGCAGGTACCGGAAACTGGACCACCTTTCTCGCTTCCCGGGCCGCCCGGGTGGTGGCGGTCGACACGTCGCCGGAGTCCCTCGACATCAATGCGGGAAAGCAAACAAGCGACAACGTCGAATACGAGGTGGCCGAGGTGTTCAGCTGGGAGCCGACAGAGGCCTTCGGCACAGTCTTCTTCGCTTTCTGGTTGAGCCATGTCCCGACCGAGCGCTTTGCTGATTTCTGGTCGGTGGTCGATCGAGCACTGGCCCCCGGCGGGATGGTCTTGGTGATCGACAGTGCGCACCCCGAACACAGCCGCGCTCACGGCCCACCGTTCACAAGAGATTCGGCACGGGTCGTGGCACAAACTGGAACATCGGTAGACCTGAACGCGGAGCGATCCTCCCGCCGCCTGGCCGATGGTCGAAGTTACACGATTGTCAAGAAGTTCTGGCAGCCGCCGGACCTGACCGCCGCGCTCGCCGGCCTCGGCTGGGCGGCCGAAGTGGGCACCACCAGCTGGGCATTCCTCCACGCCGCAGCGACCCGCGCCTGATCCCCCATCGCCTACTCGTAGGTGGGAGTGGCTGCTGCGATTAGTCCGGTTGCTGGTCGGCCACGTCGATGGGGTTCTCGGCCATCGACAGGTGCAGGTCGTCTCCCTCGTAAGGGTGGGCCCTGGCGATGTCTTCATCCAGTTCCACGCCGAGGCCGGGGGCCGTGGGCGGAAGAACGTGGCCGCGTTCCCACTGGACCGGGGCCTTCAAGAGCTGGGCGTGGAAGCCACCCCAGTCGCGAACGCTCTCGAGAATCAGGAAGTTGGGAGAACAGGTGGCAACCTGGACATTGGCGGCCCCCACGATGGGACCGCAGTAGAGATGGGGAGCAATCTGCGCGTTGTGGGCCTCGGCCATGCCGGCGACCTTCTTCGCCTCCAGAATACCTCCTACTCGGCCAAGGTTGAACTGGATGATGGATGCCGCTCCCGCCTCGAGCACCCGGGCGAACTCGACCTTGGTCGTGAGGCGCTCGCCGGTCGCAATGGGAATGGAGGTCTGGCGCGCGACCCGGGCCATGCCGGCGATGTCATCGGGCGGGGTCGGCTCCTCAAACCACAACGGGTCGTAGGGCTCCAACCGACGGGCCAGCCGCGTTGCGCCTGATGGCGTGAACTGACCGTGCGTCCCGAACAGCAGGTCGGCGTCGGTACCCACCGCCTCGCGGATGGCGGCCACGAATTGGACCGACAACTCGAGTCGTTCAAGCGAGGGTTGATGCCCTCCCATCACCGTGTAGGGGCCGGCTGGGTCGAATTTGACTGCGGTGAATCCCCGAGCAACTTCCTCGGCGGCCCGCCGGGCGGCCAGCTCCGGATCCAAGTACACGTCGGTCTCGTCGGTAGGTTCCGGATAGAGGTAGGTGTACGAGCGGAGCCGTTCGTGCACCCGCCCGCCCAGCAGGTTGTAGATCGGCTGGTCCAGGGCCTTGCCCACGATGTCCCAGCAGGCCATCTCGAGGGCGCTCATCGTCCCTTGCAGCGAGATGTCCGGCCGGTGGGTGAAGCCCCGCCCGTATGCCCGCCGCCAGAACCGTTCTATCTCGAACGGGCTGGTCCCTATCAGGTGCCGCTCGGCAACGTCGACCAGCATGGCCGCCACCACCCGGGGATGAAATGTGGCGGCGTACGCCTCGCCGTAGCCGCTGATCCCGTCGTCTGTCGTCAGCTTCACGAACGTGAAGTAGCGCCCGCCGAATGACGGCGGTGGGTTCTCGACCACGAACGTCTCGACCTGCGCGACCTTCATGCTCGTCGCAAGTTAGCCACACGCGCCCGAGGGCGGGACCGAGATCCCACCCTGTGAGCGCCAGGCGGATTCCGTTCAAACGGAAGGTTGGATGGCAATCTCGAGTCCGCCGACATCCCATGCTCGGATCGGGCCCCGTCGGGTCTTGTACATACCGGTCCCCTCCAGGTAGGCGACACCGTGGCCATGCGCCCGGAATGTGATGTCACCCTCCATCTCGATGAGGAAGTGACTGCCGCGGACCGCCAGCCAGCCTTCGTAATCGTTGAGCTCGACATCGGGACCAACCGACTCCGTCAGGGCTTCATCGGAGCCTTCGGCCCGGAGGCGAACCTCGAAATCATCACCGAGGTTGGTGATGGCGACGTCGCCAGCCACCTTCATTTTGATCCAGCCGCCCATGTCGAGGGTGGCGTTGCCGGTGCCTTTGGCCGCGAGCCATCCACGTCCCGCGACGTCGGCTTTGCCGCCCTCTTCCTGGGCGCCGGCCACCGCGGTCATCCCGAGAACCATCACGGCGACCAGCGCCGCCACCAAAGTGATTCGCTTCAGCCGCATCCTGTCTCCTTTCGTGCGGTTGTCGATTGCACGATCGAACACGCCGGTTCGAGAGGGATAGGCCGGTTGTTAAGAGTTTGCGCAGCTCGGGCTCAGCCGAGGACGATGAAGGCACCCGCCGCGGTCGCCGCCAGCTTGCCCCGTGAGTCCCAGGCCTGGCCCTGGACCTGCATGACTTTGCGGCCCGGGTGAACGACCTCGACCTCGACCGTCAGTCGTCCCGGCCCGACCATGCGGATGAAACGCTGCGACACCTCGATGGTGGCGATGTCGATGCTGGAGTCGATCACCGAGTGGATGGCATAGCCCATCACTGTGTCGAACACGACGAAGACGAGGCCGCCGTGCATGCGGCCGGCACCCGAGAAGTGCTGCTCCGTCACGGTCATGGTGCCGACGGCTTTGCCTTCGCTCGTAACCTCGATATCGAGGCCGAGGAATTCGTAGATGGGCGCAGTGCTTCGATCAAAGGCCATGGCCAACGGGACCATACACACCAGCGAACGGGATGGCTGGGTCGGGCCACGAAAGGGTCGTCGTCCTGAGCGCCGATGGTGAGATTCGCACGGGATCACCTGGCGGTCTTCGCAGTGCGGCATCGACCGTACGTCGTAAGCTGGTGCGCCACTTCGGGCGGCTAGGCATCCATGTCGATGTCGTCCGGTATCCGCCACTTTGCGAACTTGGGGAAGAACTTGGCGACCACGAGAGCACCGAGTGCGGCCGCCAGACCTCCCGACCAGGCGGCCACTCGGGGCGAGAACAGCGCAGCCACGGTGCCGGCCTCAGCGTCTCCCACCCGCGGGCCTCCGGCGACAACTGCGATCTGGACAGCCGAGAGACGTCCTCGGAGCCGGTCGGGCGTCGTGACCTGGAGGATTGTCTGGCGAAACACTGCGGACAGCGCGTCTGCGCCGCCCGCGATCGCCAGCGTGGTCACGGCGAGCGCGAGCGATGATGTGATGCCGAACGCGGCAATGGACAGGCCCCAGCCGATGACGGCGATGACGGTGGCCCGGCCCGACGCCCGGACCCGGGAGATGCGGCCCGAAAAGAGCCCGGCCAGCAATGCCCCCGCCGCGGGTGCGGCGAACAGCAACCCCACAGTGGCCTCGTCGCCGCTCAGGATTTCGGTACCCCACTCGGGAAACAACGCCCTGGGCATGCCGAACACCATTGCGGCGATATCGATGATGAAGATGCCCTGGAGCGGTTGCGAGCCGCGCAGAAATCGCAGACCCTCACCGATCGACCGGAAACCCGGCTTGGTGCCACCGCCGGCCGGCCGGAGCGGATTCATCAGCACGAGGCTGACCAGCGCCGCTGCGAACGTAATGGTGTCACCCCAGTACGCCGCGGCCAGGCTGGCGCGGGCAATGACAAGCCCGCCCAGCGCGGGTCCAACTGCAGCGGCCGTCTGGAACATCAGGACCTGCAATGCAAAGGCCGCAGGGAGACGGGGGAGGCTCACGATCTTCGGGACCGACGCGCTGCGAGCGGGTGAGTCAACCGCCGACCCGAATGCATTGGCCATCGTGAGCGCGTAGACGAGCCACACCTGGGGCGCGGCCGCCATCGCGTTGAGCGCCAGCCCGGCGGTCGTCGCCGCCATGAAAACCTGCGCGAGCATGAGTATCCGTCGCCGGTCGAATGCGTCGGCCAAAGTTCCGCCCAGGAACGAACCGACCAGCAACGCCGGGAACTGGGCGAGCCCCAACATACCCACCGCGAAGGTCTGGCCGGTGAGGTCGAAGACCTGGATCGAGCTGGCGACGATGGTCAGCTGCCGGCCGACCAGGGAGATCACCTGACCGGTGAATAGGAGGCGGTACTCCCGGAACTCCCTGATGGGGGATATGTCGACGAATAGTGACCGAAGCAGGGCGACCTCACGGCATGGAGACCCGACAGTATGCCAAGCGCTGCGCCCGTTGGAGTCACCATCGCCGGGCGCGCCCTGTCAATCCCCGAATATCTGCGTCACCGGTGTGAAGTTGTTCGGTGTGCCGGCGAATGCCCGAATCGCCACCAGCGGCCGCTCGGCGTGTTCGGTCACGAGCTCACCGATGGTGCGGGCAAAATCTGCGCCGCCAGGCGCAGCGACGACGATCAGGTCTCGGCGCCGGAAGTCGCCGGCGGATACCAGCAAGAACGGGCCGCCGGGTGCGAACTCATTCGGATCCCGGCAGGCCAGGCCGATCTTCCAACCGCCACTTCGGGCCAGATGCAGCCCCAGGCGCCGGGCCACCGCAATCTCGACGGGCGATGCGCCGGCCACGTCAATGATGACAACACGATCGACGTCCATGTGGGGCAAGTGGCCCACTGCGACCGGGGCCGGTACCCGCGCTGCGATCTCGTCGACCAGTGAGCCCAAAACCGCCCGCCGCACCGACGATGCCTCGGTCCATCCGACGACGACGAGTGAGGCGTCGCTTTCCATGACGGTGTTGCTTATGCCCGCCACCACCGAGACGTCGACCCGGATGGTGCCGGTCACCTCGGCTCCGCGCCGGCGTGCGATCTTCTCCACCTCAGCCCGCAGCCGCGCGCCATCGGCCATCGACGCCGGGTCTGGCTCGGTCACTACGTGTAACGGGATAACTGTTCCGCGGTCGACCCGGGCGGCCGTCAGCGCCAGATCAACCAAGCCGGCCGCAGTGTCGAGGTTGGAGATCGGCACGATGACCCGACGGCCGATCTTGGGCGTCGCCGCCGGCTCCGTCTCAACCCTCGGCACGGCCCGACCGGCGGTCCAGGACGCCAGCAGCACGGTAACCAGCACCACGATGAGGGCGGCATTGACCGTTGGCTCGTCGATGATCCCCGCCTCGAAACCGATGACGGCCGCAGCCAGCGTTGCGGCGGCTTGGGCCACCGACAACGAGAACATCACGTTGATACGTGAACGGCCGAAGCCGAAGACACGCCCTGTGATCCAGGCGGCTGCATACTTGGCGACGATCGTGACGGCCGAGAAAGCGGCTGCCAGAGCCAAGGTGCGAGCTTCGCGGACGACGCTGAGGTCGATCAGCATGCCCACCGAGATCAAGAAGATCGGGATCAGCAGCGACGACCCGACGAACTCGATGCGCCGCATCAACAGGCCTGCGTCGGGGATCAGCCGGTTCATCGCCAGCCCGGCGAAGAAGGCGCCGACAATCGGCTCGGTACCGGCCAGGTCGGCGACAACCGCCACCCCGAGCAGAGCGCACATCACCCATAGGAACCGCAGGATCCCGTCCTGACCGAGCCCGCGAAAAAACCACAGCGTCAGCCGGGGGATCAGCATGAAGGCCACCACCCCGAGCACGGCCATGCCAAGAGCCAGCCGAAGCCCGATGGCCGTGGGCGGGTTGTCGGATCGTTCGAGCGCCACGACCACGGCCAGGACCAGCAAGGCGAGCACGTCCGTGACGATCGTGGCGCCCAAGGTTGCGGTGACGGCCGGGTCGCGAGTCAGCCCGTGGCGGCGGATCGTCGGATAGGTCACGAGCGTGTGAGATGCCCACAGCGAGCCGATCAGCACGGCGGCCGCCAGCCTGAAACCAGCGGCCAGGCTGACGGCAATGCCAAGGGTTATGGGTATCACGAACGTGAGAATTCCGAACACGGCAGTGCGGCGGATGCCTTGCTTGAGGACTTCGAGATCCAGCTCGAGCGCGGCGAGGAACATCAAATAGAGGACGCCAAACCCCCCGAGTTGGGCGACGAGTCCTGGGAGTTCGAGGAGGCCCAGCACTTGCGGGCCGACGATCAGGCCACCCAGCACCAGGCCCAGGACTCCCGGTAGGCGGAGTCGCTCGGCCGCAATGGGGAAGGCCAGGGCAACAGTCATCAGAGTGAGGAACACCCAGGCGGGTGAGTCGAAAGGCAGCGAGAACTCCGGCACCAGCCCCCGATCCGTTGTCCGGCAGATTACCCCTGCGCCGCCCGGTCTCAACGCAGCTCACATCTTCCCGGGGCGGCGCCGTGATGGGAGGTTTCGGGTAGGTTGCTGCGGGTGCTGTTCGTGTCGCCTTTCTATATGGGTCACCGGCTCGATGGGCTGGAGGTGCCGGAACCGAGCACGGTGATCGACCCCGCCCTCGAACCTGGTGCGGAAATGGATCGCATGGCCGCGTTGTACGCCGAACTGGCGTCGGTGGTGGCTGGTGCTCACACTCCCACGGTCTATGCCGGTGACTGCTGCGCCATCCTCGGGTTTGTCGCCGGGCTCCAGCGCAAGGGGATCGATCCGGTGCTGGTCTTCTATGACGCTCACGGCGACTTCAACACATGGGAAACGACCCCGAGCAACTTCATCGGCGGCATGCCGCTGGCGATGGCGACCGGCCGGGGGGAGCAGACGATCGCCGAAGCATGCGGCATGCGGACGCTGCCGGATACCGACGCATACCTAGTCGACGGACGAGATCTGGATCCGGAGGAGTCCGAGCTGCTGGCAGATTCGGGAGTCCGCCGGTTGCCGGTGGAGTCGATCGTTGATGAGGTGCCGCCCGACCGACCGCTGTATGTCCACGTGGATGTCGATGTCGTGGATCCGGACGAGCTGCCGGCTGTCAACTATCCGGCGCCGGGCGGGCCGTCGGCTGCGGCGGTGGGCGAGTCGCTGTCAGGTCTGGCCGCCACCGGCCTGGTGGTCGGCTACTCGGTCTCGACTTGGAACCCCGCACTCCCGGGCGCGGCCACCGCGGCTGCAGTCACCAACCGGCTGTCGGCTCCCTTCGTGCGCTGATCTTCGCGCCGTCCCGGTGGCTGACGCTCTGACTGGAGCCGGCGAGGGCGATTCGGCGCGAATTCCGGCGTTCTGGGGGTTAGTCTCGGCGGCGTTGACCTCAGAGAGCGGTTGTAAGACATGCCACAGTGGCAACCAATGGCAACACGGCTGGCCGCTGCGACATTTGTCGTGGCCGCGATGGCCGGGGCGGTGATCGAGGTTCGCGACGTGGCCCGGGCCGACGGACCGCTGCTGCTCAACGACAGTCACGCTCCCGCCGCCACGCGTGCCACCACCGTTTCCCGACCGCCTCGCGCCCCCCGCCCGGTCACGCCGACGCCGTCGTCAACCGGGTTGGTCGCATATCTGGGAGCGCTGGAAGGGATGGCGACCGGAGCACAGATCATCTTTCTCGACCGGCTTGAAATGGTGCAGGGGGAGCCCGCCCAGGTGCGGGCCTTCCTGACATTCGACGCCGAAGCGGCACCGCCCGACCCGGGAGCCGCCGGACAAGAAGGCGAATTCACGTCCGGGCACCGCATCCGCGCCCGACTGGTCGAGGACTGTGAAGCCGAGTGCAGCTTGCGGATCAGCTCCCCGGATTGGGTCGAGCGCCGGCTCGACGTCGTCGAACCGGTGGAGTCCGAACCGGCCGAAGGCATCCTCGAGTGGACGTGGGAGGTGGTGCCGCTCGAGTCTGGCAGGTTCGCTCTCACGCTCGACATCGAGAGCGTGGCGTTCGTCGACGCCTCCAGCGAGAGCCTGCAGAGCGCCACGCCGGTGACATTCGAGCGGACGGCAACCGTCACCGTCGACACCAACCCGGGCATCGAGATGCTGGGCCTGCACACCGACCTCGGTCGTTACACGGTTTTGATCGACTCGGCCGACATCCAGAACCCCTTCACGAGCGAGGTGGGAGAGTCGTTCGAGGTCACAGCGAGCCGGAGCGAGCTGGCCGCCCCGCCCCGCTCGTTTCAGGCATCCGTGGAGCTGGTGGCCGGTGACGACTCGGTGGTCCAGGTGCAGCGGGCGGGACCGCGGCGGGGTGAGGTCGAGGACGGTGCCCGGGCGTGGTCGTGGGTGGTGAGAGGCTTGCAGTCCGGATCTACCGACCTCGTCCTGTTGGTTGACGCGACGCTGGACGTGGCCGGCGAGGTCGTGCAGGCGCATGATGAGTTGGCCGTCGAGCTGGAGGTGATCGGCCGACCGGCTGCGGCCGTGCTCGAGGAAGGTTTTGAGGCGGCGAACTGGCTTCTGGCGGCGGCGGTGGGAGCGGCGACAATCGTCGCCGGGTACATGGCCGTGCGGTCGATTCGTCAGCGGCGGACCCGTCCGTGGCGGATGGTGCCCGCAGCCGGATCGGACGAAGAGAAGCCGGACGAATGATGGTGTCCGTGCGCCCGGATGTTCGGTCTGCGGCCAGGCTGGTGCCCCTCCTGTACGGTGTCGGTCTGGCGTACGCGGCGGTGGGGCAGGGGGCGCAGTTCGCTCGGGCGTTCGTCGTGTTCCTGCTGCTGAATCTGGCGGTCCTCGTGTGGTTGGGTCGGCGCCGGCCAGCAATCCGGGACCTAGGCGTGGCGGCGGCGCCGCTGGTCTTGATCTCGGTGCTGCAACTGGCGCTTTGGGGCGTCTCCACGGGGCCTGCGCGCCTACTGGCGCTGATCACCGTGGGTTGCGTGGGCTGGCTGGTTGGCCGCTCGGACCAAAGCCGGGGAGTGCTGTGGGGGGTGCGGGCGGTGGGGGCCGGCGTGGCCGTGCTGGCGCTGCTCGGTTTGTTCACCCACACCTTTCCGATGGCAGTTGAGCGGTCGGACATCTGGCGGGCGGCCGGATCGCTCACCTACCCCAATGTGACTGCGACCGTGGTCGGGGTCGGGGCAATGGTCGGGCTGTCGTTTCTGCAGGAGCGGGACACAGGGTGGGGCCGGGCGGTGGTGTTCATTCAAATTGCGGCGCTGGTGGCGACGTTGAGCCGGGGCGGCATCCTGGCGTTTGGATTGGTCTCGGTAGTGCTGGCGATGCGGTCGCAGTGGGTCCGGCGGGTGGCGTGCGAGCTGGCGCCTTGGCTGTTGATTGCGACGGGTGGCGTGATCCTGGCGGTGGGGGATGGCCTGCTGTCCGGGGCCGGCGCGGCGGCGGTTGTGATGGCGGCCGTGGTCGGGTACGCGCGCGGCGTGCGGTTCGTGCCTTGGGCGTGGGCACTCGTCGGAGGGCTGGCGGCCCTGGTGCTCGCCTGGTTGCCGGGAGGACTGGCTTCCCGGCTTTCTCTGACCGACGGGAGCCGGCTCACCCTGTGGCGGCGGGCCATCGGTGCTTGGGGAGAGCACCCGCTGTTCGGAATGGGCCTGGGCCGTCTCGACCTCGGCAACGGGCCGCCGTCATATGCCCACAACGAATACGTGCAATGGCTGGCCGAAACGGGCTTGGCGGGGCTGGTCGCGCTGGCGGCCAGCGCAATTCTGCTCATCCGGCTGGTGGCGGCGGGTCAACCCGCATCCGGCCGCCCGCTGCTGGTGGCGGCGATCGGAGCAATCGCCTTGCAGGCGTCAGTCGACTTCGTGCTCCATGTCCCGTTGGTGGTAGCCCTGCTGGGGCTGTTGCTGGGCGCCTCGAGCCGGCGGCCCGCCGACGCACCGATGGTCATCCCGGATCGGGTGGGAACTGCTCGGCGATCTCGGTGATGAGGTCCAACCAGCCGATCCCCCCCTGCGACGTGCCGGTCCGCACTATGACCAGGTTCTGCGTCGGATCGACGAACAGGTACTGGCCGTCCTTGCCGATCCCCGCCACCGCTGTGTCGGTCAGCCACCATTGGTAGCCGTAATTGACCAGCGCGCTTTCCTGGTAGTCGGCGGGCCATTCCGTTGCGGCGTAGGCCGCAGTGAACGACGCGTCCAGCCACGTGGCGGGCAGCAGGCTTTCGCCGTCGACCTCTCCGCGGTCGAGGATCAGCTGACCTAATCGGGCCAGGTCTCGAGCGGTCAGAGCCAGACAGCACCACGTGCGTTCGAGGCCGCCGCTGTCGTCGGTGCTCCATATGCCGGGATCCTCCGCTCCCAGCGGGTCTAGCAGCCGGCGCTGCAGATAGGCGGTGACTGATTCGGGAGCCAGGACCCGATGGAGGATGAGCCCGAGGATGGCGTTGTCGCCCGACTTGTAGGTGAACTGCTCGTGCGGCTCGTCGCGAACGGCCAGACCGAGGATGTCCGCCTCGAGGTCGGCCGTGTAGTTGAACTCGACGTGCATGCCGAAGGGGTTGTCGTCTTCGACGTAGGTGGAGTTGGAGCGCATCTGGAGGAGGTCGGCAATAGTCACGATGCCGAATCCGCCGGATGCCAGCTCGGGCACGTAGTCGGTCACCGGGTCGTCGACCGACCCGATGAGACCGTCGTCTACGGCGGCGCCCACCAGCAGCGACGTGATCGACTTCGTCACGGAGAACAGCATCGACGGCTGGGCCTCGCCGTGGTCGGGGGCATACCACTCGTAGACGACCGACCCTTCATGCACGACGACCATCGCCAGGCTGTCGTGCTCGGCCAGCACGCTTCCGACCGGCTGAGCCTCGCCGGAGAGTGTGACGGTCGGGTCAGTGCCGGGCGTTGTCGTCCACGGCCGGGCCTGCGGCGCCGGCATGGTCGTTCGGCCTGGGTACTCGAGGTGGTCCCACACGGTGGTGGTGCCGTGGGTCAGAACTCGCCACATGGCTTCTGGCCCGATCGCGACCGCCCAAGCGGCCAGTGCAAGCAGGAACAAGGTGACGACCAGAAGCAGGCCGACGGTGATGCGGCGTGCCCAGCTCATCGGCGGAACATAGGCGCGAGCAAGGCCCTGGGCACAACCGCAACGCCAGCGCCCGACACTCAGCCGGAGACTTCTGGATCCGGCTCGGTGGTGCGTTCGTACGCTTCGACCCGGGCCGAGAATGCGTCGAGCTCGCCCGCCGTCGGCTGGTGGGACATCACTTCGACGCCCGCGAGGAGGTCCGCATATTTCTCGGCCTGCTCGGCCTGAACGACCACCCTGATGGGTATACCCTCCTTCACCACCTCCTGGTAGCGCCGCAGGATGGCGCGGTGTTGGGGTCGGTCGAGGTCCAGCTCGAACACGATTCCGTGGGCCTCATCCACCATCGGGCAGTGGCCCAGCGGCTGGAGGATCGGACACAGCTCTTTGTGCTGGGGCCCATGGCATACGAGCACTTCGTGCCCCATCCGCTCCAGCAGGTCCTCGTCGAACTCGCCCACGCCTTCCGGCACGTCGAGGAGGATCACACTTCTGACAGGTTGCAAACTGGCCTCCTGACAGTTCTGTTCGTCTGGCCCAAAGTGTGGGATGCGAGTTGGGGCCGCGAAAGAGGCGTTCGGCACATTCTGGCGGGCCTGCCGACGTGATCAGACCGGTTGCCGGAGTCGGTTCCGCGTCCCAACTGCGGTCATTCTCGGCCGCGAAGGCGGAGCCGAATTGTCACGCGATCCCCGACGTCCACCCGGGCCGAGGAGCGGGCCTTGGCATTGAGCGGAATGAATGGGTGCCGTCCCCTTGGGGAGGAGCGACGTGTCCCAGCTGCAGTCGTCGAGGGTTGCCCGGTTGGCAACGAGCCCCCGGTCGGCGAAGTCCGCCAGCTCGTCGGAGATCGCAGCGCCAACGGCGACGTAGTGCCAGCCGTTCTGGTGCAGGAAGAGCTCGACATCCCCGGTTGTCACACACTCACGCGTCATGGTCTCCCAGGCTGGCTTCGACGTCTGTGTTCCATCACCGATATAGGTATGATATAGGTATGCCCATGAGACCGACGTTGGTGCATTTGCCGCCCGAGCTGATCGAGCAGCTCGACAAACGAGCGACCCGCGAGGGGGCCTCACGGTCCCAGGTGATCCGTGATGCGGTGTCGGAGTATCTGGGAGCGGATTCAAACCTGGCCGAGCGAGTGGCCGCCGCGTACGAGGCGTATCCGCTCGGGACTTCGGACGAGTGGGGCGATCTGGAGTCGTTCCTTGACGCGGTACGGACTGCGCGGGCCCGAAACCAGTGAACTGGGGCGAGGTCTGGTGGGTCGAGACCGCGCACGCCGGCCGCCGTCCCGGTGTGATCCTGACCCGACCCGAAACGATTCTCCGACTCCCGGTAGTGTTGATGGCGTTTGCGACCACCACCATTCGCAGCCTCGACACGGAGGTCCGGCTGGACGAGACCGACGGCATGCCTCGCAGCTGCGCCCTCAACCTCGACACGCCTGAGCTGGTACCGAGGTCGATGTTGGTCGAGCGCCTCGGACGTCTGCCATCCGGCCGTATGCATGAGGTGTGTCGTGCCCTTGCCGCGTCGGTCAACTGCTGAGCGGGTGGGTTGAAGCCAGGAGGGTGATCACTCAAACGTCGAGCGCCAGCCGGATGCCGTCGTTGACCCGGGCGAGCGTGGCGGCGTTCAGTGCGCCGGCCCGCTCCTCGAGCACCCGGGGCAACCGCTAGCCGCACGTCCGACGTGATCACGGTTGCGATTCGGCGCTAGTTGAAGCGATCAGACTGGACGACCACGATCGGTCGTCGCCCCCGGTGGCGCCGCGCCTTCCGGCACACCCAGCGACGCCCACCAGACGTCGCCCCTCCTCACGTTCCGGTGGGCTGGAGGATGGTGTGTCGGGGTTGGCGAAAGTCGCGGTGGATCGTCGATCCTCGTCGCTGTCCTGTTTGGCCGGATTCCGTTCCTACTCGGGCTATCGATCGCGGGCATCACCGCTCCGCTCGCACCCTCGAGCGTCGAGACCTACCGCCGTCGACTTCATCAATTCCCTCATCGGCGTTTGGCTAATACGCCGGATCTTCTAGCGGCTGAACGCACCGCAATGTATCCGCTCGGGTGCAAGCGGATACTGGCTCCACCCAAGTCGCTTTGGCTCGAGATCTCTGTGAGTGTGTTCCGACACTCGTTGCGCGGCCGTTCAACTACAGCCCGTCGTGTCCCCGCACGTCAGGCACACGTAGCAACTGCCGTTGCGCACCGTCATGTGGCCGCAATTGGAGCAGGCGGGGGCGTCGCCCATCAGTTCGCCGGCGGCTAGGTCGGCGGTGAGGGCGTAGTCCGAGCCGGCTGCTGCCACTGCAGTTCGCTCTCGCTGGCTGGCCATGGTGCCGGGGCCGTTGGAGCGCCTGGCTGCGCCCTCCCCGCTGGGGGGTGAGACCGAAGCCTCGCTCTTGCCGTCGGCGAACGCCGCCGCTTCGGCCTGGGCGTCGATGTCGGCTTCCTTGGCGGCGCCGCCCAGTTCCAGCTGCTGACCGGCTTCGGCCGCGATGCCCTTCGGGGGCTCGGGCAGGTCCGACTCGGAGCGGTCCGGCGGCACCTGGACCAGTTCGTCTCGATGCAGGTACTCGACACCGAGCGCTCGGAACATGTAGTCGATGATCGAATTGGCCATCTTGATGTTGGGGTGGCCTTCCACCATGCCCCGCGGTTCGAACGTCTGGAACACGAACGTGTCGACGAACTCCTCGAGCGGCACGCCGTATTGCAGACCCTTCGACACGGCGATGGCGAAACTGGCCAGCACGCCGCGCAGCGTCGCGCCTTCTTTGGCGAGGTCGATGAAGATCTCGCCAAGGGTGCCGTCCTCGTACTCGCCTGTCCGCAAGAACACCTTGTGGCCGCCCACCCGGGCTTCCTGCGTGAAGCCGCCCCGGCGGGCCGGCAGCAAGAAGCGCGGACGGGGCGTGCTGGCGTATGCCTGGGTCGGGGAGACCCCGGCCGGGATCTTGCCCCAGGCCAGCACGGCTTCCTCCTGTAAGGCCTCGGACACCTCTTCGGACAGCTCTTCTGACTCGCCGTCGTCCGACGACGCCGACAGCGGTTGGGAGGCCTTGGAACCGTCCCGGTATAGGGCCATGGCTTTGATGCCCAGCTCCCAGGACATCCTGTAGGCGTCGGCCACGTCGTCGACCGTCACCTCGTTCGGCATGTTGATCGTCTTCGAGATCGCGCCCGAGATGAACGGCTGGGCGGCGGCCATCATCTTGATGTGGCCGGTGTGGTGGATGAACCGCTCCCCGTATCTCCCGTTACGGTTGGCGCAGTCGAACACCGCCAGGTGCTCCTCTGCCAGATGGGGCGCTCCCTCGATCGTCTGGCGGCCACAGATGTAGTCGTTGGCTTCGGCGATCTGCGCCTTGGTGAAGCCGAGCGCAGCCAGCAAGTCGAAATCGAAGCTGGTGTAGTCATCCGGCGTGTAGCCGAGCCGCTGCAGCGCCTGCTCGCCGACCACGAACACGTTGAACGCGTGCTTCAGCTCGAAGGTCGACGGCAACGCCTTTTCGATCTTGCCGATTTCCTCGGCGGTCAGGCCTTTCTCGGCCAGCGACTCGCGGTTGATGTGGGGCGCCCCGAGCAGGGTCGAGGTGCCGATCACATAGTCGATGATGTCGGCGATCTGGTTGTCGTCGTAGCCGAGGCGGTGCAGCGCCGGGGCGATCGACTGGTTGGCGATCTTGAAGTAGCCACCGCCGGCCAGCTTCTTGAACTTCACCAGCGCGAAGTCGGGCTCGACCCCGGTGGTGTCACAATCCATCAGGAGGCCGATGGTGTTGTGGGAAACGAACCCGTTGGCCACGTAGGTGACGTTGTCGGGGACCGACAGATCGTACGTGTACTGCTCTTCACCGAGTTCGGCGGCCGCCACCCGGTCGTAATAGAAGCCGAGCAGTTGGCCGAGTTCGGCGTCGCCGGTGCGCTCGAACAGCTCCTCGGCGGAGCGACGGGACACCATCCCGATGCGCCGCAGCGAGTTGAGCATCGTGTTACGCAGATCGTCGCCGACTTCGGTGAGCCGCTGGATCGCGTCTCTGGTGACCGGAATGTGGTCCTTGCGCGCTGTCTGCGGGTGCGGCCCGCCGAGCAGTCCCGCTTGCTTACGTCCGGAAATGAATCCGATCTCGGCCGCCCACCGGGCGCTATGCGCCTGGTTGAGGAGGCGCAACTCGGCCACATCACTCGATCCCCAGCCGGGTGTGCTCATGCGGCGGGTCGTCGGATAGCCCAGGGCGAGCAGCAGCGACTGGACGTCGTGCGAGAACTCCGTGGATGTAGTCGACCAGCTCGCATACCCGCCTGAGTGGGCATACCCGTCGGCCTCAAACAGGCCGCGGACGAAGGCCTGGTATATCTCAGGGTCGTTGCTGTGCAGTACTGCGTCGGGAATGTGCGGCGTGTATCCCTTTCCGACGTTGTTTTCTGTGGGAGATTCCTTGGCGAACCCGCACGCCTCCCACCACACCGTCAGCGGCACCGAGTGGAAAGCCACCTCGGTGTAGCCGGTCTGGTCGCTGATCTGCGCCTCGAGGTTGAACAGCTGCTTGCCGAGCATCGTGAGTCGCTCGACGACGTCGAAATCCTCTTGGGCGACACAGAAGCGCAAGCCTTTGGCGTGGAGTGAGCCGTCGCCCATGAAGTAGCCGACCAGTTCCGCCAGCCCCGCTGACATCTCCCGGGGCACCGTGGTCGTGAAGTCGCCCGTCCAATGCATCTCACCGAGCGGCGGCAACGTCACCGTGTTCGGGATGCCAACAAGCTGGTTGAGCTGAAGGGGGACGAGATCGTCGGGACGGACGTCGCCGAAGCGCCGCCACTGCCACTCGCCGGTCTGTGTGTCGACCACCTTGATGCGATGGGTCGGCGTGCCCTGGATGCGATACCCACGAGCGGTCTCGACGGTCACCACCGGTTCGACACCATTCACATAGAACTGGGTCGCTTCCCGTGGTCCTTCGTCGGTCGAAACCTCGACCCCGAGGTCCTGCCACTGGCTTCCTGCGGGATCGCCCAGCGACCGCAGCCGCACCAGACCTCGTTCGGTTGCCAGCAGCGAACCTCCTACCAGGCAGCCCGTCGGGGCAAGCACGGTCGCTTGAGCGTTGCGGTACCCGTGGGTCTCGCCCAGAGCCAGCGCCACGTCCCACGCACCCCTCGCCGAGGCCAGCAGATCGGGCGGGCACCGGTCGGGGTCGATGCCCGTGACGTGGTGGTGTACACCCTCGAAGTCGGATTCGTTGTACGCGGCCCCGCGATGGTTGCGCATGACCCGCAGCATGTTGTCCCGGTTTTCGGCGAACTTCGGGAAGGGGCCCCGCACCGCCGCCATCTCGGCGGACGCCGCATAGGCGACGCCGGTCAGTGTTGCAGTGATCGCCCCGGCGATAGCCCGGCCCTCGTCCGAGTCATAGGGAATGCCCCACCGCATGAGGAGGGAACCCAGGTTGGCGTAGCCGAGGCCGAGCGTGCGGTAGTCGTACGAACCCTGGGCGATCTCCCGGGACGGGAAGTGGGCCATCGTGACCGAGATCTCCAGCACGATCGTCCACAACCGGATCGCGTGCTCATAGGCCTCAATGTCGAAGGTCCCATCGGCGTCGATGAACCGCACCAGGTTGAGGCTGGCCAGGTTGCAGGCGGTGTTATCCAGAAACATATATTCACTGCAAGGGTTAGACGCCCGGATCTCGCCGCCGGCGGGGGAGGTGTGCCACTCGTTGATCGTGGTGTGGTACTGCATGCCCGGGTCGGCGCAGGCCCAGGCGGCGTCGGCGATCTGACGCCACAGGTCGCGGGCCTTGATCGTCTTGCGAACTGTGCCATCGGTACGGTTGGTCAGCTGCCAGTCGCCGTCGTCGATGACGGCCTGAATGAACTCGTTGGTGACCCGCACCGAGTTGTTCGAGTTCTGGCCCGACACGGTGGCATACGCCTCGCCGTTGAAGTCGGCCGGGAACCCGCCGTGCTCGATGAGGATGCGCGCCTTGTCCTCCTCGACCTTCTTCCAGGCGATGAACTCTTCGATGTCGGGATGGTCGATGTCGAGGATGACCATCTTGGCGGCCCGCCGGGTGGTGCCGCCCGACTTGATCGCGCCGGCGGCCCGGTCGCCGATCTTGAGGAACGACATCAGACCCGAGCTCTTGCCGCCGCCGGCCAGCGCCTCACCCTCGGAACGGATGTGTGAGAAGTTGGAGCCGGTGTTGTGAATAGCCACAAGACCCGTCTCGCCGGCAAGGTAGTTCGAGTGGTGAGCGACAGTGAGATCGTAGAAATCGGGGTCGTCGGTGCACGCCTCGACCGATGTCACGAAAGCAATCGAGCGAGCAACCTGCGACACAAGATCGAGGACCGGTTCTTGCCGGTCCATAACTGCCACTGCCCGATCGAGCTTCGTGGGATTGACAAGTCCCTCGTAGCGCAGACGTCCGAGATGGAAGGTCTCATCGCCGATAGGTACACGAAGCCAGTCGGCAGGCGCGTGCTCCCCAAAAGCCTCGCTGCTCATCTGCTTCGACAGCGGCATGCAGAACATCCGCTCATGCTTCGTGTCGTATTCGAGAAGCCGTGACCGGCGCTCAGGATGCGTCAGGTGTCGACCGAGGTCGTGACGCAGCGCCGCAGACGTCGACCGATGCACGATCGTTGCTGTACTAACACTGTCGTCCCGGCGGACGCCGCCTCCAAGTCGATGGAACGAAGCCAGCACGGCCGCGTCCTTCGCGAATTCGTGGCTCGCAGTGGCGTACACGGCCCGCCCGCGGTTGACCGATCCATCGGAGTCGATGAGACCAGCGAGGAAGGCAAAAGCAATGTCACGACCCGCCAGCCATACGAACTGTGGGAGTTCGATCGTGTATGTCTTTTCGCCGACCGGGAATAGCTCCGCGAAGAACCCGGTGACGCTGCGTCCGGTGAAGGTGATCGTCTTGCCGTTGCTGCCACGACCATCCTGCTGGATCGTTGCCGTCTCACCGAAGACCCGCTCCACGATCGCAATGACGCGCTGCAGGGTCTCGGTCGTCTCATCGTGGAAGCGCAATCGTGGCCGCCGGTACGTGTAGGTCGTGCCGTATTTGTTGGTTGTCCGGTGGTTGGTCAATCCGAGGGAACCGTCACCCAAAAAGAAGCCGCACAACCACGCCAGGTCCTCATCGATGAGCACGTGACGGCGTTCTGTGCTGTTGTGGTAGCTCGTCTCGTATGACACAACGATCGGTTCGATCGAGAGCTGATCTACCGCCGTTTCGTTGGGACCCATCACGGCGGCTCCGCGCTCGAGCTGGTCGGCACGTCGTTCGACAATGCGTTCACCGTCCCAGACGAGGAATGGATGCCATGCCGATACCGTCGCGCTCGCTCCGGTGTCGAAGCGGACCGTCACTTTGTCATCGGCGTCGACGTCGTATTCCCACACGAGCTCAACCTTGTCGAACTCGTAGCGGCCGGTCTCCTCGTCAAGGGCCAGCGTCAACACCTCGGTGTCACCGATGTCGATGTAGCGGCCCTTGCCGTCGAACTCGTGGACCACTCGGCCCTCGTCCTTGAACCGGCTGAACAGGTCGCGGATCGGGACGAAGCCCTCGCCCATCACGTAGACGCGAGAATCGCCCGCCGTGCAGCCCGATCCCATTTTGAAAAGGCGAGCCTCGCGCACCCACAGGTCCATGATCCCGCCCGGGTTCACCAGGTCGTCGGCGACCGCTTGTATGAAGCAAGCGTGCGGGGCCGGGCGCGTGTACGCATCCTCCGACTCGAGGGCTTCACCGGATTCTTCGTCGACGTACCAGAAACCCTGCTTGGTGCCGGTGATGCCGTACTTGTGGGCCAGGCCGGTGTTGAACCACTGTGGCGAGTTGGGAGCCGCCATCTGGTTGGCGAGCATGTACTTCAGTTCGTCCTCGAACGCCTGGGCGTCGTCACCGGATGCGAAGTAGCCGTAGTTCTCCCCCCACCATCGCCACGTTTCGGCGAGGCGGTTGAACACATCCTTGGCAGAGTGTTCGGGTCCGGTGACCGGGTCGCCGCCCTCGTCGAGGATCGGGTCGCCGTAGCTGTCGAGCTGGAGCACGCCGGCCTTGCGGAAATACTTCGAGACCATGATGTCGGCCGCCACCTGGCTGAACGTGGCGGGGACTTCGGCGTCCTTCATCTCGAACACGACCGAGCCGTCTGGGTTGGTGATCTTCGAGTCGCGGCGCGTCCACTGGATGCCGGCGTAGGGATCCTTCCCGGCAGTGGTGAAGCGTCGTTCGATCGTGAGTCCGTGTGCGGAGCCGTCAGCCATGTGGTCTCTTCCCTCTCCGTCGTGCGTGCCTGGCTCGGGTGAAGAAGCCCGTCGAGAGGGATGTCTCTCGCTTCACACCGGCCGCCCTGGCCTTGTTCCTGGGCAGTTCCCCCTGCCGTGTTCCTGGGCAGTTCCCCCTGCCGTGTTCCCGTGCCACCGGATCTCCCTTTCTCGGTGGCCGGCTTCCGTCGCCTCTCGGCGGCGGGCCTGCGCGGGCTGCCTCGTCACTGGCTGCCCTGTTAGTGGCTGCCGCTTGCCCCGTGACGGCAGTCACCCCGACTGCGGAGGGCGTCACCGCTATCCTGTACCGGGCCGCCGCACTCGGCTCCCACCGCACTTGGTTCGGTCGCTCCATCCGTCCTGTCACCTCGGTTGTGGCCCTCGGATCTGCTCTGGAAGATTATCGCCAAACCACAACATATTGTGGTTTGTCCGATCATGACGTCCCATATGTTGTGCCTGTCGGCGGGACTCGCAGTTAATCACAGAGATGTAGTTACGTCAATGCTCTTTCGGTGGATTCCTGCGCGATCTCGAGATTTTTCGTGAGATTGGACTCCGCCGCCAACGGGGCGCGCCCGACCGGCGGCGGAGTATCACTCCGGGGAAGGAGGCTGAGCTGCCTCGGGGAAGTTGGAGAACGGTACCGGGTGGGCACCGGCAGTGGCAAGCGGGCGCAAAGCCAGTTTTCGCGACTCTTCACGTGCGCTGGTAGCGTGGCTGGCTCTCACCCTGCGCGAGCGACCTGCACCGGCGCAGGCGAAAATCCGGGATCCCGACTAGATGTCTCGGCCGATCCCGACAATGTACGGCCGCTTCCGCACGTACTCGAAGAAGACGACCCAGGGCTCGCTGTCGTCGTCGGGCCTAATGCTCAGGTAGTGGAAGTTGCGACATTCGATGGGTAGGAGCGCCTCCGTCGAGTGGCGCTGGCGAGTCG
This sequence comes from Acidimicrobiia bacterium, assembly GCA_041576165.1. Taxonomy (GTDB): domain Bacteria; phylum Actinomycetota; class Acidimicrobiia; order Spongiisociales; family Spongiisociaceae; genus JBFGLM01. Next base: position 34,841 of record JBFGLM010000044.1, read on the forward strand.
ACAGGTGGGATGTGGCATCCAGTGCATCCAGGAAGGAACGCAGCGTCGATCCGACATGTGACGCCTCGGTCAAAGCCGAGGCCACTTGAGTCCGGGCGAGTCGCGTCACTCCGGCCTCGGAGCTGACAATCAGCCCGCGTTTGGCAATGAGTTGGGTGACTGCCTGTTCTGCGCGGAGTGCCGTCCCCAGGCGTCTGAGCATCTGCGGCGGCCGGATGTCCTCGAAGAAGGCTTCCAGTGGATGCTCCGGCATCACGCATTCGGCCTTGACCCAGCCATTGCCGTGGGGGGTGACAACCGAGACCCAGCGCACGCCATCGACGGTTCGCGGCCGGCCGGCGGAGGGGATACCGCGCTCTGCCGGCCCGATGCGACTTACCGCCTTGGCCTGTGGATTCGGCTGCGCGCGGACAACGAGCTGTGATTCGCGGTCAACCAGTACGGCGGCGTAGCTGGCGGGGGCCCACAAACCAAACGCTAGCTGGGCGCCGGCGAGTCTGCCGGCGCCCAGCCCTACGAAAAGCGTCACGAACAACAAGGCCAGCGGTAGGCGGAGCGCTCCGGCCGACTGATAGAACGCACCTACCAACAGGGACACCGACCGGGGAGAGAACAGCGCGTCGAGCCCGAAATGAAGCGGCTCCTCCGTCGGGACCTCCAGCCCAACGCTGTCGATCCCCAGCGCCGCCGCCAGCGCAGCCCCGGCTTCATAGGCGGCTTCGGTGACGGAGACCACCACGGTCGCGCGTCCGGTGGCGCCGGACGCGTCTGCCACCACGTATTCGAAGGTATCGGTGCCGACATATCCGGCGGTCGGGTGATATTCAACTCTCCCATCGGCGGTGAGGACGACCGTGCCGTGCTGGGCACCCGCCACCTCGATGATCCTCAGGTCGTCGCCGTCGGCGTCGATGTCGTTGGCCAACACGTCGATCAGCAGGGCGTTGTAATCCCGGAATGTCACGTGGTCGCCGGCAGGCAACGGGAGATCGTTGACCGGCTCAACTGTGACAACGATGCGGCCCACTCCTGCTCCGCCGAAGCCGTCAGCAACGCCATAGACGAGCTCGATCATTCCGGTGTAGTCGGGCGGCGGGTCGAGCCTCACTGCACCCTCACCTTCCCAGCGAACCACTCCCGCCGACGCCTGGACCGAATTCTGCAGCGAGATCGCATCGCCGTCCGGATCGAAGTCGTTAGCCAGCGGTTGGATAACGATCGCGACGTCTTCCTTCGTCGAGAGCTCGTCGATAACAGCTACAGGAGCCTCATTTGTGACGTTGATCGTGACTACAGCCCGGTCGATCGCGCCGCGCCGGTCCACGGCTTCGTAGACGAAAGAGTCGACAGCCTGGTACGGATCATCGTCGCTGATGTATTCGAAGGAACCATCGTCGTTGAGCCGGAGTGTCCCGAACTCGGGTCGGCTGTCGATCCTCACGCTGAGCCGGTCCCCGTCGGCGTCTCCATCGTTCGCCAGAACCCCCGGAGCCCCGACAGTGAGGGTCGTGCCATGGACGACCTCGTACACATCATTGGTGGCCGACGGCGCAACGTTGAAGTCGCCCGGCGCGACACGCCAAGCAACCCGCACTGTGGATGCCGCGCCTGCCTCATCGGTGACCGAAATGTTGGACTCGTACGGAGTTGTTAGGGCGCTCCCCGGTGCCACGACCCCGACGATCTCACCGCGGGCGGTGTCCACCGATAGTCCGGGCGGCAGGCCGGTAGCCGAGTACGTCAAGCTGTTGGCAGGAAGATCACGGTCGGTCACGGTCAACTGCAGCGCGACGCCGTCACCTTCCGCCACGACTTGGTCGCCGGGGTCGGTGAGACGCGGGGGCCGATTGACCTCGGCCACGTCAACAGTAACGGCCGCAGATGATGTGCCGCCGACGTCATCGGTTGCTTCCACTTCAAAGGTGAACGTACCGGGACCGTCGATCTCGCCGGGCGTCCAGGTGACTCTCCCCGTCGCAGCGTCGACCGTCGCCCCCGCCGGCTCACCGCGTAAGGCGTAGGTAGGTGCGCCGCTGTCGGCGTCGGTCGCATCAACGAAGAACTCCAGCAGCGCTTCTTCATCCACCGTCATTGGGGTGATCGGATCAATTGATGGTGGGTCGTTGACCGGCGTGATCGTGAGCGACACAAATGCTGTGTCGCATGCACTCGTGCCATCACACACCGAGTACGTAAACGAATCGCTCGAGCTTTCTCCGCCATCGTGCGAGTAGACGAAGGTCCCGTCAGGGCTCACGGCGACGGTCCCCCGTTGTGGCGGCGTCGCGAGCGATGCAACCATGGTGTCGGCGGGTCCGTCGGGGTCCGTGTCATTCAATAGCAGCCCGGGCACAGTCACGGTCAGCGTCGCCCCTTCCGGCACAGCGTACGCGTCATCGGTGGCTTGCGGGTCGTCGTTCACGGGCGTTACGTTCACGACCACGGTGGCCGTCGTCGTGAACGTCCCGTCGGTGACGTCGTAGGTGAACGAATCCGAGCCGTTGAAGTCGGCATCGGGTGTGTATGCGACCTCGGCGCCGGCGATCACGGTCGTCCCGCCCGCGGGTTGGGACACCGAGTTGAGCGTGAGACTATCGAGATCGGGATCCGAGTCGTTCGCGAGCACGCTGATCAGCATCGGAAAGTCCTCGAGCGTCCCCGCAACGTCGTTGACCGCCACCGGCGGGAGATTGGTGGTGTCGACGACGTCGACGGTGCGAGTTACCTGCGTGGCGGGGTTACCTGACGAGTCGGTGACGTCGTAGGTCACCGCATAGGACCCGAGCGTCGAGGTGTCCACCGCCGACGCATCAATCACAATCGACCCTGAGATATCCCCGTCGTGGTTGTCCGACGCG
>JBFGLM010000045.1:0-35830 GCA_041576165.1 Acidimicrobiia bacterium
CCAAGCCTCCGACGACGTCGACGACCAAGCCTCCGACGACGTCGACGACCAAGCCTCCGACGACGTCGACGACCAAGCCTCCCACGACGTCGACGACCAAGCCTCCCACGACGTCGACGACCAAGCCTCCCACGACCACGACGACCGAGCCTCCCACGACCACGACGACCGAGCCTCCCACGACCACGACGACGAAGCCTCCCACGACGACTACCGGGGCGCCGACCACCACTGAACCGGCTACTACCACGACGGAGACGACCTCAACCACTGAACCGCCCGCCTCGCCGACCACGGCTGGGAATGCGCCGCCGGTTTCGGTCCTGCCGGTGGTCATCAGTCCCGACGCGCCGGACACGCTACCGATGACGGGCATCGACCTGGGCTTCATCGTGGTCGGAGGAATCACATTGGCAGCCGCCGGGGGCGTGGCGCTCCTCTCACGCGATCCGCACGTACCTCATGTTCCCGTCCTGCTGCTCGGGGCTGCAGGCAACCACGCGCGCCGGACGGTCAGAACCTTCCGCCTATGGTCACGACCCGGGCGACGGCGGCGCCGTCAACCCCCGAGGTGAGGCGTATCGCGATTGAGGAACTCGGTAGCGACGGCTGCATGAACCGCCACGCCGATTGCCATCGCATCCTCGTCGAACACGACCCGATTTGAGTGGTTGTTGGGCGCTGTCCCAGGTTCCAGATCCGGGGGACACGCACCGAGGAATGCCATAGCGCCGGGCACCTGCTGCAGCACGTAGCTCCAATCCTCCGCGCCCATGAGTGGATCGGGCATCGGATTCACCGATTCTGCACCGACAACACGGACGCACGCTCCAGACACGAAGGAAGAAAAGTCCGCATCGTTGACAGTCACCGGATACCCAGGCCGGACCCGCAGTTCCGCGTGCACGTCGTGGGCTGCTGCGACGTTGCTGGCGACACGCTCCAGCGTTTCATGGGCCGTCCGGCGGCTCTTCTCGGAGAGCGCTCGGATGGTTCCGCGCAGGCCCGCCGTCTCCGGAATCACATTGTGGGTTGTCCCTGCTGCGACCTGCGCGAACGTGATCACCACCGGTTCGAAGACACTGAACCGGCGGGTGACCGCGGCCTGGACCGCCAGGATGATCTCGGCGGCCACCGGTACTGGATCGACTGCGGAGTGGGGAGCGGAGGCGTGGCCACCGCGGCCGGTGAGGCTGATCTCGAACTCGTCGGCCGACGCAAGCTGCGGGCCGGGCCGGTGATTCACGGTGCCGCTGGCAAACATGGTTGTGACGTGCAGGGCAAATGCGCCGCTCGGCGCCGGATCGGTCTCCAGGACCCCTTCTTCCAGCATGTGCCGGGCGCCGTGATGGCCCTCCTCGCCCGGCTGGAACATGAACACCACGGTGCCGCCGAGTGCGGCGCGACGGTTCGACAGGAGCCGCGCCGCCGAGGCCAGCATCGCAGTGTGCAGGTCATGACCGCACCCGTGCATCATGTCGAGCTTCTGGCTGGCGAATTCCAGTCCGGTGTCCTCTGGCATCGGCAGCGCGTCCATGTCACCTCGGAGGATGATCGCCGGACCCGGGCTGGCGCCCTTCAGGATGGCGACGATCCCGCTGGTCTTCTCGTGCAGCGTGATGTCAAGGGGTAGACCGGCGAGGGCGGCGAGCACCCGGCGGCGAGTATCCGGCAGGTGGTTTCCGACCTCGGGCGACGCATGCAGTGCGCGACGTAGTGCCACCGTGTCTGATTGGAGATCGAGCGCAGCCGCTAGGAGTTCGTGTGCCATTTCGCGATGCTAGAGCGACGTGTGGTGCGACCGGCTGCGGTGTGTGGCTCGTGGGGCTCTTCAGGCCATGCCAGCGAGGTCCGACTCACGTTCCGGCGGGCGCATGTCCACCCGAATGAACCATTCGGTTCCCATCAACGCTGCGAACGCCTCGTCGGGCATCATCAAGAAGATCGACGTGTCCGACACCTGGCTGGCATGGCAGCGGATGCTCTCGCGTTTCACCCCGAGATATGCGGAGACGTCGATGGCTGTGGTGATCTCGGCATCCGGGGTTCCGAAGGGGTTTCCGTCGTCGGCGGGCCCGTCCGGGTCGAAATCATCTCCCTCGAGTCCGGCGGCCCGGCCCATCTCGGCCACGGCCCGGATCACGTCACGGTTGGTTGTCGCCTCGTATACGTAGGGCGTCCCAGCAAGTTCGGCCGCCCGACGTCCGACGTGGTGAACCTTGACGTGGTCGGGGTGGCCATAGTTGCCGTGCCAGTCATAGAGCGTCAGCACCGTCGCCTGCTCCGCCTCCAAGATATCAGCGAGTGTCCGGGCGGCCCTGTCGGTGTCGACCGACATGAAGGCGTCGAGGTGGCGGTTGTCGTCCCATCCCGTCATCCCGGAATCTCGGTAGCCGAGCCAGACAATTCTGGCGACCCCGAGTGCGGCGGCCGAACACTCGGTTTCTCTGCGGCGTCGCAGCTCGAGGGATTCGTCGCCCAGATCGTCGGGGACCTCGCCGACCTCACCATTGGTGGCTATGACGACCACGACCCGGTGGCCTTTCGCCGCGTATTTGGCCATCGTGCCGCCGGTTGTCAGGGCTTCATCATCCGGATGAGCGTGAAAACACACCAGGGTGGCCATGCCACCGCAAACTAGTCGGATGCGCCCTGAGTCGGCCGTGGCCCATTGAGCGGAAGCGGCGGACGGTGGGGCGACTCACCCGCCGGTGGTCGGATCAAGCTTCGCTGGACTGACGTGCTTCCTCGAGCTGCCGAGCACTCTCGACCCAGTTGTCGCGGCGGATCCTGCCGGCGAGGGAGCCGAGGGCGGCTCCAACGAGTTCGATGTCTTCTTCGGTGAATGCCGCGATCTGTTCGAAGCTGGTGACACCCATCTCGTAGAGCAGATTGCTGATCACCGGCCCGATGCCGCGCACCTGGGTCAGGTCGTCGCTCGATGCGGGCAATGCCCTCCGCTGCATTCGTTCGAGTACGGCGGCCCGTGCAGCTTTGAGCGTGGCGTGCTCCTCAGCTTCGATCGCGCCCAGGTCGACCTGCTCGGGGGCCGTAATCGGCGGGTAGTGAGAATTCGGCGATGTGGGGAACCGGTGGAGCGGTCCCCAGCCATCCGATCCAAATCTGCGGGAGCGCTGGAGGAACCATCCGGCCAGGAATCCGAGCGTGGCTCCCAGCCCGATGAATAGCACAATCTCAATCATGGTGTAGATCATCAATTATCTCCCAGCATCGGCGCAAATTCGATCTGGCCATGTCGAGCTCCCCCCGGCCTCGACCTGGCAGCGTCGGCCAAGCCCACAATGCGAACTGGATCGGCGTCGATCCCGAAAGCTGCAAGTGCTTCGAGCAGCGCCCCGCCCCGCTCATGGGCGAACTCGTGTGTCTCGGCCGGTGACATCTGCCAATCGGCGTGAACCGTCATCGTCAGCATGGCCCCGTCGCATTTCCCCACATCGACGGCCAAGTCCTTCAGTGTGGCCTTCGCCCTGGGTTCGTTGGCGACAACCTTGCCATCCGGACCAAACAGGTGTTGGCTGAGGTTTGGTCGACCCAGCGAATCAGCAGTGCAATGGCCCTCGGCATACGTGCCGTCCGCCGTCAGCCGGTCGATCACTTCGAAGCCGGCCTTTTGCAGAGCTGTGACGGCCCAGGTCCTGGCGTTCTCCGTCACGACCGACCCCGCCAGCTCGGCGCCCTCGGCTGTGACCGTAAGGGTGTACGTGCCGCTTCGGGGAACGTAGGAGAAGGGGATGGACGCAACCCACTGGGCCCGCGGAGCCCCGGTCTCGAGCTCGTTGGTCGCGGCACCGAAGACCGCTTCAAGCTGTTTGTGCAACTGGGTGGCCGCCTCCCGGCCTGCCACCCTTCCGCGCACCGTGGCCTCGCCTTTCACAACGTCCAGGGTCACCACTGGACCGGCAGCCTCGACCACGTCGTACGTCCCGGATACCTCGACGACCGTCCCGACTATGTCGCGAAGCCGGCGCTGCAGCTGCTCGCCGTCGGCGGGGTCGGTGACGCGGCCCTCGTACTCGAGTCGTTCCTCGTTGATGCGGACCGTCACGTCGTCGAACTCCTGCAGAACCCCGAGCGTGGTCGTCACCATTTCGATCCACTCCGGTGCAACAGGATCGGGTTGGGCCGGCTGGATGCGATTCTCGACGTTGCCGAACAAAGACGCCGCTTCGTCGCTGATCAGCCCCGCCAACGCGTCGTCCGCCGTACCGCGGAGAACCAACAAACCACCGTTGTTGGTGAGTATGAGCCGCGTGATGTCGTGGGGATCCCTCTCGGGCCTGGTGGTCGCTGGCGTTGGCGCCGCGACCTCCCGTGGACTCTCCCGCGAGACTCCCGCATCGAGCACCATGATCATCCCCGACACGTTCCGCACCCCTGGCACTGCTGCGATCACCGATGCGACCTCACCCACGCGCACCCCTTCTGGAGCAGAACCCGCCACTCGGGCGTCGCGCCCGTCGAACTCGACGTCGATCTCCGTCCAGCCGCGCCGATCCAATTCGGCCTGGACAGCCGCGGCGCGGGACTGTTCGATGCGTGGAAGGCCCCACACAACGGCAGCCGCCATGGTCACGAGCACCCCACCCATGAAGGCGAGCCCCACGCGGCGCGGCCGTGACCGCTGTTGTTCCCTGGCGATAGTCACGTAACCAGCCCTGTCCTTTGTCCCCGCACACCGCCCTCGAACCCCCCTTCGAGAAACGACGCAAACATGACAATACCGGGTGCTGGGCTGTAAGAGAGGGTCTTCATATCCGGTACCCACGGGGAAGCAACGGGCCGCGAACCGGCCTATGCGGCGTCCGGGTCAGGGGGCGGCCGTGATCAGCGCGATCGCGGTCAGGGCCAGCGCTCCGCCCATGACATGATGGCGGCGTACCTCCTCGCCATCGAGCAGAACCGCCAGGACCACTGTGGGTGCGGGGTACAGCGAAGCGATGACCGACGACAGCGAAACGAGACCCGACCGGGCCGCGAGCAGAAAGAACGACACGGCCGCGACGTTCAAGGCGCCCGCACCCACGGCGGGACGGCGGGTGGACGGTGGTAGCCGCCACCCGAGATCGCGGGCCCGCAGGATCGCTCCCATCAGCACGATGGCTCCGGCATGCGACGCAGCGATCGGCCACAGCGCAGAGCCCTCCGGAGTCCAGGACAGCACCACGAACTGCAAACCGAATGAAATGCCGGCCATGACCCCGTACCGTGCTCCCGGCCCGAATGCGCGCCCCTGTGTCGAGAGCAGCCAGATGGCAGGCAGAGCCAGCGCGACGCCCAACCACGCCAGTGCCGCAGGCCGCTCACCTTGCAGGGTGCCGATGACGACCGGCACCGATGCACCGAGCACGCCGGCCAACGGCGCTACCACCGCGGCGCGAGCGGTTGCCAGGCCCTGATACAACGACATCGCTCCAACGGCCCCGAGGCAGCCTGCCACCACCCCCCAACCGAGGGCCCGCAATGGTTCTTCCGGTGATCCCGATGCGATTGATATGGGCACCATGGCGGTGACGGCCACGACCGATCCCCATGCGGTCACTGCCGGGGCCGCCGCCCGGCGGGTGGCCCGCCCGCCGACGTACGAACCGATACCCCAGCACAGCGCCGCCAGCAGCGCCAGACCGATTGCGCTCATGTCATGGGCGTCGCAGGCGAATGCGCTCGACCGAGTGGTCGGGGCGCTTTTCGAGGATCAGGGTGGCTCGCTCCCTGGTATGAAGGATGTTCTCGGACAAGTTGCGTTCGTTGATCTCTCTCCAGATGCGGCGTCCCTCAGCCGTCGCCTCCTCGTCGGTGAGGGTGGCGTATCGGTGAAAGTACGACTTGGGGTCGCGAAACGCGGTGTCGCGCAGTGTCAGGAAACGCTCCACATACCAGCGCTCGATGGCGTCGACTGCTGCATCGACGTAGATCGAAAAGTCGAAATAATCGGACACGTGCGTCCCGGTGTCGCCGCCTTGGAGCACGTTGAGGCCTTCCACGATGACTATGTCGGCCTCCTGTACCACTCTCTCCTCGCCGAGCACGATGTCGTAGGCCATGTGGGAATAAACCGGGGCCCGGACGTCCTGACCTGCCTTCAAATCACACACGAACTGGAGCAGCCGGCGCCGGTCGTACGATTCCGGAAATCCCTTCCGGTGCATGAGGCCCCGTTCCTCGAGGACCGAGTTGGGGAACAGGAAGCCGTCGGTGGTGACCAGCTCCACGCGAGGATGATCGGGCCAGTGCGCCAGCAAGTGTTGCAGGATACGGGCGATGGTCGACTTGCCGACCGCCACCGATCCGGCGATGCCGATGACGTACGGCACTTGTTCTGAAGGTTTTCCCAGGAAGGTGTCGGTTACGCTGAAGAGCTGCTGCGAGGCGCGGACGTACAGGTTCAGCAGCCGGGATAGCGGCAAGAAGATCGCCTCGACTTCCTCAACGCTCAGGGCCACGTTGATGCCGCGCAGCTTTTCGACATCGCTTTCAGTGAGCGTCATCGGAGTGGAAGCTCGCAGCCGCGCCCACTCGTCGCGTGCAAACTCCAAGTATGGGGAAGTGAAGGGCTCCGCTGCCATGTCCCTGGAGAGGTTAGACGGGGGCAGTTTCCATCTGCCCTCCGCCGGGAGACGGCCTCAGGGTCGAATTATCATTCCCTTCGCCGGGCTGACCTCGCCCCGCGCGAATCTGCGGTAGGTGTCCTCGAGGGCCTCGACTCCGTTGAGCTCGATGATCTGGTACCAGTCGCGGCTGACTGCCCGAAAAGCCTGCCAGGCATCAACGTACGTCTTCCAGAAGGTGGGAGTGCCGTGTGCTTCCAGCATGCGGATGTACTGGGCAGGGGCGAAGAAGACTTCGGGGGCGACTCCTTGCCAGTCGGATGGAGCGTGTTGCGCCTTCCAATCGGCTACTCCGACCGCGCAGTCGTAGGCGAGGTTGGTCGCCAGATGGCGACGCAGTGACTCGCGGAGCGGGCCGCTGCCGGAGAAATCGACGTAGATCGTCGGAACCTGTGGCACGTCCTCGATACGGTCGGGGGTGAGCACCTGATCGAAGAGGTCGAGCGATTCGACGAACGCCACGTTGGCGGGGGAGGTCACGCCGATCGCCCTCATGTTGTCCCGCTGCGTCAGCCGCTGCGCAAGTATCGAGGCAGTCTTGGACGAGGCGCTCGAGACAACGATCTGGGTGGCGCCGAAATGATTCTCTTCGGCCAGGAAGATGTCGAGCACCAACGCCGTCAGGAACAAGGGCCTGAACAGCGCGATCCGGGGTTCGTCGTATTCGTCGTAGGTTTCGTCTCGGGCAACTCGGGAATACGAGTTGTACGCCGCGGGCAGGGTCCGGCGGTGCTCAAATCCGTCGAAGAAGGTTCGTTCGGTCACCCGCTCCGGGCGTAGTGTGACATGCGTTGACATCGGCCAGAAGCCGTAGAGACGTTCTTGTGGCTCCACGTGCGGCGCATGCGAGATGATTACGTCGCCGAATCCCCACACGGGGACCCGGCCCCAGCCGGGTGGTGCCGGGAAGAACTCGAAATAGGGGATGCGGTCGGCCACAACGGCGTACGTGACGTTGTTCGAGGTCAGCGCCACCCGGTTGACCCGAACCAGTACCTCTCCCATCGCCGGTTCGAGCATGGGAGTTTGGTCGATCCTGGTTTGGGAGATGTCGGTCCGGTCCACGAGCACGTGGAGCGCATCGGCCATCGCGCCAGAGTAACGCCCAATTCAGTATCCCGATTCCACGTCTACGACTCCGCGAAGTGGAGATCCTGCCCGCCATCGTTCGAGGTTGTCCAGGAACAGGTCGACGATGTCGCCGGGCCGGGTCGATGCGGCCGTGTGCGACGTGATGATGAGGTTGGGGACTTGCCACAGAGGCGAATCGGCGTCCAGCGGCTCCTCCTCGAACACATCGAGGACGGACAGCACCAGCCGGCCGGAGGTGAGCGCCTCGACGACTGCGTTGGGATCGACGGTGGCGCCTCGGCCGACATTGATGAACGTGGCACCCTGCTGCAGATTCTCGAGCACTGCTCGGTTGACGAGGCGGCGTGTCTGCTCGGTAGCCGGCAGGGCGGCGACCAGATGGTCGAGGCCGTTCGCGAAGTGCTCCGCGGCAGTCACCGGAAACACGCGATCGAAGGGAGCCCGGGAGTCGCCGGTTCGGGACAGGCCGACGACGTTCAAGCCGAGGTGTTGGGCCGTTTCGGCGATCGCGCGACCGATGGACCCGGTGCCCATGATGCCCATTCGAGCCCCTACCAGGAGTGTGGGAAGCGTGGGATCCCATGATCGAGATTGCGAACGTTCCGTCACTCGCTGGGCCCAGGCGAGCAGGTGACCAAACACGAACTCGCGCATGGCCGGCCCGAAGACATCTGTGGCTTTGGTGATGGTCAGCGACTCGGGCGGGTTGGCATTCAGCACCGGCTCGACTCCGGCCCAGGTGGACTGAAACCACCTCAGCTCGGGCAAGTCAGGCATCGCCTCGGCCGCCAGGTCCGGGCGGCCAACGAGGATTCGGACCGGATCACTTTCCAGGCGGATGTCGGCCGGACTGCCGAACCCGAGCGCATCCACGCCGGCTGCGGCGAGACCCATCGTGTAGTCCGACCACTCAGGGTCCAAGACGGCGATCAGGTCGCTCATCTGCGGCGCCAGGAACCGCCCGCCGGGGAGACAGGGCGATTACGAGATGTCTGATTCGGGCAGTCGGCCATGCGCCGCGGCAGCCTAGGCCTCCGACTCCAGCGCCGGGTCGAGTGGCGGCCGGCGAGCCGGTGCGGCCACGACGGGCCGGCGAATGCCGTGATCCTGTGGTGGCTCGGCGGGGGTAGTGTTGCGGGCTGGCGAAAGGCGATGACCATGATGATCGAGGCGTCGGGGTTGGTGAAGCACTACGGCGCCGTACGAGCGCTTGATGGGCTCGATCTCGCCGTACCCGAAGGAACGATCCTCGGATTGCTGGGACCCAATGGCGCCGGCAAGACCACCGCGGTATCGATCTTGACTACCTTGCTCGAACCTGACGCGGGAAGCGCCTGGGTGGCCGGAGTCGATGTGCGGCGCGAGCCGCAGGAGGTCCGCAAGAGGATCGGTCTCTCCGGCCAGTATGCGGCGGTAGATGAGCATCTGACCGGGTTCGAGAACCTCGACATGATCGGCCGCCTCTACCGCCTCGGGCGAGACCGCTCCCGGTCCCGGGCCCGCGAGCTCCTCGAGCGTTTCGGGCTGGCCAACGCAGCTGACCGACCGGTGAAGACGTACTCGGGCGGTATGCGCCGGCGTCTCGATTTGGCCGGCGCGCTCGTCGCCGAATCCCCCGTCCTGTTTCTCGATGAGCCCACAACCGGTCTCGACATCCGCAGTCGCATGGAGCTGTGGAGCGTGATCCGAGATCTGGTGGCGCGCGGCACGACCCTCCTGCTCACAACGCAGTACCTGGAAGAGGCCGATCAGCTGGCGCACGACATCGTGGTCGTCGATCACGGCCGGGCCATCGCCCACGGCACCTCCGACGAGCTGAAGAGCATGGTGGGCGGCGAGCGGATCGAAGTGACCGTGATCGATCAGGCGCAGGTGGGAGCCGCCCTGGACATCCTGTCGTCGATTGCCGTCGGCGACCTGCAGGCGCACGATCACGCCCGAACTGTTGTGGTCCCGATATCCGGCGGTGCCGGCACCCTCATGCAGGCCCTGCGACGTCTGGACGCAGAAGGAGTCGAGGTCCGCGACGTCGGACTGCGCCGGCCCACTCTTGCCGACGTGTTCCTCACGCTGACCGGTCGGGTGGCCGAGCCGGAAGCCTCGCCGGAACAAACCGCAACTCTCGTGGAGGCCCAGCCGTGACGGAACTCCTGCACGCGATCAGCGACGGCGCAGTGATTGCCAAGCGCAACGTCATCAAGATCAAGCGGGTGCCCGAGGTTCTCGTCTTCGTCCTTTTGTCGCCGATCATGTTCGTGCTGCTGTTCGCCTACGTATTTGGCAGCTCGATCAACGTGCCGGGAGGCTCCTATCGCGAGTTCCTGATCGCTGGCATCTTCGCCCAGACAGTCGTCTTCGGTGCGACCTTCACCGGCGCAGGGCTGGCCGAGGACATGCAAAAAGGCATCATCGATCGCTTCCGATCGTTGCCCATGTCGCAAGCGGCAGTACTGGTGGGGCGCACCGCCAGTGACGTCGTCTACAACGTGCTGTCCGTGCTGATCATGGCGCTCACCGGCCTGCTGGTGGGCTGGCGCATCCACACTGGGCCGGTCGACGCGGTGATCGGCTTCAGTCTGCTGCTGCTGTTCGCCTACGCCTTCTCATGGGTGATGGCCTACGTCGGGTTGCTCGTCCCCAGCCCCGAGGTGATCAACAACGCTTCGTTCATGGTGATACTTCCGCTGACGTTCATCGCGAACACCTTCGTGCCCGCCGAGAACCTGCCCGGTCCGCTCCAGGTGTTCGCAGAATGGAACCCGGTCTCAGCGGTGACGCAGGCGGCCCGGGATCTGTTCGGGAACATCCCGCCCGGGACGCCGGAGCCGACCGCGTGGCCACTGCAAAACCCGGTCGCCTACACCCTGATCTGGGTGGTGATCATCATCGCGATCTTCGCCCCGCTGTCGGTGGCTCGCTACCGCAAGACGAAGAGCCGCTGAGCTGCGGCCGCTGCTTCAGTCTGGGGAATCCTGCACGGCCCGGGCGATGATCATCGTGAGCCGACGGACTGGACGACGTGGGGTTGGCCCCCGAGCTTCGATCAGAGGTGCGCTTCCAGCAGCATGGTGTCCCAGTACCTTCCCAGCTTGAAGCCGACCTCGGTGAGCGTGCCGGCTGGTTGGTATCCCAGCTTGCGGTGGAGCTCCACCGACGCCTCATTGGGGAGAGCGATGATGGCGATCGCCCGGCGGAAGCCGCGCGCTCGCAGCCGTTCCAGCAGCGACGCCAGCAGGTCGGTGCCGATGCCCCGGCCCAGGTAGGCAGTATCGAGCACGATGGTCGTCTCGACCGACGAACGGTACGCGAGCTTGGGCCGGTACCAGCTCGAGTACGCCACCCCGACCACGTACCGGTCGACTTCGGCAACGAGACAGTCGAGCGCCGGGTCACGGTCCACCCACCACGCGGTGCGTCGCTCGATGTCCCAGGGTTCGATGTCGAACGATACGTGGTTGTCGACGATCGTCCAGTTGTATATCTCGTTGATCCGGGCGAAGTCGCTCGGAGCGGCATCTCTGATCACCATCGCCTCAGCTGCCATCGTGACCCTCGAAGACGAGGCTAATTGCCCATCCGGCACAGGCGCCGCCCGGCCGGGCTGCATTGTGGGCGCCGTCTCGAGCGCTGTCGTCGGCAGCGGGAGGCGTTGGCGGCGAGACAGCAGGGAGATCGGGGTAACCTCGCGAATTCCATAGCTGTCGGAGAACCTGTGACAAACGGAAAGCTGGCTGCGTATCGCGAAAGCATCGACAACATCGACGCAGCATTGATCTTCTTGCTCGCTGAACGGTTCAAGATCACCAAGAAGGTCGGCGAGTACAAGGCCAAAGCCGGTATGCCACCGGCCGCCCCAGAACGCGAGAAGGTGATGATTGCGCGTCTGCGTGAACTTGCCGGATCCGCCCGGCTCGACCCGGAGTTCTCTGAGAAATTCCTGCGGTTCATCATCGACGAGGTCATCCACCACCACGAGCGGATCGTCGAGGCAAACGCCCATGCCAACGCTGCTCGGGCGGAAGCGACCGCCGACTGACGGAGGGTTGGATCCAGACCTAGGCCCGGGCCGGCCAGATGGCAGCGAAGCGCTCTACTGCATCCTCGAGCGCAGCCGGCGACCGGTAGTAGGGAATCCGGATGTGACTGGTGGCGACCCCGTCACTGACCGCCAGCAACGGGCCGGCCACGACCGCTACCCCGTTACGGAGCATCCGTTGGCTGAATGCTGTGGCGTCGGTGTCCGGGATCTCGACCCACAGATGCGGACCACCCTGTGGCAGCGTCCAGCGCCAGTCCGGAAGCAGCGAGCCGAGCGCGTCGGTGCAGGCCAGCAACGAGCGACACAGGCTGTCCTTGCGCCACGCCCGGGTGTCCTCATAATGCTCCAACAGCGCGGTCGCCAGCACCTGTATTGGAGCGGAGGATCCCAAATCGGCCGTAGCCTTGACGCCGGCGAGGTGCGAGATGACGGTGGAGTTGGCGCGAATCCACCCGACCCGGAGGCCACCCCAGAACACTTTGGAGAGGCTGCCGACCGTGATGATCGGCGCATCCGCCTCGATCGCGGCCAGCGGCGGCGGCGCCGGGGTGCCGAAGTCGAGCTCTGCGAGCGTCAGATCGTCGACGGTGGTGGTCCCGGTTTCGGCGATCAGGCGGGCCAGGCGCTTGCGTTCCACCGGCTCGAGCAGAAGCCCCGTTGGGTTGTGGAAAGTGGGAATGACATACAGCATGCGTGGATGCTTCGCCCGGAGGACGTGGCTCAGATCCTCCACGTCGATTCCGGTAGGACCCATCCGCACCGGCACTGCGTCGGCGCCCGCGTGCGAGATGGCATCCAGTGCACCGGGAAAGCTCACCTCTTCCACGGCCACCGCGTCCCCGGTGCGTGTCAGCGCTCTGATGACGAGCGAGATGGCTTGTTGGGCTCCAGTGGTGATCAAGACCTCTTCGTCGGATGTCCGCAGGCCTCGCATGGTGAGGAGCTCTGCAAGTTTGGCCCGCAAGAGGGGATGTCCGCCTGGGTGGTATCCATGCCCCCGCCACAGCGTCTCAGGGTCGGTCAAGTGAGCGGTCGGGGCGGCGAGGATGTCCCTGACGATCGGTGCCGGGTCGGGCACCGCCACCGTCAGGTCGATCACGTCGGGATGGTTGCGCAACAGCGTGGCGAACATGCCGTTTGCCCGGTACGCGCCGACAGGGGAGTAGCCGGCCGCGGTGACGGTGGTAGCTGAGCCTTGGCGGGCGTCCACCCATCCGCCCGACCGCAATTCGGCGTACGCCGCAGAGACCGTGTTACGACTCACAGCCAGGGCTGCCGCCAGGCTGCGCTCAGGTGGCAGACTGGCGCCGGTACTGATCTGGCCCTGCTCGAGTAGCCGCTCGATGCCGGCGGACAGCTTGCGATAAAGGGGACCCTTGCCCGCGTCCCACTTTCCCAACAGCGTCACCAGATCGCTCACTGTCATACGTCGCTCCGATCAATTGTTCCAATCATTCCGATATTGGCCCTAGCAATCAAGAGCCAATATGGCGAAAGTGGGCGCATGGCGGAGCGGATCACATGAATGTGGGCGCACTTGCCATCTTTGCGTTCGTGGGTTCGATCACCCCGGGCCCGAACAATCTGATGCTGTGGGCGTCGGGTATGAACTTCGGGCTGCGTCGCACGGTTCGCCACCTGGCCGGGGTCAACATCGGGTTCTCGTCATAGCTGGTCGCTGTTGCGCTTGGACTCGGGACCCTGTTTCAAACGTGGCTGTGGCTGTCAGCGGTGCTGCGGGCCCTCGGATCCATGTACCTGCTCTATCTCGCGTACAGGATTGCCCGCGCCGGTCGAACGGAAGCAGGGGGCACTGCCCGCCCGTTCACATTCATCGAGGCAGTGGCGTTTCAGTACGTCAACCCGAAGGCTTGGGTAATGGCAATCACCGCAGCCGGAGCGTTCCTCCCGGCCGACCAGTCGGTGATCGTGGCGACGGCTGTGCTGGCCGGCGTATTCGCCATCATCAACCTGCCGTGCATCACAACCTGGGCGGCCGCCGGCACCGCCGTCGGCCGTATTATGCGGGATGACCGTCGGCGTCGCCCCGTCAACGGCGCGCTGGCTCTGCTGCTGGTCGGAACCGTCTACCTCATCAACGCCTGAACCGGAATCGTTGCGACGGACGCCGATTCGGGCGGCGTGAGGTCATCCGCCTTCGATCGACCCTCGGTGGGCAAAAACAAGGTCGCGTCGAGCTGCGCAGCCGCGGACGGGGTCGTTGGGCACCCGCCGGCCGGCCCCGGCGCTACGGCCGGAGCCAGCCGATGTTCTGGGCTCAGTATCCGACGCCGACCACTGCCGGCTCGGTGGTGGCGAACAGGTCTTCCAAGAGGATCGAAGCTCTTTGGTCCAGCGTCAGGGCCGCGTCGCGGGCGGCGTCCATCTCCTCAGTGGTCAGACGACTGAGCTCGACCAGCTCCAGCTCCTCGATATCTGTGTCGTCGCCGCGCCAGCCGACCTGTATGTTGCCGATACCTTCTGCGTAGTACTTGAGCTGGTGCGCCCCGGGCTCGTCATCGTTGAACTCGTTAACAATCATGACGTCCTGATAGCAGTCCACTGCGACGCACGTTTGTGCGCCCAGTTCCCAGATGAAGGCGCGATCGTTGAATTCGACCTCCGGCCCCCAACCTTGAGAGAAGCTGGCGGAGCCCACTCGGGGTCGAGCCGGCATTGCGATGCCTGCCCGGGCGTCTTCGGAACCCGCGAGCCAGGCGGGAGCGATGATGAACTCTCCCTCTTCCCACTCCTCGGGATACTCGCCCATTCGCCACACCGTGCCCTCGTCGTCCTGTGCGTAGAAGGCGATTTCGGTTTCGACCATCTCGCCATCGCTGTAGTCGACGTCCCATCTGATCAGCGACGGCACTCCATCGATCACCTTGACCAGGTCGGTGACGATGAAGATCAGCCGGTGGTTGAGGGTCTCGCTGCCCTCCCGGGTGAACCCCTCGAACACCATGCGCGTCCCCGGCTCCATCGGAAGCCACGGGTTGTCGATGACGGTGGGAGCGCTGAACGTGGCCGGTTCGAAGCCCTCATAGAGCGGAACCGATTCGCCGTTCCCCAGGTTCACCATCGGCCCCGGCTCACGCGCCACGCCCGGTGTCATAGTGGCTTGCTCGGCAGCCATACTGGTAGTGGACGTTGGCGGTTGGGTCGGCGCGGGAGCCGACGTCAGCTCCGGGCTGTCTGCGCAAGCCACCACCACCAACAGGAATGCGACCAAAGCTGCTGTGCGTGTCGTCCTCTGCACCGCGCAACTCCTCTCTCTCGTCAGTAAACGATCTTTCATCCGGCCGCCACCGGCTCTGCATGTCCGCCCCTCCGCGACTTGGCGAACGCCAGGTACAGGGATGGAACGACGAACAGGTTCAGCAAGGTCGCGGTGATCAGGCCGCCGAGAATCACAATCGCCATCGGATACTCGATCTCCTGACCGGGGATGTCACCCGAAATGATCAACGGCACCAATGCCAACCCGGTGGTGAGAACCGTCATCAGGATCGGAATCAGCCTCTCCTGAGCGCCCCGCAGCACGAGATCCACGCCGAAGGGCACGTCTTCCTCGTCCTCGAGATGCTGATAGTGGCTGATCAGCATGATGCCGTTGCGAGCCACGATGCCGAGCACCGTGAAGAAGCCGATCAGGGTACCGAGCGAGACAATACCGCCCCCTATGTAGGCGCCGATGACGCCTCCGACGAGCGCGAACGGCAGGGTCAGGAACGAAAGCGTTGCCAGCCTCCAGCTCCGGTATGAGGCCTGGAGCAGCAGGAAGACTGCCGCGGCCGCAGCGCCGGCGAACAGCATGAGCCGGTTGGACGCAGCTTGCCGTTCCTGGAACTCGCCGAGCAGCTCCGCCCGATATTCGAGCGGCCAGGTGATCTCGTTTTCGATGCGCTCGTCGAGTTCGCGGACCACGCTCCCGAGATCCCGGGTCCCGTCGAGGTTGGCTCCAACGTCGATGCTGCGGGACAGATCCTCGTGGTGGATGATGTTGGGCACCGCGACTACCTGTACGTCGGCCACCTCGTCAAGCCGTACCAACTCGCCGGTCGGTGTGTCGAGGAGGAGTCCCTGCACGTCGGTCAGGCTCGCCCTGGTTGCCGGCGTGCTCCACAGCTGGACGTCGTACGCTTTGCCACCGACGAAGATGTCTCCCGCCTCTTCACCTGCGATCAGATATGACGCGGCCCGGCGCACGTCACCCGGCTTCAAGCCATACTGGCCTGCCTTCTCCAGGTCGACCTCGACCTGGATTTGGGGAATGTCCTCCTGGAACTCGACGTGGTTCTCCTTCACGCCGGGAATGCTGCCGAGTATTTCGTTGACCTCGGTGGCCTGAACTCGCAGCGTCTGCAGATCAGGGCCGAAGATCCGGACGGTGATTGCTTCGCTCGAACCGGTCAGCACCTCCCGGATGCGCTCCTTGAGGTACGTCAGAACATCGCGGAACAGGCCGGGATAACCGTCGACCACCTCCTGCACCAGCGCCACCGTTTCGTCGTAGTCGGCCTCCGGGTCAACACTTATCCAGTTCTCCCCGAAGTCGATGCCCACCGGCTCGTCGGCGAGCAGTGCCTGGCCGATATGTGCGCCGAAATTGCGCACGCCCGGGATCTGGCGCAGCTCGACACTCGCCTGCGTCGTGATCCGGACCATCTCGGGTTGAGACGTGCCCGGCTTGGCCAGCCAGTGCATCAGGAAGTCCCGCTCCTTGAAGGTGGGCAGCAACGACTGGCCCATGAACGGCAGCATGGCCGCCGCCACGACCGACACGAGCGCAACCGCAACATACGCCTTCCCGGGCTTGGGAATGATCCGGGACAGGACCGCGGCATATGCCCGCTTGAGCGGCGGGACTGCCGGCGACTCACGATGGTTCAAGGATCCAGGCTTGCGGAAGAAGATCAGGCTCAGAGCCGGCGTCACCGTCAACGCCACCACCATCGAGGCCAGCAGAGCCAGGGCATAGGACGTGACCAGTGGACGGAAGAACGAGCCCGAGAGACCTTCCAGCATGAAGATCGGCGTTATAGCCGCGACCTCGATCAGCGTGGCATACACGATCGCGCTGCGCACCTCGAGCGATGCATCCAGGATGATGCGGGCCGTCGATCTCGTACTGCCCTCGGAACGGTAGATCCGCAGACGACGCACGACGTTTTCGATGTCGATGATCGCGTCGTCGACTATGTCACCGAGCGCGATCACGAACCCCGCCAGGATCATCGTATTGATCGTGGCTCCCCGGGCGTAGAGCACCAGACCGGCAGTGATCAGCGAGAGGGGGATCGCGATAACGCTGATCAGTGCCGTGCGCCATTCATAGAGGAACAACGCGAGCATGAGAATCATCAAGACCGCGCCCATGAAGATGGCCACGCTCAGGTTTTCGATCGATTGCTCGATGAAGCTGGCCGGGCGGAAGATCTCGGAGTCCATCTTGATCCCGGGCAAACCCGGCTCGAGCTCTTTGAGCGCCGCTTCGACGCCCTCGGTGACATCGAGGGTGTTGGCCCAGGGCAGCTTCTCAACGATCAGCATCAAACCCTCGCCGTCGTTGATGACGGCGTCACCGATGAGCGGCTGATGGTCCGTCACGAGGTCGGCCACGTCACCCAGCCGCAGTGTCGTACCCTGCGGAGTGTCGCTGATCGGTACTTCCGCGAGATCGTCGGGCGTGACAATGGGCAGGACATGCTGCACGCTCAGGCGTTCACCGGATGTCTCGACCCATCCGCCCCGTCCGATATAGGCGCCGTCGGTGTAGGTGGCCAGACCCGCGTCGAGCGCGTCCGAGGTGGTGTTCATCACCTGTTCGAGCGTCACCCCGTTCTGGTTGAGCCGCTCCGGATCGACCTGCACCTGCAGCATCTCCAGCCGTTCACCCCAGATCGGGACGTTGGCCACGCCGGGCACCCGCAGCAGCCGGGCCCGGATCTTCCAGTATGCGATCATCGACATGTCGATCGTCGAGAGCGTGTCCGACTCGAGCCCGATCTTCACGGTCCTGCTGGTCGCGGACAACGGCTGGATCATGAAGGGCGGGCTGGTCCAGCTCGGCAGCGTCGGGATGATCATGGAGATCCGCTCTTGGACATGCTGGCGGGCCGTCAAGAGATCGGTCCCGGGTTTGAAGATCAGCTCGATCTGGGACAGCTGTTCGATCGATCTCGAGCGGATCACTTCGAGTTCGGGCACACCGTTCAGGGTGTGTTCAAGCGGGATAGTAACCAGGGACTCGACTTCAGAGGCCGAGAGTCCCAGTGCGGGTGTCTGTACCTCGACGCGGGGTGGAGCAAACTCGGGGAACACGTCGATCGGCGCATTTCTGAGCTGTAACACTCCACCGAAGATCAGGCCGGCGGCGGCTGCAACAACTACGAATCGAAACTTGAGGCTCGATCCAACGACCCAACGTAGCATGACCGCCCCCTCTACTTACCGACGCCGACTTCGGTACCGAACAGTTCGGGTACCCCGGCGGTGACCACCGTTGTGCCTCCTGGTGGGCCTTCCGAAAGCACGGCGCGACTGCCGTCGTCGTCTTCGACGACGACGGCGTGGCGCAGGAAGACGTTGGGCTCCGGATTCATGTAGACCCAGAACACACCCTCGATGTCGAGCCACAACGCGCTGCTCGGCACCTCCAGCGAATCTCCGTTGGCGGAGACCTGTGATGTGGTGATCCCCAGGCGCTCGGTCGCTTTGGGGGTGAGCGTCACCTTCTTGAGGTCGGACCCCGCGATGTCTTCCAGCGTGAACGGTTCGTTCTCGATGACGTACTTGTCCGAGATTGGCTCACCGCATGCGCTGGCCGTGAAGGCGAGGGCGAGGGCAAGGCTGGTGACGGACGCCGCGCTGCGCCCCTTCATCACGCCACCTCCGTTCCCGTGGCAGCAGCTATCTCATCCGCCGTCATGCCGTATTCCTCTTCGTCCCAGATGGATCTGGGCGCCTCGGTTCCGAACCGCAGGAACAGGGACGGCACCACGAACAAGAGCAGCAGCGTCGTGGCGAGGAGGCCGCCGATGATCACGACCGCCATCGGCTGAACGATCTCGAACCCGATGGACCTCCCGCGAACCGCGAATGGCAGCAAGAACACGATGGTGGCCGTCACGGTGGTCAACATGGGCATCATCCGGTCACGGGTGCCCCGGATCACCAGGTCCGGCCCAAATGGAATGCCATCATATTGCAGCTCCTGATAACGCCGGATCACCAGGATCGACTGACGGGCTGCGAAGCCGAACACGGCGAACAAGCCGGCCACCGATCCGAGCGCAATCTCGCCGCCGGTGATCCAGATGGCGATCAGTCCGCCGGCCAGCGCCACCGTCATTTCGAGCAGGACGACTGCGCCGAGCCGCCAGCTGTTCACCGCGGCCTCCAACAGGAGGAAGATGAACGCGACGGCGGTGAACCACAGCGCCGCCAATAGCCACCGCTGGTTCTGCCGGGCGTCGAAACCCCCCAGCAGCTCAGCGTGATACTCGATGGGGAAGGGCACCTCGACGATCGCACTGTCGACCTCGGCCGCCACCGCATCAACCGATCGCCCTTCCACGGCCGCGGTCACGTCCAGATACGTGGCCACCGACTCGTGGCGGATCTCCGCCGGTGCGTCGACGATCTCTACATCCGCCACCGTGCCGAGCCGGACGCTGCCAAACCGCTCGGTGTCGATCAGTAGGTTCTCGAGGTTCTGCATGTCCTCGCGGAGCGGCTGTTCGCCCCAGACGACTACGTCGAAGACCTTCTGCTCATCGAAGAGATTCCCCACGGTGATCCCGTTGAGCATGATCGCGGCGGTCCGGCGAATGTCTCCGGGCTTCAGGCCCACTGCCTGTGCCGCTTGCAGGTCGGTGGTCACTTGAATGGTGCGTTCTTCGGGCGGGTAGTCGATCCGCAGATCCGTGACCCCATCGATGCGGTCAAGACGCTGATGGACCTCGTTGGCCATGCTGTCGAGCACCGCCGGATCCTCGCCGTACACGCGCACCACGATGTCGTGTTCGGTGCGGCGGAGCAGCTCGTCGATTCGCTCCTGGGAGTGGGTCAGCACCGACGCACCCAGCTCGGAGTTGCCGGTCACCACCCCTTCGATCGCCGCCAGTGTGGAGTCGTAGGGGGCGGTCGAGTCCATGTTGACCCAGATCTCGGCCTCGTTCACGTTCGAGACCTGGTCGGACATGATGGCGCGGCCGACATGGGCACCCACCGTCCGAACACCCGGGATGTCGGCCAGCTGAGTGACGAGATCCCCGGTCATCTCGTTCATCTTGAGCAGCGATGTCCCGGTGGCAGCGTCGAGATTCACGAGTATGTCGCGTGTCTGCAGGTCCGGATCGAGTGACGGGCGTAGGAACGCAATTGATATAGCCCCCACCGCCACGATGATCACCGCAAGCAGCGCGGTGGCGGGCCCCGCGACGAGCCGGGTCATACGGTTGTCATAGGTGCGCTGCAGTCGCTGGGCGATAGGAGAGGGACGTGCGCCGTCCAGTAGCGCGGCGGTCAGGGCCGGCGTGACCGTCAGTGCAACGAATAGCGAAGCCCCCACCGCCAGGAGGTACGACGTGAGAATCACCGGCAAGAAAGCGCCGGCAACGCCGTCCATGAAGAAGACGGGGACGGTGCTCACCCCGATGATCAACACCGCATAGAGCACGGAACTTCGCATCACGAAGAGCGGAGCCACCACCCGGCGGGTCAACGGGACCTCGCCCGTGTCGTCCTCCACCCGCACTCGGCCGACCACTCGTTCGTTGTCGACTACCGCATCGTCGATCACGATCAGCACTGCCAGCACCAGACCGGCCATCAGCATCACGTTGAGCGTCTGACCGCTGAGCAGCAGCACGGCGACGGCGGCCGCGAGCGAGGTGCCGACCACCACAAGGGTGATTACGAGCACCCGCCAGTTGAACAGGAAGAGTGCGAGCACCAGCAGCGCCAGCACACCACCGATGATCATTGCCGTGCGATAGTTCGCGAACGAGGTCGTTACGTAGTCAGCCGGCCGGTAGATGGAGGTGTCCATGTCGAGGCCGGCCATGCCGGGACGCATCGCGTCCAAGGCTTCTTCGAGGCCATCGGCCACGGCCTGGGTATTGGCTTCCGGGAACTTTTCTACGACGATCAGCTGGCACGGGCCGTCGGAGCAGAGAGCGTCACCGATCAACGGTTGATGATCCTCGGTAACGTTCGTGATATCGCCGACGGTCAGAACACGACCGTCGCGCACGAGCGGATTGCCCTCTTCGTCCTCGAGAGGAACGAGCGCGAGCTCGTCCGGCGTCTTGATCGTCTGCTCATGGAAGACTTGCAGACGCTGGTTTGTGGTGTCGATGAAGCCACCGGTTCCTGGTTTCGAGGCCTCCAGATAGGTCAGAGGCGACACTTCGAGCGCGTTGCCCGTGGTGCGGATCACCTGGCTCAGGGTCACGCCGTTCTCCTGCAACACCGCAGGATCCACTACGACCTGGAGCTGACGGTCGCGGAGCCCAAACGTCGACACGTTGGCCACACCCTCGACACCGAGCAGTCGGGGTCCGATGATCCAGCGTGCCAGCACCGAGATATCGATGGGTGACAGTTCGTTCGACGACAATCGGATGATCGCGGCGCGGTTGGTCGACGACAGCGGCTGCAGCATCTGCGGCGGCTTGGCCACTTCGGGCAACCCTGCAACGCCTACAGCTTGGGTCAGGCGCTCGTTCACCACTTGCCGGGCGTCGAGCAAGTCGGTACCCGGCTCAAATGTCAGCAGCACCGACGACAGCCCTGGCAGCGACACCGATTCGATGTCCTGGAGGAACGCGACCCCATTGAGCAGATCCTGTTCCAGCGGGACGGTGATGAACTGTTCGACCTCCTCGGCCGACAAGCCGAGCGCCTCTGTCTGGACCTCGACTACGGTCGGTTTGAACTCGGGCAACTCAGCCAGTGGAGCATTCGTCAGCTGAACGACCCCGAAGATCAGCAGCCCAAACGCGGCTGCGATGATCAATCCTCGAAACCTGACACTGCCTGCGATCAGATGTTTCATGGCATCGTCCTGCTACGTTGCGATTCGAGCATTGCTCCCTCGTTCCCTTCTAGGCTCGCGCCCATCCTCACGTCACCTCGACCGTCTGCTCGGCGCGCCACGCTGGTCCAGCGGAGCGGCATCGGCCCATCAGAGCCCCCGAAAATTCATGGCGTTTGGGGTCATGCGGCCCAGGGCGGTGGATGCGATCGGCGTCGTGCGCGACGTCCGTTGCGGAGTCGCCTGAACTGGCGGGTGGCCAGCTTTTCCCCGTTTTCTCTCCCACCCCATATACGGAGTCCCCCGGATTCACACCGAGATCAACTCGGCGGCCCAACTTCCCCATCTGGTGGCAGACCCCGGGACCGCTACGTCCTCAATCCGGTCCCGATCGAGGGGTTCCGCCTTCCACAGCTTGTGTGGATATCCCCTTGTCCAAATCCAAACGTATCCGATATCTGACAGTCGTGGGGGAGAAATCTGAATTTTTTCTGACCGACTGCTGACATTTTCCCGATCCACTCCCGGCGCACGAACTGTCCGTAATGTTACTGTCTCCGCGGTCTTATCAATAGCCTTTTAGGAGTTCGGTCGGTAGCGCATCGTTCGCCCACTCGAGCGAAGGAGTCAACTCGGGCCGTGTTCCCGACACAGCCCGGCCCAGGCGTCGGACGAGCGGGACCGGGGTCTTTCGCGCCGGGAGGGCCTCACGGCCCATGACAACACGCAGAAGCGGGAGCGACCTGCAGCGCTCCCGCTCCTGCGTGGCGGGTTGTGGCTCGATTGGCTCCGAGCTCAGGCGGTGCCGAGTGCCCGATGGAGGAACGCGGCCATGTGCGAGCGGATGACCGGCTTGTCCGGGCAGAATTCGGTTCCCTCGGTGTTGCAGCCACCGGTCACCCCGACCGAAGCCAGCCACTCGATGTCCGCTTCGAAGATCGAACCGTCGTCGTCCACGAAGTCGTTGACCTCCCCGGCGGCCAGGATGTCCTCGAGCGCCCGGTGGAGGAACGCGGCCATCTGGGCCCGTGTCACCTCTTCCTCGGGGCAGAAGTCGGTTCCATCCTGATTGCACCCCAAGGTGATGCCCACCGCCGCCAGCCACCGGATGTCGGCATCAAACGTTGAGCCGTCGACGACGTCGTCGAAGTCCTTCTCCGGGTACTTCTCAGCGAGCAGCTCTCCGAGCGCCCGGTGAAGGAACGCGGCCATGTGGGCTCGGGTCACCCGCTCGTCGGGGCAGAACTCGGTTCCGTCGCCGTTGCAGCCCAGCGTGATGCGCTGCTTTGCCAGCCAGACGATGTCGACGTGATACTGAGACTCGAGTACATCACGAAAGCGGACGTCGCCAATCACCATCGCGTCCAGCGGCATCTCCACACCGGACGGCACGCCGACCACGTCCGCTGAGGCGAGTTCGGCTCCGTCGACGTACCACACCGTCCCGAGGTCCTCATGACCCTCACACGCCCATGCTTTCACGCGGTACTCACCAGGGTTGACGACCATCTCCCAGCCGCCCTCCGGGCCGGTCAGCACCGTCTTCACTTTCGTTTCACCCTCGTAGAGCGACACGCAGTAGCCGTGGACTCCGTCGCCGGTTGCGCCATCGATGACCTCACCCCACACGACACTCTCCGCTTCGGGGTTGGGCGTGAGTGCGCCGTCGACGCCATCGGCATACGTCCCGGCGGTGACGGTCACTACGGTCGATCCGTCCCAGCCTTCAGCTCCATCGAACCACTGCTCGAAGTACTCGGTGCCGGTGCAGGGCTTGAAACGCACCCGGTACTCGCCCGCAGGTGCTACCAGCTGATAGACGCCGTCGGCATTGGTGTAGTCGTGCGTGACCAATATGTCGTCGGTCGCCTGGTACAGCTTGACGCAGAGCTCGACGAGCGGTGACCCGGTAGCCGAGTCGGTGACCGTCCCGATGATGCCTCCCATCTGATAGGCCAGTGACAGCGTGGCATCCACCTGGGTGGCGACCCCGGCGGTGACGTTGCCTACTGCGTCGGTAGCGTCGTAACGGCTCAGCTCGCAGTCAGTGAACTCGAGGTCATAGCTTCCAGGCGCCATGCCGCTGATCTCGTATACCCCATTGTCGTTCGTGTAGCCGTGATGGTGGGTTTCGACTCCGTCTTGTGTCACCCAAACGCAGATGTCGCCGACACCATGACCGGTATTGGCGTCGGTGACGGTGCCCCAAAGGGCGCCGGTGTAGTCCACCTCTACGGCTCCAACGGAGGCCGGCATGATGAGCGCGCCGACCAAGAGGACGAGCGCGAGAACGATGTTGCGCATGTGATGCGTACCTTTCTTTCCCTGGCCAGCGCAGCATCGGCACTAAGAGTGAAAATCTTGAATTGACTAGCCACTCTTGGTGGTCTTCGTCCCGGTAGCAAGTGTGGCGGTCCCTGGCGGTACCTCTAGCCTGTCGGTATGCCGCACTCGATCCTGGCGCACACCGCCGATACCGGGGTTGAAGCGTGGGCGGCGAGCTTATCGGAGCTCGTCGCAGAGCTGGCCACCGGCATGTTTGAGTTGATGGCTGATGTCGAGCCGGGCGGCCTCGAGCGCCGGACGACGATTGGCGTGCGCGCAGCCTCGACCGAAGAGTTGGTGGTCGACGCCCTAGCCGAGCTTCTGTACGTGTCAGAGGTCGAGGAACTGATGCTCTGTTCCTTCGAGGTGACGCAGCCGGGTCAGGGAGAGCTGGCGATCACCGCAGGAGGGGTGGACGCGCACCGGGTGGTCCTCCGGGGCCCTCCCATCAAGGCCGTCACCTACCATGACCTGACCGTCACCCAAGAACCGGATGGTTGGTATGGACGGGTGTACTTCGATGTCTGATCGCTGCCACGCGGCGCGGCGCGGCCTAAGGGCTGGAAGGGGCCGGCCCGACCGGGCCCAGACTGGTGCTGGGCGATGACGCGTTCGCAGCGGACCGACGGCCGGGCGGAGGCGAAGCAGGTTTCTGATGTTGTGTGGGAGATCCCGGCCCAGGGTGGCATGCGCGTCCCAGGACGGATCTTTGCCACGCCCCAACTCATGGAGGTCGTAACCCGGGATCGTGCAGCCGACCAAGTGGCCAACGTGGCACATCTGCCCGGAATCGTCACGGCATCCTTTGCAATGCCCGACATTCACTGGGGTTACGGGTTCCCGATAGGCGGGGTCGCCGCAACCCGGGTTGATGACGGGGTCGTGTCGCCCGGCGGAGTGGGCTTCGACATCTGCTGCGGCGTGCGGCTGCTGGCGTCCGCTTTCACGCGCCCCGACTTCGAGGCGCGGCGGGACGCCGTGATGTCGGAGCTCGACCGGCGTATACCTCGAGGCCTGGGCAGAGGCTCTATCGCCGACGCCGATCTCGTGAGCCAGGTCCTGGAGCGGGGGGCCGGCGCCGTGCTGGCCGCCGGCTACGGTTGGCCGAGCGATCTCGAACGCTGCGAGGAAGGTGGCAGGTCGGCGGGAGCCGAAGCTTCTGCCATCAGCGAACGTGCGCTCACCCGGGGCAAGGGCCAGCTGGGGTCGCTGGGGGCGGGCAACCACTTCCTGGAGGTTCAAGAGGTGGAGGAAGTCTTGGACCCCGTGGCCGCCGCGGCGTTTGGAATCGAGCAGGGGATGGTGGTGGTCATGATCCACTGCGGCTCGCGGGGCCTGGGACACCAGACCTGTACTGATCAACTGCGGTTGATGGGTCCGGCGATGGCCCGCCACGGCATCGAGGTACCCGACCGCCAGCTCGCGTGTGTGCCGGTCTCATCACCCGAAGGCGCGGAGTATCTGGCCGCCATGGCGGCCTCCGCCAACTTCGCGTGGGCCAACCGCCACGTGCTCGCCCACGAGGCCCGAGTCGGGTTCGCAGCGGCGTTCGGTATCGGTGTGGATGCCACCGGGATGGAACTGGTCTTCGACGTAGCGCACAATCTGGCAAAGATCGAAACACACCAAGTCGACGGCAGGGAGACGGAGGTCTGCGTGCACCGCAAGGGTGCCACTCGAGCCTTCGGTCCCGGGCATCCCGATCTTCCCGACTCACTCAGAGAAGTCGGCCAGCCGGTGCTCGTGCCCGGCAGCATGGGGACGGCGTCCTGGGTACTTCGGGGCACGGTGGGAAATCCGGCCTTCGGGTCGGCTGCGCATGGAGCGGGACGGGTCATGAGCCGCAAGCGCGCCAAGGGCGAAGCCTCGGGCGGCCAGGTCAGAAGCGACCTCGAGGCCGAAGGCATCGCAGTCCGCGCCGGCTCGATCAAGCTCCTGTCGGAGGAAGCCCCGTACGCGTACAAGGACGTCGACGCAGTGGCCGACGTGTGTGCGCGCGCCGATTTGGCGGCGAGAGTCGCCCGGCTTGTCCCGCTCGGGGTTGTCAAAGGCTGAACGGCCGGCAGGCTTCGGGAATCAGTCCGGGCGTAGGGCGTCGGCTTCGATCACCTTGGCGAGTCCCGACCTCATCGCCTCGAGCTCCGAAACCGTCAACGGCTCGATGAAATGGCGGGCGATCCCGTCGAGGTAGACCGGCGCAGCCCGGCGCAACGCGATTCGGCCTGGTTCGGTCACCACTGCCAGTGTGGCGCGACCGTCCGTGGGGTCGGGTGCCTTGGTCACCAGCCCCGCTACCACCATCTCGTCGACGATCCGGCTGACGCGGCTACGGCTCAGCACGACCCTTTCGCCCAGTTCCTGCATGCGGAGCTTCCCTGCGTCGCTGCGGGCGAGTTCGAGCAACACGTCGTACCACGGCAGCGGGAGGCCGGTTCGGGCCTCGACCTCATGGGCAAGCCGGGGAACGACTGCGGCATGGGCGCGCAGGAGCAGCTCCCACACCAGCACTTGATCCTGGTCGGGTTCGGCTTTCGACGGGTCCATGCCGGTCACCTTAGCGGAATAATGTGCGTTCGCACATAGTTATGTGTCTCAGCACAGAAAGGGCCGTCGAAGTGTCGAGAAAGGAGCCGACAATGTTCCCGGAGATGGAAGCCCTGCTGTTGCGGCATCAGTTCGTGCGTGACGGTGCGCGCCGACGACCGGGGCATTCGCCGATTCCGGCCGGGCCGATCGTCGCGAGAACTGCGTCGTCTGCCGGCGCCGTCGGTATGACGCCCGTCTGATCAACCAGCAGGAAAGGAGACGACCCATGACCACATCCGCCACCCGCACCATCGACGGTGTCGAGCTGCCATCGCCGGGGATTTGGAGACTCGATCCGGGGCACGCCGAGATCGGTTTCATCGGACGCCATTTCATGCTCACCAAGGTCCGGGGCCGCTTCGTCGGGATCGACGCCACCATCACGGTGGGCGATCGGCCCGAGGACAGCACCATCGAGGCCAAGATCGACATGAGTTCGGTGGCCAGTGGGGACGAGGCCCGGGATGACCATCTGCGGTCGGCCGACTTCTTCGATGTCGAAAACTGGCCGACTGCGACCTTTCGCTCGACGTCGGTGACATGGCACGGGACGAGAGGGGTAATGACGGGTGACCTGACGATCAAGGATGTGACGCGGCCGGTGACGCTCGATCTCGAGTACCTGGGACACGCTCTCGATCCGTGGGGCAATGACCGCGCGGTCTTTGACGCGGCGGGCAAGATCAATCGTGAGGACTGGGGCCTCACCTGGAACCTGGTGCTGGACACCGGGGGTGTGGTGGTGTCCAAAGAAATCAGCCTGGAACTTCACGTTGAACTCATCCGGGAAGTGTGACCCGCCGACCCGTCTCGATCCATCCGGCGTCCGGCCCGGCCACTGCTGGCCGGACAGGACGCCGTCCGGCCGTGCACAGCCGCAGCCCTACACGGCCGGTCTGATCGTGGAAGAACGATGGGTCTGACGGCGCCGGCGACTTTGCGTAAGAACACGCCGGTAGATCGGCATGTACTGATCCACCATCGCGGCCGCCGAAAAGCGAGCCGCCTCGGCCCGGCACGCCGTCGCATCCAGCTGCTCGATCTGGCGCGTGGCCTGGATCATCCCATCGAGATCGCGACACATGAAACCGGACACCCCGTGGCGGATCACCTCCGGGACCGAGCCGTTCTTCAGCGCGATGACCGGGGTTCCGGCAGCGATCGCCTCGATCATGACGAGGCCGAATGGCTCAGGCCAGTCGATCGGGAACAGGAGTCCGGACGCCTCCGCGTAGAAGCGCGGTTTGTCGACCTCGCCGATTTCACCGAGAAACTCGACGTCATGCGCTTCGAACAGCGGTTCAATTTCCGTCTTCCAGTACTCGGCGTCGAGGGGATCGATCTTGGCTGCGACCTTCAACGGCATCCCCACCGCGCTCGCTACCTGTACCGCCCAGTCCGGCCTTTTCTCTCGGGTGATTCTGCCGACGAACGCGAGGTAGCCCCGGTCGGAACGCGGTTGCCGGAGGTAGGCGTCGAGCTCTAATCCGTTGTATGCGGTCCCGACCCAGTTGAGGTCTAGATCCGCCACCGGCCGCCGCTGTGACGCGCTGATCGAGACCAGGGGCGTATGCCGATAGAGGGGCAGAACGTGGCGAACGACGTCGAGGTCAAGACGGCCGTGGAGCGTCACAACCGTGGGCGTTGGCGCCCGGTCCACGAATGGGAGCGTCCACAGATCTGTGTGCGCGTGGATGATGTCGAACTCGCCGGCGCGATCGTACACTTCGCCCAGCATCCGCAGGTGCAGATGCGGAGCGATCTCGATCAGCTCGGCTCGCGACATGTGGAGTCGGAGGGGCTGGGGTGTGAACGACCTCAGCTTCGCCGCGGTCTGCGACTCCCCGGCGCCAAACAAAGTGACCTCGTGGCCCCGCCGGACGAGCTCGTTGCACAACCCGGCGATGACTCGTTCCGTGCCGCCATATGCCTGAGGCGGCACGGATTCATACAAAGGTGCGACTTGTGCAATACGCATGTGCAACCTCTAGCTATCAGGAATCGGTTGTCTCGAGGGAAGGGGAGCGGTCCGCGTTCGCGGCCGCCGGGATCGGCGGGCCCAGGTCGTCACGGACGACGAGGTGCCGGCCACACACTTCATAGAAGACGTGGCAGGAGAGGCATCGGTGGATGCTCCCCAGTTCTGGTACCAGGCGTGCCGCGCACGCCGGACAGTCGAGGTCGAAGATCGACCCAGGCATCGGACCTCCTTTCAAGACGGAGGCATACCCAGTTATCGGCACTTTTATACCTGCCCTGCCGGAAAATCAAGACTGCTGCCACACTGGTGCCGTGGATCCGTTCAACGTCGCTGAAGAAGCCGTATCGCTGGTAGGCAGGGCCGACCTGACGTTAGTCAACGGAAGGACGTTTGCGATCAGTGATGCGGCCGGGAACATGGTCGCGCCGACCCATGGCGTCGTGTTCGAGGACCTGCGGATGCTGTCCACCCTGGTGGTTGCCGTTCGCGACCCCGACTCGCACCCGTCCGAAGTGGTGCCGGCTGAAGTGCTCGCCTCAACCACGTCCAGCCCGTTTTCGCTGGTCACCGTCGCGCGTCCGTTGGTCCTGGGGCACGGCGGGATGACCGACGAGTTCGTCGTCCGGCGACGCTGGCTGGGTCGGGGCATGCGCGAGGACGTCGAGGTCCACAATGTCGGTCACACAGAGTTGCGGCGGCGGGTGATGGTGCATGCAGCTACCGATTTCGCGCACGTGTTCGACGTCAAGGCCGGAAAGCCGGGGATGACCCAGGCCGACATGGTGTGGGTGAGTGACGGGTTCCAGCTGCAGTCGGCCGACCCGGCTGCCCGGGTGCGAGCTGTATGGAGCCCCGCCCCGGCTCTGGTCGACACCGACCGGGGGATTCTCGAGTGGGAAGTGGTGGTCGCTCCGCAATCGTCCTGCACCATCACCCTGGCGTTCGAGCCTGTGTGGGATGGCACTCCGGCCGGGATACTGTTTCCAGCCGGTCAGGAGCCCCACGAAGCCATCCCCATTCAGCGGCGAACCCGGTGGCACGACTCGGTGGCGCGGGTCCGCTCGCATGACACCCGCCTGAACCTGGCCGCCGAGCGCAGCCTCGAGGACATTGCTTCGTTGCGGATCTTCGACAGCTCGCACCCGGACCGAGTTGTGGTTGCGGCCGGCGCCCCCTGGTTCATGACGTTGTTCGGCCGTGATTCTCTGCTCACGGCATGGATGATGCTGCCGTTCGCTCCAGAGGTCGCCCGAGGTGTTCTCCAGGCACTGGCTGAGCTGCAGGGTGAGCGCGAGGTGCCTGAGACAGAGGAGGAGCCGGGCAAGATCATTCACGAATTGCGCCGGCACGGCGCGGGCGGCGCGTTCTCCGAGCGCGGCCGTTACTACGGCAGCGTCGACGCGACACCTCTTTTCGTCATGCTGGCAGCAGAGGCGTTTCGATGGGGCGCGCTCGGCGAAGAAGACCTCCAGACGCTGTGGCCGGCCATCCGCGCCGCCCTCGGGTGGGTTACACGGTCGCTCACGGATGCGCCGTTCATCACCTACCGACGCAGCACCGAGCAGGGTCTGGCCAACCAGGGCTGGAAGGATTCGTGGGACGGCATCAACTTTGCCAACGGGAATCTCGCCCGGGGTCCGATCGCCTTGGTCGAGGTACAGGGATACGCGTTCGCGGCGTTGCGGGGCGGAGCCGAAATCGTCCGCCGCATGGGTCGCGACGAGATCGACCCGGCGGTTTTGGACGAGCGAGCCGCCCGGTTGCGGGAAGACTTCAACCGCGAGTTCTGGATCGCCGGGACCGGCTGGTTCGCGGTGGGGCTCGACGGTCACGGCCGCAAGATCGACGCCCTCGCCACCAACGCCGGTCACGCGCTGTGGACCGGGATCGCCGACTCCGACAAGGCACTCCAATATCTGAACCATTTCGACTCTGCAGACATGTGGACCGGGTGGGGACTGCGCACACTCAGCCGGCAAATGGGTGCGTACAACCCTCTCTCGTATCACAACGGATCGGTGTGGCCGCACGACACCGCACTGTGCGCGGCCGGGGCCGCCCGCTACGGGCAGTGGAAGCTGGTCGACAGATTGGTCGGCGGCGCGCTGGACGCGGCTTCCCATTTTGGGGGCCGGCCGCCGGAGCTGTTCGCGGGCATCTCTCGGGGTGAGGTTCCGACCCCGGTGGCGTACCCGGCGTCGTGCTCGCCGCAGGCGTGGGCCTCGGCATCGATCCCGTTCCTCGTCACTACCTTGCTGGGACTCGAGCCGCAGCGGGGAGGCGCTCCGGCTGTGACCCGACCCGGCCCCTCGAGCATCAAGCCGCTGACCGTCGAAGGACTCCACGCTGGGGGGAGTCGACACCGGATTACCGTCGACGGCTGAGCGAAAGCGCCACCGTGCCAAACGCGGATGACCCGGCCACCGATGGCCGGATCACCCACGTCGCAGGACCACTCAGGCTTCGGTCACGATCACCTTGGCGCGCATCCACGGGTGCGGAATGCAGAAGTACTCGTATTCGCCGGGTGCATCGAATGTCATCGCCCACGAGTCGCCTGGGTTGAGGAGGCCGGAATCGAACTCGCCGTTCACTTCGGTGACCGTGTGCACCTGGTCGTCTTCGTTGACCCAAACGACCGTGGTTCCTACCGGCACCGTGAGAATGTTGGTGGAATAGTCCACCGGCGATTCGTCATTCGCGAACTCCGCCGGGTCTCCGAGATCCTGCGGTTCCCATGACCCGGGGAGCATTGCAACGCTCACGTCGCCCGTGGCCGGCGTGGTGGCGTCGACGGGAGCAGCCGCTCCCGGTGATGCCTCGAAGATCTCGGGGTTGGCTTCGCCGACGACGTTGACCAGGCCGATCGCACCCTTGTCGAACGTCCGGGCCAACGCGTGATCAACCAGGATGATGGTCGACGGGACCTGGCCCAACATGTCCACGACGACACCGCCACCCGCCGGCACCAATGTCGTTTGTGACCCCCGAATCGGCTGGTTGTACGTGGCTCCCTCCGGCCAGACTGCATCCCAGTGCGATCCGATCGGGTGGAAGTTCGAGTCCAGGTTGAGCCCGGCATTCACGAAGTAGAAGCGGGCCCGTTCACCAACGGCCATCTCGAGCGCATTGTCGCCCGCCAGTGCCCCCTTGGCGCCGTTGAACACAACCATGGTCGGGTGCTCGGCGGTCAACGCCTCACGGTCGAGATCAACGAGCCCTGGCTCGGTCGAGGTCGTGTAGTACTCGGACTGAACGATGTAGAACTCTCTGTCTGCTGCCGGCAGCGGTACCTCGGGGTCGATCAGAATCCCGCCGTACATACCGTGGGCGATGTGCGCCGGCACGTCACCGGCTGCACAGTGGTACATGAAGATCCCTGGATACAGCGCCCGGGCTTCGATCACGGCGGTCTCACCGGGAGCCACCAGGGTGTCGGCCGCACCGCCTCCCTGGCCGGTGATGGCGTGGAAGTCCACGTTGTGGGCCAGCTGATTGGTGGACGGGTTCGTGAGGGTGAACCGGACAACATCACCGACGCGGGCTCGGACCATCGGACCGGGACTCCCGGAGGCGATAGCCACTTCTTCGCCGGGCAGCCGGTAGCCCCAGGTTTCGAATTCGACACCGGTCTCGGGATCTATTGCGACCACGTTCTCGACGATCTCGAACTCAACAGTCACGATCCGCTGGTCGGTGCGGGTCGCAGGCGGCGGCACATCGGGCGCGTAGGCAACGTTGATCTCTTCGGCCGGTGCCGGGGCGAGCTGCGCTTTTGGCGTCAGTTCGGGGATGATGTCCCCGAACGGTGCGGCCAGCGGCGGGGCAGCGACCGGAGCCGCCTCGGCCGGCGCAGTGGTGACGGTGTCTGCCTGGGCCGCCCGAGCGGGCTGTTCCTCCAGTTGTTGATTCACCAGCGCGGTTACGACCTCGGTGTCGACCGGTGCCCGATTGGCAATGGCGATCAGTGCAGCAATGCCGATCGCAACCCCGGCGAAGGCAGTGAATATTGCGATGACGGCGATCCACCCCAGCCCGTAGTGGGGGTGTTGTACGGCGCCGGCGGACCGAGCTTCCTCCTGCGGTCTGGGCGGTGCCATGGTCATGAGCTGACCCTCCTAGAGATGAGAACCGGCGTGGCGGCCAGTTCGGAAACGAGCGCCTCGCGGGCACGGGTCCACGCATCGTGGAGCGAGCACGCAGATTGCGCATTGCATGCGGAGTTACGTAAGACGCACTGGCCCGTGTCCGTATTGCCTTCGACGAGCTCGATGACGTCCAGCACGGTGAGGTTCTGACGCGTGAGCTGATACCCGCCGTTGGGGCCACGATTGGACGTGACCCAGCCGGCGCGCACCAACGGGCGCAACACGTGCGGCAGATACTTGACGGTCGAGCCGACGATCGGAGCGAGGTCGGCGGCCGAGCGCCGGCCGTTAGCGGCAGCCAGAGCTCGAATCACCCGGACGGTCAGGTCCGTGCGAGGCAGCAGCTCCAATTTCATAATTCTATAGTCAACAACTAGAGAATTGCCTCCAGGAGGGTCGAAGGTCCCGATCCGGCCGGGACGGTGCCAGGGCTACCAGCGGGCGCGCGGACGCTGCTGGTTGACGAGTGCGTGCTCGAACTCGGCGAGCTCGGGGACGGTGCCGCCGACTGCCTTGCCACTCTGGTCTTCCCAGCGGCGTAGTCGGATCGCCGCCTGGGCGTAGGGCCGGCTCTCGAATGCCTTGGCTTGCGCCGGAGACATGACCCCGCCCTGTTTGGTGAGGCCATTGCGAGAGGCCGCCGACAGGGACCTGTACAATCTCGCTCGATCGCGCACAGGTATCGCTTGGCGTCGATGTGTAGCCGAACGGGTTCACTGACCTGCGGCGGAAACCGCTCCGCGAGAAAATCGGCTCCGGCGGTCCCGTGGTCGTGAGACCCAAACTCTTCATCGGGGCCTTCCAGGAAGTGACCGATGTCATGCAGAAGGTACGCCACCACCAGCGCCTCATCGGCCCCGGCCCGGCGGGCGGCCCGGTCGGTGAGCAAGGCGTGGTCTGCCATCGAGATCGCCTCGCCGGACGACCTGGTTCCCGTGCTTCTCGAATAGGTCGCGAATCAGCTCGATCGTGTCGCGAACACTCACACCGTCTCCAGAACTCGAATCGCCGAGTGGAGCATGTCTTTGTCGGCGCAACACCCCCGAAGATGCCGGTGCCCGACCGTGTAGGCAGATCGGCCGTGCAGCCCCGGCTCATTGTCGAAGACGACGCAGTCGCCGGCGCGGAGACGAAAATCGATCACCGCCGATGGGTCCCTGGGCTTGTCCGCGAACAGCCGGTAGGCGCGGTAGTAGTCGCCCATCACCTCGGCGGGAACCCGGAAGGCGGCGGCCGAACGGCTGTAGCAAATGGTGCGGACGTCGCCGAGCGCATCCACCTCGATCAGCAGCCGGTATGAGTGGATGTCGGCCGCGCCGTCGTCCAGGTAGCGGAAGGGTTACCTCGCCAGTAGGTCGAATGCGGTGGGATGTTCTTCGCGGAGCTCTTCCGTGACGCGGTGACCGTCGCACAACTGGGACTCGCCACCCTCCGCTTTGTTCACCGGAGTGGAGCAACTGGAGGCCTGGTACCGGATCCCGGTACGGGATTGTGGGTATGGAGGCCGATGTGCCCTGCGGTATTGGCGAGATTGGCCGGGTCCGGCTCAGCGACTACGTCGAAGAGCCGCCCATAGTTCGTCTCCCGGACGAACCCGAACAGTCGGCGACGTCGGTGACCGTTCCCGGCGTCACCGGCGCCCCTTCCAAAACAGTAAAACCAGGATCGCGGATTTGTCGGAGCCAGGTGAGCCGCTCGCCCGGATCGCTGTCGACGGCGCTGTAGGGGAACGGCTCGAGCTCGAGCGAGGAGTCCCAGAATTCGGGCTGAGGGATCGGCCGTCCGCCGTCGACGCCGCTAATAGCCACCTCCTCCAGCCAGGTGAGTGGGAACTTGTCGGTGACGTCGGCGAAGCGGATGCTGAGTTCGGCGCCGCTCAGCTCCGCCATCTGGATCCGCGGCGGCTCGATGTCGTTGATGTCGAATGTCCGTTGTCCGTGCGGGCGGTGGCGACCTGCGGGGATGTTGTCGCGTAACCAGACCGCAGGGAATCTCGTCGTCGAGCCATCCGACCAGCCCAAGGTCACCGCCTCTTCCTGTATGGAGTGGATCACCGCCTGCATGAGCAGCCTCCACGTTCAGAATCGATCTGCTGCCATTCGAATATGGCGCAGTTTGGCGACGGCCGTGGCCGATGGCAGCATCCCAAGCCCGCAGTCGGGCGCCAGGACCAGCCGTTCGGCCGGTGTCCATTCCAATACTCGTTCAATCCGTCGGGCGATCTCATCGGCCCGCTCGACCCTGGAGCTGGCGATACGGACCGTTCCGAGCACGACAGTGGTAGATGCCAGCGCGTCGAACAGTTCCCGATCGTTGTGGCGGTGGGCGTCCTCAATGGACACAGCAGCAAGGCTGCTGCGCTCTACGGACTCGGCGAGCAGTTTGTATGCGCTCGGGTCGGCTTTGGGGAAGTCGGGGTTGTCCAGCACATCGGGATACCCGCAGCACATGTGGAGCGTTCGAGTTACTGCGGCGTCGAGGCCCTCCAGGACAACTTCAAGCAGGTCGAAGCCGTATGACACTGCCCGATCGGGATAGCGGGCAAAAACCGGCTCGTCGATCTGAATGTGGGTGCAGCCGGCGGCGGCCAGCGAGCGCACTTCCACGCTGAGGGCTTCCGCCAGCGCTCGGCCCCACGCAAGGTCATCCGGGTAGTAGTCGTTGGCCGTCGAGTCCATGATGGTCAGCGGCCCGGGAACAGTCATCTTCACGGGGCGTTCTGTGGCCGATTGCGCGATGTGGTAATCCTTGTCGAGGAACGGCTCACAGGCGGCGATCGGTCCGACGAAGGTGGGCACCCGGGCTCGCCAGGTTCCGTTCCGGAGCGATCGTTCGGTCAAGCGCTCGAAATCGATGCCATCGAGGTGGCGACAGTGATAGTGGATGTAGTTTTCGCGGCGCACCTCGCCGTCGGTTGGCAGGTCGACGCCGGCGTCGACCTGGGTCCGGACCACCTGGCGAATACCCCGCTCGACCGCCTGGTCGAGGTCG
>JBFGLM010000046.1:0-35377 GCA_041576165.1 Acidimicrobiia bacterium
GGCGCCACCCCAGCTCGTGAGCAAACAAATGGTGGAGCGCTGTGATACCCGTAATCGAAACCCAGGCAGTGAGCAAGATCTTTGAAGGTGGTCGCGGCCGGATAGCAGCTCTCGACGGGATTTCGATGAGTGTCGATCGGGGCGAGATCATGGCCTTCCTCGGCCCGAGCGGATGTGGAAAGAGCACCTTGCTCGACATCTTGGCGGGCTTGACCAATCCATCTTCAGGCAAGGTGCTCGTGGACGGTGAAGCGCCGCGACCCCGGCGAGAAATCGGGTTGATGTTCCAGAAGTCGCTCCTGTTCCCATGGCGGAACGTGTTGGACAACGTACTACTCCCGGCCGAAGTACTGCGGCTCGACAAAGACGCCTCACGAGAGCGCGCCGTGGAGTTGCTGGAAATGGTCGGATTGAGCGGCTGGGGAGACAATCTTCCCAGCGAGCTGTCGGGTGGGATGCAGCAGCGGGTGGCTCTCGCTCGGGTGCTCCTCCCAGACCCTGAGGTTCTTCTGCTCGATGAGCCGTTCGGAGCGCTCGATGAGATGACGCGAGAATCGCTCGACCTCGAGCTGGCCCGGATAGCGCAGCTCACACACAAGACTGTCGTCTTCGTCACCCACAATGTATACGAGGCCGTGTTGATCTCCGACAGAATCTGTGTGTTCACCCCACGCCCGGGACGGGTGGCCGGGATTGTCGACGTGCCCATGGATCGGCCGCGGTCGCCGGAGACGCTGACCACCGACTTGTTTTCGGAGAAGGTTTACGAGGTTCGCGATATCATCACCTCATTCGGATGAGACGGTGGTGCCAGTGGATACTCGAGCCGCAGTAGACGAAATCGAGTCCGTCGAGTCGCGGGACACCGCCGGGCCATCGAGCATCGGCAGCTTCCTGGCCAGCCGCTGGCGTGGTCCAGTCGGTGCGATCCTGCTCGCGATCCTCCTCTACGGTCTCTGGCAGGTCACAGTGTGGAACAATTGGGTGAGCGACATCATCCTGCCGGCGCCGAACGAGGTCGCAATTGCGTTCTACCAGACCTTCACCGAAGGCTTCTTCTACGCCCACCTCTGGATCACGACCCAGGAAGTGCTGATCGGCTTCATCGTCGGAGTCATCGTCGGCTTCGGATTGGGGGTGATGCTCGGCACCTCCCACCTTGCGCGCGACGTTGCCTATCCATTCGTCGTCGCGTTCCAAGGCCTGCCCAAGATCGTGCTTGCGCCGATATTCATCACGGCTTTTGGTTTCGGTATGACCTCCAAGGTCGTGATGGCTGCCGTGATCTCTTTCTTCCCTCTCCTCGTCAACACGGAGTCGGGGATCGCCACCGTCGATCCAGATGCGGTCAAGTTCATGCGTTCGTTGAATGCATCAAAGCGCGACATCTTCCTTCGTCTCTCGCTCCCGCACAGCCTTCCGTCGATTTTCGCCGGACTCAAGGCAGCTCTGACTTTCGCACTGGTCGGGGCGATCGTGGGTGAATTCGTCGGCGCCGGTCGCGGGCTTGGCTATCTACTCGACACCTACTCGTACCAACTGCAGGTGCCGAGGGTATGGGCGGTCACGGCCGTGCTGGGGCTCATGGGGGTCATTCTGTTCCTCGTAATCGACATCCTCGACCGCAAGATCGTCTTTTGGCGGACTACGGCCGGCCACTCGGGAGAAGCCACGCTGTGACGAGGCGTTGGGATCACAGCCGGCCTCTGACCCTGGCCGAGAAGGTCCACCCGGATCACACGGCCCTGGTCGTCGTTGACTATCAGAACGACTTCGTGGCGCCGGCCGGTGCTCTGGACAAAGCCGGGAAGTTCTCTCACGCCGCAATCGACTTACATGACCGGATCGTCAACGCGATCGACGCCACCCGGGAGGTCGGCGCCAAGGTGGTGTTTCTACGCTGCGAGTACTCGACACCGGACAACCGCTACCTGTCAGACGTGTTTCTTGACCAGGCGAAACGGCGATTTAATGGGCTCTATCACGAGATCCCGGTCTGCGAGCCGGGAAGCTGGGGCGCGGAGTTCTACGGCGATGTACAGCCCGGCGACGACGACCTGGTGGTAACCAAACACCGATTCGGCGGGTTCGACGGAACCGACCTCGACATCGTGCTGCGTACCAATGGCATCCGGACGCTTGTGTTCACGGGGGTCGTCACGCACGTGTGTGTCGAATCGACCGTGCGGGAAGCCTTCTTCCACGACTATTACAACGTCGTGCTACGCGACCTCGTGGCGGGCTACCGCCCGCAGTGGCACGAGACATCGCTCGAAGTGATCGACTGGGGCTTCGGAGAAGTTGTCGAACTCGCCGATCTGCGAGCCGCCTGGGGACCACCCACGCCGATGTGACCGGCTGAGTAGCTTCTTCTCCATGAAGGACTACAGAACCGAGCAACGGCTAGGAATGGACGTCGACTGGGATGTCCCGATCGAGATGGACGACGGCGTCGTTCTGCGGGCGGACGTGTACCGTCCGCCGGGCGGTCTCCGTCACCCCGTCATTCTCGCCTACGGTCCGTACGCGAAGTGGCTCCATTATGCGGACGGCTCGCCTTACCAGTGGAAACGAATGTCCGAGGACCACCCGGACACCGTTGCCGGATCGACCAACACCTTTCAATCGTGGGAGGTCGTGGACCCAGAGAAGTGGGTGCCCGATGGCTACGTCTGTGTTCGGATCGACTCGAGAGGTGCCGGACGCTCCCCGGGTTATCTCGATCCATGGTCACCGCGGGAGACCCGCGATCTTTACGAGTGCATCGAATGGGCCGGAACTCGGGAGTGGAGCGACGGCAAGGTCGGCGTCAACGGCATCTCGTACTACGCCATGAACCAGTGGCAAGTGGGTGGCCTGCGACCACCCCATTTGGCTGCCCTTTGCATCTGGGAGGGTGCGGCCGATCTCTACCGCGACATGGCGTATCACGGCGGGATCCTCTCGACGTTCCCCGACATCTGGTTCGAAGGTCGGGTGGTCCCCAAGCAGCACGGGCTCGGACACCGCGGCCACAAGAGCCGCTTCACCGGCGAGTACGTCTCAGGCCCCCCAACGCTGACCGACGAGGAACTCGGCTCGAACCGAACGGCGTACGGCCGCGACCTCCTCAATCACCCCCACATAGACGACTATTGGGAGGCCCGGGCCCCCGACCTCGCCAACATCGACGTTCCGCTGCTTTCGGCCGGCAACTGGGGGGGCATGGCCATGCACCTGCGCGGCAACGTAGAGGGTTTCGTGCAGGCCGGCACCCAGCAGAAGTGGCTGGAGCTCCACGGGCTCGAGCATTGGACCCACTTCTACACCGACTACGGTGTGGCGCTGCAGAAGCGTTTCTTCGGTCACTTTCTCAAGGGCGAAGACACCGGTTGGGACCGCCAGCCTCGCGTGCTGCTGCAGATTCGCCATCCGGGACACCGCTTTGAGGAACGCTATGAGGACGAATGGCCGCTGGGACGGACACGCTGGACCAGGTTCTATCTCGATCCCGCCGGCGCGTCCCTCTCGACGGAGAAGCCCACGGAGTCGCAGACATTCACGTATCAGGCCCTCGGTGCCGGTCTCACCTTCCTCTCTGCACCGCTCGAGGAGCCAATGGAGATCACCGGACCGGCTGCCGCGAAGCTGTTCGTCTCGTCGGATACACAAGACGCCGACATCTTCGTGGTCCTGCGCGTGTTCACACCTGACATGGCCGAAGTGACGTTCGTAGGCGCCAACGAACCACACACGCCGATCTCGCACGGCTGGTTGCGGGCGTCGCACCGCAAGCTCGACCCCGACCGCACGCTCCCGTACCGGCCCTATCACACTCATGATGAGCTTCAGCCGCTGACGCCGGGTGAAGTCTACGAACTCGATGTCGAGATCTGGCCGACGTGCATTGTGGTCCCGACCGGGTACCGCATCGGAGTGTCGCTTCGGGGCCGCGACTACGTCTATCCGGGATCACCGCCGGCGCCGTTGCCGGCCGCTGGCATCGGTGCCACCTCGGCGGCCGTCTTCACCGGCGTGGGACCCTTCCGCCACAACCAGGCCGCGGACCGGAATCCCGCCACTTATGGGGGGAACGTCACGCTGCACGCTGGCGGCGAACATCCCAGCTTCATGTTGCTCCCGATCGTCCCGGAGCAGCAGCCCAACTCAAGTCATCCCGCCCCCGAGTGACCGAGTTCGGAGCGGATCATGGCACCGTGCTCATCGAGACGAGGCGGTGGGAGCGGGTCGGGATCATCGACCTCTGAGAACCGGATCGGGCTCGCAACGAGACGAAACGGACCTCGCGTGGGATCGTCAATGTGCTGGATCGTCGCGGCACCCTCGGGAGAAGCGAATACTTGTCGAAGATCCTGCAGAGGTGCGACCGGCACTCGGGCGTCGGTCAGCCGTTCCACCCAATAGCCAACAGGCTCCTCTGCTACTGCGGCCTCGATCTCGGTCTCCAGTTCGCGGCGATGGGCGACGCGGTCCTGATTCGTCGTGAACCTTGCATCGGTCGCGAGGTCGTCACGTCCGAGAACCTCGCACAGGCGCCGGTGCAGCCGATCGTTGCCGGCGGCGATGACCAAGAATCCATCGGCGGCCCGGAACGCGCGGTAAGGAACGATGTTCGGGTGAGCGGTCCCCATCGCCTGTGGAACGAGTTCTCCAATCAGGTGGTTTGCCGCCTGATTCACCAGCGATGCCACGGAAGCGTCGAAGAGCGGGATCAGCAACTTGGTACCGGCCCCGGTCTCGTGCCGGCGTTGCAAGGCGGCGAGGATGCCGACTGCGGCGTACAGGCCGGTCACCACGTCGAGCATCGCCACACCGATCTTGGCCGGTTGTTCCGGCCCGAGCCCCGTGATGCTCATGAAACCAGAGAGTGCCTGGATGGCGATGTCGTAGCCCGGGTCGGCGTGGCGCGGCCCTTCCGCAAATGCCGAGATCGAGCAATAGATCACAGATGGGTTGGCGACGCGAACCAACTCGTAGCCCAGTCCGAATTCGTCCATCAGTCCGGGCCGGAAGTTCTCCACTACGACGTCGGCGCCGGCGGCCAGGTCGCGAGCAACCTTCAGATCGCGCTCGTCATCGAGATCGAGCGCGATCGAGCGTTTGTTGCGGTTGACCGCCAGGAAATAGGCAGCATCGTTCCCGATGAACGGGGGGCCCCAGTGCCGGGTGTCGTCTCCCACCCGAGGGCGCTCGATCTTGACGACGTCGGCTCCGAGATCCCCGAGGACCATCGTGCAGTAGGGCCCGGAGAGTATCCGGCTGAAATCGACGACCCGCAGTCCGGCCAGCGCGCAGCCGCTGCCCGAAGATGGCACCGCCGGCTCAAGCATCGGATCGGGTCGAACGGTCCGAAGTTTCACCGAGCCACCGGTGGGCAGTCACAGACACGATCCGCCGGCGATCGTCGGGCGTTAGCTCCAGCGGGTCGAGCGAGCGCACTGGTTCGGCATTTCGAACATCGAACGGATAGTCGGTGCCAAGCGCCACTTTGTCCGGTCCGACCGTTTCGATCAAGTAGCGCAGGGCCCCCGTCGAGTGTGTGAGTGTGTCGAAGTACATCTTTGCCAGCGAATCTTCCACCGACCCCTCGAGGTCGCGGCGCGGCTCCTCCCGGATTTCCCATCCCCGGATCCATCGCCCGAACAGATATGGCGCTGCTCCACCCCCGTGCACGAAACAGATGCGCAGATGCGGGATGCGCTCCATCATGCCGGAGAAGGCGATGTTGGCGATACAGGCTGCGGTTTCGACGGTGAGACCCATCAGGTTGATCAGGTAGTAATCCCTCCAGCGGTAGGAGGGAACAAAATCGGGATGCACCAGCACAGGCAATCCGGCGTCGGCGACGTAACGGAAGAACTCTTCGAAAACGCGGTCGGCGAGGTGCAGCTCGCCGACCGAAGCGCTCAGCTCCACCCCTCGCAAACCCAGCTCCCCCGTGGCACGGTCAAACTCCTCGATCGCCCGGTCGGGGTCCTGGAGCGGAACCGTGCAGAGACCGAGAAGCCGGCCGGGATGTTGTGCCACCGCCGCTGCGATCTCGTGGTTGAGCAGCTGGCACAAATCGAGCCCGCTGGCCGGGTCCTTGAAGTAGCGGAACGTGAAGGGGGGCGGCGAAAGCACTCGCCGGTCGACGCCCGCGTGATCCATGTCGGCCAGCATGATCTCGACCGA
Organism: Acidimicrobiia bacterium; assembly: GCA_041576165.1. Taxonomy (GTDB): domain Bacteria; phylum Actinomycetota; class Acidimicrobiia; order Spongiisociales; family Spongiisociaceae; genus JBFGLM01. Next base: position 6,175 of record JBFGLM010000046.1, read on the forward strand.
ACTGAGCTGTTCGATGGTGGCGCCGACCGGCATGCCTCCAACGGTCACGGAGTTCGGTACCCCGTTCACCTCTTCGAGATGTACTGCGGGTCCGTCTGCCGCCAGCAGCGGAAGGGAGGATGGTGGCAAGAGATGTGCGTGGACATCGCAGGTCGAGACGGCATCAGTCATATGCTGTCTCCTCTCGCCGCCGGCGTGTCGACCCAATGCGCTTCGTCGTGCAGGTGGCCTTCGATGGGGATGGCGAGAGATGCGTGGACCCGGTTATAGAAGGACCAGAACCCAAGGGTGCATGCTATCTCGACGATCTCTTCAGGCGTAAAGTGGTCGACCAGCCGAGCTCGCAGCTCATCGTCGACGTACTCGGGCCCCTGCGACGCGGCATGGACGAACTCCCACGCCACCTCCTCCCGGTCATCTTCGGGGTGCTCGAGGTGGAGGATCTCATCGATCCGTTTGTCGTCAAGTCCGAACTTTCGCTTCATGGTGTGGGCCTCATGGGCCGTGCAATACCGGCAGCCGTGGTTGCGGGAGATGAGGAGCGCGAGGCGATATTTGAAGTCCTCCGGCAGGACGTTGTCCTGGTGACGCATCACCGTGTTGTTGAGGCGCGTGACCTGGCGGAAAATATGTGGAGAATGGACGTAAAGCCGGAAACTGTTCGGCAGAAAGCCGAGCCGTTCCTCGGTGCCCGCGAGAAGTGCCTCGGTTTCCCGGGAGGCTTGTGACCGATCTGCATAGGGGATCAGCGGCTCCGCCTCAACAGGATCGGTGGGGTGGTTCTCGTCTGCGGTCATCGGGTGCTCCTTCAATCATGGTTTCGGACACCGGTGGTCAAGGCGACAGCCGGAACGCCAGGGGACGCATGGGTCCGGCGGTGGCGCCCCGGATCTTCAAACAGGCCCCGATGAAGGCGAATTCGTAGCATTCGGCTGCTGCTAGACCCTCCAGGTCGACGACCTCCATCATGGGAATTCCCGCCTCAGCGAATAGGTAGGTGTGAACCCCCATCCAGTTGTCGGGGTCGGCAGAGGGCAGTTGCTCGAGCGCAATGTTGTCTGCTCCGATCAAGACGGCGCCCGCCTCGGCCAGGTACTTCGCGCTCTCACGAGTCAATCCCGGCTCCGCCGGAAGGTAGGCGGCAGGGTCGGGCCAAGTGCTGCCCCGACCGGTGCGTACCATGACGATGTCGCCTGGACGCATCTCGACGTCCTGTTGCGCGAGCGCCACCTCCAGGTCCTCGGCCGTGATCCCGTAAGAGTCCGGCAGCACGTCCACGTCGTGGGCGCGGGCAACATCGATCAAGACTCCGCGCCCGATGATCGGCGGCTGTTTGTCGGCACCGGCCACTGTCCAGTGGGTGCTGCCGAGATGTTCGTCTACCTGGTAGTTGTTCCAGATGGTGCCGTCGTAACCGAAGTGGTTGAGCGTGTCGAGGTGGGTGCCGCAATGTGTGAACATCGAGATAGCGTCCGCGGACCAGGCGACCAGCTCGTTCTGTTCGGGACCCACGCCGATCGGATCATCGACCACCGTGCCTCGCGGCGTGTGCACCATCCACATCGAGAAGGGAGGCTCGCCCCCCGCAGTCCAAGTCGGCATTCCGACGAACAGCTCGACGCCGAGATCGAACACCTCGTCCGAGACGACCCGGTCGAGGATCTGTCTGGCGTTCATGCGCTCCAGCAGGTTGAGCATCCCGATTTCGTCGTCGGGTCCGAACGGACTAATGCTCACCTCATTTCGAACCGCTGTCATGGCGGCAATGAACTCCCGAGCTTCGCCATCTGTGATCACAGGCCCACACACTGCTCCCGCTACCTCCTCTAGACCGCCGCCGACCACCGGCCGCGTCGCTCAGCCAGGATACGAGATCGATTCATCGCAGGGCGGAGGCACGACCAGCCGATGTGTCCATTGACTCCTCATCGCCACCCATCGTCGGGCAGCATCCGGGCGCCCCGTCCTTCACTGACAACGGTCGATCCGCTCTAGACGGACCGGGAGCACGGCGGGCGCATGAACTCGCACTCCAGACATTCCCTCGACGGATCTGCGGACCGGAGGGCGTGTCGCAGCTTGTCGCGCACCTGGCATCCCGCGGGCTTGGTTCGCCCAAGGGACACCCCTCGTTAGCGGAGGCGCCCAGCGGAATGGGGTCATGGCCTTGTGATGGCGCCAGCGCTCACCGCAGTGCCGGGGCGCTGATCACGAGGAGTTCGGCGGACTCGGTGGCGTTACGGTTCTCGACTGAGTGGTGTTCGCCGGCCGCCAAGATCGCAGTATCTCCATAACGAAGCACTGCCGTGCCAGACGGCACTTTCACCTCGACCGTGCCCGAGATACATACATAGATCTGGTCGGAGGTCTCGTGGACATGCGTCTCGGCACCGCCCCCTGGGTCCAACCGTCCGTGCCAGACGCTCACGCGCTCTATCCCGCCTTCCGACCGGCCGGCCAGCATGCGGTTCACGACGCCGTGATGGCCGGCAGGCTCATAGGTCTGGGTTGCCGCAAACTCGACCACATGCACGCTCTACCGGCCTCCTTGCGACCCGGCACCGCTCTGCGTTGGTGTCGCGCCGGTCGAAGGATGACCCGCATGCTTACATTGGCCGGGCCGACGCTGGAAACCAGCGGCACAAACGTCAAATCGCCGGCCGCACTCTATAGGATCGTTTCATCCGTTCCAAGGGAGGCCCCATGCGAATCAAACGCTCTATGTTTCCTCTCTACGCAGGTCTCTTCGTCCTTGCTCTCGTGGCTGCCTGCGGCGGCGACGACGGCGTGGAGGCCACCGCCGACGATCCGATCGAGCTCACGGCCATCGCCGGCAGCTCGGTCGACTTCATCTCGTTGGTGCCGTTGGCGGCGTGGGAGATCCTTGCGGAGGAGAACATCATCGTCGAACAGCGGTTTGTCGAGGAGGCCTCTACGGCCATCCAGGCGATCGAACAGGGTCAGGCCGAAATCGGCACCAATATTGGGGTGAACGTCGGCGTGCCCGCCGTCGATGCTGGTGCCAGCATCGTGGACGTGGTCGCAACGCAGCGGCCGACATGGGCCCTGGCCGTCGCCCCGGACATCAACTCGCTCGACGATCTCGCCGGCAAGCGGATCGCAGTACACGGAGAAGCATCGTTCACGCGGGCGGTGTCACAGTGGTTTGCATCCGAAAACGGGTACGAATATGAAGAGTTGATCATCCCCGGCAGCGAGGTGCGGGCGGAAGCGCTGGCCCAGGGTCAGATCGACGGCTCGGTCATCGATCTGCCCGATGTCGTGCAACTCGGCGCCACGTATCCGGGGTCGTTCAAGGTCCTCGTGACTATTGGTGAGGAGTTCCCCGAACTGATCGAACAGGACCTCTGGTTCAGCAAGACCTGGGCCGATGAGAATCCGGAGCTGGCGACGCGGGTTACCCAGGCCATCGTCGAGGCCATGCGTAAGCTGACCAACGACACCGGCTATGCGCTCGATTTGGCCAAGGAGCATTTGCCCGACTTCGACGAAGCAGTGCTCGAGGAACTCGTGAACGAGTACTCCACGAGGGGCCTGTGGCCCTCCGACGGGCTCTTGACCGCCGAACGGGCGCTGGAGACGCTCACGTTCTTCAACGAGGTGGGTGAGATCGAGATCGAACCGCCCACCGAAGAAACCCTCGACAAGTACTTCGACTTCAGCTACCTGCAGGAGGCGCTCGAGAACCTGGGCGGCTGACCCAGCCGGCGATGACGATACACGACCAGACCGCGCCGTCCCGAATAGTGGCCGCCGTATGACGGCGCCCACCCGGGCAACTCGCACGAGCGGGATGAGGACCCAATCCTGGGGGCCGGGCGCCTGGCCTGAGCGGTGGCAGCGCCGTGCGGCCGGGACGGCGTCAGTGGTGATGGCTCTCGTCGGCTGGGAAGCGTACGCCCGCTCGCTCGACTCGAACCTCTTCATCCCGACCCTCACCGCTGTGATCGGAGCGGTGATCGATCTCGCGCAGGACGGCGAGTTTTGGGAGGCATATCGTCAGACCCTTGTGCCATTCGCATGGGGTCTCGCGGCCGCCCTCATCTCCGGCATCCCGTTCGGCTTGCTCATGGGCCGCAGCCGAGTGCTCACCGAGCTGAGCACACCCTACGTGGCGTTCCTCAACGCGTTGCCCATCTCGACCCTGGTTCCGGTCGTGGTGATCACCTTTGGCATCGGTATGGTGGCGCGATCCGCAGTCGTCTTCCTTTTTGCGATTGTCGATATCGTTCTCACGACAGCCGCCGGAGTCAGGTACATCACCCCCGACCTCATGGAGATGTCACATTCATTCGGGGCCGGACGCTGGACGTTGATCCGGCGGGTCATCGTGCCTGGAGCCATGCCAGGGATCGTCGCTGCCTTACGCGTGGGCAGTGGCCGGGCGGTGGTCGGCATGGTGGTCATGGAGCTCCTGTTGGTGGCGGTGGGCGTTGGCCGGCTCATCAGCAGGTATCGGGACGGGTTCCGGAGTCCGGAGCTGTACGCAGTGATCGTGTCTCTGGCGGTCTTCGGGTTGTTGGTAATGGCAGTCGTGCGCTGGATTGAGCGACGAGCGACGAGATGGCGGCAACAGTGAGGTTTGCATGATCGAACTCCAGGACATCGGAATGACGTTCGAGCATGACGGGGTTCCGTTCGATGCGCTCGGAGGCGTGTCGTTCCAGGTTCAAGAGGGCGAGTTCGCGACGCTCATCGGCCCGTCTGGATGCGGAAAGACGACACTGCTCAAGATCGTCGCCGGGCTTCTCAGCCCCACCTCGGGTGAGGTGCTGGTTGGAGACAAACCCGTGCGGGGACCCGGGACCGACCGTGCCGTGGTCTTCCAGAACTTCGTCCTGCTGCCGTGGGCAGACGTCATGACGAACGTGTCGTTTGGGTTGGAGGCGAGAGGGACCGCACGTCCCGAGCGGGAGCGGCGGGCCGCCGAAGAGCTCGCCCGCGTGGGACTGTCGGGCTTCGAACGGCACTACCCCCACCAGCTTTCGGGTGGGATGCAGCAGCGGGTGGGCATTGCGAGGGCGCTCGCGGTCGATCCGGCCATCCTGCTGCTCGACGAGCCCTTCGGGGCTCTCGATGCGCTCACCCGTCAGCTCATGCAAAAGGACTTGCTCGATCTGTGGCAGCACTCCGAGCCGCGCACCGCCATGTTCGTCACCCACAGCATGGACGAGGCAGTGTTTCTATCGGACCGCATCGTTCTCATGAACACTCGTCCCGGACGGGTCGACTCCGTGATCGAGGTTCCGTTCGGGCGGCCGCGCACAGAGGACGTCGTGCGTACTCCGGAGTACCGAGAGGTCGTCAGCGACCTCTGGTCGCGGCTCGAGCAGATGCAACGTGCCGACATGGCAACCCGCGGGGAGGCTCCGTGACTTCCATAGCGAATCGGATCCCGCTCGCCGTAGTCAGCCTGATCGTGTTCGGCATCGGGTGGCAAGTGGCCGCAGGTGCCGATGTGTCGCCGGCGCTGCCAACGCTCGACGCCGTCGCTCGGTCGTTCTTCGAGATCCTGGGTGAGACTCGATTCCGCGAGGCGGTCGTCAACACGGCAATCGCAGTCGCGATCGGCCTGCCGCTGACGCTGATCTTCGGACTGGTGGTCGGTGTGCTGATGGGCCTGTCACGCTGGGTCGAATGGGCCGTCGACCCCTTCCTCAGCCTTGGGTTATCCCTACCACTCGTGAGCGTCATTCCCCTCATCCTGTTCATCTTCGGCCTTGGGCGGGTCGCCATTGTGGCCGTGATCATCATCTACGCCTTTCCGGTGATGGTGCTCAACACCTTCACAGGGGTACGAAACGTCGACCCCGACCTTCTGATGATGAGCCGCTCCTATATGGCGAGCCGGGCGTTGACCATCCAGCGAGTCGTCATCCCGGGAGCCCTGGGGCTGGTGCTGGCCGGCGTGCGACTCGCAGCCGGTCGCGCGTTGAAGGCGGCAATAATCGCGGAGCAGATCGTCGGGCTGGTGGGACTCGGTGGACTCATTCAGCGTCTCGGCAACGCTTTCGCAGTGGCCGATCTCTACGCCGTGATCCTCTTTGTCGGACTGACGGGTGTCCTCATGCTTGCGCTGCTGGGACGGCTCGAACGAGCCCACACATACCGCTGAAGCCAGCCGCCGGAAATGGCAGAATCCCAAGCCACTTCATAGGGAGGAGCAACGTGCAGACCCTGCCAGTCATCGACCTTCATGTGCACTACTACACGGACACGTTCGTGCAAGCCGTGCGGCAAGCCGACTCGATTGAGACCTATCGGCGGGATGACGGCCGGCTCGTCGCTCTTTGGCGCGGCGGTGTGGCCCTCGGAGTTCCCCAACCTCACCCCGGCGTTGCCCAGCGGATCGAGATGATGGACGAGATCGGTCTCCAGACCCAAGTTCTGTCCGTGCCCTCGCCCAATGCATATTTCCTGGCGGGGCCGCAGGCCGACGCGCTGTCCCGCAGCGTGAACGAGGAGTTCGCCGACATCTCGCGTGTGCACCCCGAGCGATTCCGGGCGCTGGCGATGATCGTCATGCAGGACACCGATCTGGCGCTATCTGGTCTCGCCCACGCGCTCGATGAGCTGGGAATGGACGGCGTGATGTTGCTCAGCAACATCGACGGCGTCCCGCTCGACGACCCGCGGTTCGAGCCGTTCTGGGAGGCCGCAAACGAGCGCTCGCTGCTGGTCTACGTCCATCCAACTGTGCCCAACGCTCTTCACCATGACTCTTATGCCTTGGCGATCGCGGTCGGATTCTTCGCCGACACCAACCTGACTATCTCCCGGCTTGCGTACGGTGGCATCTTCGAGCGGTACCGCAATATTCGCTGGGTGTTCTCCCATCTAGGAGGCACTCTCCCATTCATGCTGCCCCGACTCGACAGCTACTGGCGCCAGTTCCCAAACTGCCGGGAGCATTGCCCCCGACCCCCATCGGAATACATCAAAGAGCTGGTGTTCGACACGGCTTCGAAACACGGTCCGGCACTGCGCTGTGCCGTCGACACGCTGGGCCTCGAGCGCCTCGTGTTCGGAAGCGACTTCCCCCACGTGCCCGGCGGCACTCAGCCCTATTTGGAAGCACTCGGCGCAATCGAGATGAACCCGGAACAAGAAGAACGCCTTCTCGTCGGCAACGCGCAGACTCTCCTGAACGGATCCCGATTCTGAGTGCAATAGCCTTTCGGCAGGGTGTGGAGCGGGCAGAGTTCAAGCCCGGATGGACCGTTTCCGTCCGCGCAGGCGCCTGCCCGATTCGGGCGGGCTCAGCCGAGCGCCGGAAGCACGTCCGTGATGAAGCGCTCCACCTGGTTGATCTGGTCGTCGCCGGCGAAGCGGACGCACACGTCGGTAACGCCGGCAGCGGCATACCGCCCGAGTAACTCGACCACCACTTCGGCGCCACCGAGGCCCATCAGCCCTCCATGGTCTTCGGCCGGCCGGCCGTAGTAGTTCGTCAGGAACTCCTGGGTGACCGATTCGGCGGCGGCAGTATCGTCGTCGATTCGCACCGTCGTGTAGACGCAAATCGGAAACCCGGGCAGGACCCGGTTGTGTCGATCGAGCGCCTCCTCGCCCAACCGCCGCAGAGTGCGGCACTGCTCGTCGTCTAGATAGGTGGTTATGATCCCGTCGCCAAGCCGGCCAAACCGGTCGATCTGGGCGGTTCGAAACACGCCCCCTTTGCCGGCCGGCATGAGGATGGGCGGCCCGGCGGCGTCCCAGGGCAGGGGCGCGATCGTATGGTCGCGCAATTCGAACCCATTCCCGTTGTAGGCAACCGGATCGCCGCTCCACAGCTTCCGCCAGACGACGACGTGTTCCTCCAGGTCCGCCACTCGGGCACCGAAGTCGCGCCCGCAAGCCCGCCATTCCGCCTCGATGGCGGGAAGCTCCCAGCCAACGCCGAGGCCGAGCACCAGCCGGCCGGATGAGATCTGATCGATGTTCGCTAGTTCGTTTGCGAGCACGGTTGGCTGGCGTAGTGCCGGGAGAAGCACTGCGGTTCCAAGCCGAGCACGCTGTGTGATTGCGGCCAAGTAGGCGAGTGTCGTCAACAGGTCCATGCGGGGCTTGGCTACCACGCTGTCCCCAAGCCACAGGTCCATCCCGGCGTCATCTGCCATCCGGGCGATCGACCAGCACTCCTCAACGTTGGGGCGGCGGCGCGATTGCATGACAACGCCGCGATGGGGTAGCAGTACGCCTATTCGCATTCGGGCCTCGCAGAGACGGACACGCACCCATCATGGCATCTGCTTCACTCTCCCCACCCACATAAGTATTCCGTGCTGTCGAAGATGCCGAAGGGTGCGGGAGCACCTGTAGCCGCATCCGCCTGGACATCAATACTGCAGGGCGGCGTCGACACTATCGCCGTGCCAGGGTCTAGCAGACAAGCCCGCGGCGGCACCGGAGGTAGTCTCGGCCCGTCCCCAAGGAGGTCGCGTGTGATCATCGACGTGCATGCTCACTATGTGCCGCGTGCGCTCGCCCTTCGTCTCCTCGAGCGACCCCTCGCGGGCGTGTCCGTGGTTCAGGAGGGCGCCAACCAATTCCGGTTCGTGATCGGTGGCGAGGCACCAACTCGGCTTCTTCCCGCCAAGCTCATCGACCTGGAGCAACGAGTGGTGTGGATGGCTGACCGCGGCATCGACATCCAGGTCTTGACCACTTGGGCCGACATCTTCGGGTACGGGCTCGAGCCCGAGCATGCGACGTTGTGGAGCGACCTCCTCAACGCAACCTTGATGGAGTCGATCACAGACTGGCCGCAGTTTGCCGCCCTGGCCTCGCTGCCGATGCAGGAGCCCGATGCGGCCGCGGCAGTGATGAGCCGCGCTTTGAACGATGGTTTTCACGGTGTCACGATCGGCACCCGGATCGCGGGCGTGGAACTCGACGACCCGCGGCTGCAGCCCTTCTGGGAGGCTGCCTCATCGCTCGGAGCCGTCGTCTTTGTCCACCCCAGTTATGGAGTGGGCGACCCACGTATGGGAGACTACGGCCTCATCAACGCGGTCGGTCGCGGCCTCGATACGACGGTCACCGCTGCCCGCCTCCTGTGCGCAGGCATTCCAACGCGCTTTGCCGGGGCTCGGATCCTGCTCGCCCACGGGGGCGGCACGCTTCCGTACCTGATGGGTCGGCTCAGGCGTAACTACGAACTCGACACGTCGCTCGGCGATCCGGAGGAGGGGTTCTCGCGACTTCTCTTCGACAGCGTCGTCTTCGACCCGGTGGCTCTGAGTTACTTATGCGAGCTCGCGGCCCGGGGCTCGATCCTCCTGGGCTCCGACTACCCATTCCCCATCGGAGACCCGCATCCGTTGCGTGTCGTCGATGAGGCCAACCTGGCCACCCGCACCCGCGATTCGATCCTGGGCGTTGCCGCGGTCAGAACGCTCGGCCTCGGCACGTCGGCCTAGTCGATCCGGAGTTTGCTTTCGGAGAACCAGCGCCATGGGCGAGGTTGTGGCCCGGACAAACGACGTTGTCGCACTTATGATCGGACCGAGCGCTCCGAGTTCGACGCCGCCGGCAAGCTCATGGACGTCGGCGGAACGTCTCCGGCTGTTGACACCCCCAAGGCTCCGTTTCAGCGTGCCGGTGACCACCACCGGAGCCATCTCCACCTCGCCGTCGACAAAGACTTCTTGCACTTCATGGCGGAGATCCGGATTGGTGCGAGCGGTCAACATCGTCGCTGCCGACATCCTCGCGAGTATCGGCGTCATCCATGTGATCGACGACCTGCTGCTGCTCTTCGCTCCCTGAACGTCGTCCAATCAAGCACATTCGACCACAAGCGGAGCGCCCCGGACCCTGCTCGGTGCGTTCTGGTCGCGCTGGTGACGGGCGTTTTCGAAACTCCCGGGATCAGAGCGACCGACCCCCGCCCGCAGCGCCTCCTCAACGCCACCCAAGCTGGCGCCAGCGACTCAAGCGCCGTCGAGTGATTCCAGCCAGCCGCCAAACCCCTCCGGGACCGTGGGTCCGCGCGACTTGAACTCCGCAGTGACATCGGCCCCTCTCGCCGTCAATGCGGCCGCCATCTTCCCCAGCATCTTGCCCGGCGAGGTCTTATAGGTGCAGAAGACCGCGGCGGGCTGCCCGTTGAGGGATAGCAGCTCGATGAAGTCCATCGTTGCCTTGGTCGCGTGCTGAAGAATGAAGTACAACCCTTCGGTCCAGCTCCCGATGCAGACAACGTCCGCCGCGGCCACTTCAACGGGGTCCGCGGCCTGAACGGGTGAAAGTACACAGCTGTGACCGGTGCTACGGGCTATTTCGGCCATCTGCTCGGCCATGGCCTTGGTCGTCCCGGTTCTGCTGTCGTACACGATCGCCAGTTGCACGGACCCTCCCCGCTCTAGTTGGTCACATTCAACCTCCGGACCCGACCTCCGCCACAGGGCCGAAGGCCACAATGCGCGACGTGACGCCAGGATGTCGAGCACGGTAGGGGCCACGCGGCCCTGCGAGCGACATGCGCGGGCCGCACGGCGGCCACCGCGTTCGCTTCCCCACCCACCGACACGACCCGCATGCAGCGTCAGTGGGGAGCGAGCCCGGCAGAGCCCCGGAAAAGCTCGGTGCGTTCATCTCGGTGACCTGACTATCTCAGTAAGCTGACGCCGACCAGGACCGCGGGCACTGCATCCGGTCGATCTCGGGCCCTTTCCGCAACGGGCAGAGAGGTCGCACTCACAATCTGCCGGCATGTCGGGAATGCCGTGCTCGAGACGTTTCGAAGTCGTTCGCCGGGTAGGCCGGGCAGGTAATCCCGCACCAGAAGTTGTCGAAGTACCTCTTCACCCGGCAATCCGGCCGCCGGCCTGTCGGCGGGCAACGTGCGAGCGTTGGCCGATCTGATGCCAGCGATCGCCGACGAACGGCGACCGATTGCTGACGTCTGCGAGACGCTCTTTGGGCGGCTCGAGGAGCTCGACGTGGACTCGAAGGATCCCACGTAGATCATGAGTCTCGATCTGGCGGACGTGGAGGCAGCCGCCGAGGCACTCGACGGTGAGCTGGCGGAGGCCAATCAGCACGTCCAAGCCTTTCTTGAGCGGGAATGCTCGTGACCGGGTGAACAGGTTCCGTTCGGCGTCCCAGCGGGCCACTCGCCGGTGGTCACACTGGCGAGAAGCCCCCATCGCGCTGACCGCACTGGGCCCGACCGCCGCTGGCCGGAGCGCTGGCGGCGGCCGTCAGGACGGGTCGGGCTCTCGCTGAGGCTGCTCTCAAGCCAGCTGTCCGGCGATGTGACCGGCCCTGTGGCGCACATAGCCGCACGGCCGACATCGCAGCGTCCCGGTTGCTAGGTTGCACCGGGCCACAAGCGAAAGTGGTGTCCTCGGGAGGGGCTGAAGCCACTGTCCTCGTGGTGGAGCGAGAGGGAGGCTTGCGACAATGGCCGACGAGGACTTCACGGAGGTAAGCGAGGCATACGAGGACTGGGAGGAAGAAGAGCGGCGGCGCCGTCGGGAGGCGATCTACAACCGCAAGCCGTTTGATGGCCTTCAGGTCGATCCAGAGATCGACTTCTACCCCGAGGTGGCAGACCGAGAACCCGGCGACACCAACATCGTCAAGTGGGGCTTCGACATCCATCCCCAGGTGACGTTCTGGTCGGCGGGAATCCTGGTGGCTTTCATCGCGCTCACGCTGCTCTTCCAGGACACGGCATCAGACGTCTTCGGTGAAGTCCTCAGCTTCATCGGGAACAGCTTCGGGTGGCTCTACATCCTGGCGGCGAACGTGTTCGTGGTCGTGGGATTCTTCTTTGCCTTCAGCCGGTACGGCAAGATCCGCATGGGCGGTCCCGAAGCCAAACCCGAGTTCTCGACGGCGGCCTGGTACGCCATGCTCATCAGCGCCGGCATGGGGATTGGCCTCATGTTCTGGTCGGTGGCCGAGCCCATCTTCCACCTGGCCGGTCCGCCGCCGTTGTTCGGCGTGGACCCGGTGACCGGCGAGGCAGGGAAGGCGGCGCTGGCGGTCACGTTCTTCCACTGGGGCCTGCACCCGTGGGGGATCTACGCGCTGGTCAGCCTGGCCCTCGCTTTCTTTGCGTACAACCGCGGACTGCCGCTCACCTTCCGCTCCGTCTTCTATCCGATCCTCGGCGAGAGGATCTACGGCACATGGGGAAACATCATCGACGTGCTCACCGTGCTTGCGACCCTCTTCGGCCTGGCCACCTCCCTCGGCCTCGGGGTCGGTCAGGCGGCGGCCGGGCTGAACTTCCTGTTCGGCACACCGACGGGGACCGGATTCCAGGTGCTTCTCATCGCCATCATCACGGGAGCGGCAACGATGTCCGTGGTTGCCGGACTCGACGCAGGCGTGAAGCGGCTGAGCCAGATCAACATCAACCTGGCGCTCATATTCATGGTCTTCATCATCGTCGTGGGACCGACCCTGTTCATCGTGTCCGTGTTCACCCAGAGCCTCGGTGAATACATCTCCGTCCTGCCGCAGCTGTCCTTCTGGAGCGAGGCGTTCAGCGACACGACATGGCAGCAGGGCTGGACCATCTTCTATTGGGGATGGTGGATCTCCTGGTCGCCGTTCGTCGGGATGTTCATCGCCAGGATCTCGAAAGGGCGATCGGTGCGGGAACTGGTCCTCGGAGTAATGGCGTTCCCCACCCTTCTCTCAGCACTGTGGATGTCGGTGTTCGGCGGCACCGCTATCAACCTGCAACTCGAAGGCACCCGCGACGTCGCCACTGCGGTGAATGAGAACGTGGCCACTGCGCTGTTCGACATGCTCCAGGCGTTCCCGCTCACGCAGCTCACCTCGCTGCTGGGGATCATCCTCGTCGTGTCGTTCTTCGTGACCTCGTCGGACTCGGGATCGCTGGTCGTCGACCACCTTACGTCGGGAGGCAAGCTCGACTCGCCCAAGCCGCAGCGCGTCTTCTGGGCAGTCATGGAGGGAGTCGTCGCCGGGGTATTGCTCATCGGAGGTGGACTCAGCGCGCTCCAGACCGCAGCCATCACCACCGGGCTTCCCTTCGCTGTCGTCCTGCTGATCATGTGTGGCAGCCTGTATGTCGCTTTCCACGAGGAGCTCGACCTCCTCGAGAGCCACTACGACGCAGCATTGTTCAGATCCCGGCACGGCGCCTTGCTGGCCCACCACGGCCTCGGCGACGACGGCAAACCGCTCGGCGAACAACCCACCCCCCCAGAGGAATGAGGCCCGTCGTGAGCACGAAATACCGACACCTCGCATCGGTTGCGGCAGTGGCGCTGCTGCTTGCCGCCTGCGGCAGCCTCGCCGAAGAGCAGGATGGAGACGGAGGGCCCGCTGCCGGCGACGGCGTGACGGGCGGGCAGGTGACCATGGCCCGCGCCACCTGGAATACGGGCTGGTTCCAGGCCGCGATCTACGCCCAGCTCCTCGACGAGCTGGGATACGACGTCACCGATCCCGCCGACCTCACCCGCGACGCCAACACGTTCTATCCGGCGCTCGCCCAGGAAGAGGTGGATCTGTGGGTCAACGGATGGTTCCCGCTCCACGACATCTATCTCGAACGCGAGCTCTTCAGTGGCCAGCTCATCTCGGAGCCGATCGAACCGGTCGGGTTCGAGGTGCCGTCAGGTGCACTCCAGGGCTACCTCATCGACAAGGTGACGGCGGATGCTATGGGTATCAGCTCGATGAGCCAGCTCGCCGACCCGTCGATCGCAGCTGTGTTCGACACGGACGGCGACGGGCTGGCCGACCTCTACGGGTGCAACGAGGGCTGGGGTTGCCACCTCGTGATTGACGAGCACCTCGAAGAACTGGATTGGGGCCGCAACGTCGAACAGGTCGTAGGCGACTACAGCGACCTGATCAACGACGTCGTACGTCCGCGCGTCGAGGCCGGCGAACCCGTGCTGTTCTACACGTGGACGCCGAACTGGACGATCCAGGTACTCGCTCCCGGCCAGGACGTCGTCTGGCTCGAGTCCCCTGCGCTCGAGGACGACGAGGACCTCCAGACCTCGGTCTCGGGCCTGGCGGGATGTGCCGGGGCCGATCCATGCGAGCTCGGTTGGCCGGTGAACGACATCAGAGCCGTGGCCAACACGGAGTTCCTCGAAGAGAACCCGCCCATCCGCCGGCTGCTCGAAGCGGTGCAGATCCCCCTCCAGGACATCGCCGACCAGAATGCTCGCATGGCAGCTGAAGTCGAGTACACCGATGCGATGGTGCGCGCCGATGCGGCGGCCTGGATCGAGGCCAACCGCTCGTTGGTCGACGGCTGGTTGGCAGCCGCTGGGGGCGGATGACCTCAATTGCGCCGGCGTTGCCGTCGGCGGAGCAGGCACGCCGTCATTCGGTCGTACCGAACCACTTGTCATGGACCTGCTCGTATACGCCGCTCTCGATGATGTCGAGGAGGGCCAGGTTGATGGCTTCGCGCAGTGCTGCGTCGCCCTCGGCGAGAACCACCCCGTACTGCACACGCTCGAAGTCGGGACCGACCGTTACCACCTTCCCGTCCCCTGCCCGGGTGGCGTGAAAACGCAGCACCGGGGCGTCGAAGACAACGGCATCGGCCTCCCCGGTTTCGAGCATCCGGTAGGCGCTCTCGACCTCGTCAACCAACGCCGGCCCCATACCCTGTCCCGACAGGTACCTCTGTCCGGCCGATTCGGCCACGGTTACGACCCGGTTGCCCGGTAGATCGGACGGCCCTGCGATCCCACCCCGGATCTCCTCGACTGCCAGCGCAGAGGCGATGGCGGCGGTAAACGTGGCGAACACGAGGGTGCCGGCTGCGATCCACACCAGCGCGAGAAGGCGTCCCACGTTTCCGCGAGCCACCTTGTCCCCGTATCCCACCGTGCTCATCGTCACCACCGACCAGTAGAGCGAATCCCAGATGCCGCGCCCGTAGGGTTCGGCGAAGTCCGGGTTGTTACGTCGCTCGGACAGCCAGATGAGATGTGCTGCCACGAGGATGGTGACGGCGAAAACCACCAGCAACCAGGGCAGGTCGGACCCGGCAATCGTCCTCCAGAAGCCCGTGATCTGGTCGATGAGACCCTGGCCCGATTCGGTCGGAACCAGAATCGTCAAGCCCGTGGTCAGCACTGGTAGCGAGAAGTCGATGATCTCTTCGCGACTCTCCGTGATGGCCACGGCCCCGATGGCGGCATCGGCGGCCCCCCTGGTCACGTCGTCCAGCTGCTTGGCGACGGTGTCGACACCGTAGACCTCGACTTCCCGTCCCAGCCGCGCTCCGAGTAGCTCGGCCAGCTCGATCTCGAAGCCGCCGTAGGTGCGGTTCTCGTAGATGACGAAAGGCGGGAGAGCGCGGACCGCGATCCGGAGGGCGTCGCCCGAGCCCGGACCGGCGCCGCGCTGCGTGGTGCCGACGGGCCGCGCCGTCGGGTCGGCGGCGTCCAACCAATCGGCAACTGTCCCTTCGTTGGCTGCGATCCATGTCTCTGCGTGGCGCTCGATGTCTGCCGGGTCGCCTTCCCCCTCGACCATGAGCGCGTTCTGCTCGAGGATGTCATCGAGGGGGATCTCGACCTGTTCCAGGAGCCTCTCAACCGCGGGATTTGCCGCCAGGAAGTCGCGGTTGGCGACCGCTCTGATGTCGTTCGGCGGCCAACCGGTCTGGCAAGGGTCGGCGGCACATCCGTCCAGGCCGGCGACGAGGGTGCTGTCTTCACCAGACTGGCCCGGTGGCAGCGAGGGATACGGCGTCTCCAGCCACACCACGTCCTCGCCGGGGACGAGTTCGCCGACCGTCCAGTTCGGGGTGAACGTGTAGAAGAGGATGGGCTCGCCCGCGTCGAAGCGCTCGATCGCCTCGTGCATAAGAGGGGAGTAGTCCCCCTGCACGTGCTCCACAGTGCCCGTCAGCCCGTAGTCACTCAGGTGGTGGTCGACGGTCTCGGCGCAGGTCCATTCGACGTTGCACCCGATCAGGTCCGCCTTACCGTCCCCGTCGACGTCGAACTGGGCGGCGAGCCCCGGGTTCGACAGATCGCCCAGGTTGCTGATGCCGAATTCCTCGGCGCTCGCCTTGTCGACGAAGTATCCCTGGAGCGCACCTGCGTCGACCTGGGTACCCACTAGTTCCACCGGATCGTCCGGGTCCACGAGGGGCTCGTGGAGTGGAAACCAGCCGTTCACCCACATGTCGATGTCGCCAGCGGCGACGGCATCGTAGAACTGCCGGTTCTCCATGGTCACCGGACCCTCGACCTCGTACCCGAGCCGGTTGAGGAGCTGCCCGTAGACCTCGGCCTGGAACCATCCGGTGTCCCAGGTGGCGCGCGCCATCCTGATGGTCGGCGGTGACTCCGGGTCCTCGTCCTGCGCGGGCGCTACGTCTCCCCCCGAGAGCAGGAGGGCGAGCGACATCACCGTCACCACGACTCCGGTGCCGGCTCTCCGCAATACACGCTCCTTCTGCGGTTGATGGCTCTGAGGATAAGGGGACCGCTGCTTGCGCGCGCAACGCCGGACTGCACGCCAGATGCCCGCGCCACCTACGGTTCATCCGGCTGGATCTCGGCGCAGACCTGGCACAGTTCGCACGGCGCCTCTCGAGATCGCAAGGGAGCGGGGCGTAGCGGTGACACTCTTCGGCCTCGGGTGGCAGCGATCGATGGACCAGTGACCGGACCTCGCGCTGTACGACTCCGGCGAATAGCACCCGAGTATCCAAGGACCTGTCTCGCCGTCGGGGTGGTTTATGCACCCATCTACGGAATAGCTTCAGAGGCCTCACGTACTGCCCTGAGGGCACGGCGCATGGATGAACCGTCGTGGCTCAGGGTCTTCGCGTTGGGTGTCGGCGTCACTGCCAGCCGAGCCAGTCGAGGATGTCGCTGGCGACCTGGCGTACCGGCCGATCGTTTGAAATCTGAATGTCTCCGAGCCCGACGCCGAGCCCTTCGTGCCACCAGCGACGTGCCTCGCGAAGGTCGTCCTCCCGGCCGGCCGTTATTGCAGTGCTGAGCCTGTCTTCGATCAGCGAAAGCGCCACGTTCAACTCAACCACCTTGACCGGGAACGGCAGCGTGGCCCGCAGGCCGGTCAGGTCGCTGGGGTCGCGCAACGACCACGCCATCAGGAAACGAGTGACACCAGCTTCGAGATACGCATCCGCGACCGAGGCGAGGTTGTCGAAGAGCACCGCCAGAGCCTCGGGCCGCTGTAGCCCGGGGACGTTGAACCACCACAGCCAATCGAGATCTAGCGCACCGTACGGAGCTGCGGCATCCTCGAGCAAGGCGGCGATGTCCTCGACGACCGTCGACTTGCCCGCGCCGTACAGACCGCTGACGAGGACCCCGCACGCGTTCGGCTTGACCGATCCGCTCATCCGATGATCCTATGGCGTCGAGCCGGGTTCGTCGTCGCACCGCTTACAGCCGACGGCCACCTGTGGGGCCATGACCCGTCGAGTGGGCGGTGGTGGCGACCCGCCGGTTTGCGAGCGACGCGGTGCATGCGGACGCTGTCGACGTTGCGGGTCTGGATTCCATACGGGCAAGGCCGGCTGGGTGAAGTTCCGGATTTCTTTGGGGTGACGTTGCCCGTCCGTCATCGCGACGGCGTCCTCCCAATCAGCAACCCAGCCGGTCCGAAGCTGCTGTCCGCGCTTGAATTGGCCTGCGGCTCGCATACGGCGACGGCAGCAGGCGTCGACGACGGCGACCTGATCGTGTATGGCAACATCTCGAGTGCCGGCGGCTGCACCGGAGGTGTGGCTGCGGGCGACTTCATGGACGTGATCGCGGTTCCGCTCGACAACCCGGCGGAAGCATCGCTGATCCATCGGGAGCCACTGGCGGGCCCCACCACTGCTGTGACGCCCGGCTGCCACGACGCCGCAGTTCGTGTACGAGTCAGACATCACACGCGGGCTCAATGTGTTCCGGGTCAGCCACAAAACCACCGGAGGCGCCATCAGGCTCGACCGGTTGAACCCTCATACACAGGACTTCTCGCTCAACGGTTGAGGTCTGCATCGATCACTCACCAGGGCCCGAACCAGACCAGTTCGGGCCCTTTCGTCTGTAACGCCCAGCGGAGACGGCGATCGATTCGGTGGAGAAACCGGCGGGCACCTTCGAGGTGACCCGAGGTCTTGACGAGGGCCACCGTATACTCCTCCTTCTTGAAAGGCATCGAACTTCCGCCGTTGACGGAGGACTTCACCGCGGATCCGGTGGAGCTCTTTTTTGACCTGGCCTATGTCTTCGCCTTTTCGCAACTGGTTGCATTACTGATCGACGATCCGACCTGGGCAGGGGTTGGGCGGGCCGCCCTGTTGTTTGGGCTGTTGTGGTTGCCATGGCAACAGCTGACCTGGGCCGCCAATGCGGTGTCTGGCAATGGACGTCCCGTCAGGCTGTTGTTCCTGGTCGCGACAGTCGTGAGCATTCCGATGGCCGCTTCGACGTCGACGGCGCTCGAGGGCGGTGGAAAGGTGTTTGCGTTCAGCTTGACCGGGATCATGCTCATCGGCTTCTGGATGCAGACGCTGGGTGCTGTGGGGCGCAGCGACTACCGGGCGATTGTCTTCGGGTGGATCACACCGAATGTCGTCGCCATGGGCGTGCTCGTGGTCGGGTCGTTCTTCGAGGGCGGCACCAGGCTGGCGCTGTGGCTCGCCACGGCCGCCATCGTGCTGTGGGCGATGATCAGGGCGGCGGAAGGGGAGTGGCCGGTGCACTCCGGTCATTTCGCCGAACGGCACGGGCTCATCGTGATCATTGCTCTCGGCGAAGTGATCGTGGCGATTGGAATCCCGGTCGTGGCGACACTCCAGGCGGGCGAGAGCCTGTCGGGAGCGACCATTGCGGCGCTGTCGGCGGCCGGCGTGTTTGCTGGTCTCTTGTGGTGGGCATACTTCGATCGGCCCAGCCCCGGTCTGGAGTTTGGTGCATCGCGCCTGGGCGGCAGGGAAATCGGCCATTACGTGCGCGATGTGTACACGTGGGCGCATGCGCCATTGGTGGCCGGGATCATCTTGGCGGCGGTTGCGCTGGAGGAGATCGCATTGCACCCCGAGGACGCAGTAGACCTACCTTTCCGGTTGATGCTCGCCGGAGGTCTCTCTCTCTTCTTGGTGGGCGTGTTTCTTGCGGTGTGGCGGGCCTTTCGGGCTCCGGCGACAGAACGGGTGGTCGGTGCCATCGTCATCACCGCGATCGTTCTCATGGGTAGCACGGTCGCGGGAGTGGCGTTGCTGTCCATCGTCGTGGCAGTCATGCTCGTGGTGCTGGCGACCGAGCACCGCCGGGTGGAACGTCTCCGCCGTGACTCCGGCGTGGAACAGTGAGGCGTACGTGGTCTGGTGAGCCAGTCCGCCTCCGTTCTCGACCCAATGCTGCCAGAGTCCCGGTCGGCATCGGGCTCGATGGCGGCTGCTCGGGTCGGGCGGTCGATCGTCGCAAGCGATGGATGGGCCTGGTAGCTGCCGCGTGAGCGCAACGGTTCCGGGGCTTCCGAGCGCACGAATCGGGGCAGGCCTGAACCTCTAAGGGCTCGGCAGCGCCGAATCGACGGCTTGACGATGTACACAGGCCCTATTTGAGACGGTGATCGAGTAGATCGGGTCGGCACGAGCGGGTCGAGGTAGGTGCCGGCTGGGCTGACCTATCTGAACCGGGGTTTTACTTACGGCGTAAGCCAGCGTTCCAGAGCGCTTCGCCCATCAGCGGGCTTTCGGCGACGAGGTGGGGTGCAACCGCCATATCAGCGCCGGTTGAGTACTCGGGGATGAGCAATGTGTGCCGACCTCGTGTGGAAGTAGACGGCCTGAGCGCCGACGAGCAGAAGTTCTCGAAGATGATCACCGAGAACCAACGCAGTGTGCGGCCGCTTCAGCATGTCGGCCCTGCGAGGCCGGTGAGCAGCGTGTAGGCGGCGGCTTTGGTCGGGCAGTCGAACTCGGTCACGTCCCATGGCTTGTAACGGCCGCCAGCGATTCCCCACACGAGGATTTCGGCGGCGTTCTCTTTGCCCAATTCACTCCACGATCCCTCGTCCCAGTCAGGGAGGTACAGCAATTCCAGCAAGGCGGCCTTCGTCGCCTCGTCGATTCTCGGCTCGATATATGCGTGGGCTAGCTCGTGCCACAGGGTGCGGGTTCGGGGGATGTGGCGGATGTCGGGGTCTGCTTGTGGGTAGCACACGTCGATGGTGGCGGTGCCGTCGAACCACAGGCGGTAGTAACCATCGTTGCCGTAGCAATATGCCGGATCGCCGTGGAACCGGATGTCGACGTCAGGAAACTCGAGTCCGGCGTCGGTATACCTCTGGCGGGCCGCGTTCACGGCGGCGGTCTCTTCCGTTGCCAGTACCGGGTCGATTGTGCTCTGCGTCGGCTCGAGCGTTGCTGCTGCACTTTCGTGGATGTCGACCGTTGGACCGAACAGCAACGCGGAAATCATGATCGAGATTGCAAAGCGAGTCTTCCACAGCGTCTGAATCGGGTGCTTCGCCATGACCGTGCGCTCCTTCTGTGTGGCGTGAGCGCACGGTCCGTTGGCGCGGTCGAGCACCTGCGAAGTGGGGGTGATACGCAGAGGCTGGGGCGGCCGCCGGTGAGGTGGTCAGGAGGTCCGTGATCCGCTAAAACGCAGTCGTGGCACGGCTTTCGACCTGTCGGGGCGGACTTTGCAGGTTCTTGACAGCCCCGGCCGAGGCTTGCCGGTATGGAGCAGCACAGCCCGCGGCTCGGCGTGGCCGCGTATGGTCAAGAAATGGAAATCCGGGTGCTTGGTCCGGTGGGTGTATGGGTCGACGGCGAGTCGCTTCCCGTCGGCGGGACCAAGCAACGCTCGGCTCTGGCCGTGCTGGCCGCGTACGCCGGCGAGCCCGTATCGGTCGGACAGCTGATCGAGGCGGTCTACGGCGACGACGCGTCTGATGGCGCCAAACGGACGATCCACACGTACGTGTCGAATCTGCGGCGTGAGGTGAGGGACGCCATCACCGGGTCGGGGGAGGCCTACCAGTTGGATCCAGATCTGGTCGACATCGACGCACGCCGGTTCGAGCAGCTCTTCCTTGACGGCTCCGGATTGGTGGAATCGTCGCCGCACGGCGCGGCCACCATGCTGCGGGAGGCCCTTGCCCTGTGGCACGGCCGTCCCTACGTAGACGTCGAGACGCACGGCCTGCTCGAACCCGAAGTCGTCCGGCTCGAAGAGCAGCGGCTGGCGGCGCTCGAAGCGCGCATCGAGGCCGAGCTGGCTTCGGGTCTCCACCGCGAGCTGCTCGGCGAGTTGGAGGCGCTGACCGAAGAGCATCCGCTGCGAGAGCGACTGCGCGCCCAGCACATGCTGGCGCTGTATCGGTCCGGTAGGCAGAGCGAAGCGCTCCGTGCCTTCTCCCGTACCCGGGACCTGCTCGTGGAGGAGATGGGGATCACCCCTTCCCCCCAGCTACAAAAGCTGGAAGAGCAGATCCTCATGCAGGACCCGGCGCTCGACGTTCCCGGCCAGGTTGCGATCGAACGCCGGGCCGTGCTGGCTGCCGAGATGGATGACCGGCTCCGGTACGCACCCACCTCGGAACTCGACGCCGCGCTGCGCCGCCGCAACGACCTACTCGAACACGCGACGGCGGCCGCCGGCGGGGCGATGCTCGACTTGCGCGGGACCGCCGTGTATGCCGCATTCGAGTCCGTGGGCGATGCCGTCGACGTGGCCCGGTCCCTGGCCGACATCTCGACGCAGATCGCGATCGACTTCGGCGATGTCGAGCTGCGGGACGATGGCGGCCTCGGACCGCCGGTGACGCTGGCACTGCGACTGGCGGCAGTCGGTCATGCCGGGCAGGTGCTGATCTCCGAGGACGCCCAGGCAAAGCTTGCTACCGAGGGCCGGACCGGGTGGAGCGTCGCCGCGCTCGGGGACCAGGCGATCCGCGGGGTGGGTCGCCCGGTCGCAGTCTTCCAGCTCGCGGGTGACGGCTTGGGAAGTGACTTCCCCGAGCTCCGTCTCGACCGGCTGCCGCCGCCTCTGCCGGCGGCGTATCCCGGGTCCGTCCCGGGTTACGAGCTGCGTGAAGAGCTGGGAGGCGGCGTCACCGGCGTAGTGCACCGTGCGTATCAGTCGGCGGTGGGGCGTGAGGTCGCCGTGCGGGCAATCCGTCCCGAGTTGGTCGACGATCCGCGGTTCATCCGCAGGTTCGAGGCGGAGGCGCAGCGGCTGGCGGCTATCGAGCATCCCCACGTGGTCCCGCTACTGGATTATTGGCGGGACCCGGCACATGCGTACATCGTGCACCGGCTCGTCCAAGGACGCCCAATCTCGACAGCTTCGGCCGCCGCCCTGGAGGGAGACATCGTGGGCTGGCTCGCCCAGATCGCGTCCGGGCTGGCCGCCGGGCACACCCGGGGAGTGGCCCACGGCCGGATCCGCCCCGACAACGTGCTGATCGACGAAGGCGGCTACGCCTATCTCGCCGACCTGGGCGTGGCCGCGATGTTCGAAGGCATGGTGACCGCGACCGCAGATGCCTACACCGCCCCCGAAGCGATTGGCGGGTCGGTGTCAGTGGCTGGTGATGTGTACGGGCTCGGGGTGCTTGCCCTCGAGATGCTGGCGGGCGAGCCCGTGCCACTCGACGGAGTGTTGCCGACCGTCGGCTCGCGGGTCGACGGGGTGATTGCCCGGGCGACGCACGACGCGCCGGATAGGCGTTACGCGTCGGTCGTCGAGTTGGTGGATGCGCTGGCGGCGGCGATCGACGGTGGCAGCGCTGCAGTAGCGGCCGTGCTGCCTTTGCGGGAGTTGCGCAACCCGTTCAAAGGCCTTGCCGCGTTCCAAGAATCGGATGCGGTGGACTTCCACGGACGCGACGACCTGGTGGCCGCGCTGCGCCGATCCGTGGCGGAGCGGCCCTTCACGCTGGTGGCTGGTCCGTCCGGCATTGGGAAATCGTCGGTGGTGCGCGCCGGACTCATCCCTGCGATGCGGGACAGCGACGGGATACTCGTCACCGACATGTACCCGGGGGCGCGGCCCTTCGACTCGCTCGAGGCGGCCCTGGACCGGGTCGCGGTGCGCCCGCTCGTTGGGGAGGTCGAGACGCTGCGGTCGGGCAACGGAAACCTGTCCGATGTGATCGGCGAGCTGGTTCCCGAGGGCGCCCGATTGCTGCTGGTGGTCGACCAGTTCGAGGAGCTGTTCACTCACACTATCGACGAGGCCACCCGACGACGCTTCCTCGACATACTCAGCGAGCTCGGCGCCGTAGCGGAGCCCCTAGTACGGGTGGTCGCCACCATCCGCGCCGACTTCCTGGACCGGCCGCTGCGCTACGCCGACTTCGGCCAGCTCGTTGGCGCGTCGACCGTCACCGTATCGGCGCCAACCACCGTCGAGCTGGGGGAGATCGTGACGGGCCCGGCGACGGCGGTCGGCCTCGAAGTCGACGAGGCCCTCGTCGAGGCCCTGGTCGCCGACGCAGACGAGCAGCCAGGGGCGCTCCCGCTGTTGCAGCACACCCTGACCGAGATGTTCACCCAGCGCGACAGCGACCGGTTGCAGCTCGACGATTACCGGTCGTCTGGTGGGCTGACCGGTGCGATCGGTCGCCGCGCCGGGAGCATCTATCAGGGTCTCGCCGAGGAGGACCACGCGACGGTGCGGGAGGTCTTTCTCCGGCTCGTCACGGTCGACGAAGAAAGCGACACAACCCGCCGCCGGGTGCGCCGCAGCGAGCTGGAGCACATGGACGTCCCCAGGGACTCGCTCGACCGGGTCCTCGACGCATTCGGTCGCCACCGGCTCTTGGTCTTCGATCGCGATGCGACGACCCGGGCCCCAACCGTCGAGGTGGCCCACGAGGCGCTCATCTCCGAGTGGGAACGGCTGCGCAACTGGATCGACGACACGCGGGACGATCTGTTGACGGCTCGACGGCTCGAAACGGGCGCCGCTGCATGGGAAGCCGCGGAACGCGATCCCAGTTACCTGCTGCGCGGCGGCCAACTAGACCGGGCCCATTCCTGGAGAGCCGAATCGGGACTGCAGCCGTCGGCGTTGGTCTCCGAGTTCGTAGAAGCCGGCTTGGCGCGAGAAGCCGCCGAAACCGCGGATCGCCGCAAATGGCGACGCCTCATCCTCGGAGGCTTCGCAGCCGCCGCCGTGGTAGCGCTGGTCCTCGCCGTCGTCGCCTGGGTGCAGCGCGGCTCGGCAGAACGCGAAGCGCAGCTGGCAACGGCGCAGCGACTCGTCCTCCAGTCCGAGAGAAGCCTCGCAACCGATCCTGAGCTCAGCATCATGCTCGGCGTCCAAGCCATCGAAGTCTTCCGCAGGTACGGTGATGTCCCCGAGAGTGCAGTCACCACTCTGCGTCAAGGCATCGCTAACCAACGGGTGGTTGCCCGCTGGCCGGGAGGTGGGGCCATATCGGTGAACGACGCTGGGACCTTGCTTGTCACAACAACTGATGGGGGAGCACTGCCTGTTTGGGATATTGACTCTCTCGAGCAGACCTACACGATTTCCGGCACCGACGGCTTGGTCGCACTCGAGGCCTGGTTTCTGGCCGATAGCGAACTCATCGTGTTGCTGGGTGATGTGGACACTGGTCACGGACGGTTCCGGCTCTATGACCTCGACACGGGAACATGGGACTCGCTCTTCGCAATCGACGTACCGCTCGACGCGGACTGGTGGTTTGACAACGAGCCTGGTGGCGGGCTCTTCGCACTCTGGATCGACCAGCGTCTCCAAGTCTTCGACCGGCAATCGATGTTGTACGAGGAGAAAGGGCTTCCGGAGGTCGCAGGTCTCGTTCTCTCTGACGACTCGCGACTCGGTTATGCCGTGCTTGGACCGGAAACGGCGGAGATTCGAATTGTCGACGCGCGCACGGGCGACCGTCTGCAAACAATCGTAGGAATCTCAGGGAATCCGATCCTCGCCACGTTCTCGCCGGACAATACGCGGTTGGCCTACAGCGACGACGAGTCGACTATGAGTGTGGTCGACCTCTCCACCGGCGAGGAACTGTGGTTCCGAGACAACCTGATCAGTCCTTTCTGGCCGATCTGGCTTCCCGACGGCAACAGAATCGTGACGGGCCGTGAAGGTGCCCTGCAAGTGCTAGATGCATCAACCGGCGCGACTATTGGCCTGATCGCCGGCAGGCCCGGCGAAACCTTCGGCGCAGTGACTGTGCCTGGCACTTCGCTACTGGCAACGGCGGGCCACCCTGACGCCGATCTGTTGCTCATCGACGTTTCGCCAAGCGGCAGACCGGAGCTGGAAGGGGAACTTGAATCACGCCTCCAGCAACCCATCTCCTCCCGGGTCAGCCCCGACGGACGGGCCATCTTCTTTCACGATCCGGGCCAATTTGAGGTTATCGACACCGAGACTGGCGAAACTCTCTTGAACTTCGAGACTCCGGAAGATCCCGGATACCCGAACGCGGCTGGCTTTGCCGTTGCGAGCCGCAACGGCGCCTACGTTGCCGGGTTCGACAACGAAAGCTTCAAGGTGTGGTCGATGGCCGACGGCACCCGGGTCTACACCGCGCCCGTTGGCTGGTCGATACGGGCCGTCAACGGTGACGCATCGTTAGTGGTGATCACCAAGGACTTCGAGGCCACCAAGCTGATTCGGACTCAGAATGGTTCGGAGGTAGCCACGTTGGATGCTGGGCCGGTGCTGATCAAGGCATTCTTCTCTGCGGATGGCGCGTATGTCGTCACCAACGCCTTCGGCCGCGACCCGGAGTTCCAGATCTGGGAGACGGCGACCGGAAGCTATGTCAACGATCTTGGAGAATATGTCGGACTCAAGGTCGACTTCACGAACGAAGGCGACCGGCTGATCTTGGGTGCGGCTAACGACGAGGACGGGACGGTGGTCGTGTTCGACTTCGCGGCGCTTCGCAACGGTGTCGCCGCCCAGGATGCCCTGATGGAGCCCACGATCGAAGCCCACGCGAACACGATCGTCAGCCTCCGTATCTCGCCCGATGACTCAATGCTCGCCACCGGTACGTTCGATGGGCCTGACAAGCTGTGGGACCTCGGCACCGGAGACCTTCTCGGCGAGTTCGGAGGGCCGGGCCGGACGGTGATGGCGTTCGACTCCGCACGCCCCAGGCTCTGGGTTTCGGACTCGGGCCGCGTCACGGCCCACACGCTGGATCTCGACGAGCTGATCGAGATCGCACATTCTCGGCTCAGCCGTGAGATGACCGAGGACGAATGTCAGCTCTACCTGCGTCGCGGGTGTAGCGACTAACAACGGAAAGCTCGCACGTCTGTGACCCGCTGGTCTGCAGGACGCGGCACGGCGGGGACCGGTGGCGCCCTTGGAGATGGCGTCGAGCCCTGGCGCGGTCTCCTGTGACCTATCGGAAGTGCCGATTTCGGCTATCCGTGTGAGATCGATGCCACCAGCGACAAGTGGCAAGCGTGACGAGGGTCTCTGCTGTTACCCGCGTAGAGCAAAGCAACGGGCTGGCGATCGTGTACGGCCACGGAAAGCGCTTCGCTAGTTCCGTTGTCTCGGCATTGGAAAACGCTGGAGTGTCGTTCACCGACCTCCGCACGCAGCAACCGAACCTGGAGGACGTGTTCCTGTCCTTGACGGGCAAGGAGATGAGGTAATGACCGATCGTGCGATCGGTGGGTTGGCCGTAGAGGAACATGGCGGCTCCGTAGCGTTTCGATCGCTTGTGTCACTCGTGGTAGTCAATCTCAGACTGTACGTCCGAGAGCCGATCGCAACCTTCTTCACCGTGGCCTTTCCGATCATGCTCGTCCTCATTTTCGGGGCCATCTACGGGAATCAGCCGCAAGAGATGTTCGATGGGTACGGCTCGATGGACATCTCGATGCCTGCATATACAGCGCTCATTCTCGGAACGGTGGGACTGCTCGGCGTGGCTATCACCACCAGCAGCTACCGGGAGGCGGGCATTCTCCGACGGTTTCGAATAACGCCCCTGCGTCCGATCGTCTGTATCGCCGCCGACGTAATCGCCAACCTGATCATGACCCTCGTCGGAATGGGAGGCGTCGTGGCGATGGGATGGCTCCTCTACCGCGTTCAGTTCGAAGGTCGGGCCATAAGTGTGATCCTCGCCGTCATCCTGTCGGGAACCGCTATGTTCGCGGTGGGCTATCTCATTGCCAGACTGGCACCCAATGCCAGGGTGGCCCAGGTGATCGGGATGGTGGTGCTCTACCCGATGCTGTTCTTGTCCGGCGCGGGAATTCCACTCGAGGTGATGCCCGACTCGATTCGGACGATCTCGGATTACCTGCCCCTGAGCTACGTGGTGCGACTCCTGCGTGGTTTGTGGCTTAACGAGTCGTGGGGATCTCTCCTGCTCGAGACGGGCGTCCTCGTCGGAATCCTCATACTGTGTGCTGCGATTGCTGCGCGGCTCTTCCGCTGGGAGTGAAGGCCTACCTGCCGTCTTGACCGGCGGACGCTGAAGGACGTGAGCATCGATTCAAGCCTGGGCTCGGGCGTCCGCGACGAGACTCGCCTTCTGCACGGCATTGCAGCGATAGCAGCGGCTGAGCGAGATCATCGACGCACCGACCCCACCCGGTCTGAGGCACAAAAGCTCCCAAGGACCGCTACACCGACCTTTGCGACGCCGACGGGACGGAGTGAGGGTTCACGCTTGCGGCAGAGCGATGATTGCCAGTCAAGTCGCCTCCGTCGTGAGCGCCGCCGCCGCCGTCAGGAAATCGCGTTCAACCCGACGCATCACTCGGAACGCCCAGCGCCGGGACACGGTGGCGAGCAGCGACCACACGATGATCGTGATGGTTGACGTTGGTGCGTTCCAGCCCGGGTGGCCGATCCGCCGGGCGCACGCGGCATAGTGCCGGTCGGTGAACAACAGCATCAGGACCGCAGATGCCCGGGCCAAGCTGAGGCGCTTGGTGGCGAGCTGGGACGCAAGCCGCGTGTAGGCGGATGCGTGGGGGAGGGCTTGTGCCAACAGCTGGCGGCGTGCTTCGCGCGCCGGGCCCGGGGCGTGGGTGCGGCCGAGATAGGGCAGCAGCGATGGGTGGTAACCGATGCCGCGGGCCAGGTCTCGTTCGATGTCGCGGGTGATGTTTGCGAGTTGGATCAACTCGCTCGAGGCGAGGGCGTCGCGCCGTTGCTGTGAGGTCAGGTCGGCGTTGTGCACGATGAGGAGTGTGAACAGTATGGGCCCGCCAATGACGTGGTGGCAGTACCGACTGATCTGGTCGGCGTCGGTGAGGACACCGCCTTGCTCGGCGAAGCACTGGGATGACCACGCCATGCCATCGGCCATCGCCTCCACCAACTCGACAATGCGGGCGCGGTCAGAGCGCGAAAGCGTGGCGAAGACCCTGTCGACGAGCTCGCAGCGCTCGATCAGCAACAGGTGGCTGCGGTCCCGCTCGTCCCGAGCTCGGGAGTCGGGTATGTGCCTTGGAGTTTCGAGGGTGGTCATGCGGACCGCGAATGCCTTCAGGTTGTGCTCACGCTCGACGGGGTCGCTGAGGTCCTCATACGTATCGAGCATCCGGCAGTACAGGTACGCCACGGCGGCGGTGCGAGCGATAGGCGCCGGGAGCAGCAGGATGCTCGCTGCGAAACTGCGGGCCGCATGGGGCAGGACCGTCCAGACAAACGTTTCTGGGTCGTCGATCGACGCCAGACGCGCGACCTCGGGCCGGTCGCGGTTGGTGCTCAGACCGCGCACAAGGTGCCATATGCGGAGAGCTGCAAAGGGGATCTTCATCTGGCGGCGGACACCATGGCCGTGCAGGCTACCGCCGGTTGCGCGCCGGAGATACATTCGAGGTGGGTGGGTTCGGCGACGAACACGTCGCGGACGCGGCGGAGCATGGAGAACGGGTTGTTGACTTCCCAGTCTTTGAGGAGATCCTGGCTGGGGTAGAGCGACGTGCGGTGGGGGGCGCGTTGCCAGGCCGAGAATGTGCAGCCGGCGGCGAGCGCGTCGTCTTCGACGGTCGGGTCGGCGAGCACGTGGACGGTGTGTCCGCGTTCGAGCAGCCGGCGGGCGGTCATGAGTGGTGCTCCTGGTCGCGGTCGATGGTGCAGATGACCCCGGCCACGAGACGCCGGATGATCTGTTCGGTGACGCCGGGGGTGTAGTCGAAGTCGCGCCGGAGCAGCTTCCACTGCATGACGTCTGTGGCGGCGTACAGAGCCATCAC
>JBFGLM010000047.1:0-33625 GCA_041576165.1 Acidimicrobiia bacterium
GCCCATCGTCAGCCGCGACGAGAACACCCCGGTCCGGATCATCGTTGACGCCAGCTACCGGCGCCTCCACCTCTTGCAGGGCTACGACGAGCAGGACATCGCCGAGCGGATGCGCTGGGAGAACGACATCGAGGCGTACCGGGAGTTCCTGGCCGCGCTGGACTTTGAAGGGTTCGCCCGCTGTCGGGGGGTGCCCGAATCGATGAATCCCGACGGGGTCGGCGTGTGCCCCAAGAACGGCCGGCTGGTGGCCGAAGTGTTCGAGAACGGTCTGCCGGTCATGCGCCTCTGGTGGGCGGATTGTGACGGCGGAACGGGCACCCTGGCCGGTAAGGCGAGGACGATCGAGGAACTGTTCCAGGCCCAGATACCCGACTACGAGACCCTGACCGCCGAGGTCGAGCTTTAGCACCGCGGGCCGGCCGTGACGGGCCGGCACCTTCAGACCTCAGGTTGGCGGCTCAGCGGGCCAGACGGGCGACGCTACCGGCGAAGAAGGATGTGGCGACGGCGTAGGGGTCGGCGGCTTTCCAGCAGTCGCTCGTAGGGCAGCGACGCTCCCGTAAAGAATTCACTGTTCCAGAAGGGGTCGGCGGGGTCGACCGCATCCCAGGCGGAGACGTACAGGTATGGCCCGGGATGGTTCTCGTCGCCGGGTGATGCGCCGTAGGTGGCTCGGCGGCCGTCAGGCATCCGAAAGCCGGTGATGCTGGTAGTGGTCATTTATCGGTCGTCTCGGCGGTAGCCGTGACCGATACAACCGGTCCCTGACGGCCGGGCCGGACTCTTGCTGATCGGGAGGTGCGGCCGGCTCAGCGACCGAGGGCGCCCATCACCGCGTCAACCAGGTGGCGGGTCACGTTGGCGACGGCCTGGCCGCCTAGCTGATTGCGGGCGACCGGGATTCCCTCGGTCGTCGCGACGATGAACTCTCTCAATGCGCCGATGTCGACGTTGCGACCCGAATCCGCCGCGGCAGCCCGCAGAAACTCCTCGAGGTACGTCATCCAGCCGGCGAAGTAGCCGGACACCTGGGTGCGGATGCCCGGGTTGGTCGCCCCGAGCTCCTGGGCGAGCATCGGGACCAGGCGGCCGGTGTCACACACCCACTCGGTCATGAAGGTGATGTGCTCCGCCAGGCGGGCGCCCGGGTCCGAAACTTGTTCGATTTCCGCATGGACATCGAGGACCGGTTGCCAGGTGAAGGCCAGCACCTGGGACGCGAAATCATCCTTGGATCTGAAATAGTGGAAGAAGGCGCCCTTGGTGACCCCGGCCCCGTCGCAGATCGTGTCAACGCTGGTGGCTGTGTATCCCTGGGCCAGGAAGAGACGCTGACCCTCGACCAGCATATTGTGTCTGCGGTTGGGCGCTCCGGTCACACGGGCGATCGTACCGCCGGGTGCCCCGTCTCACAGGGCATCCGGGCGGCGGACTAGCTCAGGCCGGCGACCACTCGAGTAGCGGCGTCGCGTTGACGGTGCCGCCGCTGATACGCTCCATGCCCGCGTTGAACTCTTTGAAGAAGTCGGTCTCGAATAGACGCTGTTGGGTGTCGGGGGAGTCGAGCCACGCCAGATGGACGAACGAGGTGCCTTCCGGGCCGCGCCGCATCACCCGGTAGGTGAACTTGTCGGGCTCCCAGCGGGAGACGGCGTCCAGGAACGCCGCCCGGACCTTGTCGGCCTCCTTCTCCATGCCGTCTTGGACCGTGTACTCGACCATGACTTCGACCGCCATGCCGTGCCTCCTTGCCGTACTACATACCGACTGGTCGGTATGTAGTCTACCATGACTTTGGGAGGGCGGGATCCGGCTGCGGT
Organism: Acidimicrobiia bacterium; assembly: GCA_041576165.1. Taxonomy (GTDB): domain Bacteria; phylum Actinomycetota; class Acidimicrobiia; order Spongiisociales; family Spongiisociaceae; genus JBFGLM01. The sequence continues at coordinate 1,824 of JBFGLM010000047.1, forward strand.
GGCGGGCCCTAATCTGCGGTGCGGTGCCCGCGTGCGGGCGCCGACCGGAGGGATGGCCGAGCGGTCGAAGGCGCTGGTCTTGAAAACCAGTGGGCCCCTTGGGGTCTCGTGGGTTCGAATCCCACTCCCTCCGCGAGCTTCGAAGAAGCTCGCCATCAATAGGGTTCGTCCGGCGATGGCGGGTTCGAACTTAGTCCCAGGAGGCCCGCGAAACCCGAGCCTTAGGCTCGGGGGTGCCCTGAGGGACCACGAGCGCCGAAAGTTCGGCCGGGCGGGGCCCGGGCGCCTCCGGCTTCAGTGGGTTGAGTCCCAATTCCTTGCGCTCCAATCCGTTTGAACCCGGATCATTCCGCTCAACAGCAAGTGACGCGTCCGTCAGCGGTGACAAGCCCGTCAGATCTCCAGCCAGCAGGCTTCGTAGGGGACTCCCTCCAGCACTTGGCCACCGAGGAGCGGGCACATCTCGGCGGCCGGGGGGATGTCTTCGATCGGCGTCGGCGGCCCGTTGTAGCGCAGCCTCACGGCGGCGAGTCGCGCCTGGTCGCAGTCATAGACCGTGTAGCCGTCCCATTTGGCCGGGTCCGCTCCGGCGGCGTGCCGCACCAGGCTGAGGTTCAGCTGGTACCCGTGGTAGGAGACGTCGCCGACGACGATCATCGTCAGCAGATCGATACGCTCTACCACCGTGAACGGCCCCGCCAGGTAGGCGCCGAGGGTCTCCCGATCAAAAGCATCGTTCGAGAGCCGGGGGGCCAGGTCGTCGTCGATCTCGAAGAAACCGAAGGCATCGTCTGCAACGATCTCCTCTGCGGCCGCCGGATCAGCCGTAAGCAATGTCAGGAACGAGGCCGTCGCCGAGGCAGCCGTCGCCGGGTCGCAAGCCGCCAGCTGTGTAGTGCTGACCGGCGGGTCGGTGGTCGCGACCGGGATGCTGTCGGTTGCGGCGTCTGGCGTACCGGTGCTGTTACAGGCGGCCAGCAGCACCGCCACGAGAGAGACAGCGCACAGGAGCTTCATAGCGCAGCGTACCCGTCGCGCTCCCACGCCGAGTCCCGATGTCGGCCCTGCATGAGGTCCCCAATCGACGCCCGGCGTGGCGGCCGGGCCAGGATCTCGATGCGCCAACCGCCAAAGGCACGGGCAAGGGCTTGGATCTCGTCGACCTCATCGGTGATACAGAGGCTGGCGGCCGGTAGCTATCGGCCGTTAGACCAATGATTCGCGTTCTGTCGAATCAGGCCGCCTAACCGGCGGAGTCAGGACTCGACGGCGGCCTTCAGTTGCGGGAGCAGTCGCCTGCCGACAATGCGGCGGGTGAGCCATCGAGCGAGGTGCGCGGATGGGGCAGTAATCCCTGCCGTCTCGTAGATGCCTCGGATCGAGAAGGTGGTGCCCGGTCCTGATTCCTCGAGGATGCAATTCCCCTCTCTGGTCATGACTCGGTCTTTGTTGACTTGCTTCCACCCAGCCTGTTCGGCGGATCGATCACGGTGATCTCGTTGACCACCGTGATTGTCACTCCGATGAGCTTCACTTTGTTCTCATAGCGGGACCCCACTGTCAGCTCGCCATCGTTGAGCGCCGTGACCGATACCATCACCGTCTCCGCCATTCATCACCCAGCCTGCGACCAGCGACCCGAGGCACCTCGCTCCGCTCGCTGGTCAGGACCCGGAGGCGAGTCCGGCGAGGTGTCTACGCATGGCCGGTACTGACACCAACCGGCCTCCCAACCATACGGCGACCCTGACGACCGGGCCGATGGCCCTCACCCATCCGGAGAACGTCAGGGCGCTGGACACGGCGATTTCGCTGCCGCCGGCTACGGGTCGCACCGTGATCGTGTCTCTACTGTGGCCCCGTCGAGTCCCGCCGGCGTACACAATTCGGTCGGGCGATGCGAGCTCAACGATCTCGTAGCGAAGTGTCATTCCACCCAACGAGTGCAGAACGTAGGTGGAACCAACGACCATGGGCGGTCCCTCAACCTCAACCCCTCGTACAAACGGATCCCATTCGGCGAGCCTCTTGAAGTCGGCGACGGTGTCGAAGGCAACCCGGGGCGGAACTGGCGCCTGAACTACGAAGTGCATGGAACCACGCTAGGCCGCAGACGCCGGGCCCAACTCTCACCCCCGACGCACCTCAGATTGGTTCGCACTAGGTGATCTCGTCGCCCTACTACGGTGCCTGCGTGGCGACTCCGATCGATCCCCGACCTGTGGCCAGCCGTCAACCTGCAGATGTGCCGTGCCGGGTGGTGGACAACGACCCGATGATGCGACAGCTGGCGGCCGCACTCAAGAGTGCGGCCGGGTGCGCCATCGACACCGAGACGGTGTACACCACCGAACCGCTCGATGATGTCGGACCCGGCGCCCTGCGGGTTGTTTCGCTCGCCACGCGCGATCGTGACGGAGCCGAAACAACGTGGGTCGTCGACGTCGGTCGGGTCGACGCGATTCGCCTGGCTCGCACGCTGTCCGGTGTTGACGCCGACGCGTGGAACGCCAACTTCGACGCAAGGGTTATCGACCGCGACCTGATGGCTCCGGCGATACGCGCAGGCCATGATGTACGGCCCCTCCGTTGGTGGGACGCGCAGCTCGCCGACGCCTTGCTCTATCAGGGGTTGACTGGATTCGCCTACTTCCACGGTTTGGCCTGGGCGTGCGAGTGGTATCTCGGAATCAAGACGGATGGGAAGGGCACCACTCAACTGTCGTACCGCGCCGAGGGTGACCTGAGCGCCGAGCAGATCCGTTATGCAGCCGCCGACGCGATCGAGACGCTGTGGGTGGCCGACGCGATCAGGCGCCGGATCGCCGACGCCGGACTTGACGTGGTGTGTGCCCTGGAGCAACGCGCCCGGCCGTTCCTCGATCAGATGGAGCGGGCCGGATTGCCGTTCGACTCCGACGGGTGGAGTGACGAGCTCGTTCGGATCGCCGAACGACGGCAAGCCGCCCTCGGACGGTTGGCCGATCTGACCGGCGGCGGGCAGGGCAGCTTGTTCTCAGAACATCTGGAACCATCTTGGAACCCGGGCAGTGAGTCGCAGACGAAGGCCATCTTGAATGTCCACGCCCGCGACAGCGTCACTGCCTGGACCCGGCGGGTTCACGGAGTGGATCGCCTGCTCACCGAGTCGGATCCACTGCCGGCCGGCGTGTTGCGTGAGATTGGCGGCGAGTTGTGCGAGCGACTCCTCGAGTACCGCGACCTCACCAAGATTCTGACCACCTACGGAGAGACGTTTCGCGAGCAGGCGCATGCCGACGGCCGGGTGCATCCCGAGTACATTCAAGTGGTCGGAACCAGTACGGGACGGCTGGCAAGTCGCAATCCCAACGCCCAGAACCTCGCGCCGAGGATGAAGCGCTATTTCCGACCCTCCAACCCGGGCCGGGTATTTGTTCACGCTGACCTCAGCCAGGCGGAGTTGCGCTTCGTCGCGCAGGTCACCGGAGACGAGCATCTGCGACAGGCGTTTCACGATGGTGTCGATGTTCACGTGGCGACCGCCACGCGCATGTTCCAGGTGGACATGGACGCCCTGAGAATCACCGATCCGGCGCGCCACGACGAGCTGCGGGCCAGAGCGAAGCGGATCAACTTCGGCATTGTCTATGGACAGCGCGGGGTCGGGCTGGCCCGCAGCCTCACGACGGCCGGGGTCGAAACATCCGGCCTGGAGGGTCGCGAGTTGTTGGATGCATATCTCGCCGTATATCCGGGGGTTGCCCGGTGGGTCGAAGAACGCGATCGGTTCATCGAGACCACCGCCGCATCGCGGCCGTCGATGGATTGGCCGCTGACGTTGCAGCTGCACCGCTGGTGGCCGGAGCTACGTGCGATCAGCCGGGAATTCCGGGATGTCCACCGGCGCGCGCCCACGGTCGAGGAGGTGCATCTAGCCCTTGCCGGCGACCCCGGCCTGACTGTCGAGGAGACGGCGTGGGTATTGTCGTTCAATGCGCCGATCGCGCTGACCGCGACCGGTGATGCCTTCCGTTTTGTCTCGCACACGGCAGCGGGCCGCCGCCAGCAATTCACGATCCACACCGAGGGCATCCTGGCCGCCGCCGCCGAAGTGGTGCTGCGATCCACCAAGCCGGGTCCGGCGCAGGTGCGCCGGAATACGGTCACGCCCACAGGCCTGTCCGTGGAAGACCTGTGTGCGATGACGGGTGAAGGGGGCATTCCCAAGCTCGTCGAGGATCGGTCGTTACGCCGGGCGATCGTGGATCAGGTCAACGAGACCATGGGAGCGGACGCCACCAACGTGTTGCTCGGGGGCGCGCTAAGCCAGCGAATCGCACGGATGGCCAATGCGTATCGCAATGCGCCGATTCAGGGCGGTGTGGCCGATGTCATGCTCGACGCCTTTGGAATGTTGCACGATCGGCTGGGCGATCACCCCGGCGCGTTGCCGGTCCAGACGGTTCACGACAGTGTGGTGATCGAGTGCAGTCGCGCGGATGCACGTGAGGTGGCGGTCACCGTGAAGGCGACGCTGGAGGGGGCAATGCGTCGATGGTGTCCCGATGTTCCGGCAGCGGCCGACACAGACGTGCGAACGAGTCTTTCGGAAGCCGACGTCGAATACGTCGTGGATTGAACCCCCTTTCGCCCAGTAGCCGATCCGGCCTGGCGCCCCAGGTGGCTGTCCAGCCTAAGGCTATGTCCAACCAGGCCGGTCAATCGGGCGGTTGATTCAGCTCGATCGCGGCAGCCTGGAACTTGGCGGCTCGTGCCAGGCTTCCGCCGATGGCGTCTCGGATCCGAGGCGTGGCGGCATGGGCTAGATCTCCGACGGTCCGCACCCCGGCCGCGGCCAGCTCGGCTGCCAGGTGCCGGCCAATGCCTTTTACGTCGCTGGTCGGCCGGCCGCTGGCGATCACCGCGAGCTGGACTTCCGGTTCTGCCGACGGGGTCCCGGCCGCAGGTTCTTGGCGGACCACGGTTGCGAAGGTTGACGAGTCTGAGCCGGCCCGGAATGCCTGCGTCGCTACGACCGTGGTCGCGAAATCCGCATCCCGCAACCGAGCTATGGCCGAACCAAGCGGCTGGCCCACCACGTCGGGCACCGCAACGGCACGTCGCACCGGCGCCCGCGCCAGGACCACCGCCACGGTACTGCCACGTTGTACCCGATCGCCGGCGGCGGGCCGTTGGTCGATGATGGAGTCCGGCTGCTCCCCGCTGACTCGGTAACTCACCGTACCGAGCACCAGCTCCGCTCCTTTCAGCTTCTTCTTGGCGTCCGTCAACGCCAGGCCCAGCAATTTCGGTACCTCCCGCTCGGGTGGTGCCGCCAATTCGACGTCGACCTCCGAACCGACGGGTGCCTTTTCGTCCGCAGATGGTGTTTGGGCGATGACGGTGCCGGTCATAGCCTCACTCGGCGTCTGGGTCGGGTCGCCCGCCACCAGGCGCAGGGCGGCCAGTCGGTCCCGGGCTTGGGCGAGCGTCAGCCCGACTAGATCTGGGACCGCCACTTCGGCGGCCGCGACCACGAGGTCGATTGCGGTCCCGGGCTCCACGTACGTACCGCCGTCGGGATCCTGCTCGACGACCGATCGCGGCGGCGCAAAAGCAGGCCGCTCGGACACCTCTCCGACCACGAGGTTCGCAGCCGCGAGGCGCGTCTCTGCCCCATCGGTGGTTGCGCCCAGCACGGTGGGCACGAGGACCAGGCCGGTGAGGTCGGGATCGGGCCGGCTGACCCGGCTGATATCGAGCTCGACCCGGGCGAGCAGACCCGGGTCGATCTTCTCGCCGAGGCCCGGGAGCCGAATCACCGCTTGCTCACCGTCGCTGTCGACGGCGACCTTCAGCGCGAAGCTGGCGGACTGTACTCCGTACGTCGGCCCGTCCTCCGGCCCTGCTGCCTCGACGGCCGCGAGTCCGGCCCGCAGTTGCGCACCCAGCTGATCGAAGCTCAACGCCGGCCGCTCGGCCTGGATCTGCTCCAGCTCGGACCTCACGGCGTCCAGTTCCTCGCTGAGCGCATCCCGAGCCCGCTGCAGCTCGGCCCGCTCGGCTCGAAGCCGCACCTTTTCGGCCGCAACGGCCTCGAGCTCGGCGGTGAGCTCGTCGACGCGTCGCTGGAGACGCTTGATCTCGTCCGGGTCGGTTGCCATCGGCTCAGGTCTACTCCATCAACCGGACCGCTGGGCGGGCGGCACGGACACAATCCTCGCTTTCACCGAACTGGTTCCGCTCGCCTCGAGCGTCGTCTCGCGACTCGTCCGGACGTTGTAGGGAACAGATCGCAACAGCGGTCGCAGCACCCGCCGGCCATCGGATCGAGTCTCCTCCTCCAGTTTCATCGTGAGCGCCATGCGTACGTCGATCTCGACTTCGGGGATGTGGTACCAGGTGGCATCGACCTGATAGCGGGCCAGCCCGCTCGGTTCGTCGCCGGCGTCAGCGATCGCGGCTGTGGTGAGCTCGTCGAGTTTGGCCTGGATCCGCATCGAGGTCTCGTCCATCGTTGCCTGCGCTTCGGCAACGGCCTGGGCCGTCTGGCTGAGCAGCACCCCGAATGGCACCTCCAGCAGCTCGTGGCTCGTGGTGACCAGATCAGCCATTGCTTTCGACCGTGGTCCGGATCCGCGGAACCGAGCGCTCCGGGGGCGGCACCGGCAACAGCGTGGTCTTGAGCTGACTCGTCCCGTGTGCCTCCACACTGAACTTGTTCTTGTAGCGGGCGTTGATCGTCGTACTGAACGCGGTCGTGGTCGTGTTTTCGATCGACGACTTGGCCTTTCCGACGAGGAAGCTGGCCAGACCACCGGTCTGGAAGCCGCCTTTGACCGTGAGTTTGTTCCTCACGCTGAAGTTGGTGTTGGTTTCGAAGTCGAACTCGCGACTCGAACGCATCGTGATCTCCATCTTGACGTCGATGATCGACTCGGAGAACTGATAGAAGGTCGGGTTCAACCCAAAGGCCAACAGCGACAGAGGTTGCGGATTGAGGACCGGGGTCGTCTCGATGACGTCGCCGTCATCATTCACCTTCTCCTCGATGGCGATGACGACCGTGTTCGCATCGAGTTCGGTCTGGGCCAGCGTCGTAGCCACCTGGATTGAATTGAGGTCCAGCTCCAGCTGCGCCTCGGCGATGGCGAGCGCCATCTCCTTGATCATCTCGCCAAATGGAACGTTCAGCAGCTCCTGGCCGACATCTACGGGTAATGCCATCAACCGCTCCTTTCGTCGGGACCAGCGTCTGCGGCAGGCACGCGGATGCGCCGCGCTCGCTCAACACCCATCTGGACGCCACCGACAAGCGCCACCACGCCGTCAACCGCCACGGCGGATTTGAGACTGCGGTCGAGGAGAGCGATCCAGCCTCGCTCGAACGACAGCTGGATGGATGCACCCAGCTCGGCCAAGCGGCGCTCGACCCGGGCGCGATCCGATCGCTGCGCGTGTGAAGCGAGCGTCACGATTACCAACTCGGAACCGGCCTCCACGACCCCTCCCTGGTCGAAGCCCGCCTGCCGAACACCTTCTCACGACCGGGCTGGCGGCGCAACCGGCCCAGCGTTGGTATGCGCCAAAGTGAGAGCGGCGTAGGTGGGCCGGAGACTCCAGGTGCTAGTGCCGCACCTCGGGGGAAGACCGATGCTGCGCGGGCCGCGGCACCCAGTAATAACCGGCCCAGGCGCCGAACAAAACTCCGATCAATGCGAACGGTATGGCGATGAACGCCAGCTGAGCTTCGTCCCCGGTTTCGGCCCACGCGGCGACGATCAGCGTGAATACCACCGCGGGGCTGACGCCGATCAAGGCGCCCAGCACGGAACGCCCCAGCCGGATGGCGGTGGATTGCTGGCGTACGAGCAGATTCCCATCAGCATCCGTGGCTTTGCTCCGCACCCAGAACGAGTTCTCTCGCGGCGGGGGCAAAGCCAGTAGCACGCACACGACGGCGTAGATAGGGAAAGCGACCTGCACCAGCAGCACCGTCCCAGTCGAGACCTCGGCAGCTGATGCGTCACCACGGGAGATGAAAAGGCCGACCAGACCGGCGCCGAGTCCGAGTGCGGCGAACCCGTTGCGCCACCGATTCGTCAGGAACGCGACGACCGTCGCGCCCAATCCCACGATGAGTGACGGCAGAAGCATGCCACACCTCCACCTCGGACTTCAGCATCTGCCTCATGGTGTGGGACCGGTAGGTGCCAAACGTACCTTTGTGCGCTGGCTTCCAGGGCGAGTTGAGGTTTGTTGACGCCGGCAGTCGGACAGGCCACGGGCCGGAGCGCGACGCGGACCGGGCCGGGTGAATCACCCGGCCCGGTCTACGTTCGTTACGTTTGCTCGTTACTCGTCACAGTGGCCGGGGCCGGTCACTCCTTCGTTGTAGTCGGCCAGGCTGCCCGCCAGGGCGATCGCGGCGTTGCGGTTGGGTCCTCGAGGGATCAGGTTGTCCCCGGGAGTTCCCGGACCGTCGGCATCCCACTGCTGCAGCATGGCTCCGGCGGCGGTCCAGTCGGCCAGCACTGCCGGCGGGATCGCGGCGCCGTTGAGCACGTTCAGTTCGGCGGCGATGTACTGGTGGGCCAGGATGTACCACGCATTACCACCCCGCGGCGTGGTCCACAGCACGTCGTAATAGCTCTGCCCGCTGCCGAAGAACGGCGTCGCCGACCCGTTCGGCAGGATCAGATCCCACGTGTCGTCGAAGGGCGCCGGGCCCTGGTCGGAGTGGGTCTTCCAGTAGCCCTGGGTCAGGGTGCAGCCGCCGGTATCGGGGCAGTCGACGAACACGTCCACAGTCCACGTGTCGCTCCCCTCGGTCCCGGTGTCGTTCGTGGTGAACGTGACGGTGTTCTTCATCTGCTGGTCGCCGCACTGCGTGTCGTCGAACGGGCCGACGTTGCGGACGTAGTGGAACGACGCCGGCACCAGGCTCGCGTCTACCGTGCCGAGGAAGCCGGCGAGGTCGTCGTTGACGTCGATCTCCTCGTCGATCTCGGTGGTCGGCGCCCCGAAGGCCACGTTGGCCGTGGCCTGGCCGCCGCCCACCTGGCCGGTTGTTGCAACCGTGGCCGTGTTGACCCGGTCGCTGCCGTCCGGCAGGTCGGCGCTGTAGGTGCAGTGCAGGCTGTCACCTGGCGCCAGCACGGCCGGCAGCGGCGGGCAGTGCAGCGTGGGCGCAATGGGCCCCGAGATCACGTCGGTCACCGAGGTCACTGTGGCGGGGAGCGGGGTGTTGTTCTCCACCCAGATCTCGCCGCTCACCGCCCAGTCGCTGTCCTGGGAGGTGGCGTCGACGTCGATCCAGTAGGTCACCGGGAACTGCTGGCCGGGCGCCAGGTTGAGCGGGCCGGCGGTGTTGGCGGTCTTGTCGATCTCCCATGTCCAATTGCGGGTGAACTCGGTCTCGGCGGTCTTCTCGACGTCGACTTCCCAGTCGTAGCAGAACGAGATGTGGCTGATCGCGAACGGCTGGTTGTTGTTCGGGTTGACCGGGGCGTGGAGGCCGGTGTCCGACGTCTCCTCGGCGGGAGGGTCGTAGACGTACACGTTTGCGTTGGGACCGCCTTTGACGATCACTGCGTCGATGCCGATGGTCGACGTCCAGTCGAAGAAGGTGCCGTCGGACGTGATCGTCACCGACTCGGTCGTCAAGGCGTGCGGCGGCGTCGTAACCGGCCCGCCGAAGAAGTACGTCCCGCTCGGCGGCGGCTCTGGCTGCGGCTTGAACCCGAAGTCGTAGGCGAGGTCGACGCACTTCGGATTACCGGCCACAAAAACCGGATTCACGTGATTCGCCGCCGCCCCTCTCGGGGTCAGGATGATGAGCGCCGCTGCCGCCACGATGGCGGCGATGACCGCAATGGCACCCCGACGGGATGCATGGTCGTGATACACGAGGATCCCCTCTTTCTGCGCCCGCACAGAGGACGCGCCCACCGGAACCCGGGGAGATCGCGAATGCAGGCTCGAAAGTGGGTGGATCCCCCAATTCGAAGCATCCGGAACCCGTCACCTGGGCCCCATGTCCCTTCAAGTCTCAGCGTGCCGATGGGGTGAGCGGCCCGCCAACCCCCCAAACTTAGCCCTCCGGCGCTGATCTGATAAGGGAGATTCTCGGGTTTCTTCAGCCGCCCTTGGGCTCCGACCTGCCCAGTGCCGAACCGGTCCCGGGATGCTGTTCGGACCAGCCGCCAGCAGCTTGGAGCCTGATCGCGCCGTAGCGGCGCAACCACAGATCAGCGCCCTGGTAAGCGCACCACCGACCACGGGAACGCGTGATCATGACCTCGGCCTCTTGTCCGCAAACCGGCCGCGAGGTCAGATGGAGACAGACGTTATGCGTCGAGGAGTGTCATGACAGATGCACGCGCCAATCCGGCGCCACTAGGTCTGATGGGTTTCGGCATGACGACCATTCTGCTGAATTTGCACAACATCGGTTTCTTCGAAATGGACCAACTCATCCTCGCCATGGGCATCTTCTATGGGGGATTGGCTCAGGTGATCGCAGGCACGATGGAGTACCGCAACGGCAACACCTTCGGAACGACCGCATTCACCAGCTACGGCCTCTTCTGGCTGTCTCTGGCATGGATAATCGCCGCTCGCGGCGACAGCGTGTTCGGGATTGGAAACGATCCGGGCTACATGGGGTGGTATCTGATCATGTGGGGTCTGTTCACGGCCTACATGTTCGTCGCGACGTTCACCAAGAACCGGGCGCTCCAGGTGGTCTTCGGATCACTCACCTTGCTGTTCATTCTTCTGGCAATTGGTGACTGGACGGGCAGCACCGCCATCACTCAGATCGCCGGCTGGGAGGGTGTGTTCTGCGGCGCCTCGGCCGTCTATCTGGCCGCTGCCGAAGTGCTGAATGAGGACTTTGGCCGGCGCGTTCTGCCGGTCGGGGATCGGAAGACGGTCCCGCTGAAAGCCATGCCACCGCTCGAACCGACGGTACCGCACCCACACGACCTGTGAAGCAGACGTCCCGGCGAGCCGGGCGCAACGGGCATGCCGTATGCGGCTCGCCTTGAGAGTTCGGGACAGGCAAACGACCGGGTGGTGAAGCCGGTGACCGGCATATCCGTCGGCGCCTGCGCCGGTGGGCCCGAAAGCGACGGCGTTGGAAGGTCCGGCAGGTGCGGGTCTTCTACGCTCGCCTGCCATGCACGAGTTGTCGCTCCGAGTATGTGCTCACGGTGGCTGATCTGGTCGGCGGTTTCCCGGCCGATTTCACCTGGGGGGCCGCAACGAGCAGCTACCAGATTGAGGGAGCCGCCACTGCCGACGGCCGCACCCCGTCGATCTGGGACGTGTTCTGCCACACCCCCGGCAAGACCGCCGGTGGCGACACCGGTGACGTTGCGTGTGGTCACTACCGGCGCCGGCGCGAAGACGTATCACTTATGCGCGAGATTGGGATCACCGGCTATCGCTTCTCCATTGCCTGGCCGCGAGTGATTCCGGGACCAGGCGGTGGCGTCAATCACGCCGGCCTCGATTTCTACGATGAGCTGGTTGACGGACTCCTGGCAGCGGGTATCGAACCGTGGCCCACGCTATACCACTGGGACTTGCCGCAATGGCTGGAGGACGCCGGCGGCTGGCCGGCCCGGATGATCACTTCTGCCTTTGCGGAGTATGTCGATGCGGTGACCAGTCGGCTCGGCGACCGGGTGACCCGCTGGACCACGCTCAATGAGCCGTGGTCGGCGTCGATCCTCGCTTACGGGCTCGGTCGCCACGCCCCCGGCCGCACCGAACCTGTTGCCGCCTTGCAGGCTGCGCACCACCTGCTACTGGCCCATGGCGTTGCCGTAGGGGTGATACGTCACAACGTTGCAGGCGCGCGTGTCGGGATCGCCATGAACACCCAGGCAGTACGGGCGGCCACCGCGGCACCTGCAGACGTCTCTGCTGCCCGCGCCCACGACGGGTATGTCAACAGGTGGTTCTTCGACCCACTCCACGGCCTCGGCTACCCGGAGGACATGGTCGTTCGATATAGAGGGATCACACCACATGTTGAACCTGGCGACCTCGACCAGATCGCGACGCCAATAGATTTCGTTGGCGTCAATTACTACAACGCCGCCGTCGTCCGGGCGCCCGGCAGGCCGCAGCCAGGAGCTTTTCCCGGGCTAGACAACGTCGAGGAGGTGCCCCAGCCCGGACCTAGGACGGCCATGAACTGGCCCATCAATCCCGACGGTCTGGGGGATGTGCTATGGCGTATCCACCAGGACTATCACCCCACGGCAATTGCCGTCACGGAAAACGGTTACGCCGCTGAGGGCGAGCAGGTCACGGGCCGGCAGGTTGCGGATCCGCAACGGACCTCCTTCATCCGCAAGCATTTGCACGAGGTGGCCAAAGCGATCAGCCACGGCGTCCCGGTCGAGGGCTACTTCGTGTGGTCGCTGTTCGACAACTTCGAGTGGGCGCATGGTTACCGGCCCCGGTTCGGATTGGTGTATGTCGACTTCGTGACCGGGCGGCGAACCGTCAAAGACAGTGGGCGCTGGTACGCGCGGCAGATCGCATCCATTGTGGGCTAACACGAGCCCGGCATCGCACGGGACCGGCACGAGTGGACCGATCACCGGTCGGGCAACAACGAGCGTTCGTCCGTTCGTCAACCAGCTCCGCGGTGCACGGCAACACCGGGCCATCCCAAGGTGTCCCGGTGCCGCCTTCGTCAAGGCCGCCGGAGAGGGCAAGGCGGACCTTGGCTAGATACGGTGATGTTGCACCGGCAACAACCAGAATGTGATCCCGTATGGCCGCCTTGCCACCGTATGTCACCGAGCAGGAGATCCAGGAGCGCGTCGCCGAGCTGGCCGCTCAAATCAACCGCGATTACTCGGACTCCGCGCCGCTCGTGCTGATCGGTGTGCTGAAAGGATCGTTCATCTTCCTGGCCGACCTCGCCCGCCGTCTCACCGTACCTCACCGAGTCGAATTCCTGGCCGTGTCGTCGTATGGCGAGCGGGAAAGCGAGGACCCGGGTGCGGTGCGGCTGCTGATGGACGTTCGCCACGACATCGGGGGCGAGCAGGTGTTGCTGGTCGAGGACATCGTCGACACCGGCCACACCATCGGCTATTTGCAGCGTTTGCTCGCGGCGCGGCGCCCTGCGTCCCTGCGGACCTGTGCGCTGCTCCACAAACCTGACCGAACCGAAGAGGACGTTCCCCTCGATTACCTAGGCTTCACGATCCCGGACGTATGGGTGGTGGGCTACGGCCTCGACTATGCCGAGCGATTCCGCACCCTCCCCTACATCGCCCAGCTCCCGCCCGACCAGCGGTAGGGGACGACGCGGCTGAGCGGCACCCGGGCCGATTACCCGCCGAAAACGTCGTGGTAGTCGGGGATGTCTTCGTTGACCACCCACAGCCACATGTAGATGCCCGATGGGCCCATGAACTTGAACTCGTCCCGGATGGCTTTGACCAGCTCGTCGTAGTCGCCGAAGCTGCGCAGCCATTTCTGGAAGCCCTCAACAGTTCCCCCGCTGAGCCGCAGCAAGGTGTCGGCGTTGTGGGTCGTTGCTTCGATCTTGCGCCGGTTGCGGATGATCCGGGTGTCCTGGGCCAACTGCTCGAAATCGTGATCGTCCAGCCCGGCGATGTGTTCGACGTCAAAGCCGTTGAAGGCCTCTTTGAACCCATCCCATTTCGATTCGACCACCTTCCAGCTCATGCCCGACTGGAAGACGGCCTTTGTCATGACTTCGAGATAGTCGTTCAGGCTGGTCGGGTTGATCCGATCCGGCTCGGTCGGCATGCTCGGCGCCTCCTTGTGCTGCGGTCACTCAACCTACTCCCGGGCGAGAGCCCGCGGTCGACGGGCAGGTTGACATATTCACCTGATAGGGCTCGACCGGGGCCGGTGCCGTCAGGCCCCGAGGCAGCGCTCGCCTGCCCGCAGCCAGTCCTTGCGGGTCGTCCCGCTGAACGGTCGGATGAACAGCCAGTAGGCGCCGAAGACTCGCCGGGTACGGTCATCGGTGGCCAGGATCCGGGTTTGCGTGCTGACGAACGCACCATCGCCGAGCGGCGTGGCGGCGAAGTTAGCCGCGATCTTCACGAAGCCCGGCCGGTCGAACGCGATGAAGCCAACCGGGTCTTCGACTGCAATCCGTTCGCCGCCGTCGAGCCGCCACGACTGGTCGATGAGCCCGAATGTGAACTCCCGCCCCGGAACCTCGCCCAGCCGGCAAAACCCGAATGCGAGCATCGCGTCAATCAGTGGGCTGTCTGGGCGCGGTCCGTCGAATCTGGGGCTGCGTTTGATGATCCGGCTGGGCAAGTCACGCAGGGCCATCAACCGACGGGTGAACGGCATGTCTGCGGCCCGCACGCCGAGCATCGCTTCCAGCGAGGTTTCCGCTGGGGCAGGGAATCGACGCCCGTACGTCTCGCACCAGTGCCACTCCGGCATCACGTCGTTGAGGACGGTCATAGCGGCTCCCCCGCAGTAGTCCAGTGCCAAGGATGCATGTCGAGTGCGAGCCGGTGCAACCAATCCGAGGGATAGCGGCTGCCGTGGCACCGCAGACAACATCGAGGCGTTCCTCGATGCCGGGACGAGGGCGGTTGGGCCGGGCGGCCGGCTCCCGCCGAGCCGTCCATCATTCGCGACCGCGCCCGGCGGGGCCATGGCTGTGGCCGCGCCGAGCCGACGCCGACATGTGCTCGACCGCGGCCTGGGCGAGCCGCGGTCGAGCACGTCGGTGGGGAGCTAGCTGGAGGCCACGTGAGGGTTGAGAGATATCACGCCGCCCGGCCGAGGTGCGTGCGACCTGATCCTCCGCACAGGCACGTGTAGCTGATTCTGAACCCGTCGGGCGTTCGTTCGATCCGGTCAATCGCAGATAGATTCATCAGTATCCGTCTGCCATGCACCGGGCAGTGAGCGGCGAACATGTCACCGCCGGCGCTGGCGCCGGTTCTCCCGGAGCACCTGCCGCCGCCGGTGCTGACGCATGAGCTCCATATCGACGTACCGCCAGTTGAAGTGTGCAGACATAGGGTTCCTCCTTAGACGAGCGGCCCGAGCTGGGCCCGCAGCTGGGCGAGCTCGGCACGCAGGGTTTGCAGCTCGCTGGTGAGAGCCACTCGTTCGGCCAGGTTTCCATTTTTCGCCCGCAGATCGGCCAGGCGGGCGGATCCGACAGCCAAACGATCGAGTTTCTGTTCGAACTCGTGGTGCATGAGATGCCTCCTGGAGGGGGTTGCCGCTGATGGCCGTAACGTGTATAAACTGAAATGACTATTACAGAGTAACCTAGTGGAAGATATGTAAGGGTTCAAGTGGATTTCTCTACTTACAATGATCGGGTCGTGGAGATGGCGGTCGACCTCGTGAACACCCACGAGAAGTACGCCGGAGACGACCAGCTGACAACCATCGAGGAGCTAGCCGAGTTCCTGGAGAAATACGAAGGCGAGTGGCACGACGAGCACTGGTGCGAGCCGGACGCGCTGCACCCCTCCGACCTGGCGGAGGTGCGGGCGCTGCGGGAGCGCCTGCGTACAGTGTGGGATTGTCAGGACATCGAAACCGCCACCGCCAGCCTCAACGACCTGCTGGCCCAGACCGCTGCTTCGCCCCGCATCTCTCTGCACGGCAAACCGCACATGCACTTCGAGCCGGGGCGGGGCCGGGTGGCGGATTGGCTGGGCGCAGCCGCGGCGATGGGTCTGTCGATGGTGTTGGTGCGCTATGGCTACGAGCGGCTCGGGATCTGTAAGTCGAGCACCTGCGACGACGTTTTTGTTGACACGTCCCGCAACCGCTCGCGCCGCAACTGTTCAACGACCTGCACGACGCGCGAGAACGTCGCCGCCCACCGCGAGCGGGCCCGTAGCGAGGCATAGGCCCCCTTATTCAGCCGCCCAACGCCGGCTGGCGTGCTCCCAAGAGATACACGGCCGCCCCTACAACCGGTACGGCCAGGATCACCACTACCCAGGCGAGCCTGGATATGGGAGAGCGGTTGCTGGTGAGAACGTCGAGGATCGCAAACGCATAGAGGATGAACACCACTAAGGAAACGATGCCCCAGAAAACGCCGATCGCCGCTCTCACTACGAGTAATGCCAGCACGCCGATCACGACAATGCTGATGATGCGCCCGGTCCCTGAGTCGTTCACCGCTCCCAGTCTATGGGCGCCGCTCGCCGCCGTGAACCCGGCCCCGGTCAGAATTGGTCCCGCAGTCGGGCCAGCCGCTCGTCCCAGTTCGAGCCGACCTGCATCATCCACTCCACCGCCTCTTCGAGTGGATCCCGTGTGAGGACATATCGGACCTCCCGGCCCACGCGAGAAGGCGACACCAGGCCGGCGGCGTCCAATGCGCCCAGGTGTTTGACGATTGCCTGGCGGGTCACCGGCAGTTCGCCCGCCAGTTCCGTGGCTGTAGCCGACCCCAACTCCGAGGTCTGTTGGAGCAGGTGGCGCCGGGTCGGCGGCGAACACTCGCAGGGTCGCTCAGTCATGATCAGCCTGCCATAGCTAGTGGTTCGGGCCGGCCGGCGGCTGGGGGAGGTTGAAGCCGACACCGACCGCGACAAATGGATGACTGCAGCCGACGCCCGCCGGTACGGCCTCGTGGACAGGGTGCTGAATCCGCGCGGATCGGAACTGGCCGGCTGAGTCAGGGGATACGCCACCACAGGTCGCGACGTTTGAAGTAGACGTAGAGCATCGCCACCATCCCGATCATCATCTCGATCAGCTCGGAGCTGCGGAGCAGGAAATCCTGAAGGTCGCCGCTGAAGCGCACCACATCTCCGACCAGATCGATTCCGCTGACGATCGCGATGACGACCAGCCACGGCAACAGTTGCACCGGGACGGCCAAAATCTGCAGCCGGCGCCACCGGTCGAGGAAGGCTCCCAGGATGCCCAGCACGGCGAACGTGAACCGGAAGATCTCGGTGCGATCGCGCAGCCCGGTGAGGTTCACGGCCGCCGGCTCGGCGCCGCGAGCGCTGAGGCCGCCTTCGAACATCGTCACGAACACCCTGCCCCAGGCGACCTCGTCCAATGCCACCACCAGCGCACCTAGGCCCAGGAACACGAAGAGGAGGGCAAGCCAAAGTGGCTGCCCGAGGCGGTAGAGACGGGCGGCGAGACCCCACGCCATGAAGCCCGTGATGAGCATGAATACGAACGTCAGCAGCTCGACCGGGTTGGCTTCATGTCGCCCGGTGGCGAGCTCACGCGTGGCAGGGATCGCCCACAGGATGGTGAAAATCACCACAAGCGCGATAGGTACGATTGCCAGCAGCCTCCGGGCGGCGGCCGTACGCCGTTCCTGCTCGTGAAGCTGCCGTTCGCGCTCGGTCGTCCCGAGCTCGTCCGCCATCACTTCATGCTAATACCACCGAGAGTGGCGTGAGGTCCAGGGGGCGGTCAAGCCGAACCTGATGCTTGGGGCGGCCTGCATCGTCCCGGTCCCAGCATCAGGTTCGCTTCGCGGAGAGGGAGGGATTTGAACCCTCGAGGAGGCTTAACACCCCCTACTCGCTTAGCAGGCGAGCGCCTTCGACCGCTCGGCCACCTCTCCCGGGTACCGAGTGTAGCTTGCCCGCCCCGCCGCCATTTCGGGGTGTTCGTAGGTCCGCCGGGCTCTGGAGCGGCTGCGGGGCCTACGATCCCCGCATGCGTCCCCTTGTGATCATGAAGGCGGCGATGACCATTGACGGCCAGCTGGCCGCGGCCGATGGCACGTCGCGGTGGATCACCTCCCCCGAGGCGCGCCGCGACGCCCACCAGGTCCGAACTACGGTCGATGCGGTGATGGTGGGAGCCGGAACGGTCCTGGCCGACGACCCTCGCCTCGACGTGCGCCTGGACGGCTACCACGGTCCCCACCCGGTCCCGGTGGTGGTTGTCGGGCGCCGCCCGCTCCCTCCGACGTCCAAGGTCATGTCTCGAAGCCCGGTCGTGGTGGCTCCCGGACCGGTCGACCTGCCCGGCCGGGTTCTGGTGGCGCCGTCGGCGGACGGCGAACGGGTCGACCTGGTCGACGGCCTGGCTCTCCTGGCGGACGCGGGCATCGAGCGGGTGCTGGTCGAGGGCGGCGGGGGGCTGTTTTCGGCCCTGCTCGCCGCCGATCTCATCGACCGCGGGATCGTCTATTACGGGTCCAAGCTGGCCGGCGGCACCGGCCGGCCGGCCTTTGCCGGACCGTGGTCGACGCTGGCCCACGCCCGGCAGGTCCAGATCGTCGAGGTGCGGATGGTCGGTGGAGACGTTCGGCTGGACTTTCGTATCGACCGGGGCCGAGCCTCAACCGGCTAGCTCAGCATTCGCCGACGAGCGACATCGATGGCCTGCTGGCTCGACGCGCGGAGGCGAGGATCGTCGCGCAGCAGTAATGCCCGCTCGAAGCAGTCGATGGCTTCCGCATATCGCTCTTGCTCGGCGATGCACTTCCCGAGGAGCTGCCAGGCGTAATGCAGGTAAGCGGCGTCGGAGCCCGCTTCGATGTCACTGATGACCTGCCGCAACTCGATCTCGGCGAACACATGCTCGCCCTGATAGAAGTGTGCGGTCGCCAGCCGGATGCGGTTGGCGATGATGCCCCGCTCGTCACCCAGCTCACGAGCGATCTTGAGCGCCTGTTTGATCATGGGACGCCCGTCGCCCCCGTTCAATCGAGTGAGCTCGCCAATCGCCCCGTAGATGCGCATGAGCTCAGGCTGATCAGCCGCCACGAACGCCCGGTCGAACTGATCTTCGAGCTCTTCCAGATCAAGCTGAACGGCGTCGGCGACGCTGTCGCGAAGGAAAGGTCTCATTGGAATGCAGCCCGGCGCGAGCTGGGGCGCCCGGCTCCTTCAGCCGTGATCCTGGGCCTGCGAACGCTCGAGTGACGCTTCATCGACCGTGGGATTCTCGCGAACCGACTCGGCCGGTGGGAGGCGTCTTTTCGCAAGCGCGGCCCCAGTCGTCACCCGGCGGCGCGGTAGTCGCCGGCCGCCCTCCGCAGCTGAGCCAGGGTCGTGTCGATCTCGGCGAGATGTTCCGCGCTGAGCGCTCCGACCCCGAAATCGACGTCGATGAGCGCGGCGGTCGCCTGCTCCACCAGGACCCGGCCTTGCGGGGTGATCCGGGCGAGAGTGGTGCGCCGGTCCCGAGGATGGGCGACCCTTTCCACCAATCCGTCCGCCTCGAGGCGGTCGATGGCGTTGGTGATCGACGTCGGGTGGACCATGAGGCGGGCGCCCATCTTGCCCAGAGGCAGTTCACCGGCCCGGGTGAACGACAGCAGGCGGAGAGCTTCGAACCGCGCAAAGGTCAGGTCGAACGGTCTGAGCGCCTGGTTGATCTTTCCGACCACGATCTGGTGCGCCCGGGTTATCGAGGTGGCAGCCGACATGTGGGCAACTCCGTCGAGGCCGTGCTCGGCCCATTGCCGCCGAGCCTCGGCAATGGGATCAAACGAGAGCGGCGCGCGATCGGCCATTGCTCGTATATTAGGCCTTCCAACAATCGGACGTCCATGAAATAATGCAAAAGTGTCCGACTCACGGGCGCTCCGCATCAGCACGAAACGAGGCAGACATGAGCGACGACCAGCGAGCCGCGTGGGAAGAAGCGTACGAAGCTGCTCCGCTGCGGGACGTCCCCTTCGAGACCATGTCAGGCGTCCCGGTCGACCCGATCTATGGCGATCCGCCATACCCCGGCCAGTACCCGTATACGCGCGGCGTGTACCCCTCCATGTACCGGTCGCGCCTCTGGACGATGCGCATGTTTGCCGGCTTCGGCACGGCCGAGGACACCAACGCGAGGTTCAAGAAGCTGCTCCGGTCCGGCGGAACCGGACTGTCGACCGCGTTCGACATGCCAACGCTGATGGGACGCGATTCTGATCACGAGTGGTCCCTGGGGGAGGTTGGTAAGGCCGGAGTGGCCATCGACACGCTGGTCGACGTGCAGGCCCTGTTCGCGGACATCGATCTGGGCGGTGTCTCCACCTCGATGACGATCAACGGTCCGGCCAACGTCATCATGGCCATGTACATCGCCGTCGGGGAAGCGAACGACGTCGAGCGGCGGCGGTTGTCGGGGACGATCCAGAACGACATCCTCAAGGAATATCAGGCGCAGAAGGAGTACATCTTCCCGCCGCGACCCTCGATGCGGCTGATCACCGACCTGATGCGCTTCACCTCCGCCGAGATGCCCCGCTGGCATCCGATCTCGATCTCGGGGTACCACATACGCGAGGCGGGCTCGACTGCGGCCCAGGAGCTGGCGTTCACACTGGCCAACGGTTTCGCCTACGTGGAGGCGGCCAGCGCCGCCGGGCTCGATGTGGACGACTTCGCCTCGCGCCTCTCCTTCTTCTTCAATGCCCACATCGACTTCTTCGAAGAGATCGGCAAGTACCGTGCGGCCCGCCGGATCTGGGCACGGTGGATGAAGGAACGGTACGGAGCCGAGAACGAGAAGAGCCTGCTGTGCCGGTTCCACACCCAGACCGCCGGTGTGTCGCTCACGGCACAGCAGCAGGAGATCAATATCGCCCGGGTGGCGATCCAGGCCCTGGCGGGAGTCTTGGGCGGCACCCAGAGCCTTCACACCGACGCCTACGACGAAGCGCTGGCGCTGCCCACGGAGGACGCGGCCAGAATCGCATTGCGCACCCAACAGATCATCGCCCACGAGACCGGCGTGGCCCACGTTGCCGACCCACTCGGCGGGTCCGACTACGTCGATTGGATCACCGACGAGATGGAGCGCCAGGCCGAGGAAATCTTCGCGTACCTGGAGGAGCTGGGCGACGGTTCGATGCTGGAGGGTGTCTACCGGGGGATCGAAGGCGGGTGGTTCCAGGGCGAGATCGCCGATTCGGCCTACCGGTTCGAGCGGGAGGTGAATGCCGGCCGGCGGATCGTGGTGGGGGTGAACGCCTTCACCGAGGGCGACCGGGGCGAAGGCAACATCCTGCGGATCGACGATGCGGTCGAGGAGCTCCAGCTCAAGCGGCTGGCTGAGGTGAAGCAGGCCCGCGACGACGACGCTGTGCGAGCCGTGTTGGACGCGCTGGTGGCGGCCGCCCGGGAGCCGGACGTGAACACGATGCCCGCCATGATCGAAGCCGTGAAGGCCCACGCCACCGAAGGCGAGATCGTGGCAGCGCTGGAAGGCGTCTTCGGCACCTACGTGGAAACCGAACGTATCTGACATGGACCGCCCAATCCGGATCGTTCTCGCCAAGCTCGGCTTCGACGGCCACGACCGCGGCCTCAAAGTGGTCGCCCGTATGCTGCGCGACGCCGGGATGGAGGTGATCTACCTGGGGCTGCGGCAAACGACCGCCAGCGTCATCTCGGCGGTTGAGCAGGAGGACGCCGATGCTATCGGGATTTCGATGCTCAACGCGGGGCACAAAGTGTTGTCCCGACGGATGCTGGCGGCGTTGCGCGAAGCCGACCTCGACGTTCCCGTGATCGTGGGCGGAATCATCCCCGAGGCCGACCGGGAAGAGCTGACGGAGATGGGGGTGGCAGCCATCCTCGGCCCCGGCGCGTCGGATGTCGAAGTCGCCGAAGCCGTGCGAGAGGCGGTGGGGTCGAAGTCCCGTTCCTGAAGTCCGCCGCGTTCGCACAGCATGGACACGAAGCTTGCACTCCCGATTGAGCTGTTCTTCGATCTCGTCTTCGTGTTCGCCATCACCCAGATCGTCTCCCTGGTCGTCCATGACCTGACCGCCTGCGGCTCGTTCCACGGCGCACTGGTGCTGGCCTTGTTGTAGTGGGGGTCGTCGGGGTTCCTAAGGCTGGAGGGTGCCCTCAGGGGCCGCGATAGCCGAAAGTTGGCCGCGGATGGTCGCCGGGTCAGGAACTTCCGGCTATGAGGTGCCCTCAGGGGACCCTGGAGCCTAAGGATCGCCCGCGAACCCGCCCTGACCCACACCCGGTCCGTCACCCTCGGAAGGTGCCGTCCTGCGCTGCCAGGTCAACCAGGATCTGCGCCGGCGCGAACCGGGGCCCGTGACGCGACTCCAACATCCGCAGCTGCACGACGATCTCATCGACTCCGACCTGATCCACGTACCAGAACGGGCCGCCGCGGAAGGGTGGGAATCCAATGCCCATCACCGCTCCAATGTCGCCGTCCCGGGCCGACCGTAGAATCCCTTCCTGCAAGCACAGCGCCGCCTCATTGATCAGCGCCAGCGAGATTCGCTGCTGGATCTCGGTCTCGGGCAACTCCCGGCGAGGACCCAGGCCGAGCGCGGCGTACACCGACTCGTCGACTCCGCCGCGCTTGCCGTTCTCGTCGTATTGATACCAGCCCCGGCCGTTCTTGCGCCCCTTGCGGCCGTCGGCGACCAATCGGCCCGGCAGGTCCGGGCCCAACATGCGCTCGCCGAATGCGTCCACCATGATTTGGCCGATGTGAGCCTGGGTGTCGATGCCCACCTCGTCCGACAGCAGCAGCGGACCCACCGGGAATCCCCAGTCGATGATGGCCTCATCGATCGCCTCGACCGACGCTCCTTCTTCCAGCAGGAAGAACGCCTCGCGCCCGTAGGGCCCGAGGATCCGCGACGTATAGAAGCCCGTCCCGTCGTTGACGACGATGACCGTCTTGCCCTGCCGTCTTCCGAACTCGACGGCGGTGGCGGTCGCCCAGTCACCGGTCTGCTCGGTCACGACAACCTCGAGCAGGGGCATCTTCTCGACCGGCGAGAAGTAGTGCATGCCGATCACCGTCTCGGGCCGGGCCGAGGCAGCCGCAATGTCGCCGATCGGCAACGAGGACGTGTTGGAGGCGAACACCGTGTCGGGCCGCGTCAGGCCCTCGACCTGCTGGAGTATCGACCTCTTGAGATCGAGATCCTCGAACACGGCCTCCACTACCAGGTCGCTGTTGGAGAACCCCGACCAGTCGACCGAGCCGGTCACCCGCAGCATCACCTGCTGGGCCTCGAAGTCCCGCATCCGGCGCCGTTTCACCCGGCCGCGTACATAGTCATGGACGTGCTTCAACGCCCGTCCCACACCGGCGTTGTCGACCTCTTTCACCCGTACTTCAACGCCGGCCCGGGCTGCGCTCACGGCGGCGATCCCGCCACCCATCAACCCGCCCCCGATGACCGCGAGATGCTCGACCGGGAGTGGTTGGGCCTCGACCCAGCGCTCGTTCTTCAGCTCGCGGGAGGCGAAGAAGATGGAGCGCAATGCCCTTGATTCCGGCGTCATGATCAGCTCGCCCAAGAATCGGGCCTCGGCTTCCAGGCCGGCGGCCATCCCTTCGTCGATCCCGATCTCGACTGCCTCGATGATCCTCGGCGGCGCCGGATAGTTGCCCCTGGTCTCCTTGGCGACCCGCTGCCGGGCCTGCCGGAAGAGGATCTCGCGGCCCAGCCGATTCCTTTCGAGGGCCAGTTTCTGGATCGCGTCGACCGACAGCTTGAATCCGTTGCCGGAACCGTCGTCGTCGGCGCCCGCGGCCTCCCGGGCCCGTTGTATGGCGATGTCGAGCAGCATCTGCTCGGGCACGACTTCGTCCACCAGGCCCAGTCGCCTGGCTTTGCGGGCATCGATCGGCCGTCCCGTCAGCATCAGGTCCAGTGCGTTGGCAATGCCGATCAGCCCGGGGAGCCGCTGGGTGCCACCGACGGCGGGCAAGATACCGAGCTGCACCTCCGGCTGGCCCAGCTGGGTTTTCGGACTGTCTGTCACGATCCGCGCTGAGGCGGTCAAGGCGTATTCGAGCCCGCCGCCCAGGGCGGGGCCGTGGATGGCCGCCACGACCGGTTTGCCGTGTTTGGTGTGCAACTCCTCGATCCGGTTGAACACCGCCTGGCCCTCGCGCAGCAACGAGGTGGCCTCATCTGCCGATCGCAGCGTTTCGAACCATCGGATGTTGGCCCCGGCCAGAAAGCCTTCGGGCTTGCGGGAGGCCAGCACCACGGCCCGGACGGCGTGGTCGTTCTCCAACTGGTCGATGATGCCGGTGACGTCCTCGAAGAGCGACGGATCGAGGGTGTTGAGCGCCTCGCCCTGTTTGTCCATCAGCACGAGCGCCACCCCGTCGTCGACGGTCACGGTGAAGTGGGTGTAGCTGGTCAGCGTCGCCATCGCTCAGCGCTCCAGGATCACGGTGGCGCCGAGCCCGCCGGCGGCGCACTGCGTGATGAGCGCGGTGCCGCTGTCGCGCCGGACCAGCTCGCTGGCCATCGTCAGGAGCTGGCGGGCCCCGGTCGCCGCGAACGGATGTCCCAGGCTGATCGAGCCGCCATAGAGATTGAGTTTGTCGTCGGGCACCTCGCCGATGGCCCGGTCCCGGTGCAGGTAGGTCTGTGCGAACTCGTCGGACGCAAACGCTTGGAGCACCGACAGCACCTGAGCAGCGAACGCCTCGTGGATGTCGATCACGTCGATGTCGCTCAGCTGCAACCCGGCGCGGTCGAGGGCGATCGGGGTCGACAGGGCCGGGCCCATCAGCAGCTGCCAGTTGGGATCGAGTGCGGCGAACCCGTAGGACCGCAGGAATGCCTTGGGTACGTAGCCGAGGCGGTGGGCCGTGTCCTCGTCCATCAGCAAGAGCGCACTCGCTCCATCGGTCAGGGGCGAGCTGTTCCCGGCGGTGACTGTCCCGAATCTGCGGTCGAACACGGGCCGCAGCTTGGCCAGCTTCTCGAGACTCGTGTCGGCCCGCGGGATCGTGTCCCGTTCCACCGTGGTCCTGTACTTCGGCGGGAGTGGCAACGGCATGACTTCGGCGTCGTACACGCCCTTTTCCCACGCCTCTACCGCCTTTTGATGGGAGCGAAGCGCATAGCGATCCTGGGCTTCGCGGCTGATGCCATTCAACTTGGCCATCCGCTCGGCCCCGTCACCCATCGTTTCACCGGTCGAGCGGTCGGCGATGGCGGGCGGATTGGGAGCGAGATCCTTGGGGCGCAGCTTGGTGAAAGCCTTGATCCGCGAGCCGACCTCCCGGGCGGCTTGCGCCTCCATCATGATCTCGACGAACCGGTCGCTGAACGTGATCGGCGGTTTGGACAGCGAGTCCGCCCCGCCGGTGATGATGATGTCGGCGTCGCCCAGCATTATCGCCTGGGCGCCGTCGACAAAGGTCTGAGTGCTGGTCGAGCACGCTTTGGTCACCGAATAGGCGTCGGTGTCGTCTGGTAGCGGGCTGGCCAGGACGATCTCCCGCGCGATGTTGGGGCTGGCGATGTCCTGCACCACGCTGCCGTAGACGACCCGGTCGATCAGCCGGCCGTCGATACCGGAGCGGTTGACGAGTTCAGTGACAACCGCCGCACCCAGATCCAGCGTGGTCAGGTCTTTGAGGACGGTGCCGGACTTGGCAAAGGGGGTGCGAAGTCCGTCGACGATCGCGACTCGGCGAGCCATGTTTGCTCCTTGATTTTTGAGCGTTCTTTCTAATTCTGGCAGGTCCCGAGCCTACGCAAGCTACGACATAGTCGCCGGGTGGCGGTTTGTCAGAACTTGCGGGCGCCGAAGCCCGATCGCCGCTAGGTCTAGCAGCCAACCCGCCCCGTAGGCTCCCGATCTGGTCGGGCGATTCGAACCCGCTAGCCCGGGAATTCCTCTAAATCGATTGGGAGATCCAGCCGGGTGCGGCGGGCCGCAGCCAGGTCCATGGACATGGTCAGGATCAGGTTGCGGTGTGCCTCTCCGGCAGTGGCATGGGGCGTCTCGAGACCCATATGGATCCGTCCGAACCAGGACATGGTTTCTTCCCGCATCGGTCCCCACAGAGCGCCGTCGGTCACGTCGCCCGGTGGGTAGCTGGTCATGAAATCGACGAACCGCGGGTTGTCGGGGACGTACCCCTCGGGGTTGTAGCCGTGACCGACCGGACGTTCCGAAGCCACCACCAGATCTCGGTGGGTATCGTCGATGTCGATCACCCCTTCGGTGCCGACGATCCCGATCTCGATGCCATACACCGCCCCCGGCCACACCTCGGGCAGGCCCCAGGAGATGTTCATCGACCAGATCGTCCCGTCATCCATCGTGATGACCCCGAAAGTCGAGTCGGGAATCCCATGCGCGCCGAGAATCCGATCGGACGACTCGGCATACACCGTCACCGGGGTCTTGCCGCCCATCAGCCACATGCAGAGGTCGAGAGAGTGGGTGCCGGATATCACCATCGGGGTGACGTTGGTGCGGACCGGATTCTTGGAGATAGTGGCCAGCGGAGCCATCCGGTTCATGAAGGCGCGAGTCACGACCGCGGTCACGTCGCCGATCTGACCGGCATCGATCTTTCCTTTGACTGCCTGGAACCGGCGCCGGAACCGCTGGGTGTAGCCAACTACCGCGTCCACCCGAGATTCGTTGATGGCATCCAGTACCCGCTGCGAGTCGACCGCGTTGGTCGCCAGCGGCTTCTCGATGAACAGGTCATGGCCCGCTGCGACTGCCGCCAGGATCGGTTCGACGTGCTTGTTCTCATCGGTGGCCACGATCACCGCGCTCACCTCAGGCCGGGCGATCAAATCCCGGAAGTCGTCTGTGACGTAGTCGGCCTGGGTGTCCTCGCCCAATTTCAGGGCTGTATCGTGTTTGATGTCGCACAGCCCGAGCCACCCCACTCCCGGGTACTCCCGCGCCAGCTCGGCCCGGATTCTTCCCACAGTGCCCGACCCCACGATGGCAAGACCGACCGGCTCCCTCATGTTGATTGCCTCCTGTAGCCCGGCGCCACCGTACCGGGCGGGAACGCTCCGGGCTGCAATAGCGTCAAACAACCATGCACTGGAAGCTGGCCCTCCTAGGTTTGATAATGGTCGCGGCGTGTTCCGCGCTGCCGGACTCGTCCCCGAGCGCTACCAGCTCAACCACGGAGCCGGCGACCGCCGAGCCGGTTCCTCAACCGGGGGATCTCGATGTGAGCGAGGGCCCGGTGGTAGGCCATGGCAGCGCCCTGCCGTCGGTTTCGCCCGACGACTACACGATCGTCACGGGTGCCGACGGCGTACACCGGGTCGATTTCTCGGGAAGTCACCAGGTCGAGCTGCCGGCCGGCGTCTGTCTGCGGACTGCCGACGACTGGAACGAGGTCGAGCGACGAATCGGCGATCTCCTGGGTGGGCTGTTCGACTCTTACGGCGGACGGATCTCCGGCTGGCCCACAACGACGATCGCAGCTCCCGACCAGCCGGGTCTGGAGGTGGTCGATCCCGAGGTCCTGGTCATGATGTCGTTGGCTCTGCGCACCGAGGTCGCAGGCGATGTTCTGGCCGCGATCGAGCGGTGGGAAGAGCCCTACGGTGGTCAGGACTGGCCGCCGCCTCGGTTGTTGTCCGACGCCGCCCGCGGCTGGGGGGAGGCGGCGATGCCGCTGGTAACTGACATCTTGGCTCTCTGCGGCGGCTGAATCCGCGCCACTGGCTACGGTGACGGTATGACGGTCATAGATGTTCATGCCCACGCGGCCATCGGCTCCCACCTGGACGCAGTCCGGCGGATCGACCCATCGGCTCCCGTCCTCGTCCGCCGCGACGGCCGCTATTTCTTCGATTACCCCGACGGCCAGGTATTCGGGCCAATGCCGCCGGAGCTGGTCGAACCCGAACCACGCTGGGACGACATGAAACGAACCGGCGTCGATCATCAGGTGATCGCGCTGCGGCCCAAGGTATTCAGCCCCTCCACCCCGTCTCCGATTGCCGGTGATGTTGCGGGGCTGCAAAACGATGCCTTGCTCGAGTTCTGCCGGGCGAGCGACGGCCGGTCTTCGATGATGGCGGCTTTGCCGATCCAGAACCCCGAAGCGGCGGTGGCCGAGGTGCAGCGTCTGGTCCCCCATCGGGAGGTGCGCGGCGTCAATCTGGAAGCAACCATCGGCACCAAGAACCTCGACGATCCGTCCTTCGAACCGGTGTGGGCCGCCCTGGAAACGGCTGGTCTGCCCGTCCTGGTGCATCCTTTCCAGGAGGACGAAACCCGGCTCCCGCGCCTCGATCGGTACTCATTGCACAACCTGATCGGCAACTTGGTCGACACCACGATCGCCATTGCCAGCATCATCTTCGGCGGGATCGTCGAGCGGTACCCGGACCTCCGTTGGTGTTTCGTGCATGCGGGCGGCGGCTCGGTGGCATATGTGCATCGCTGGGATCACGCCTGGCGCAACATGGGCCATCTGCGGGAGGCGATCGACCAGCCGCCATCCGAGTACTACCGGCGCCTGTGGTTCGACACGTTGAGTCACAGCCCCGGTGGGTTGCGGTTCCTGGCAGACCTGGTCGGCTGGGACCGGATCGTGGTCGGTACCGACTACCCCTGGAACATGGGTGACACGGACCCGGTGGCGACCGTTCACGCACTGGAACTTGCCGAAGCCACCGAACGCCGGGTGTTGGGTGAGAACGCCGGGGACTTTCTGCGCCCCCTCTAGCCGCCGCCCGGCATGTCTGGGAACCGGGCGAGGGTGAAGATGACATCGGCGGGCGGGCCAAGCTGGTGCGCCCAACCGCCGCCGGGCGGAAATCCATTTTACTGGCCCTGCGAAAATTCGAGTCACTGGAGGCCCGCCTAGCCGGGCAGATCGGCGCCCGCCGGACTGCAGCACTCAGGCAGGCACTGCAAGCTGACTGGGGCGATTGACGGACGACAGGCCAGGCGTACTTGCCTGATCTACGATCACGGACCACAAGCACCCGGAACCTGAAGGATTCTCATGCTTGCGGTAGTCGAGTCCGTGGTCGTCGAGAGCAGCGGCAGCATCGATCTGTTTCTGCTACTCGTCGGCTTGTTCGGAGGGCTCGCCCTGTTCCTGCTGGGCATGGAACGAATGACCGAATCGCTCCGGCTGATCGCCGGAGACCGCATGCGAGTCGTCCTTTCCCGCCTGACCGGTCGCCGGGTGGCCGGCTTGTTGACGGGAGCCGGCATCACCGCCCTCATCCAATCGTCCTCGGTCACCACCGTGCTCGTGGTTGGATTCATAAGTTCGGGACTGATGACGCTGCAGCAGTCGGTCGGTGTGATCATCGGCGCCAACATCGGCACGACGATCACCGCCCAAATCATCGCTTTCAATGTCTCCACCCTGGCGTTGTTGGCGATAGCCGTCGGTTTCGGCATCACCTTCTTTGCCAAAAGGGAGGTCCGGCGAACCGAGGGCACGGTCTTGATGGGCCTCGGCCTGGTGTTCTTCGGAATGACCGTGATGGGCGCGGCGATGTCGCCGCTGCGTTCGTCGGAGACGTTTATCGAGGTCATGGCGCGACTCGAGAACCCGCTTCTGGGTATTGCGGTTGCGGCGCTGTTCACTGCTCTTATCCAGTCGTCTTCGGCGACGACCGGCATCGTGATCGTGCTGGCCCAACAGGGTTTGATCGGACTCGACACCGGGGTCGCTCTCGTCCTGGGTGCCAACGTCGGAACGGCCATCACCGCGGTGCTGGCCGCGTTGGGAAAGCCGCGCGACGCGATGCGGGCTGCCGCGGCCCACAGCGTCTTCAACGTCGGTGGCGTCCTGTTGTGGCTGCCTTTCCTGGGATTGCTGGCCGACGCTGTAGCGGATGTTGGCGGTGGGCTCGCGCGTCAGATCGCCAACGCGCACACCGTATTCAATGTTGCGAACGGCGTGCTGTTCATCGGATTCACACCCCAGCTGGCCGCGCTCGTACGGCGGCTGGTGCCGGCCCGCCCTGAAGAGGAAGAGGAGCTGGTCCGCGTCAAGTATCTCGATGAAGCATTGCTACGGACGCCGATCTTGGCACTTGACCGGGCCCGGCTCGAGATGCTGAGGATGGCCGATCGAGTACGAACGATGCTGGTCGAGGTGTTGCCCGCCCTGCTGCGTGGCACACGGTGGGAACTACTCGATATCGCGGAGCGCGACGAAGAGGTCGACAGTCTCCACGGTCAGGTCATCGCCTATCTCGGACAGATCGGCAGGAACCGCCTCAGCGATGCCGCGGCCGACGAGTTGTTCAGCTTGATGGAGGCGACCAACGACCTCGAGTCAATGGGCGATGTGATCGAGACGAATCTGGTGGCCCTGGGGCTCTCTCGCGTCGAGAACAACCTCAGGGTGAGTCCGGAGACCGCCGCAGTGCTGACGGAGCTTCATCAGGCTGTGATCGAGGCGTTCGAGCTGTCGATTGTGGCATTGACCGAAAAGAGCCCGGAGCCGGCCCGGCGGGTAGGCAAGATGAAAAAGCACATCAACAGCCTGGAACGGGTTGCGAGCATTCACGAGGCCCGGCGGCTCGTGGCAGATGAACCGGATCGGGTGGCAACCTATCAGCTGGAAGTGGATGTGATCGCCAACCTGAAACGGATCTACTACTACACCAAGCGGATCGCGCGCATGGCCGTGCCCACCGGTGAGTTCGTAGAGCTGGGCGACGCCTGATCGCCTCCGTCGGGATGGCGGGTCCGGTAGTTGTTATCTCGGTCCTGAGCCGATCTTGCGACGCAGCTCCTCAATCGGTTCGCCCGGCGCGGGCCCGGCCACGAACCATGTTGCTCCGGCATCTGCATAGGCAGCGCCAAGTGAGCATCCAGCCTCAAAGGAACCGCCGATCGCGATGTCGAAGTCGTCAGCTGTTCGGCCGTGGTGGTCGACTCGCTGGACGAGGTCGGCGACTTCGGCTGGTGTCCATTCCGACATGTCCATCCTGACGGGGAAGAATCCCTCGAAGCCCGAGGCTCTTCGGAGTGGCGCTCGGTTGGGCCAAGCGCCGCCAACCCAGATTGGAATGCGTGGCTGCTGGAGCGGAGCTGGGGCGAAGGTGGTCTCGGCGACTGTGTAATGCGCGCCTGCGAAGCCAAAGGGCGCGCCACTCCACATGCCGAGCATGACCGCCAGGCCCTCGTCAAGCATGTCCGCCCGCCGGCGGGCATCGGTCGGTTCTCCAAACGTGGCGAACTCCGGTTCCGGCGGCGACCCGATCCCTACGCCCAGCACGAGCCTGCCTCCGCTGAGATGATCGATCGTAGTGGACTGGCGGGCCACCACCCAGGGACGCCGGCGGGGGAGCGGGGTGACCATCGGACCGATCAGAACTCGATCTGTGGCGGTGGCAACCGCCGCGAGTTGCGCCCAAGGATCGCCCACCGGTAGGCGATCCTCAACGACTATGTGATCCCAAACAAAGAACGCGTCCCAGCCTGACGTCTCGGTGAGCCGGGCGAGGTCCACCATCAATCCGGGATCGGCGAACTCCCCAAAATTGGGAAACGAAACCGCCCACCGCATGCTCCGAACCTAATGCGGGGGCTCGAGCTTTGCAGAGAGTCAGCCACGGAATCCGGGTTTCTGATCGTTGGGGGGCGTAGTACCGTTACCCACTCACCACATGCGCCCGTAGCTCAATTGGATAGAGCGTCTGACTACGGATCAGAAGGTTGGGAGTTCGAGTCTCTCCGGGCGTGCTGCTGAGGCCATAGGCCACAAGGGGTTTTGGCGTTCTGCGCCAAGGGACCTTCTGACGTTTGGGAGCCATTCTGAGAGCCATTCGCTCCTCCAGACGCCGCACATCGCGTCTAGCGACACCGGGTTCGACCCGCTCAGGAGGTGCCGTTCTCGTGCGCTTGGCGAACTGGGCGATATGGCTCGGTATTTGGTGATCTGTGCGATCGATATCGCGCAGGCCTATAGCCAGCGCCTGACCCGTGATCGGTAGTCAACGTACACCTCGCCGAACCAGGACTTCAGATAGGACTCTTCGCGACGCACCTGCCGGTCAGCGAGAAGGAACTCGGCCGCGGTGAACCCCAGCAGCCAAACCGAGTTGAAGGCGACGGCGGCACCCAGGAAGACAACCA
>JBFGLM010000048.1:0-33193 GCA_041576165.1 Acidimicrobiia bacterium
CGGCCAAACAGTGTGACCTCGACCACCGCATCCTCTACTCACATGGAGGGCCGACCACCACCGACAACCTCGGGCCGGTGTGCCCCCACGACCACGACCTCCGCCACCGATACGGCTGGACCTACCAGCCCATCCGAAACGACGACTACCTCTGGACCAGCCCACTCGGCCACCAATACACCACCAGCGGCAAACCACCATGACCCAGCGCGCCGACCGGCGCCGCTGCTGAGCGACGATTGAACGGACACCCGGTACGTCCACACTGGGTGCCCGGTACCGGCCACGCCCGGGCACGTCGGCACCGGGGGTAGCGTGGAATCAACAAGAGCCCGGAGGTAGACCATGGCCCGGCCCGTCTTTGTCGTCGACTACGTCCGCACCCCATTCGGTCGCTACGGGGGAGCACTGGCTGGCGTCCGCACCGACGACCTGGCCGCCGTGCCGATCCGAGCCCTGGTAGAGCGCAACCCAACTGTCGACCCCGAAGCGGTCGACGAGGTGTTCTACGGCTCGACCAATCAGGCGGGTGAAGACAACCGCAACGTTGCCCGGATGGCGGTGCTGCTGGCCGGTCTGCCGGACTCGGTTCCCGCGTCGACTGTCAACCGCCTGTGCGGATCGGGGATGGAGGCCATCGTGTCGGGCGCCAGGGCCATCGCATTGGGCGACGCAGACCTGGTCGTAGCCGGGGGCGTCGAGTCGATGTCACGAGCGCCGTTCGTGGTGCCGAAATCTGAACGGGCCTATCCCACCACGGCCGACATCGCCAGCACCACCCTCGGCTGGCGTCTGATCAATCCGCAGATGGAAGCGATGGGCCACACCGATGCGCTCGGCATCACTGCGGAGAATGTCGCGGAGCAATTCGATGTATCTCGTGAAGACCAGGACGGGTTTGCAGTGCGGTCCCAGCAGCGGGCCGAGGACGCCATCAAGGCGGGGCGGCTCGGCGAGGAGATCGTGCCGGTCACGATCCCTCAGCGCCAAGGCCCGGACGAACTGGTCGATGTCGACGAGCATCCCCGCCCCGGGACAACGATCGAGAAGCTGGCCAAACTGCCGCCCGCCTTCAAGGAGGGGGGCACAGTGACCGCAGGCAACTCTTCCGGCATAAATGACGGAGCTGCGGCGCTCCTGATCGCCTCCGATGCCGCGGTCGAACGATTCAAGCTCACGCCGCTGGCCCGCTACGGAGGAGCAGCCACAGCCGGGGTGCCGCCCCACATCATGGGGATCGGCCCCATCCCCGCCGTGCAGAAGCTCGCAGAGCGGACCGGCCATCCGGCTGCGGGCGTCGGCGTCATCGAACTCAACGAAGCTTTTGCCAGCCAAGCCCTGGCCTGCCTGCGGGCGCTCGGTCTCGCCGACGACGCCGAGCACGTGAATCCCAACGGCGGTGCGATTGCGTTGGGTCACCCCACCGGCGCGTCCGGAGCGCGCATCACGGGCACTGCCATCAGGGAGATGCAGCGCCGCGACGCCGCCACCGCCCTGGCAACCATGTGCATTGGCGTCGGTCAGGGGATTGCCTCGCTCTGGCACGCGGCGTGAGGCCGCCGGGCATTCGCCCGGCTCGGAGCCCGGCGGGGTGGCTACACCGAATCGGTCGCTGCCGGGAGCCCCCTCAGCCCGGCACGTCGATCACGACACCTGCGCCAGCCAGCGCGGCTCTCACTTCGCCGATGGCCACCTGCCGCGGCTGCACCCCCTGCTCTACTGAGAGTGCTGCCAGCATGCCGACGGCCTGGCCGCCGAGCAGCTCCGGTGCATGCATGCGGATCGAGGACGCCACCGACCGGTCCACGTTGCCGTTACGGGCCACTCCGACCAGGAAGCCGTCCACGTCGGCCGGGATGAATACCCACAACGGCGCGTCGTAGGGACCTAGCCTCGGGTTGATCACAGAATCCGTGATCCCACACTCCCCGTGATCGTCATCGGATCGATCACCGCCGATCAGCACGCTGTCCGGATACACATCGACCCCCCGCTCGACGATGTCGGCACCCAGCATCACCTGCGGACCGGTGAGGCGCCGCGCCTCCCGTACGTAATATCCCGGCGGCATATGGCGCTCTATCTCGTCGGGTATCTCGTCGAGCCATACCAGGCGCAACGCATCTTGGTAGCCGAGATGAGACGCGACAGCCCAGTTGACTCTGCCCAGTTCCCAACGGTCGTACCACATGTAGAGGTAGGACTTGAGGGTGGCCATCCGCAGGGCATCATCACGGGCCGTGCCGCCGCGCACGGCCGCAGCCGGGACCGGGACGTCATTGGGCAGGTTGATTCCCGTAACCGTGATCTCCGGCCGCTCGGAGTCGGAATCGAACCGGCGCGAGTCGGGCATTCCCCGATACCAGGTAGCCAGCGTTGGATCGATCGGGAATGTCAGGTCGCTCCAGCCGGTGAACTCGCTCTGGCCGTCCGGCGCCACCAGGCTGCGAAAGTCGTCCAACCACATCTCCACTGTGGAGGCCCCGACCGTCTGCGCCACCACGTTCTTGGCGTCCTCGGGCACTGCCAGGCCGGCGGGCACCTCCGGGTACCAGCTCACGATCACTGCATGGGTCATGTCCTGCACACACGGCCCATCTCCACCGTCGCCGATGCCGTGAGCCGCGCCGGCTAGCGGGATCAGATCGCCGAATTCCGTTGCGTCGATGACGAGGCCCCGAAACCTGTCACCGGAGTCGGTCTCGACGCCGGACACCCGTCTCTCGTCATCGAACGTCACTCCGACGACACGATCCACCACAGTGCGCACGCCGGCCGCGGTCAGCATCATGTCCAGGACAGAGCGAACGACGTGCGGTTCGGGACAAAACGTGTTGATGTTGCTGAAATAGCAAGCACTGACCGACCGGCCGAGCCGGGCATAGTGTTCGCGGACGGCGGCGAGCAGCTCCGCGTACAAGCCGGATTCGCGCAAGAGGTCGCGGGCCGGTCCGGACGCATCGTCGAATGAGGTGACACCTGCCGCACCGGCCTGACCGCCGACATAATCGAACGAGCTGAGCAGCACGACATTGTGGCCGCGCCGCCCCGCTTGAACGGCCGCTCCTACCGCGCCGAGACCGTCCCCGACCACGATCACGTCGACTTCGATCACCGCCGGTTGAGTGGGCGGTGGCGCTGACGGCCGGGCAGGTTCGGTCGGTGGCGTGGCATCGGGCCCCGCCCCTTCGAACGTAGCCTGCGGTACGGGCTGGGTATCGGCGGCCCGCTCGGGCGGGCGGGCGCATGCGGTCAGCGTGGCTACGACGGCAATGATGAGCAGCCTTCTCACGCCTCCATTGTCTCCCACCTAGGTTGCGGCGGTGACGGGCGAAAGGCCCTCGGAATACAAGTCGGATCCCCCCGGGCCGGTGGAGCGGATGTCCTCAACGAACCAGCGGCTTGTACTTGATGCGGTGTGGTTCGACGGCCTCGTCTCCGAACTCGGCGCGCATGAAGTCCTCGTACTCGGAGTAGTTCCCTTCGAACCACCGCACCTGGCTTTCCCCCTCAAACGCCAGGATGTGGGTGCAGATGCGGTCGAGAAACCACCGATCGTGCGAGATCACGACTGCGCAGCCGGGGAACGCCACGAGGGCCTCCTCCAACGCCCGTAGGGTGTCGACGTCGAGGTCGTTGGAGGGCTCATCCAGCAGAATGACGTTCCCGCCGCGCCGCAGCATCTTCCCGAGGTGGACCCGGTTGCGCTCCCCACCAGACAGATCGCCGACCCTCTTCTGCTGGTCGCCTCCCTTGAAGTTGAGTGACGCGACGTAAGCCCGTGCGTTGACCTCTCGGTTGCCGACCTTGATGAGATCGTCACCGCCCGAGATCTCGTCGAATACGGACTTGTCTGCAGTTAGGGCGTCCCGGGTCTGATCGACGTAGGCGAGGTCGACGGTGGGGCCGATCTCGAGTACGCCGGCGTCGGGCTTCTCCGAGCCAGTCAGCATCTTGAACAGGGTGGTTTTGCCTGCGCCGTTGGCGCCGATCACACCGACGATGCCGGCCGGGGGCAGAATGAAGCTCAGGTCTTCGATCAGAAGCCGGTCGTCGTATCCCTTCCGCAGCTGTTCGGCCACGATCACCTTGTCGCCGAGCCGTTGGGTGAACGGGACCTCCAGCTCCAGCTCGGAATCGCGTCCCGTGGTCTGCTCGGCCTCGGCTACCAGCGCCTCGTAGCGGTTCAGCCTGGCCCGGCCCTTGGCCTGTCGCGCCTTGGGGGACATGTGGACCCACTCCAGTTCCTGGCGCAGCGTCCGTTGTCGGGAAGATGCTTCGCGTTCCTCCTGTTCCAGACGAGCAGTCTTCTGTTCGAGCCAACCGGAATAGTTGCCTTCGAAGGGGTAGGCATGACCGTTATCGAGCTCCAGGATCCACCCGGCGACATTGTCGAGGAAATAGCGGTCATGGGTGACGGCCATGACGGTGCCGGGGTACTGCTCGAGGTGACGTTCCAACCAGGCAACGGACTCGGCATCGAGGTGGTTGGTCGGTTCGTCGAGCAGCAGCAGATCGGGTTTCTGCAAAAGGAGTCGGGCCAGCGCCACCCGGCGTCTTTCTCCGCCGGAGAGATGCTCGACGCCCGAGTCGCTCGGCGGCAGCCGCAGGGCATCCATGGCGACCTCGATCTGGCGCTCCACGTCCCAGCCGTCGACGGCTTCGATCTGTTTCTCCAGACGCGCTTGTTCCTCGCCCAGCTTTTCGTAGTCTGCCTCGGGGTCCGACCAACCGGCGAGAACCTCGTTGTAGTGTTCGAGGAGATCGCGCACCGGGCCCACGCCGTCCATGACGTTGCCCATCACGGTCTTGGCGCGATCCAGCTCTGGTTCCTGGGGGAGCATGCCCACCGAGTAGCCGTTCATCAACTTGGCGTCCCCCGTGTAGCCGTCGTCCAGCCCAGCCATGATCCTCAGGATTGACGACTTTCCAGCGCCGTTGTGGCCGATCACACCGATCTTGGCGCCGTAGAAGAATGACAGCGAGACGTCCTTGAGGACCCGCTTGTTGGGTGGATGGACCCGGTTGACCCGGTGCATCGAGTAGATGAATTCAGGCATGTGGCCGGGGATGGTATCTCGCTTCATGCCCGGCCGGACCAGTCACCCGGGAATCAGTCGGCCGCTACGCTGTCGAGATGTCATTCTGGGACAAGGTCAAGGCGTTCCTGGCCAGCGAGGCAAAGGACGTCAAGGAGGGCATCGATGCCGTCCGCGACAAGTTGGACGCCGAGCTGACGAAACGCGAGCGGGAGTTGGAGGCGAGCCCTTCGGAGCGGATCGAAATGATGAAAGAAGAAATGGACGCTACCGACAACGTTTTCGACCGCATCGAAGCCGATATCGACTCGCGGCTCGATCCCGACGCCGAGTCGGACTGACCGCTGCCCTCGCAATTCCTCGCATGTCGTCCGCTTGACTTCAACTTGAGTTGAAGTTGTAGGTTGCTGGGCATGACCTTGGATCAGCAAACGACCGACATGCTGGCCCGTACCCGTACGATCGATATGACCACGTTCGGGCGGCGCAGCGGTCGGCCGGCCCGCATAGAGATCTGGTGGTTTCGGGTGCTGGGGCGGTTCGTCATCACGGGCACGCCGGGCCCCCGCGACTGGTATGCGAACGTACTGGCCAACCCGGCAGTGATCATCCACGCCAATGGCGACGACTATCCGGGGGAGGCGACGCCCATCACAGATCCGGTCTTACGGGAAGCTGTTTTCACCGACCCACAGATTTCCTGGTATTCAACACAAGCTCAGCTCGACGATCTGGTGGCTCGCGCCCCGATGGTCGAGGTCCGATTCTGACGATAGGCCCAGCCTTACGCTGGGTTTCTCACGCCAGGAGCAGCTTCTCGAGTCTCCGCCCGGCAACCGCCATGCCGGCTAGGCCCATCAATACGAGGAAGCTGACATGGCCGAACAGCGACACGTCGAGGTTTGCGAGGGTCAACGCCCGGACCAGCTCGACGCCGTGATAGAGCGGCGAAATCTGCGTCACGGTCTGCAGCCAGCCCGGGTACACGT
Organism: Acidimicrobiia bacterium; assembly: GCA_041576165.1. Classification (GTDB taxonomy): domain Bacteria; phylum Actinomycetota; class Acidimicrobiia; order Spongiisociales; family Spongiisociaceae; genus JBFGLM01. Next base: position 6,029 of record JBFGLM010000048.1, read on the forward strand.
CAAGTGGGTAGAAGGTGGCGGAGAAGAGGAACAGCGGCAGGGTCGCCAGCTGGATGAGATCAAAGTGCTGCCACGATGTCATGAACGTGGTGGCCGCCATACCCACCGCGGCAAAGGCGAACCCGATGAGCACCGCGGCGGGCACGGCGAGTATCGCGAGCGGTGACGACGCCAGGCCCATGACGACCATGACCAGCATGAATCCCACCGCATACTGCACCCCGCGAAGCAGGGTCCAGGAGATCTCTCCGATGGCGACATCGCCCGGCCGCAGTGGTGTCGCCAGCATGGCGTCGTACACCTTGTCGTATTTCAGCTTGAAGAAGATGTTGAAGATCTCATAGACGGCGCCGTTCATGGCCGATGCCGCCAACAGCGCGGGTGCCACGAAGGCGGCGTAGGAGATCGCCTCGTCTCCGGTCCCGACCGTGCCGACGATCTTGCCGAGACCAAGCCCGATGGAGAAGAGGTAGAAGATCGGTTCGAAGATTCCGGACAGAAAGACGGGCCAGAGACGCCGGTAAACGAGCAGGTTCCGCTCGATGATTCGCAGAGCTCGCGTCCCACCCAGTGACGGCGGGGCGATGCGGGCGATCAACGTCCCGGAGGTCACGGCTGCAGTCTCCTTGCGAAGTAGCGCACCGAGAGCGCCGTGCCCGCCACCACCCACGCGGCCAGGTAGGCCACGCTGATAGCCGGGTTGATCGCAAACGGCTGGTCGAGCGCCAGCCCACGGCTCATCTGCACCCCGTGCCATAGTGGAACCAGGAGCGCCACCGGCTGCATGAAGCCGGGAAGCTGGCTGACAGGGAAGAAGGTGCCCGAAAACAAGAAGAGCGGAGTGACCGCGAAACGGAAGAGCAATGCTATGCCCATTTCGTTGTCGAGCCATGCTGAATAGGCGGTGATGGTGGCAGCGAAGGCCAGGCCGGTGAGCACGGCGGCGGGAACTGCTGCCAGACCTGGGCCTGGGGCGAACGCACCGAAGGCGATTGCTACCAACGCGAAGGTCAGCGTGACCATGAACAGTCGAATCGTTACCCAAATCAGATGGCCGACCACGAGGTCGCGGATCCCGACCGGTGTGGCCAGGGCGGCGTGGTAGGTCTTCATCCATTTGATGCCGGCCATCACCGGATACGAGCCCTCTCCGGCCCCTGTCAGCATGGCCGTCGCCGCGAGCAGGCCCGGTGCCAGGAAGGACAGATACGACAGGCCGTCGAGACTGCCGGCGTTGGTCGTGTCGACCAGCGATCCCAGCCCTAGGCCCATAGCCGCGAGGAACAGGACCGGGTTCAGGAAGTTGCTGAACACCGATGCCTTCCACACCCGGCGGTACGTGCGGGCCTGGGTCTCGACGAAGCGCAACGAACGGGCGACCATCAGTCGACGAGGGTTCGGCCCGTGAGGCGGAGGAACACATCCTCGAGGGTGGATCGGCGGACGAGCATCGACTCGGGCTCCAGCCGGCGCTCGGTTATCTCCTGGGTGGTGGCGTCAGCGTCGTCGGTGTACAAGAGAACGCGGTCGGGCAGCACCTCGACCCGTTTGGCGATGCCGTCCAGCCGCTCGACCACTATTTCCTGCTCGCCCACCGGAAATCGAATCTCGAGCACCTCACGGGGCGCATGTTCTTGGATCAGGTCACGGGGTGAGCCCTCTGCGACGATCTTGGCCTTGTCCATGATCACGAGCCGATCGCACAGCTGCTCGGCTTCGTCCATGTAGTGCGTGGTGATGATCAGTGTCACACCATCCTGCTTGAGCCGGTAGAGCCGGTCCCACAGCAGATGGCGGGCCTGCGGGTCGAGGCCGGTGGTCGGCTCGTCGAGGATCATCATGTCGGGACGGTTGATCAGCGCCCGGGCGATCGTCAGCCGGCGCTTCATGCCGCCTGAGAGCGCCTGGACCTGGCCTTTGCGTCGGTCGGCGAGCTGCGCGAACTCGAGCAGCTCGGTCACCCGCACCCGCAGCTCTGTCCGGGGCAGATCGAAGTAACGACCGTAGATGGTCAGGTTTTCTTCGAGACTCAGCTCGTTGTCGAGCGTGTCCTCCTGGGGGACCACTCCCAGCCGAGCGCGAATTTGTGCTCCGTCGTGGGCTGGGTCGAATCCCATCACCGTCAGCGAGCCGGAGGTACGCGGGGATACAGCTCCGATCATTCGCATGGTCGAACTCTTTCCGGCCCCGTTGGGACCGAGGAAGCCGAACGCCTCGCCTGGATATACCTCGAAGTCGATGTTGTCGACGGCTACAAACGTGCCGAACGTCTTGGTGAGACCCCTGGCGCTGACGAGCGACTGCATCGGCGCCACCCTACTGACCCTCCGGTGGGCTCATGTCCGAATTACGTTCGCGGGTGGAACGCTCACGCTGCGGTCAAGATCGCATCGAACACCGAACCCGACACGGGCACGCGGGTCATGGTCGACACCGCAGTGTCGAAGATGGTCAGATTCCCAGTGGTGGTGGTTATGACGATGAACCGGCCGTCGGGGCTCCAGCGCAACGCATCCGCGGCGACCCGTGATTCAGCGACTACTTCATCCTGGGCCACGATCCGCACGAGCCGCACGCCGCCGTCCTGGACGCTGAGTGCAATGCGGTTGCCCTCGAGCGGCCAGTCGAGACGCAGCAGGTTCCCGCTCGACGGCAGGTCCAGACTGGCGTCACCGGTTGGGTAACCGACAACCGGATCGCTTCCTTCGCCGCGGCTGATGACGATGCCTCCGGTCGCACCTGCTCTATGGCCGATTGCGGTTCCGTTGTATCGGCGCAGCCCGTCTCCAAACTGGTCCATGACCAGCACCTCGAGCTGGCCTTCCAGTTGGTCCTGGACGTGCACGGCGACGCCCCAATCGCCAAATGCCTCGACCACTGCGCGGTCCGGCACCGTGGCGATCGATCTGAAGATGTATCCCTGCTCGGTCAGATCGCCCGCCCAGAGCTGGTGCAGTCCTCCAAGATGTCGAGTGGCGGCAATGCGACTCGGGTTGCTGTCATGCCAGGCGAAACCCGTGACGTCGGGTACGGCCAGGCTGAGATCGCTGGGAGGTCCGATCCACAGGTTGGAGCGGTTGCCATTTCCGATCGGTTCCATCGATGCAATGTGGGTGGCGTTGACGTTGAGGCGGCCGGCCGGCACGGTCAGGTCGGTGGAAATCGGAGCGAGCCGGGCCGCCGGCCATTGGACGTACCGGCTCCCGGTCGGAGCCTCGACGATGGCGTGAACTGTTCCGGTCAAGCCGGGAATGCGATCCCGCAGGGAGACAGGCGCCTCGGTGGTGGTGGTCACGATCTGTTCTTCCGAGGTCTCGAAGTCGCTGCCGAAAGCGAACGCGCCGATGGCCACCACGGCTACAAGCAGCGCTACCCAAGGACCCCGCGTCCGCTTCGGTTGCTGTGGCGGAGCGTCGTAGGTGACACTCATGTCAGCAGGCTACCCCCTGCCGGCGTCTGCCATTTCCACGACGGAGCGCCGAGTTCGGTTGAGAGCGGTGCTTTCACAGGGAACGACGACGAGCCGGGCCGGCGCGCCCGGCGCCTATCCCGGCTTTCAGGCGGCGTCGGTCTGGAGTGCGGTCAATGCGATCGTGATCATGTCATCAAACGTGCGTTCTCGTTCCTCCGCTGTGGTCTCCGCCTGCGTACGAAGGTGGTCTGACACGGTGAGGATTGCCAGGGCTCGGGCTCGCTCTGCCGCTGCGATGCCGTAGAGCCCTGCCGCCTCCATCTCAACTGCGAGCACGCCCATGCTGTCCCAGATTTCTGTCACGTTCTCGGTCGGGTTGTAGAACGAGTCGGACGAGTGCACGTTGCCCACGTGGTAGGGGCTTCCGTTCGCAGCCGCAGCATCCGCGGCTGCGCGGAGAAGTTCGAAGTCGGCGGTGGCGGAAAAGTCCCAGTTGTTGTAGCGCGCGCGGTTTGCCAGCGAGTCTGTGCTGGCACCGGTGGCGAGGACCACGTCTCGCAGGTGGACGTCGGTCGAGATCCCGCCACAGGACCCGACCCGGATCAGTCGTTTGACCCCGAAAAAGCGGATCAGCTCTGTGATATAGATGCTGGCGGAGGGTATGCCCATGCCCGTCCCCATCACGCTGACCGGCGTGCCTTCCCATGTCCCCGTAAAGCCGAGCATGTTGCGGACGTCTGTCACTTGCTTTACGTCACCTAGAAAGGTCTCGGCGATGAATTTTGCTCGGAGCGGGTCGCCCGGCAGCAGGATGGCCTCTGCGAAGTCGCCCGGTTCGGCATTGATATGGGGAGTGGCCATGGGGATCCGTTCTGCTAGGTGCGGAGTGGACCATAGTTCGTCGCCCGAGGCTCGATGTACGGACCATGAAAGCGCGCGACACGGCCGGCTGCGCTGGCGGCGGATGACCTCAGTCGAGAATGTGATCTGCCGGACCGGGCGGGATGCTGCCGTCGACGGTATCGACCTCGGTCGTCACCCACGCCGGTGAAGGGTTGTCAGAAAGCAAATCTCCAGGAACCGTATCCACGAGTTCGATGCGTGCGATCTGGTTGCCAGCCGCCTCAAAGCTCATGAAGCCCACCACCACATAGCGTTCGTTCTGGTCCGGGACCCACATTGCTGCGACCGGGTCGAGCCCCAGCTCCGCCCGGGCGAGTGACAGCCACGGTGAGCGGAGGCGGAATTGTTCCAGGACCCCTACCGGGGTGTCGGCCCCCTCGACGATCCCCCGGATCTCGGCGCCGTCGGCCAGCAGCTCGTTCAATCCGTCAAAGTCGTGCGCATTGAAAGTCTCGACGAAGGCGGTGACGAGATCTTCCGTGACGTGTTCGATGGTCATGGTCGTTGATCCTCGGCGTGTTGCGCGGACGTACCCGGGGCGGTGGTGAGGCAAACGTGGCACTACTCGTTGGGGGCAATGCTCGAATCGGTCGAGTCATTCGCCGCCGGCCCCTCCGTGACATCGGTGAGTATCTGGTTGCGGGCGTCGGCCGGGACCGTGGTCGACGGCGGGACCACATCATCCACTCCGGGTCCTGATGAGCACGCCGCCAAGGTGCCCACGAGCACTGCCACCAGGCGCCGCCTCACAAGCGAGACAGAACTGCGACAATCACGACGGCCACGATGATTGCTCCCCAGCTGAGCAGGATGCGCAGCCGCTTGCCTTTGACATTCTCCTCGTGCTCGGCGAGGACATCCCTGGTGCGGAGCTCGAGCTCCAGTCGTTCGACCTCAGCGGCGTCGATCTGGTCCTGCAGTCGCCGGGCGAGCGCCAGCTCCTCCTCATCGAGGTATTGCTCGTCCACCTTGAGCAGCTCGGCTCTCGATCGGGCCGTGTCATAAAGGGCGACTGCCTCCTGCGCTCGCTGCAGGTGGCGCTTGGTTGCCACCATTCGCTGTTCCCGCCACTTGCGCGCTCCCTCGAGCTGGACCTCGCTGCCCCGGGCCAGCTCGTTGGGGAGGAGCTGCAGCAGCGCCGCCGTACGCGGGTGGCGGTCGATGGCCAGCAGGTCAATGAAACGGTTATCACGGGCCAGCCTTTGTATCTCGCTGGCAAGCAAGCGAGCCTCCTTCTCGGCCTCGGCCCGCTGTTCAGCGAGTCGGCGCCGAAGGGACGATTGTGTGGCCGCGTCCGCCGCGGCGAGCAAGGCCTCGGCCCGGCCGAAATCGAGTGCTTCAAGCGCCGCGTCGAACGTATCGCTCACAGCGGAGAGCGTACTGCCGCCGGGGGGTATTGAGGCGGCGTTCAGAGGCCCTTGCGGTCGAGATCGGCGTATCTCCGTGCAACGGTCTTCAGGATCTTCAACGCCACCTTCGGTTGCGACGACATGAGTGACGAAAACTCTCGTGCATCCATCACCAGCAGGTTGGTCGGAGCCGTCGTAACCACCGTCGCGTTACGAGGCAGGTGCTCGAGAATCGACATTTCGCCGACAATGCTGCCGGCCCCGATGTCGGCTACCTTCCGGCCGTTGCGCCGGACGACGGCTCCTCCGTCCAGCAGGACCATCGCCTCTCGGCCCACCTCACCCTGAGAGGCGATGGTGTGCCCGCCCTCGACGCTGGTTTCGGTGGTGAGGGAGGCAACGGCCTCGAGCTCCTTCTTCGAAAGATCGGCGAACAGCGGCACCGCTGCCAAGGCCTTTAGCTTGTCGGATTTACGTATCCGCACTATCGAGCCTCCATCGACGTCAGAACGATCCTATCCGGCGCCGGATCTCCGAGGCGCCCCCGGCATGTTTCCGCGCAGGGTCGGTGCCATCATGTGGCCAACTCATGACCCGAGCGCAGCGCCTGTGGATTGGACTCTGGATGGTGACCGGCACGATCGTGCTCGGAACCGTCGGTTATGTACTCGTGGAGGGTCAGGATCTGCTCGGCGGTTTGTATCTGACGATGATCGCCGTCTCTACCGCCGGTTTCGCCGAGCCGGAAGGCGGCTTCAGCCGAGCCGGACAGGTGCTCACTATCGGACTGCTTTTCGTCGGTGTCGGGTCGGTGTTCTACACCGGCGCCGTCGCCCTGGAAGTGATTGTGGAGGATGTGCTGGGTGGTGCGGGCCGCCGGCGCCGTGAGCGGAGAAAGGTCGACCGGATGCAGGATCATTACATCGTCTGTGGCTTCGGGCAGGTTGGTCGGGACGTGTGGACCCAGTTGCCAAACGACCGGACCATCGTGGTCGAGAATAACGAAGATGCTGTCGAGGTCGCCCAGGCCGGCGGAGCTACGGTCGTTCACGGAGACGCCACTCACGACGATGTGCTGGAGGCGGCCGGCATCCATCGAGCCGAAGCGCTGATCGCCTGCGTCAAATCCGATTCCGACAATGTCGCGATCGTGCTGTCGGCCCGATCGTTGTGCCCTGAGCTGCGGATCATTGCTCGGGCGACCGAGGCCGGATCAGGTCGCAAACTCGAGCTGGCCGGGGCCGACCGTGTCGTCGCCCCCCAGGTGGTCGGAGCCGAGCGGCTCGCCGCGCTCGCGCTGCGACCAGACCTCACCGAGTTTGTTGACATTGCCACCGGACAGGCGCTGGTGGAGTTTCGTATCGAGGAGATCCAGGTTCCGCTCAACTCACCCCTGGTCGGCCGATCGATCCAGACCAGCGGCATTCGCGACCAGAGCGGTGTTCTGGTGCTGGCGATCAAACAACCTGCCGGACAGGTGCTCGTCAGCCCGCCGGCCGACTTCGACATAACCGGCGGCCAAACGCTCGTTTGTATCGGCACTCAGGAACAACTCCGAGAAGCGATCGCTTACATCGCACCTTGAGTGAGGGCGGTGTGCTGCCGTGCCCGTCACGCATCCTGGGCAAGCAGCAGAATCGCCATCACGCTCATGGAGTCGGTGATGTCACCGCAGCGCACCATGTCGACGCATCGGCGGAACGGGACGCGGCGAACCTCCAGCACCTCGGTCGGGTCGGGATTGGGGACAGTTTCGGTGAGGCCGGTCGCGAGGTACAGGTAGGCCACCTCGGAGGTGATGCAGTTGGACAGGTGGAGCTCACCAGCGAGCGGCCGCCAATCGGCCGCCATGAGCCCTGCTTCCTCTTCCAGTTCGCGCTTTGCAATCTCCAACGGATCGTCGTATCGGGGTCCGCCGCCTTCGACGATCTCCCACGAGTACTGCTGGATCGGATACCGATACTGCCCGACCAGGTACACCTCATCGTCGGGAGTCATGGCCACCACGCCGGTGGCGATTCGGGTGTCCACGACGCCGTAGATACCGGGCGTCCCATCAGGCCGCAGCACTTGGTCCTCGCGCACCGAGATCCATGGGTTCTCGTAAACCCGGCGAGTGGAAATCGTTGTCCATGGATTGTCGCTAGCCATCTCATTCCTTCCCTGGCAACGGCAGACCGGGTCTCCGGCCGACGGCGCTCTCTCAGTGCAACGGGCCCGTGGCGGACTCTGCGGCTTCGATCACTGTCCCGGCTGTGATCATCTCTGTTGCCGTGGCCAGCTCCGGTGCCAGCTGGCGGTCACGTGTGAGGCTCGGGATTCGCTCACGAACAGCAGCCAGTACCGCAGCCGACGCCGGGCCCGGTCCGAGCGGTGTCCGCAGCTCGAGCGCCTGGCAGGCTGCCACCAGCTCGACGGCGAGGATGCGAGCGAGGTTGGCAGCTGCCAGCCGCAACTTGCGTGCCGCCGCCCAGCCCATCGATACATGGTCCTCTTGCATGGCAGAGGTCGGCATCGAGTCGACGCTGGCCGGCGCCGCCAGGCGGCGGTTCTCTGCCACCATCGATACCGCCGTGTAGTGGGCAATCATCAGCCCTGACGAAACACCGGGATCGTGGGTGAGGAACGGCGGGAGCCCGTGGGAACGGGCCGGGTCCAGCATTCTATCGGTGCGTCGCTCAGAAATCGCGCCCAACTCTGCGACTGCGATTGCGAGGAAATCGCAGGCGAACGCCACCGGCGCCCCATGGAAATTTCCGCACGACTCGATTGTTCCAGTCGGAGTCACGACCGGATTGTCGATCGCGGCCGCCAGTTCGTGGTCGGCTACCACCCGGGCGTGGACGATCGTGTCACGGGCTGCGCCGTGCACCTGGGGGGTGCAACGGAGTGAGTACGCATCCTGCACTCGGGGATCGCCATCTCGGTGCGAGGCCACAATCGCGGATCCGGCCATGACGGCCGTGAGGTTGGCGGCGCTGTCCGCCTGGCCGGGATGCGGCCGCATTCGCACCAGATCCTCCCGGAATGCCTGGTCGGTGCCGAGCAACCCTTCGACGGTCATGGCGGCAACGACGTCGGCGGTTCGGACCAGCGTGATCAGGTCGCTCAGCGACAGCACCAGCATGCCGAGGATGCCGTCGGTGCCGTTGATGAGCGCAAGCCCTTCCTTCTCGAGCAGTTCGAGAGGCTCGATGCCTGCGTCTCGTAGCGCCTCGGCGGCCGGCTGCGCCCGGTCGTCGACCATCACCGAACCCTCGCCCATCAAAGCAAGGCCCACGTGCGCGAGCGGGGCGAGGTCACCGGATGCACCGAGGCTGCCGTACTCGGGCACCATGGGTGTGATCCCCGCGTTCAGCAGATCCAGGATGCGCTCGGCTACATCCGGCCTTGCTCCCGAGAATCCCATCGCGAGGGATCGAGCCCGCAACGCCATCATCGCCCGCACCACCTCCGCTTCGACCGGAGGACCCATCCCGGCAGCGTGGGAACGGATCAGCGAGACTTGCAGCTCGCGCCGGCGGTCCTGGGGGATGTAGGTGGTGGCCAGCGCACCGAAACCAGTCGAAACGCCGTAGGCCGGGCGTTGGGTCGCGGCGAGCTCCTCGACGATGGCCCGCGATCTGCGCATGGCGCCACGAGCTTCCGGGCCGAGCGAGACCTTCGCTCCCCGCCGCGCCACCGCGATGACGTCTTCCCGCGTGATCCCGGTTGCTTGCAGCGTGATGTCTGTCATTCGGTTCTTTCGGCCGGTTCGGTCGCAGCAATGACCGGTTCGATTCGCCGAAGGTACTCGTCATGCTGGTACGTCATGAAGTTTTCCCAGGTCGCCATTGTTGTCGGATCGTGCATGCGGTCGACGATCAGCTTGCCGGCGAGGTGATCGAGTTCGTGCTGCACGGTGCCGGCGCTCAGACCGCGATACACCTGGGTGAAGGGTTCTCCGTGCCGGTCCCTGGCCGACACCCGAACGTGCATGAACCGGTGGAGGTCGCCCCGGATCGGGACGCTCAGGCAGCCCTCGTTGTTGAGGAACGTCACACCATCGATCGCTTCGATCTCGGGGTTGACGAGCACGGTCAAGGGGATGGGGGGCTTATACGGGTAGCGGCGGTTGCGGACGACTTCGAGGATGCAGATGCGCAGATTGACGCCGACCTGGTTGGCGGCGATGCCGGCACCGTCGGCATCGCGCATGGTGTCGATCATGTCGTCGATGAGTTGCTGCACGGCCGGCGAGGCGAGATCGTCTTCGGCAATATCTGCGCCGACCGTCCGCAGCACCGGGTCACCGATCTGAGAAATCGTCCGGATCATTCGTCACCCCGCTCGTACACTCGCCGGCCACCCAACCAAACCTCGCGGCAGAGCGGACGGCCCAGCCAGTAGGAGAGGGCAGCGGGGTCGTCCGTGTCCCACACCGCCAGGTCGGCTCGTTTCCCGACGTCGATGATGCCGGTATCGGTCAAGCCCAGGGCGGCGGCCGCGTGGCGGGTGGCGCCGGCGAGTGCCTCGGTCGGAGTGAGCCGGAAGCGGGCCGCGGCCAGCCACATCGCCGTTGGAAGGGACCCCACCGGTGACGTCCCGGGGTTCAGATCAGTCGAAACGGCGATCGGCACGCCGGAACGGCGCATCTCCTCGATCGGGGGGAGATGAGGTTCGTTGAGGAATGTCGAAGCCCCCGGGATGACAACCGCCACCGTACCGGCTGCAGCCAATGCTTCTACTCCCGCCGCAGAAGTGTGTTCCAGATGGTCAGCCGACAGAGCCCGGTACTCTGCAGCAAGGGCCGCGCCGCCCTGGTCGGACAGCTGGTCGGCGTGGAGCCTCACCGGCACAGCCGCGGCTTTGGCCGCCTCGAACACACGCCGGATCTGGTCCCGGTTGAACGCAATACGCTCCAGGAACCCGTCGACCGAGTCGGCCAACTGCTCCTCGACCGCTCGCGGGATGATCTCGCGGCACACGATGTCGATATACCGGTCGGGATCGCCGGCATGTTCCGGTGGGATGGCATGCGCCGCCAGGAGGGAGGTAACCACGCGTACCGGGAGCGCGTCGGCCAGGCGGCGGGCCACCCGCAGCATCTCCAGCTCATGATCGGTCGTCAGTCCGTAGCCCGACTTGATCTCCACCGTCCCCACCCCGCTCGCCAGCAGGTCGCGCACCCGCAAAGCGGCCGAGTCGAACAATTCACGGGCTGATGCCTCCCGGGTCGCCCGCACGGTCGAGACGATGCCTCCACCGGCCCGGGCGATCTCTTCGTAGCTGGCGCCTTGCAAGCGCCGTTCGAATTCGCGCACCCGGTTTCCGCCGAACACGAGGTGCGTGTGACAGTCGATCAGCGCCGGGGTGATCAGCGCACCGGCGCGATCCACCACGTCGGTGGCGTTGACGTTTTCGGGAGGTCCGATGTGGACTATGGAGCCCTCCCGAATTCCGACGGCAGCTCCCTCCACCAGCCCATACGGGCTGGCACCTTCGCGCATGGTGGCTACCCGGGCGCCGGTGATGGCAAGGTCGACGTTCATGACGTGACCGCTTGGATGGCTGCCCGCAACCCGGTCGGGCTGTGACCGGACACGTTGTGGCCGTCTCGCACGACGGCGCGCCCACCTACCACCACGTCGGTCACGCACCCGGCGCCGGCCCCGAAGAGGACCCCGGCGATTCCGTCGGCCGGATCGAATCCGACCACCCCTCCAAGATCAACACTGATGAAGTCCGCCGGGCTTCCTGGCGCCAGCGGGTCATGGTCGCCCCAACCGAGGGCCTTCAGGCCGTTCATCGTTCCCATGGACATGAGCGCCTCGGGAGCATGGATGCCCCGCCGACCGAGCCGGAGCCGGTCGTTGAGCTCCACGGCCCGAGTCTCGTCGAAGGGGTCCACCACCGCGTGGCTGTCACACCCGATGCTGAGTTGCACCCCGGCGGCGCGCAATTCGGCGGCCGGTCCGATCCCGTCACCGAGATCCCGTTCGGTGGTCGGGCAGAGACAGACGCCGGTGCCTGAGCCCGCGTACAGCTCAATATCACCCTCGAGCAGGTGCGTGGCATGCACGGCCACGGCGTGGGGACCCAATACCCCGGTGTCGGCCAGCAGGCGGGTCGGGCTGACCCCGTGTTGGGCGAGACAGGCATCGTTCTCAGCCGGCTGTTCGGAAACGTGCACGTGCACCGGCGCCTCCAGCTCGGCGGCGACTTTGGCAACCGTCGGCAGGTCGGTGGCGGCAACCGCACGAACGCTGTGGGCCGCCACGCCGATCCGGGTGAGGGGCCGGTCCGCAGCAGCATTGCGGAGGTCGCGCACCCGGTTCGCCCACCGGCCGATGGAGCCGTCCGAAAACCGCAGCTGCTGCGGATTCGGAGGCGCCCCGTCAACCCCGGCAGTCAGGTAGCAAGTGTCCAAGAGCGTCAGTCGGATTCCTGCTGCCGCGGCCGCTTCGAGTACGGCCCGACCCATCGCATTGGAGGCCTCGTAAGGGTCACCGTTCGTCTGATGATGGACGTAGTGGAACTCGCCGACGGTCGTGAATCCCTGCCGCAACATCTCTGCGTAGACCTCGGAAGCCAGCCGGCGGTAAGAGGCCGGCGCAAGCCGCCCGGCCACTGCATACATGAGTGCGCGCCACGCCCAGAAGTCGCCCCGCCCGGAGTGGGTCTTGCCGCGCATCGCCCGGTGGAAGGCATGCGAGTGAGCGCTCACGAATCCGGGCAACAAGATGCCGGGAAAGCGCGATGCACCGGTGCCACCGGCGCCCGCCTGCGCGTCGGTGATGATTCCATCGGCGACCTCCAGCCCAACATCCGCTACCAGGCTCGGCCCACCCAGCCACCCGAGCGGTGCGTGCCAGCGAGCCATCGCTCACCCAGTCGCCATCGGCAAGTCGACACCCCGTTCCCGGGCGATGGCGTGCGCCCGGTCGTAGCCGGCGTCGGCATGGCGCATCACCCCGGTGCCCGGATCGGTCGTGAGCACCCGGTCGAGCCGTTCGTCGGCAAGTTCGGAACCGTCGGCCACGACGACCATCCCGGCATGAATCGAGCGCCCGATTCCCACCCCGCCGCCGTGGTGGACGCTCACCCAGGTGGCGCCGCTCGCCGCGTTGACGAGCGCATTGAGGATCGGCCAGTCGGCGATTGCGTCCGACCCATCGGCCATCGCCTCGGTTTCACGGTAGGGCGATGCGACTGATCCTGAGTCGAGATGATCCCGCCCGATCACGATCGGGGCGGTGAGCTCTCCGGAGCGCACCATCTGGTTGAAGCGAAGGCCGAGCCGGCGCCGCTCTCCGTAGCCGAGCCAGCAGATCCGAGCCGGCAGCCCTTGAAACGCCACCCGCTCGGATGCCATCTGGATCCAGCGTGCCAGGCCGGGATCGTCGGGAAACTCCACGAGCACTGCCTGGTCCGTGGCTGCAATGTCGGCCGGATCTCCGCTCAGGGCCACCCAGCGAAATGGCCCTTTCCCTTCACAGAACAGCGGGCGGATGTACGCAGGTAAAAAGCCGGGATAGTCGAACGCGCGCTGGAACCCGCCGAGCTGGGCCTCGGTGCGCAAGCTGTTCCCGTAGTCGAAGACCTCGGCTCCCCGGTCAAGGAAGCCAACCATCGCCGAGCAGTGAATTGCCATGCTTGCCCGAGCTCGGCGCACCAGTTCGCCTGGATCCTCGGTTGCCATGCGAGCCGCCGCTGTGGGCGTCAGATCGTTGGGAACGTACGACATCGGATCGTGAGCCGGGGTCTGGTCGGTGACGATGTCGGCTGGGAACTCCAACTCCAGGAGACGGGGCACGAGATCGGCTGCGTTGCCGATGACCCCGACAGAAAGCGGCCGACGCTCGTCCCGGGCCACGACGCAGCGGGCCACGGCGTCCTCGAGCGATCCGGCCAGCTCATCCAGATACTTTGTCTCGAGACGGCGGCGGGCTCGGTCAGCGTCCACCTCGATGCAAAGCGCAACACCTTCGTTCATGGTGATCGCCAGCGGTTGGGCGCCACCCATGCCACCCAGGCCGGCGGTGACCGTGATGGTTCCCGCCAGGGAGCCACCAAAGCGCTTCTCCGCAATGGCACGAAAGGTCTCGTACGTGCCCTGCAGAATGCCCTGGGTGCCGATGTAGATCCATGAGCCCGCGGTCATCTGCCCGTACATGGTGAGTCCGGCCGCTTCGAGGCGGCGGAATTCATCCCAATCAGCCCAGTCGGGCACGAGGAGCGAGTTCGCCAACAGGACTCGCGGCGCCCATTGATGCGTACGGAACACGCCGACGGGCTTTCCCGATTGAACCAGCAACGTCTCGTCGTCGTCCAAGCGCTGCAAGGTCGTCACGATGGCGTCGAAGGCCTGCCAGGAACGCGCCGCCCGGCCGGTGCCCCCGTACACAACGAGGTCATCCGGTCGCTCAGCCACCTCGGGATCGAGGTTGTTCATCAGCATCCGCATGGCAGCTTCCTGCCCCCAGCCCTTGCACACGAGTTGGTTGCCTCGCGGCGCACGAACGATGCGCGGCGCGCTCATGTCACGCTCCTCTGCCTCGATGGGGATCTGCGGCACGGTACGCCGGCCGTCCGAGACGGGTGGCGGCGGTTGCGGGAACGAAGGCGGGGCCAGACGCTGGAGCGGCCCGGCCCGAGCCACGGTTCACGCCAGCTGCTCACGTCCCATCCACCATCCAGCGCACTTCAGCCGCTCAGCTCCTCCGCCGGGGGTCAGATCTGCTCCCAGCCTGGTGTTAGAGCCGCAGCCTATCGCGCGGTCCTCGAGAGAGCGGCGTGAGCTCACGCCGCGGCCACCGAACACCGGAGCCGGTGAGCAGTCCCTCCTCAGTTGTGCCGGCTGGTGCGGGAGCGTCCGGCTGTGAGCAGTTCTTGATCGAACAGCTGGCGGAGTCGCCGCAACGCTCGCTGCCGGGTCGGGCCCAGGCTGCCGATTGGCCGGCACAGAACGGTTGCCGCCCGGTCGTAGTCGACCTGGCCGTTGAGCACCAGCGTGTCGAGGATCAGCTGGTCATCCGGCCGGAGCCGCTCCCAGGCTCGGTTCATGGCAGCTCTCGCTTCTCTGTCGACCAGGCACTCGTCGGGAGCAGACTCGTGGATTGATGCTACGTCGAACGTCAGGGGCGCTGTGCGGCGTTGTTTGCGAATCACCGCCAGAGCCTCGCGGCGGGCCGTCGTCACCAGCCAGGAACGGACCGCACCTGGATCCCGGATTTCCTCGATGTGTTCGTACAGTCGTAGCCAGACGGCCTGGCCGACGTCCGCCACCTCGGAATCGGAAAGGCGCATGCGACGGGCGACCGAGAATACAAGTCGCTCGTGCGAACGGTACATCTCAGACCAGGCCGAGGCTGAACCGCGTCGGCATCGATCGACCAGCTCGAACAGCAGGTCCTTGTGGTGGGGTGCGTGCTGATTGGTGGCTGCCGCCATCGCAGTCCTCAGTGACGAGACGACGCCACCATGCCAGAGCGCTCTCAAAAAACGCTCAAAGCGCTACAAGCTGAGGCTGCGGGCTATTGCGAACGCGTCGACTCCATCTTGGATGTCGTGGCCCAGCTCCCGGTTCAGGCGCTCTAGGTGGAATACCCGGTCTAGATCATTCGCGGCCAACCCGAGCTCGGTGTTGATTGCATGGTGCGCCGCCAGGGCTCGGCGTGCGCCGGCGGGATTGGATTCGTCTAGGTCGAGCGCGGCGAAGACGAGCAGGAGCTCGGCGACCAGCGCTCGATGCCCCACTTCGAGTGCCGCGCGCAGACCGCGCCGCGCAACCCGGCGGCTGTGCGACAGGCGGCCACGGCGCTCTTCAATTGAGGCGAGGCGGTAAAGACTCAGAATCTCGATGCTTCGGTCGCTTCCTCGCTCGGCGAGATCGACCGCCTCATCGGCTAGCTCGGCTGCTTCATCGGGTCGGCCCGCCAAATGAGCATGAGCCGCCAGCATCGCGAGAGCGTGCGCAGCCGATGACGCATCGGACGCATCCCGAAAAGCGTCCGCAGCGTCCGCCAGCAGCCGGCCGGTCGCAGAGTCAGACGTCCCGTCGAGAAGGCTCGACTGGGCGAGGAGGAGATTGGCCCGGGCGACCGCCGGCAGGTCACCGACGCTGGCGGCGATGGCGCGCGCGGCTTCGAATTCGGCTCGAGCGTCCTCACCTGCGAACTGGTGGCCGTGTCCGAGCTCGATCAGCGCCCGGGCCTGCGGCCCCTCGAGGTCATGCCGCTCTGCCATGGCATGGGCGTGGGACGCGGCGTCGATTGCCTCTGCGTATTCGCCGCAGCGCTGTGCAACACGCGCATGGAGGAGGTGCAGCTCGACCAGGGCTTCGGATCCGTCAACGGGGGCGGACACGGCTCGCCGGAGCCAGACGAGAGCTTCCCCCAACCAACCGGGGAGGTTCATCCAGACCGGGACAACCAGCTGGAGAATCCGCATCATGTCATCCCACCGGCCCAGCTGCATCGCCCGCGACATCGCGGCTCGACATGCCGGCTGCTCCGTTTCTGGTGCGTGGCCGGCTTGGTCGTTGCCGACTGCCCAGGCAATGATGCGTTCGTCAAAAATCGACCGGTGTGGCTCGGCATCGAGGAGCCCGCTTGCGGCCAGGCGAATCGAATCGACGATGCGGTACTGAGCCGGCCCGGCCGGCGCCGGAATGATGTGGATCAGCCCGGCGTCATCGAGCCGTTGGATCGACGCGACCCCAGAGGGCCCGAGCAGGGCCCGAGCCACCCCGATCCCGAACATCCCCGGGATGCCGGACAGCAGGATCAAAGCGTCACGCGCGGGCCCGGTCAGGTCACCAGTCGGGCTGGGAGGGTCGCCAAGCGACCGGCCGGCCAGCGTCGCCAGATCAGTGGTCCGCAGCCGGGCGGCGGCCAGCTCGATCTCGAGTGGCACGCCGCCGGTCGCGGCCACCGCGTCGGCCAGGAGCTGTGGGTCGGCACGGAGGTCGTATCCCGGCCGCACAGCCCCGGCCCGCTGGATGAACAGGCTGACCGCCGCCAGGCTCGCCATCGTTTCGGGATCGGAGCCGCTGCGCGGAACGGGTAGGGGTCGGACTTCCGACACAGGCACGCCGGCCAATGGCGTCCGCGCAGTCGCCAGCACTGTGACCGGTTGCGCCCACAGCCAGTCCGCCGTCGCGGGGTCGATGTTGCGGGGTGGCTCAACGCCATCGAGTACCAGCAGCGAGGACATTGCCTCGAACCTTCGCTCGAGCGAGGCGCGTATATGGCCATCAACCGGTGTTCCCATCGCCGCAGCAATTGTCTGGAGCGCCAAACCCGGTTCGGTCACGCTCTCCAGATCCACCCACCAGACCCCGCCGGCAAACTCATCGATGAGTTCAGCGGCGACCGTTCGCGCAATCGCTGTCTTCCCGACACCTCCGGGTCCGGTCAGCGCGACATGCTCCTGGGCGCGCAACCTCGAAAGCGCTGATCGCAGTTCGGCGTCGCGCCCTATCAGCGAGTGTTGGGCCCGATCCAGATTCGTCCGGAGGGTTCCGACCGGTCGGCCTAACGTCGGGTCCTGATTCAAGATCGCGATCTCGAGCTCTTGCAAGGCCGGGCAGGGGTCGATCCCACGGGCCTCTCGCAACCGGATCCTCAGCTCATGAAACGCGGCGAGCGCTTCCGACTGTCGACCGGCCCGGTACAGCGTGACCATCAGGAGCGCAGCCAGTGACTCGCGGTCCGGATGTTGCTCGAACAGCGCCCTCAGCTCGGGCAGCGCTGCGTCCGGATCGAGCTCTGCCCGGGCCCGCGCTCGCGTCTCCTCGGTATGGACGTGGAGTTCTTCGAGGCGCTCGATCTCCTGGCGGACCGCATCGAGGTGTTCCACATCCACATACGCCGGACCGCGCCAGACGTCCAGCGCCGCCGTCAATTGCTCAGCGGCGCCCTCTGCGTCAGCCAGCCGGAGACGCTCGCCGCCCTGGCGGCTCAGCCGCTCGAACTCCGAGACGTCGACGTCCACGGTTTCGCGGTTGATCCGATAGCCGCCGCCCTCACCGATGATCGATGAGTGTCCCAGGATCTTGCGCAGGTTGGAGATGTGGGACTGCAGCGTGTGCTTGGTCGATGGTTTCGCGTCCTCCCGCCAGACCTCATCAACGAGGCGATCCGCCGAGACGGTGAGTCCGCCCCGCACCAGCATCACCGACAAGACACCTTTGGCCACCACGCCGCCTACCGATGCGCGCTCTCCGCCCCGCACGACATCGATGGCGCCGAGCACCCGAACGGCTACCACGAGCCTGCGTCCTCCTCTTGGGACCCATTATCGCGACCCAGGCTCGGGCTGGGGGAGTCTGTCTGGTGCGCGCCTGATGGTGGCGGGCGTGTGAAGCAATGCAGCCGTCGCAGCTGTCGTGCACCGCAATCAGCTCCTTGACTCCGCCGGCCGGAAGGCCCGCAGACGCGATCTATCGCCGGTACTGTGTCCTGAGGAGGTGGCTCGTGCCGAACATCAGTTATCCGAAGCTAGACGATCTAGCTCCGGAGGACCGAGAGATCATCGAATACGGGAGCTTGCACTCGACCCCTCGGCCGGAGAGCCAGACGATCCGCGCCCATGTGCCGGCCGTGTTGCATGCTTTCACCAACGCGTGGCGAGCGACGTTTCTCAACGGTGTGCTCGACCATGAGGTCAAGGAGCTATGCCGCGTCTACGTATCCAAGTCGATCGAGTGTGATTACTGAGGCGTTCAGCGATCCGTCCAGGCTGGACGGAAAGGCCTGACGGAGGAGCATTACGACGATCTGCTCCGGTTCGAAGACTCGGACCGGTACTCACCCCGGGAGAAAGCTGCCCTGCGATACACCAGCGCCATCCTCTGGGATGCGGGGATTGCCGATGAGGAGCTCTGGATAGAGCTCCACGCGCATTTCACCGAGCCAGAGCTCGTTGAACTCGGCTTTTTCGTTGCGCTGACCAGTGGTCAGCAGCGGTGGATAAAAACGCTCGGGATTGGACACCATGAAGTCTTGGGCGAGACCGAGGTGGGCTTGGCTCCTTCGGTGTAACTGCGCGTCCGCTTCCGGGTACCAGGACCTTCGAATAGGGGCATTCCCCCATAGTCAGAAGGGCACGCTGGATTCACAATCGTGATGTGGAACCGGCAACGGCCAAGGTCAATCCAAATCGTGTGCTCCTCCTCATCGGAGCCGGCATAGCAGCACTTATTGTGGCTGTTCTGGCACTCAGCGCGGTTCGACGGGACCATCATCCGGAGCCTGGTACACCGGATGCCACCGTTGCGACCTACCTCGAGGCCATATTCGAACGGGACCATCAAGCAGCAGTCGCGCATTGGACGGAAGAGATCGGTGCCGATTGTTCTCGGGTTGACCTGACTCGGGCTTGGATCCCCCAAAACGTCAGAGCCGTTCTGGTCGCAACCCGAATCGATGGGAACACCGCCCAAGTCGACGTCGAGATGACGGATGCGTCCGGTGGGTTGCTGTTCGAGCACGAGTTCCAGGAGACCTTCTGGCTGACCCGTACCGGCGAGGGCTGGTTGATTTCCGAGATTCCCTGGCCCCTCTACGCATGCTCCGAAAGGATCGACCCATGATCGCCGCTCTCGTGCCGCTACTTGTGATCGGAGGGCTCATTGCGCTCGTCATCCGCGTCGTCGGCCGTCGCACGGCACAGACGGGAGAAGCAACCAGTGTCACCGTGCGCCGGTTCTTCCACTACGCGCTCATGTACGGCGTGTTGGTCGTGGTAGCCATTGGCGTCAGCGGGCTGCTGGCTGAGATCATCCCCGCCCGAGGGATCGAAGTGCGCCGTGATCCCGTGGTGCTGGCCCGCTCGCTCGCGTTCGTCATTGTGGGCTCTCCCACCCTCGCCGGCCTCGGGATGTGGACCCAGCGTTTGCTCGATCGGGAGCCCCGGGAACGCGCTTCGTTCGGCTGGGCCTTCTACTTGACGGCTTCGCTGCTGAGCGCCCTCGTCGTGGCCGGCTGGGCGGCATTCGAGGCTCTCGGGTGG
The DNA here is from genome assembly GCA_041576165.1 of Acidimicrobiia bacterium. Lineage (GTDB taxonomy): Bacteria > Actinomycetota > Acidimicrobiia > Spongiisociales > Spongiisociaceae > JBFGLM01. The sequence continues at coordinate 25,688 of JBFGLM010000048.1, forward strand.
GTATTTGGGTTCGAAGATTTCGATCGGGAGTCATGGGCCCGGGCGGTCGTGTGGACTGTGGTCTGGGCTGGCCATTGGTGGCTTTCGATACGGGCCGGTCATCCCCCCCGCCTGCGCTTGGAACGTCTCGCCGGATCGGCCGCCGGCTTGATCGGCGTCGGAACCGCGCTGGGAGTGGCGCTGACCGCAGTTCTGGCATCGCTGTATGACGCCACGGTTGAGGCGCCGGTGATCGTGCCCCTTGCGGACGGACTTGGTCGAGGCGGGGCGGGCGTGCTGGTCGGGGGCCTGATCTGGTGGTGGTACTGGCATCGCGGCGCGGTGCAGTTCAGCCGCGATACGCTGTGGCACGCCTACGTCCTGCTCATCGGGGTCTTCGGGGGGCTCGCCACAACCGTCGTGTCCGGCACTTTGGCGCTGTACACGGTGCTCGAGTGGTTCATCGGCGATCCGTCTGCCGCGACCGCGGCCGCTCAGTTTGACTCCGTTCCGGCCCAAGCGGCTGGTGTCATCGTCGGCGCCGGGCTCTGGTTCTACCACCGGGCCGTCCTGCGGGTGGCCGGCGCAACCGGACGCACGGACGTCGACCGGATCTATGACTACTTGATCGCTGGGATCGGGCTGCTGGCTGCGCTGGGAGGTGTCACGACATTGCTCGTTGCCGTGATCGACACGGTGCTGCCCGCGCCGGCTGTCGAGTTGGGAGCCTCGGCACGCAACACACTGCTGGCCGCTATCACGCTGTTGGTGGTGGGCGGTCCGATCTGGTGGACCTTCTGGTCTCGTATCCAGGGTCTGATCCGGAAAGAATCACGTGGCGAACAGACCTCCCCGATCCGACGGGTGTACCTGTTCGTTTTGTTCGGAATCGGCGGAGTGGCGGCGCTGATCAGCCTTCTGGTCGTCATGTTCGTTGCTATCGAGGACCTGATCGAAGGCAGGTTCGGCGCCGAGACAGTGAGGGACCTGCGTATTGGCTTGTCGATTGTGCTCACGGTGGGAGCGACGGCCGGGTACCACTGGAGCGTGTTCGGCCGCGATCGGGAGGTCGAGCCGGAGGAGCCCCCCGGGGTGAGGTCAGTCGTGCTGGTCGACCGCAACGGCGCAGCCCTGGCCGCCGCCATCTCTGACCAGTTCGGGGCGCGAGTCAGGCAGTGGCATCGCTTGGACGACCACGCCCCCGTCATCGACCCCGACGCCGTACTGCGAGCTCTTGCCGAGGAACGGTATCCCCATGTGCTGGTGCTGTCAGGGCCGGGAGGAGTCGAGATAGTGCCGTTCGAAGAGGACTGAACGACCAGGTCAGCGCAAGGCCGGCTTTAGCCGTACGCGGCGGGATCGGATTCGAACGCTTCCTGGCAGCCTGCGGCGCAGAAGTAATGGCTGGTGCCGTCGTATTCCGTGACGAAGCGGGCAACACGAGGATCGACGTCCATGCCGCACACCGGATCTGTTGCCATCTCCGGTGCCGCGACATCGACTGGAGAGCCGACTCCACCCGCCCGGAACCTCACCAGTTCGGCAAGAACCGAGACGGCGATCTCGCGGTGTTCGGTGTGACCGAGGTCCACGCCGGCCGGCGCATGAAGCCGGGCGAGCGCCTCGTCCGGCACACCTCGAGCCCGCAGCCACTCTTTCACTGTGGAAGCCCGTTTCTCGGAGGCCACCAGGCCCACGTACGCGGCGTCGGTGGCGAGCGCGGTTTCCAATGCGGGCTCGTCGAAATGGCCCTGGCTTGCAACCACGACGTAGTCGCGCGCGGTTACGCCGACCATCTCAGGGCCGTCGTACGCCACGGCAGACCAGTCCAACGCAGTGACCATCTGCGCCAGCGCGGCCGTCAGCGGTGAGTCCCCGACGATGTGCACTCGGGGGTTGGGCAGCATCGGTTCCACCAGCACCTCCATCGCCCCTTCACTGGAGCATGCCATGGGCACCACGATCACACCAGGCCGGTCGTCGGTGGCGCCCAACACCAGCAATCGGGCTCGACCATCGGCGAGCGCAGCCAGCGCCTGTCGCACGAGCGTCGGCTGGGCGCAGGCACCCCCGACCCAGCCCTCCACGGTTCCGTCTGGATGGATGATCGCCTTGGCTCCGGTCTTCCCGGAGGACGGACCCCGTACCCAGGTCACACTGGCAAGCACGAACGCCCGCCCCTCCGCCATCAACCGGGCGACGCGGGCCAGAACGCTCACGGCGGTTCCCCCCACCACGAACGAGGGTGGGAGGCCCGCTTCACGGCTGCGTGTCGCCGGTGTTCAGCGCACCCCACACGCGATGTGGGAGCACCGGCATGTCGAGGTTCTTGACGCCCAGGTGGGAGAGGGCATCCACGACCGCATTGACGTACGCGGCGGGCGAGCCGACGGTGGCCGACTCGCCGACGCCTTTGGCCCCAATGGGATGATGAGGCGAAGGCGTCACCGTCTCGCCCAGGCGGAACCGGGGCGTTTCCCACGCGGTCGGCACCAGATAGTCGAGGAAGTTGGAGCCGATGCAGTTGCCACCCTCATCGAAAGTGATCCACTGCATGTTCGCTTTGGCGAATCCTTCGGTGAGGCCACCATGGATCTGGCCCTCGACGATCATGGGGTTGATGCGGATGCCACAGTCGTCGACCGCCACCAGGTCGAGCACCTTCCAAGTGCCGTCGCCGGGGTCCACCTCGACTACAACGATGTAGGTGCCGAACGGGTAGGTCATGTTGGGCGGGTCGTAATAGTGGACGCCCTCCAGCCCGGCTTCCATGCCCTCCGGATGGTTGGTGTAGGCGGCGAAGGCGATGTCCTGGATCGTTACGGCCGACTCCGGCGAGCCCCGCACGGTGAACTTGCCCGGTTCCCACTCGAGGTCGTCTGGATCGGCCTCCAGCAGATGGGCGGCGAGCTGGCGGGCCTTCTCCCGGAGCTTGCGCGAGATCACCACAGTCGCGGCTCCCGCCACCGGAATCGAGCGGGAGGCGTATGTCCCGAGCCCATAGGGCGTGTTGTCGGTGTCGCCCTCAACCACCTTGATGTCGGTGGCGGGGATTCCCAGCTCCTGCGCCACGATCTGTGCGAAGGTTGTTTCGTGGCCCTGGCCCTGCGACTTGACGCCGAGTTTGAGGATCGCTTTTCCGGTCGGGTGGACCCTCAGTTCGGCCGAGTCGAACATCTTCAGACCGGCGATGTCGTAATCGCGGGAGTTACCGGCGCCGACCACCTCGGTGAAGGAGGCCACCCCGATGCCGATGAGCCTGCCTTCCTCCCGGGCGGACGCCTGCTTGGCTCGCCATCCGTCGTAATCGATCATCTCCTTGGCCAGCTCGAGCGCAGCGTGATAGTCGCCGGAGTCGTAGACAAAGCCGGTTGGGCTGAGATAAGGGAACTGCTCCTTGTTGATGAAATTCGCCGCACGGAAATCTGCTGGATCCATCCCGATCTCCGCAGCGGCAACATCGACCAAGCGCTCGATGAGGTAGCTTGCCTCCGTCACCCGGAAGGAGCACCGGTAGGCCACTCCTCCCGGCGCCTTGTTCGTGAAGGCACCCTTGGCCTCTACGAAGGCGTTGGGGAAGTCATACGATCCCGTGCAAATGTGGAACAACCCCGCCCGGAACTTGGTGGGCTGGGCGTCCGCATAGAATGCGCCCTGGTCGGACAGAATGGATGCGCGCATCGCCACGATCCGGTTGTCGGCGTCGAGGGCCAGCTCGCCCTTCATGTGGTAGTCCCGGGCAAATCCGGTCGAGATCAGGTTGTCGCTCCGCGACTCCACCCATTTCACGGGCTTGCCGATGACCAGCGATGCGGCGGTGGCCACCACATATCCCGGATAGATCGGGACCTTGTTGCCGAAGCCGCCGCCGATGTCGGGGGAGATGATTCGAATGTTCTCCTCCGGCAGCCCGGCTACGAGCGCAAACAATGTGCGGTGGGCGTGGGGCGCCTGAGAAGTGAGATACACCGTCGCCTGGCCGGTGGCCGGATTCACATCCGCCACTGCGCCGCACGTTTCCAATGGAGCCGGATGGGACCGGGGGTAGTGGGTTTCCAGCGTCACGACTGTGGCCGCGGCGGCGAAAGCGGCGTCGGTGGCCGCCTGGTCGCCCGCCTCCCAGGTGTAGGCGACGTTGTCGGTCTGGCCCTCCTTCTCGTCGCGGATGAGCGTGTCCGTAGACAATGCCTGCTGGGGGCTGGTGATCGGCTCCAGCTCCTCGTAGTCCACGGCGATCAAAGCCAATGCGTCCTCAGCCATGTAGCGATCCGTGGCGATCACCGCAGCCACTTCCTGACCCTGGTATCGCACCTTGTCGGTAGCGAGCACCGCCTGAGTGTCCCCCGACAGCGTCGGCATCCATGCCAGGTTGTAGCCGGCCAGCATTTCGCCGGTCACGACCGCAACGACGCCGTCGACGGCCTCGGCCTCAGATGAGTCGATGCTCAGGATCCGGGCGTGTGCGACCGGCGAGCGGAGGATCGCCATGTGCAGCATGCCGGGCAGATTCACATCGTCGAGGTAATTGCCGGCTCCTTGGATGAACCGGTCGTCCTCGCGCCGGCGGACCGAATGGCCGATGCCGCCTATCTCCGGGCTGGTCTGCTCATGGACGGTGGTCATGTGTTGCCTCCCCGCATCGTTGCCCCGGCCGCCTGGATCGCTTTGACGATGTTCATGTATCCCGTGCAGCGGCAGATGTTCCCGCTTATGGCCCAGCGCACCTCCTCGTCGCTGGGGACGGGATTGTCCTCCAGCAATGCGGTCCCAACCATCATCATGCCCGGCGTGCAGAAGCCGCACTGGAGGCCGTGGTTGTCCTTGAACGCGGCCTGGATCGGGTGCAACTCTCCGTTCTTCAACCCCTCCACGGTGCGGACTTCACGGCCGTTCGCCTGCACTGCAAACACCGTGCAGGACTTCACCGGCCGGCCGTCGAGCAGCACGGTGCACGCGCCACACGACGTTGTGTCGCATCCGATATGGGTACCGGTCAGCCCGAGCTCGGAGCGGATGAAGTCGACCAGGAGCATGCGCGGTTCTACGTCGCTCGACGCAGATGCGCCGTTGATGGTCACGGTGACTTCCATCAGGTTTCTCCTCTCGCGGTGACCAGAGCTGCGGCAAATCCGCGTCTGGTGTATTCGGCGACGACTGCCCGTTTGTATTCGGCCGGTCCCCGGACGTCCGATTGGGGATCGCAGGTGCGAGCGGCGATGTCGGCCGCCTCGGCGAACAGCTCCGCAGTGGGTTCCTGGCCGATCATCATCTGCTCAGCCTCCACCACCTTGGTGTTCTTAGTGGCGACTGAGGTGAGTGCCAGCCCCGCGGTGGCCACCTGCCCGGCCTCGGTGAGGGCGAGGTGGGTAGCGACACCGACGGTGGCGTAGTCGCCGATCTTGCGCTCCAGCTTCAAGTACGTCCCGCCCGACCGGGGCGGATTCTTCGGTACCCGCAGCTCGGTGACCATCTCACCCGGTTGGAGCGAGTTGGTGAAGAAGTCGACGACAAAGTCCTCGATCGGGATCTCGCGCTCGCCCGAGCTGGATCGGGCCACGACGGTGGCGCCGATGGCCAGCATCACCGAGTTCCAGTCGCCTTCGGGGTCGCAGTGGGCAACCGAGCCGGCAACCGTTCCCCGGTTCCGCACAAGCGGATCAGCGATCCACGGCGCGGCCGCTGCCACGAGGTGATTGCCCGCGGCGATCGCGTCCGACGTGGCCACGTCGGCGTGGCGGGCGAGCGCACCTATGGCTATGTCGCCGTTGCCGTTTGTGACGTACGACAGTTCCTCGATCTGGTTGATATCGACCAGGTGCGCCGGTGAAGCCAGGCGTAGCTTCATCATCGGGATGAGGCTCTGTCCTCCGGCCAGCACCCGACCCTCTTCGCCGGTGTCAGCCAGAATTGCCAGGGCTTCCTCCAAGGTTGCGGGTGCCGAGTAGTCAAAAGCGGGTGGATACATCCCGCATACCTCCTCGCTGGATCTATCGCCGAACCTAGCCAACGCGCCCTGCCCCGCGTCGGCTGAGATGGGTAGTGGCTGACATTGCCAGCTGAGCCGCGCCGGGAGCACTAGCCGGAGGTGCCGCCGTCGGGCCGGTTAGTGGTGAGTGGCTAGAGCGAGGGCAGGCCGATGAGGAATCCGACAACCAGCATGACGCCGCCGCCGATCAGGAGGCGGCTGTCGCTGAGTGCCGCCGGCAGCTTGCGCGTGTAGCTCGGGTCCGCCATCCCGGCCCCGCCCGCCAGACATGCCGCCAGTCCCGTGAGCACGAGCACAGTTGCGACGACCTCCGGGATCAGCAGAGTCAGCAGCGCCCCCACGGCCACAGCAACGCCGGCTCGTCTAGCGCCGGCAGGGATTGACCGCCACCGCTCCGCCAGCCGGGACGCTACGCCGGGTCCCCTAGCGCTGGGTTCGGTAAAGGCCTCCCCGAATATCTCCTTCGTGAGGTCGATCGGTACGGGGGTGCTCGCCTCGACGAACCTTCCCGGCAGCGGGTTGGCCTTGGCCGACTCGATCGCATCCGCCAATGGGCTTGTTTCCGGCCCCACAGCAGGCCTTGTTCCGTCTGACGTGCGGTTTTCGTGGCCGTCGAACGGCCAGGCGCTTGGTTGGGGCGGTTCGACGGGCGGGAGAGGTGCGCTCCGCCGGGATTTGGCAGCTGGCTGTGCCGGAACCCTATCGGGATAGGCCGGCGGTGCGACCGTCGCGTTGACGGTCGGTTTCTTGACTGGCTTCTGGCGGCGACGCAGGAAGCGACGTTTCGGAGCCTCATCGGTGGCGGCTTCCACCGCGTCGCTGAAGCCGTACCGATCGATCGGGCGGACGACGAGTGACTCGCCGTCGACTGTCAGCAGAATCCCGTCACGCCGGTGTGTGAGATCGATCTTTTTCGCCGGCCACCGGCCGATCTCCTGGCCTCCCGAGCTGATGGTGACCCGTCCGGCAGCCACCTCGAAGGTCGCCTCCAGCTCACTGGTGTCATCAAGCAGATGGAATGTTCCTTGAAACAGCATGCAGTTCTTGGCTCCCGGCGATCAGGGCACGTCCCCCTCTGTCACTGCCCAGCGAGTCTTTGCGCTTCCAGTAAGTATGGAGCCGTCCGTGCGCTATGCACGGCCGGATGGAAGCGCGGTGAGCTCGGTCACGAGCTGCACGAGAGCATCGAGCAACCGGGCCGCTCGCGCGCCCAGTCCGGGCGTCTCCCTGCGAAACTGTCCTTGCCGGGCTGATCGGCGTAGGGATGCCGCAGGACAGCCGCCAATTCCTCCAGCAAGTTTGTATCGCCCGTCTCGGCATCGTCGATCACTAGCTGCGCCAGGTAGTTTCGTAGCACATACTTCGGATTCACCGCGTGCATGCGCGCTCTGCGTTCGTCCGGACGGTATCCGTCGTGGCGAGCTCGGGCGGCGTAGGTGCGCAACCATTTCGCGGTCCGGGCAACGCCATCTGCGTTTGGGAGCGTGTAATAGGCTTCGGTAAACCCGGCAACCAACGACTCGTCGTCACGGGCCATCGAG
>JBFGLM010000049.1:0-33012 GCA_041576165.1 Acidimicrobiia bacterium
CAAATGTCGCGCCGCCCCCCTCAGTGGGGTGGGCCCACAGCCGTCCGCCCATGCGTTGCGCCAGATCCCGGCTGATGTACAGGCCCAGTCCGAGTCCCCGCCGCGTGTGATAGTGCGATTGCTCCAGCTGGGTCATGCGATCGAACACGGCCTCGAGGTGCTCCGGCGGGATGCCCGGACCGCTGTCGGCGACTGAGGCAACCACGTGGCCGGCATCCGTCGTGTCCCAGTCGACGGTGACTCTCACCCGGCTCCCAGGGGCATACTTGGCGGCGTTCGAGAGCAAATTATCGAGAATCTGAGCAACTCGCGTCTCATCGGCCATCACGGCCGGCAGGTCGGCGACCAGCTCGAGCTCGACCGCGCCCTCACCGAGCTGTGATCGCAACTCGTGGCGCTGAGTGGCGGCCGCAGCGAGGGCGGTCAGCGACACCCGTTCAACCTCAATCGGCACCCGCCCCTCCGAAAGGCGTGCTGCGTCGAGCAAATCATTGACCTGCCGCCGCAGCTGCTTGGCGTTGCCCACGATCATGTCGGTGGCCTGTCTCTGCTCGGGCGTCACATCACCCAGCAACCCGTCTCCCAAGTTGCTTGCAGCCAGGTAGATCGCTGCTACCGGAGTCTGGAGCTCATGAGAGACGTGAGACAGCACCTGGCGCTGTAGTGCCAGCTGGTCGTCGTGCGCCTGCATCAGTTCGCGCTGCAGCCGGGCACGCTCGATCGCGTACATCGTCGCTTTGTGAACGGATTCGGACGTCAGCCCGTCCTTGGCGAGGTAATCCTGGGCACCGTTCGATAGCGCAGACACCTCCAGGTCGCCGTCGCGCATACCCGTGAGAATGATGATGGGGATTCCTGGGGCGACGGCCTGAACCTGACCGATGGAGGCCACGCCGAAGCCGTCGGGGAGCCGGTGATCCAGGAGCACACAATCGAAGTCCCGGTCGTCGAGTATCCCGAGACCCTGCTCGAGGGTCAGCACCGAGATGACCTCATATATGCCGGGGTAATCGCGCCGGAGCCGGCGTTCGAAGATGAAAGCCTCGGCCGCCTCGTCGTCGATGAGTAACAAGCGGATCGGGTCGCGTTCTCGAGGCAGACCTCGAATGGGTATCAGCGGTGTCACTGGCTCGACTGCCACAGGGTTGCTCCCGAACCGATTTGGTCAACCCTCCGCGCCACTGCATCCCCGGGATCGTCTATCGGCACAAGCACCAACCGCCTTGATCGGGTGCGACCGCGATCGTGTCGCCGGTGTCTCGGGCGACCGGTCAGCGGAGCCGTTGGGCTAGCTGCCGGATAGAAGCATGGATGCAGCCGGCTGCGGCTGGGCGGACCAGGTGAGGCCGGGCAGTCGGGGCCGATGAGATTTCGATATTTGGGGCTCCCCGCCGTGCCGGAAGGAGCGTACGTTGCGCGGCATGTGCCGCATCACCGTGTCCCACAAGCATCCAGAGTTCACGATGGGCTCCCGCTCCGGGCGGGGACAATGACCACGCAGTTGCGCACGGGCCCCCCGACCGATCGCGCCGCTTTCCAGCTGGCCGACTGGGCGCTGTTCTGCGTAGTTGGACTCATTTGGGGCTCGTCCTTCCTCCTCATCAAGATCGGGCTCGACACACTCGATCCCGGTCTCATCACCTGGGCCCGGATCGCGTTGGGCGCACTCACTCTCAAGGTCATCCGACGGAATGGCCCACCCGTTGACCGAGCCGACTGGAGCAGAATCGTCGTCCTGTCGGTCGTGTGGGTGGCCGTCCCCTTCACCCTCTATCCCATCGCGGAACAACACATCAACTCGGCCGTGACCGGACTGCTCACCGGCGCGACTCCGTTCTTCGCCGGGATATTCGGCGCCGCCTACTTCCACCGGACGCCGGGGAACCTGCAGAAGCTGGCGATGGCGGTGGGGTTTGCCGGCGTGGCGCTGATCTCCGGGGGGTCGAGCACCGGAGGCGGAACCGCCCTGCTGGGGGTGGTCTTGGTGCTGGCCGCCACCGCCTGTTACGGCTACGCCGCCAACCTAGCCGCGCCGCTCCAGCATCGGTACGGGTCGGTTTCGTTGATGGCGAACATGCTGGCGCTTGCGGCGGTATGGACACTGCCCCTCGGTCTGGCCGGTCTACCGCACTCTCAGGTGGCAGTGGCGCCTGTCGTGGCGACCGGCGTGCTGGGTGTCATCGGCACCGGTGTCGCATTCGCCCTCATGGCATCCTTGGTCGGACGGGTCGGGGCCACCCGGGCATCGTTCATCACCTATTTGATCCCGTTGGTGGCGCTTGTGCTCGGAGCGGCCTTCCTGTCAGAGAGGGTCAGCGCCATTGCGCTGGCCGGCGGCGGCCTGGTACTCGTCGCAGCATTCCTGGCGTCTCGCCCGGAACCCTGATCGGCTCGGTTGGCGGTGGATCGCGCCGGACGGGCTTGCGGGCTGGAGGCAGCTCCTGCTGGCAGCCGCCGTGTCACGTACCCTGCGGCGGACAGCACGCTCGCTCGAACGCAAAGGACACAGCATGGCGGCGCGAATGGCCATCTACCTCCAGGACGCCCATCCCATCCGGCAAGGCATGGAGCTGGCGCGCTACGCCGAGGCCAGAGGCTTTGAGGCCGTCTGGCAAGCGGAGAGCCGGCTGGTAAGAGAAGCGACGGTGCCCATGGCCGCCTTCGCAGCGGTCACCGACCGGATCCTGGTGGGCTCGGGCGTGGTCAACAACTGGACCCGCAATCCGGCGCTGCTGGCCTCGACGTTCGCCACACTGGACGACTTGGCACCCGGCCGTATCCTGCTCGGGCTCGGCGCATGGTGGGATCCGCTGGCCGCCAAGGTTGGGATCGAGCGTCGCAAGCCGCTCAAAGCGATGCGGGAGACCGTGGAAGCAGTGCGGGCGCTGCTGGGCGATCAGCACGTGACCTACCACGGAGAGTTTGTCCACCTAGACGGGGTCGAACTGGATTATGTCCACCAGGAACGACGACCGAAAGACGTGCCTATCTACATTGGCGCCACGGGCATGCAGATGATGGCGCTGGCGGGCGCCATCGCCGATGGCGTTGTCCTCAACTATCTGGTCTCGCCCGACTACAACGACCGGGCTATGGAGAGCCTGGCGCGGGGGGCGGCCCGGACGGGGCGGGACGTCGACGACGTCGACCGGCCGCAGCTGATCGTTTGCTCGGTAGACGAGGCAGGGCACCACGGCCTCGACGCGGCACGGCTGCTGATCACCCAATACCTGGGACAACAGCCGCACCTGATGCAGGCCTCCGGTGTTCCACAGAGCCTGCTCGATGATGTTGGGCAGATCATGACCTGGCCGGCGACCCACCAACAGGTAGCGGCCGCGTCGAAGCTGGTATCGGACGATATCGTGAGGATGATCACCGCCTCAGGCACAGTCGACGAGTGCCGGGCCAAAGTCGCCGAGTACATGGAGCACGGGTGTACGTCGCCGATTCTCTACCCGCTGGCGGAGGATCCCCGGGTGGTCATAGATGCCTTCGCCGGATGGAGCCCCTGACGATTCCGGCCTACCGCCACAGCCCATGTGGTGCGCGTATCACGGGTCAGCTCGTCCGACGGCATTCACGCGCCGTCGGCCTCCACCCAGGTGCTGGACGTGCGCATCTCGTAGTCATGCTCAAATGCAGCAGCGAGGGCCGCCGAGAATGCTGGGGCGTCCGCGGGGTGGTCGGCAACGATCATCGTGCTCGACGTCGCCAGCTCGTCTTGTGTCCCGGACTGAGTTCGCGAGAAGGTCGGAGCGTCCGAATGGGATCCGCTCCTTTCGACGGCGACGATCGTTGTGCTGGATGTGCGCACCTCTTCTCGGGCTGCGGAAGCCAGTTTCTCCGCCTGAGGATTGGAAAACCGGACCTGGCCGGCGGCTTCGGCTGCGGCGACGGCGCTCGTGGTGGGCGTTTGTCCGTGATGCGCTAGCTCTGGAGAGGCGGCGCTCAGCACCGACACCGGCGGGGCGTTGAGGCCAGACGGTGCGAAGGCGTGGGCCAGGATCATCGTGCTCGACGTTTGCACGTCGCTCTGGTCGGTCGTGGTTTGATCCGCAGTCAAGCCCTTGGACTCTCTCGCTGCCGACGATCCGGTCAACTCTGTGGCGGCGCACACATCACAGCAGGAGGTGTCCTGTCGGCACAGTTCGCTCAGTCGCCGCTCCTCGCTCGCCCACGCCGGCAACACCGGCAGCAACATCAGGGCAACAACGGTTGCAGACAGAATCAGACGAGTGATGGAGAGTTTCATTCTTCAAGTGACCTTGGGGCGGAGCGGACAGTTCAGAACGTCGTTTGCTGGAACGTTCCAAATGCCTGTCGGTTCGAAATCGGTGAGCTTGAGGGGTTTCACCGCATAGTCCGTCCACGAGTGGCGCCCGGCGTCGAACCTGACGCCCCCTTCCCTGTCAAGCGCCCTTCTTTCGGGAGAGAGATCGATTGGTGCGACCCCCTGGCACGGTTTACTCGCCCATCGGCGGGGAGTTCGGCGACGCAAAGGAGCCGAAAACGGAGGACGAGTCAGCCCGGATGGCGATGTACGCCCGACCGCGGGCGCCCCCACTTGTGGCAGGGCGGCCTCCGCGCCTGGCCGGTGAGGAGCCACAGCATCCGAGCTGCATGTGAGGCTGACGCCGGTCGTCCCGGATTCGCCGCAAGACTGGGAGTGGCCGCGGCCCGTGGGGCGGCGGCCACTCAGGTGGATGTGGGTTGACAGTTCGCAGGCTGGATCGAACGGATATCAGTGTGGCCTTCCAGCGGACAGTGCGAGGGTGAGCGCCCGGTCGAGGAGTGTGGCGATGCCAGCGCCGGCGACTGCACCAGTCACCAGGCCGAGCTTCACCCAAGGGAGCCCCGTGCTGACCAGGGTGATCACGCTTCCGGCCAACGCACCGGCTAGGGCGCCGCCGAATGCACCGACGATCGCGATCGCCAGTGTTGCCGGCCAACGAGTGCCGTATCGCCAGGAAGTGAGCGCCCCGACCCCCAGACCGATGCCGGCTGTCCACCAGACGGCGGCTGTAATCGTCATCACTGCGCCGCCTCCTTCGTCGAACGGATGAACCATCCCGACGATCTGCCCGCAATCGCACACACGGCTGCGATCAGGACGAGGTTCTTCACGACGAACTCGCCTTCCGTGGTGAGCGCCAGAAAGTTTCCATCCTGGAACGCAACCTCTGGTCGCATGACAAGCACGGCAAAGGTACCGATCAGGTGCGCGATGAGCGCTGCGATCACCAATGGATGGCCACCGACGAACAATGCCAGGCCCAGCGCAACCTCGAATCCGCCGAGCATCGGCACGAACCAGTCGGCGTCGGCCAGTGGCAGGGTTCCAGCCACGAGTTCTGCGACGGGCGAGGCGTCGGCCACCTTGAGAGCACCGAACCAAACGAACAGCAGAGCTAGCGACACACGCAGCGCAGTGGGCGCGATGCCCTGCACTCGAGTGACAATCCGGTCGAGCGTGGTGCTCCAATGGCGAGGAGCCGCCAGCGGAGTTCCAACTCGACCTAGGACTTTCGTCGTCATTCCTTGGTCCTCCTTTCCTGCTCTGAGGGCCGGATGGGATCCGGCCCAAGGACCAAGGCGGAACGTACGCAACGACCCGCCCCGGCCTCCAGGCCAGAAATCTGGGGTTTTCGGAGGCAGTCGAGGGACCGGCAGCAACCTCTCATCCGCACGCTGACGTAACAGCCCGAAATGGGCCGCCGTAGGCCTTTCGGCCCTTGCCCTCATCGGCAGACGCGGCCGACGTTGGCGGGAGCACCAAGGGGAGTGTCATGGAACGGGGCGACTTCCGGCGTAGTCCTGGGTTGCGCGTAGCCGAATGGATCGCCGATCACACCAAGCTCGTTGTCATCGGTTCATTGGTGGTGACTGCCGCTTTGGTTGTGCCGATGTTGACCATGGTGCCCGACACCGCGGCTTCTCAGGACCCCACCGGTGAAGTCATCGATGCGCAGGATCTCATCAACGACCGGTTCGTCTCGGATGTCTTCGGGTTCGGATTCATCGCCGAAGCTCGCACCGGCAACATCCTGACTCGTGAGCCCTTGCTCGAGCTGTACCAGAACTCAGAGGGTCTGCGGTCCGACGCCGAGTTGGCGCCGTTGCTGATCTCGTACTTCGATTCCGAATCCGGAGCGAATGTCCAAGGTTTCTACACGATTGCCGACGAGGTTGATTCCCGGCTTCGCGCCGCCGGGCTGGATGGGCTGGAGGAAGCCGGCGAAGCACAAGTAGGCCAGACTGTGTCGGCCATCGTGGCGGAGACCGGTCCGTTCACCTGGGGTTTCGCTGAATCAGCAACACTCAACCCGAGTACCGGCATGTGGGAGGCGCCTGCGCTGCTCTTCGGGTTGGCGGCCGACAATCAGGCGCTTGGCGGCGGCGGCGCGGAGATCGCACTCGGCAGCGATGACACGGAGCGGGAGGAGTATGCCCGCGACGTCCAGACCGTGCTGCGCGGCGACGAGTCATTCATTGACGTCTGGGGCATCGCGATCGATGTGAACCTCACCGTCGGTGAACAATCGCAGGCCGCCGGACCATTCATCGGCTTCACCATCCTGGCGGTGCTGGTGGTCACCGGCATCGTGCTGCGTTCCTACTGGGCGGTTGCGGTGGCCGGGGCCGCTCTCTCGGCGCTGATGATCTGGTTGAAAGGTCTGTCCAACCTCATCGGCCTGGAGACCGACCAGGTGCTCAGCTTCATCGTGCCGATCGCAATGATTTCGTTCGGTATCGACTTCGCCTACCACGCGATCGGCAGGTACCGGGAGGAAGCGGTCCACGGGTACCGACCAAGGGTGGCCTTCGTCGCCGGCATGGGTGGCGTTTTGGCCGCTCTCGTGCTGGCGCTCGTTTCGGACTCGGTCGCCTTCCTGTCGAACGTTTCGGCCCGGATCGAGTCGATCATTCAATTCGGCATTGGCGCCGCCCTGGCCCTGATCGCCGCCTTCTTCATGCTCGGCATCGTCACGCCGCTGGTGGTGATGCGGCTCGATGACGCTCTCGGGCACCCCAGGCAGAATAGGCTCCGCAGCGTCGGAAGATCATTCACCTCCGGCTTGGCCGCCACTGCAGCCATGGCGGTCGTGCTCCTCCTCGTGTATATCCTCCCGGCTCTCGGCGTGGTCGGGCTCGCGGTGTACGTCCTGGCGTTCATTGTGGTCCCGTACTGGTTCATCAGCCGTCGCCCGAAGGAGGACGTCGAGGCGGCGAGTGGCCGCCCGGTGGTGGCGCCTCGTCTGGGCCGCCTCACCGAACTCATGGCGCGAGGACGTTGGGTCGTCCTGCCGATCGTGCTGGCTGTGAGCGCGGCTGCCGTGGTGGTTGCCCTTCGTATCGACGCTCGATTCGATGTGAAGGACTTCTTTGCCGCGGACACCGATCTGGTCGTGTCACTCGACAAGCTCGACGAGCATGTTGGCCAGCAGGGCGGTGAGCCCGCCATGGTCTATGTGGAAGGCGAGCTCACGGATCCCGGCGCCTTGCTGGCGATCGAAGCGTTCGCGGAGCGGGTGAACGCGCTCGACAATGAGCAACTCGCAGTCACGGACGATGGGACCACCCAGCTCGAACGTGGGGTGCTCGAAGTGGTGTATGACGTGATGAGCAGCCCCTTTGCTCTCGGGGCGATCGAAGCTGCAACGGGCGTGGCGGTAACGGACGAGGCCGGAGACGGGATACCGGACACCGCCGAACAGTTGACCGCCCTCTATGCGTTCACCAGCCAGGCCGGGGTCCCGCTCGACGAGCAGCGCCTGCTCATTACGCCAGATGGCGTGCAGACCCTTCTGTGGCAAGATCCAGGCGCCGGACGGCAAGCGACCTTCCTCATGGCCCAGGTGGTGGGGAGCCGCGCGCAGGAGAACATCGCCGCCGCTCGCGCCGATCTCGATCCACTGGTCGACGAACTCGAGTCTCAGATGCGAATCAGCGATCCCGAGGCCACGGCCGTCCTGACCGGTTCAGCCATCGTTCGAGACGAACAGTTGCTGGCCATCGTGCGAGCCCTGGCGGTGGCGTTGCCGATCTCGGTGCTGGCCTGTTTGGTGGTCGCCGGGTTGTTCATGCGATCGCTGCGCTTCGCCGTGGTGAGCATCGTGCCGATCCTGGTCGTGGTCTCGTGGCTTTACGCGTTCATGCACCTGGCGGGATACGGGATCAACGTGGTTACGGCGACTATCGGGGCTGTCTCGATCGGGATCGGGATTGATTTCGCGATCCACTTCGTGATGCGATATCGCGAGGAGCTGAGCCGGCTGCATTTGCGTTTCGACGCCCTGAACGCGGCCGGCACCGGCACCGGAGCGGCGCTCGCCGCATCGGCGGTGTCTTCGATCATTGGGTTCGCGATCATGGCCCTGGCGCCGATGCCGATGTTCGCCGTCTACGGCTTCCTGACCGCCATCATGATCGGAATGGCGTTGATCGCAACGTTGACAGTGTTGCCGGGCCTGCTCATCCTGAGTACCAAGGACAGCCCGGTCGGCCCCGAGGTCGAATCGGTCGAGCCGGTCGGTCGGGTGCGTTGAGGGCGTCTGCCGTGGGCGGATGAAAGGTTGGACGCGATCCAGGGGAGGCTCATTACTGGTGAGCCTCCCCTGGATCAGGTCCTGGCGAATCAGTTGTAGGTCAACAATCCCTTCATGCCCGCCTCGTAGTGGCCTTCGATCAGGCAGACAATCTCGGTGAAGAAAGTCGCGTCCTCGGGGAAGGTGACGATCATTTCCTCACTCGCGCTTGGGTCGACCAACACCATCACGTCGGCATCACCATGGTGGCCGCCTTCTTCGTCATGCCCCTCGTGACCGGATGCGAGATGCTCCTCGATGCGATGCAAGTTGGAGAAGCGCAGCTCGTGCGGCACGACGCCCTCATTGGTGACTATGAACTTGATGGTCTCTCCGGCCGTGACGTTGAGCGAATCAGGGCTGAAGGCGAACTCGGTCATCACAACCTCCACCACCCGGTCCGGCTCGCCGGCCGCGGTGGTCATGTCGTCCGACATCGTTTCGTCCATGTGCTCGTCGGCGGCATCATCCATGTGTTCGGCGGCATCTTCGGCATGCGAATCGTCCATGTGGTCATCGCCGGTGGCAGCCGGAGCCGCGGCCGCCGCTGGTTCGGTCGCGGCTGGCGTCACCTGCGTTTGCGCCGCCGCCGACGTTGCAGGCGCGGCATCGGTCGTTGAGTCCGACGCACATGCTGCGGCCACAAGAATCAGAACGAACAGAAGGCTGAACCGGCGCAATAACGAGGTGTATCTATGACTCAACATGTCCCGATCTTGCCGGGAGGAAGGCCAGCACGGTAGTCGCCCGTTCGGCTCGGCGGGGTCCTCCGTCCGATGGCGGGAAATGGGCCATTCGGCCCTATTCGATCATTCCTTCCCGCAACCCTACGGCGACAGCTTCGGCGCGGCTCGATACGTCGAGCCGGTCGAAGATCCCACGAAGGTACGTCTTCACCGTGGCCTCCGCGACCTGCAGTTCGGTGGCAATCTGCTTGTTCTCGAATCCGTCCGCGACAAGCTGGAGCACTTGGCGTTCTCGGGGGCTGAGATGAGGCGCCGGTTCATGCGGGTCAGTGTCGGTGATCAAGGGAGCGATGACGTTGCCCTGCAAATAGGAGCCCCCTTCGGCGATCGTGTGAAGGGCGCGTATCAGTTCGTCCCGCCCGGTATTCTTGAGAAGGTATCCCGATGCGCCGAGCTCGACCGCGCGGCGAACATACGCCGGCTGGTCGTGCATGGAGAGGACGGCCACCCGCACCTGGGGGAACTCACGCCGGATGCGTTCCAGCGCATCCAACCCGCTCATGCCGGGCATCCGCACATCCAGCAGCACTATGTCAACGGGCGATTCAGCAAGCAACGCCAGCAGGGCCTCGCCCGACTCGGCTTCTCCGACGATTTCGATCGAATCGGCGTCAGCGAGCATCCACCGGATGCCATCGCGGACGATCCGGTGGTCGTCGGCAATCACGACTCTCATGGCGCGGGTTCCTCGAAGGGCAGCCACGCGCGCACTCTCGTACCGCGGGGTCGGCGCCGGGTCAGCTGGACTCCGCCTCCAAGCGCTTCCAGGCGCTCGCGAGTCGTCGCAAGGCCCAGGCCCGGCTCAGCTGCCAGGCCCACGCCGTCGTCCTCGACGATCAGCGCACCGACCTTTCCGTCCGACCGGACGCGAATCCAGATGCTGCCGGCGTCAGCGTGCTTACGAACGTTGACTACGGCCTCCTGGGCGGCGCGGAACAGTGCCGTGCGCTGGACTGGTGACAGCCCATCGAGATGATCGAGGATCTGGGTGTGTACATCGAGGTCGGTCTCCGACTCGGTGATCGCAGCCAGGTCGCGGATCGCAGTGGCAATCCCGGCATCCTCGGCCAGGCCCTGATGGAGCAGTTTCAATTCGCTCCGAAGCGTGCCGTCGATGTCCCGGACCAGACCTTCCAAGCGCTCGAGTTCATCGGCCACCGGGTCATCGCCGGCCAGCTTCGACCGGCTACCTTCGATGCCGTACAGCAGCCGGTATAGCGGCTGGCCGATGTCATCGTGGAGTGCTCCCACAATCCGGCGGCGTTCGTCCTCCTGTGCTCTGAACACCGAGCCGAGCAGCCGTTCCGCCTGTCGCCGGCGCCGGTTGACCCCACGGGCGGTCGTGATGCCGAGTGCGGCCAGAAAAATCGCGAGCATGCCGACCCCGAAGCCGATGCTCAGCCATACGTTGCGCCGGATGCTGCCCAAGGCTTCATTCAGGGAGTCGAGCCGCTGTTCGACCTCGACGACCGTCACTACCGCTCCGTCCGGACCTCGCCGAGGCACGTAAACCTCGATCAGTTGCTCATGCGATCGATCGCCGGCATGGGCCGGATCACTGAGGTCAGAGATTTCGGTCGTCAACCGGCCTCCGAACGCCGCCAGCGCCGGCGGCGACAGCTGGAATTGGTCGCGAACCAGGTTGGCGTCGTCGGAGTACAGGATGACCCCATCGGCCGACCACACCTTCACCCGTTCGGTCTCGCCCCCCAGCAGCTCGTGCTGGATCGCGGTTCCGAAATCGGCGAAAGCCGGGGTGCCAGGCCGGTCAGCAGCGGTCAAATCAGGTAGCGCGCCGACGTCGGCGGCGAGGAGGTCGGCCCGCGCAGCCAGCAGATTGGATCGGGCCGCACCCGTGATCGAGAAACCCATCACAACCGTGAGGACCGCGGCTGCTCCGATCCCGAAGACCGCCAGGCGCCCCAAACCACCGATTTCTCGCCACTCGACTCGCAGGCCGCTGAACAAGCCGGCCGTGCGGCTCGAGCCCTCGGCGGCCGTCGTGGGGGTTGGTTCCTTGATTGTGTCCACGGTCTAAACGTAGCCGGGCCGCCGGTCAATCGATCAACCGCCTGCGCCACCGGCTTCCCCACGTGGCGGCAGCCGTCATGTGAATTCAATAATGCGACACGCTCAGCTGCGCTTGCGTGTCAAAGAGGCCGAGGGCTTTCTGGAGCGGCAGCGGGATCCGCACGGGAGAGCCGTCGAGCCGGGCGTCCTTGGTGGGTTGACCGCGCAGAATCCGGGCATCCCACTCGGGCCAGTCCGTCGGCTGATGGTTGGCCATGAGGGGCCAGGCGTCAGCGGCGGCGTACCCTTGGAGCAAGAGCCGGCGCGGCCGGTCCGACAGGTTGGGGCCAGAGCCATGTAGAAGGCGCACGTGATGGAGCGAGATGTCGCCGATTTCCAGTTCGATCGGCACCGTGGCATCCATGTCGAAGCTCCCCGGCGCTACCGCTCCGACGAAGGTTCCGTCTTCGTAGTGATCGTGCACCGGTCCAAGGTGTGACCCTTCGAGAACCCGGAGGCAGCCGTTCTCGGTCGTGATCGGGTCGAGCGCGATGCCGATCTCGAGTAAGTCTTGGTTGGTATGTGGGTAATAACCCCAGTCGGTGTGCCATTCGACCTGACGTCCCCCGCCGGGGGCCTTGGCGTTGAGTTTGGTGTGGTGCCAGCGGATGTCCGGTCCGATGAGGGATTCGACCATGTCAAGCAGCGTGAGGTTGGCCAACGATGCTGCGTAGGCCGGGTGATGCTTGTGAGGGCTTTTGATGCGGCGGATGCGCGGTTGGTCGGCAGCATGGCCGTCGTCCAGTTCGATGACGCCGTCCGATTCGGTCATCGATCGCGATCGGTCGATGAACTCGTCGGTGATTGACTGCAGCTCGCCGATTTGTGAGCCGTCGAGAACATCTCGAACGATCAGGTAGCCGGTCTCCTCGTATTGGATGATCTGCTCGCTGTTCAGTGACACTCGCGCTCCTCAACCGGGGCGCCGATGTTAGGGAGGGACGTTGGTGGAATGCCCCGCCTTCCCGGCATCTGCCACCGGAGGAGATCAGCACCCGTCCGGCTAGGCCTGGTGGGCCCCGCCTTCCAAGTCGGCTGCAAGTCGGATACTGATCGAGGTCCGATGATGAAGGAAAGCAGGCCGAAGCTCAGTTCCCGGCCTACATACAGGAGAGATGGGTGAAGCGAATCAATTACGGACCGGTGCCTGCGCTGGCGATCTTGGCGTTGCTCTTGCTGGCAGCGTGTGCGACCCCGCGCGCCGATAGCCCGGGCGCCGACCAGCCAGGGACGCCGGTGACATCCCAACCCGCCGGTAGCCCATCGACGACGGCTTCCAGCCCGCCGACCACCCAACCAGTCCCGACCACGCAACCAGTCCCGACCACGCAACCAGTCCCGACCACGCAACCAGTCCCTACCACCATTGCCCCGTCGACGACTGTGCCGACCAACCTCTTTGCTGAAGGCTCCGGGTGCACTCCCGGTCCGGGCGCGCTCCCGGACGGAAGGTGGTTCGGATACGTATTGACGAGCGCGGCGAACCAGGTCGAGTTCGATCTCGCGTGTTGGTTTACCGGTGATGCCGCAATCGCCGCCGCGAAAGAGGATGGCCAGGAAACGCCGCCCAACGATTACTACATACGTAACGAGAATCCAACGTCCAGGACCGTTGGCGCGACCGGTGACGCCCCCGTGGTGTGGTACCCGAATCTCGGAGACCCCTCATCCGAGGCAACGACGACCTTCGCCGAGTGGCTGACGCTGGTTGAAGAGCGGGATTTCATGCCGGGAGTCTGGATCGAGATCGTCAACGGTTTTGCCTCCTCGATACACGAACAGTGGGTTCCCTGAGCCCAGCCCTGTTCGTCGCCACGAGAGCCCCGGTCCCCTCCCCCCGGGGCTCTCGCTTGTCTCGGGGACATGTTGGGTGACGCGGTTCGCCCATGACACGATTCATCGGCGGGGTCAGGCCGGGTCGCGTCGCCGACGCAGCCGGCCCAAAGCCTCCTCGACCGTCGGCAGCAACGCATCCGCCCAGGCCTCATGTCCGAGCGCAGATGCGTGAAACAGGTCGTCCGCAAACATGTGACGACCGCTGTTGAAGGCGGCGGTGGTCAGCCGCCACTGGTCGACCTTCGCCACGCGCCGGCGGGCGGCCACCCGGCGGTGGACATGGTCGGCTACGTGCCCGGCAAGCGAAGCGAGCTTGTTCAATGGGAACGGCAGCCGCGGGATCGAGCCGAGATCGCCGACCCCGAACAGGATCACCTGGTCGGCGACCGAACCCAGGCCGGACACGATCGCATCGAGATTTCGAGCAAACCTCCACACCGGGACGAGGTGCAGAACGTCGTTGGAGCCCACCGAGAGGATGGCGATATCCCAGCTCGCGGCCTGGGCCCGTGACAGCTGACGTTCGAGCACGTCGGCTGATCGGGAGCCACCCTCGGCCAGACAGACCAGCTCCACACGGTATCGGTCCGCCAGCCGGGCGGCGATCAGGCGGGGCCAGCTCGCATCCGGATCGGCCAGCCCGGGAGCCGTCACCGTGCTGTCTCCCAGCAGGAGGATTCGCAGAGTTGGGAGCGCCCCGTCGCCGAATTCGCCCGATATGTCGAGCCCGGTGAGCGACGGCACGCCCCGGTTGCGAGCATGCATCACCTCGCTGGCGATCGTCGCCGCCACCCCCATGAAGAAGAACTGACCGAACCTCACAAGCGGCCGGGCGTCCATGCCTCGAGTAGCCACTCGCCGGAGCCGTGGGGACGGGCCTGTCTCGGATGTTTCGACGGGGTCAGCCGCCGGCTTGGCGCTAGATGCCCATCTGATATGTCGTGGCCGCATGTGACGGAGCTAGGTCGGTGGCTGGCTCAGGCGGCATTCGCCCAGAGAACGAATGACCATTGCCAGACCGCGCTCGAACTGGTCCGCAAGATCGCACGCAGCGATCTCCGCCGCCAGTCGGTCGACGTGCTGGAGGGAGGGCCCATCCGGCGCGGCGAGTTCCCGCCGCGCCGCTCCACGCCGACCCCGCTCCTGATAGACGTACCCCATGACATGGGTCAGGAGAAGATGCCACGCTGTGTGTGTGAGTTCCGCGTGGAAGCCGCCAGCTCGCATCGTGCCGATGAACGCGTCATACACCTCGCGGCTGGGCCCTGCCCCGGGATTGGCAATGAGCAAATCGAAGAGGTTCGGATGGGTCAGAAACCCACGGCGGGCCGAGCGGGCCAGGCCCCGGTACCACTCCTCCCAGTCGGCGCCCTCGCGCACCGGCAGCTCGATCCGTTCGAAGAAGACTTCGAGCACCCCGTCGATCAACGCCTGTTTGCTCGACATGTGTTTGTAGAAGGCGGTGGCGTGCACGCCCAGCTCGTCGGCGAGTCGTCGCATTGACAGCCCCGCGGGCCCGTCGCGGTCGACGATCGCAAAGGCGGTCTCGGCGATCAGCTGCGGAGTCAGCCGGCCTCGAGCGATGTTGGTTGTGGAGTCCATAGCGCCTGACAAGTATACGGTGTTGACTTATCTTCCGCCGTGGTAAACAATGTTTACCACCAATGGGATCGGCCGATGAGCTCGGCTGAGCAGACCAAGGACCAGGAGGTGTCCCAATGTCACGAGCCGTGGCTGCATTACAGATCCACACCCACGATCAGGACGCGACCGCCCAGTTCTTCCGGACCGTGTTCGGCTGGGATTTTCGTCCATTCGATCCGATGCCCTGGACCCAGCGAGCGACGGCCGGTGCTACCACGCTGGCCCTGGCACCAGTACACGACATGAACGGGCCCGGAGAAGTGACACTCGGCGTGTGGTCAGACGATCTTGCGACAGATCTCAGGCTGGTGGTGGCGGGCGGCGGGCACGTGCTCGTCGAGCCGAGTGACGGGCCGGGCGGCGCCAGGTTCGCCGTTGCGGCTGCCCCTGGAGGGACCAAAGTCTTGTTCTACGACGCGCCCGGTGACACCGATCAGCAGCCGGGCAGCGCCGAGTGACTTTGCAGGGCGACCATGTCGATCGGCGGTCATTGCTCGAGGGCGGCGTCCTCCACCCGGGCACCCTCCGCCCGCCCGGGTAGATTGGCCGGCTCGTGTGGGGCTAGGGATTGCGTCAGCCATGTTGGCCCGTGGGCGCGCGGAGATCATGCCGCCGAGCATTCGCCGCCCACTCGACGTCGTCGACCGCTGGTGAGCAGGCCGGGCGCACCCGAGGGCACGCGCCGGTTCAACTGTCAAGTGGGACGGTTGAACCGGCGGCTCACCAACCACACGGCTCCGGCGATGACGAGCAGTGCCTGATTGAGGCTGAACGCCGGCTTCCACGACACCTTGCCGGCCCGGATCACATAGGCGCCGGCCGGCCGACCGACCACTCCTGCGCCCCCGCCCTCGCCGGAGCCGGAGGAGCGCGGGTCGGTCCCGCTGCCCCCGCCGCCGCCTGTGATGACGGTGAACGCCGGGATGATGGTCGTTCCGTCGCGATCGATCGGGTCGCCGTACACCCGGGTCGTCGACACCAGGGACTGCAGCCGCTCGAGGATCCGACCGGAAACGTTCGCCGAATGGATTGCCTGGTTCATGGGTGCGCCTCCTTCATGCCGCCCTTCTCTCATCATGCCTGTTGCGGCCTTGCGGCGTGATCTGACAGAAAGCTGGCATAGTTGCTAGTTTTCTGTCAAATGTGGACAGGTCTACGGGAGCACCGGGAGGCGGCCGGTCTGACCCAGGCCGAACTGGCGGACCGGGCCGGCGTCAGCCGCCAGTTGGTCGGGGCAGCCGAAGCCGGCCGGAACCTGCCCCGGGTCGACGCCGCCCTGGCGCTCGCTGCAGCACTCGGAATATCCGTCGAGTCGCTGTTCGGGTCGGGCCCCGACCCGGTAGACGTCATCGGCGGCACTCCACCGCCGCACGGTTCGCTGGTGCGGATCGGCCGGGTCGGGGAGCGGATTGTCACGGCTCCGGTTGGCCTTGGTCGCGAAGGCTGGGAGCCGCCGGATGCTGCGGTGGAGGACGGGACACTTCGTCACTTGCGGCGTCGCGGTCCGGGGTTGGTGGTTGCCGGCTGCGAGCCGGGACTCCAAGCGCTCGAACGGCTGTTGCGCGACGACGGGATGGGCGCGGTGGCAGCGGTTGCATCGAGTGCGGCTGCGGTAGAGGCGCTGCGCGGCGGCAGGGTTCACGCCGCCGTCGTCCACGGCCCGAGGCTGGCGGATAGGGGTTCGCCCGACTCGCTGGACATCGACCGGTTCCATCTGACGCGCTGGCAGGTGGGCCTCGCCGCGCCGGCCGAGGCGGAAGCCGGGTGGTGGGAAGCCGCCCTGTCGGGGCGAACGGCGGTGATCCAGCGGGAACCAGGAGCCGGGGTCCAGCAGGCATTCGAACGGGCGCTGGCCGCACGCGCGGGCTCGGTTATCGGTCCTCGGGTCCCGACGCACCTCGAGGCCACCACCCGGGCGGTCCTGACCGGTACCCCGGCGGTGACCATCGAGCCGGCCGCGTTGGCAATGGGTGCTGCGTTTCACGCGCTCGAGACACATGAGGCGCAGATCTGGATCGCCCGCACCTGGACGCACGAGCGGCCGGTCACCGACGCAATGAACATCATCACGAGCCCCGTTTTTCAGCGCCGGTTGGCGGCGGTCGGAGGTTACGACCTGTCCGGATCCGGGGCGCATGTGGGATGAGGCGAGGCTCCGGAGCGATAGCCGTGCTGGCTTGCAGCTTGCTCATTGCGTGCGCTGCGGACCGGGGCGACCAGGCACCTCGCCTCGTCTTGGTGTCGGCTGCGGCTTCCCTCACCGACGCATTCGGTGCTATCGAAGCGGCCTTCGAAGCCGCCACCCCCGGCGTCGATGTCGCATTGAATCTCGGGGGCACGTCCGCATTGCGAGAGCAGGTGCTCGCCGGCGCCCCCGCCGATGTGTTCGCCGCAGCGGACCGATCTCATATGGACCGTCTGGTCGAGGCGGGTGAAGTGGCAACTGAGCCGGTCGTCTTTGCCCGCAATGTGCTGGAAATAGCGATTCCTGTTGGTAATCCGGCCGGGATCAAAGGTCTCGAGGACTTTGCCGAGCCTGCCCTGCTCATCGGGCTGTGCGCAGAGCCTGTCCCGTGTGGTGAGCTGGGACGGCGGGTGCTGGACAACGCTGGGGTGACGCCCGCAGTCGACACCAACGAGCCGGACGTACGGGCGCTGCTCACGAAGATCGAGGCGGGCGAACTCGACGCCGGTCTCGTCTACGCGACCGACCTGACCGGCGGCCGCGCTGTCGAAGGCATTGTGATTCCGCCAGACATCAACGCCATCGTCGAATACCCGATCGCTGTGCTGCGAGGGGCCGACGATGCGCAGGCTGCGGAGGCTTTTGTGAGCTTCGTGATGTCCGCGCCGGGACAGCGGATTCTCGCCGGCCACGGATTCTTGGCGCCGTGACCGGGCGGCTTTCTCGCTCGCAGCGACGACGCGTGCGCCCGCCGCCGGGGGTGGCCGTCCTGGCGGCGCTGGGCCTGGCGATCTTCGTAGTGCCGCTGGCCGGATTGCTGGCGAAAACGCCGTGGTCACGCCTCTCCAGCCTGCTCACAGGGGACGTCGTCACCGAGGCGGTGCGGCTCTCGATCGCTACGTCGCTGGCCGCAACGGTGGTTTCTCTCGTCGTCGGCGTGCCGCTGGCGTGGGTGCTTGCCCGGGTCGATTTTCCCGGCCGGACGATCGTGCGATCGCTGGTACTGCTACCACTGGTGCTGCCCCCGGTGGTTGGAGGAGCGGCGCTGCTGTTTGCACTGGGCCGGCGCGGTTTGATCGGCGAGCCGCTCAACCGGGCCACCGGTCTCGTGCTGCCCTTCTCGACCTGGGGGGTGGTCATTGCGGCGACGTTTGTGGCGATGCCATTCCTGGTGATCACCGTGGAGGGAGCTCTCCGCAACCTCGATCTCCGCTACGAAGGAGCGGCGGCGACGCTGGGGGCAGGTCGCTGGTCGATCATGTGGCGAGTCACACTCCCCATGATCGGGCCATCGTTGCTGTCCGGCATCGTACTGACCTGGGCGAGGGCGCTTGGGGAGTTCGGGGCCACGATCACCTTCGCCGGCAACCTGCAGGGACGCACGCAGACCCTGCCGCTCGCGGTCTTCGTGGCACTCGAGAGTGATCGCGACACGGCGGTCTCCCTGAGTCTGCTCATGGTGGCGGTGTCCGTCGTAGTGCTGGTGTCACTCCGGGAGCGCTGGTGGAACTCGCTGTGACGGCCGGGCTGCTCGAAGCCGAGCTGGGAGTGGACCGCGGCGACGGGTTTACCCTCGACATCTCTCTCACCATCGAACCCGGCCACACCGTCGCATTGCTGGGGCCCAACGGTGCCGGCAAATCAACGGCGGTGAGCGCCATTGCGGGACTGACGCCCCTCGACCGGGGCTACCTCCGGCTCGGGAATGTCACGCTGGACGACCCGGAACGGGGCCTTCTCATCCCGCCCGCCCGGCGACGAATCGGTGTCGCGTTCCAGGACCACATACTCTTTCCACACCTCACGGTCGCGCAGAACGTAGGGTTCGGTCTGAGTGGACGCCGGCAATCTCGCGAGCAACGGCGCCGGTCCGTGAGCGAGTGGCTGGAGAGACTCGGCATTGCCGACCTGGCCAACCGCAAGCCACGTGACCTGTCGGGGGGCCAGGCGCAGCGGGTGGCTATGGCCAGGGCTCTCGTCACCGCGCCGGATGTCCTGTTGCTGGATGAGCCGCTCTCGGCGCTCGATGCCACCACCCGGGTCACGCTGCGGCATGTGCTGGCCGACCATCTCGACGGATTTGGCGGCCCGCGGATGTTGATCACCCACGATCCGACTGAGGCGTTTCTGCTCGCGGACCGAATCCTGATCATCGAGGCCGGGCGGATCACCCAGTCCGGCACCGCCGACGACATCCGGATCCGCCCTCGCACTCGCTACGCAGCGGACCTCGCCGGGTCCAACCTGCTCGAGGGTACTGCAACTGGTGGGGGCAACATTGCGGTGGAGGGCCACACACTCCAGGCGGCGGACACCACAATCGCCGGGGAAGTTCTCGCCACCATCCATCCGCGCGCTATTTCGGTGCACCGGCGCCGGCCCGAGGGAAGTCCGCGCAACACCTGGGAGACGACCCTTGGCCGGGTGGAACACTATGGAGATCGGGTGCGGTTGCGGACCGGGCCACCGATGCCGCTGACGGCCGAGATAACGCCAGGCGCGGTGGAGGCACTCGGCCTGGCTAGCGGAGCGACGGTGTGGATATCAATCAAAGCAACTGAGATCAGCGTCGAGCCGGCCTGAGCGCCCGACACCGACAAATCCCGGAAGCTTCCGGCCCCGGCGGTGGTTGGCGATGTCGTGAACCGGCTGATCAGAATTGCAGGGTTGATCGCGCTCGGTGCGTTGACCTTCTGGGCCTTTTCCGAACCGGACGCCCCGGTCAACCCGACCGGCGTTCGGGTCGGTCCCGCCGACGCTTACAACCCCGTCACCGCCGGCGAGACACTTCCCGACGGATTCCGGCAACTCCTCCCCCGGGATGCCATCGCTCCTGTCTACGATCCTGCGTTCGTTCCCGCCGACGAGTCCGGCTGGCCCGGGCTGGTGGATGTCATCGGGGTTGCGGGCGGGAACGAGGCCAAGGCGTACCCGGTGAGCTTTCTCAACCGGCGGGAGATGGTTCTCGACGAGATCGGAGGTGATCCGATCCTGGTCACCTGGTGACCGCTCTGTGCGACGGCGATGGTCCATCGCCGTGAGGTCAACGGCCAGATTTTGGTACTCGGGAATCACGGCGCTTTGTGGGGCAACGCCATGACCTGGTGGGACCACAGCACCGGCTCGATCTGGAGTCAGCCGCTGGGCGAGGCCATCGCCGGCCCACTGAAGGGGGAGCGGCTCGATCTGTTGCCGGTCACGTTCACCACCTGGGACGCCTGGCGCACGGCCCATCCGCACACCCTGGCCCTGGACGCCCCGGCGGGAGACAGCGGATTCGACTTCAGGGACATGGCCATCGTGGTTGAGCTTGGCACGGAAGCGGCGGCATATCGCGTGCCGGATCTGCAACGGGTCGGGGTCGCAAACGATGTCGTAGCCGGCCTGGAGATCGCGGTAGCCGTCCACCCGAGGGATCCGCAACAGTGGACGGTCTTCTCGCGGCGGCTCGAGAACGGTGTCGTCGAGCTGGCCGTGACCGATGGTGAGTTGGTCGACCTGGGCACGGGCACCGTGTGGGAGCCGACTCGAGGCCTAGGGCTGGACGGCCCGCTGGCCGGCCAGGTTCTCGGCACTCTGCCTGCGTTCACCGCGTTTCCGGGTGACTTCGACACCTTCTGGCCGGATGGCCGGGTGTGGCAGCCATGACCCCGGTGGCCCGGCTGTTGCGGCTCGATCGTCGCACCTGGCAGGGCCTGGGCGCTACCGGCACTATCACGGCCGGATCGCTGGCGACGCTGGGTGCGTTTGCCGTGTTCGCTTTTGATCGGTTCGGCATCCAGGCTCTCGTCGCCCCCCGCCCGACCCTCCGCCTGCTTCTCACCGGCTTCTACGGGTGGGTGTGGCTGGCGGGGACTGTGTGGATTGCGGCCCGCTTCGCACTGGCTTCTGCCGCCCGGTTCGACCGCGTCTTGCGGCTGTTCGGCTACGCCCATCTGCCGTTGCTGGCGGTGGCATTGACGATTCAGGTGACGTCGGTGACGCTGCGCTGGAACGGGCCCGGGCTGGTGTTCGGCTGGTTCACGGTGTCGTTCTGGATGCCGGCCCTGCTCGTTGCAGCCACCCGCCAGACGGTTGGCATCGATACATCCCTCGCTGTTCTGATCGTTGCCGGGCCATACGTTGGGTGGCTGCTGGTGATCGGCCGCACCCTCGCCTCCCAGCTGGGACATCTTCTCTGAGCGGGCCGGCGTTCAGGCGTCTAGCGCCCGCATCCGGTGCCGCTCTGCCGCCGTGTAGGCCCGCCGCATGGTCGGCATGAGGGCGCCGTCAACGACGGTGAGGATCGTTCCAACGAGTGCCAGTGGATACCAGACGTGGCGGGGCTGGCCGGTCGTGAACGCCACGGCTCCCGCAATCAGCGCGGCGATGCCTATCGCTAGGCCAACCGCCAGGAGACTCTCGACCAGCTTCCGCTGCTGCCGCCGGCCACCGAAGATGCCGATCGCCGCGCCCGACAGACCGGCGAGGACGCCGATGAAACCGCCGATGAGTGCAGCCTGGTTCTCGGACCACCAGGCCGACTGGCCGCCAAGGCCCTCGAGCGTCAACGGACCGACCCACACTTGGCCGCCTTCCGGCATCACCACGTTGATCTCGACTCGGTCGGGTCCCGGCGCGCCGTTCAAGAAGAACGGCAGTTCGAATTGGCGACCGTCTGAGTCAGCGACCAGAGCCGCCATCGGACCGGCTTCGGCCAGCGTGCGAGAGAAATACGCTCCGCCGTCGGCGAAATAGCTCCACATCTCCAGATAACCGGCGCCCCCCACGCCTTCGTGGCGGACGGTGCCGCGCACGACGTAGCTATCCGACTCGGTCTCGGGCTCATGGATGGTGATGAGACGGTGGGTCCCCGTACCAGTGACGTACACCTCCTCGCCCACGACTTCACCCGTGGTCGGGGGGTTGGCGGTCCAGTCCACCTGTTCGGCCGCCAGGGCGGCCGTGGCCGACCCGGCAAATGCCAGGGCGATCAGGCAACTAAGCAGTACGGTTCGCACGGGCGGTCTCCTCATCTCGGTAGGCGTCGAGCAGCAGCCGGAAGGCCTCGTCGTCCATCCGTCCTTCGGCGTAGAGCGAGCGCAGCGCCGTCTCAAACGGTCCGCCGGTGACCTGGGCATCGATGACCTTGACCTTGTCGATCAGCCGGTCGAGACGCAGTCGCACGGTGGGATACGAGATGCCGTATTCGGCGGCGAGGTCTTTGAGCGTCCCCGACGCCAGCAAGAACCGCTTCAGGAATCCGAGGTCTTCATCGGATAGGTAATCGGTCCATCGCTGCTGCATGTGAATCCCCATCGACCCTGAGTTTAATAATCTTGAGATATATCTTTAGATTTCTCAAGACGAACTGCAAGTCGAGTTTAGAAAAATGCAAGCTGACACCCGTGCGCGGCAGTCCGTCGCGCAGTCCCCTGAGCGCTGACGGCTTGGGCTGCCGCAACCCGGTAGGTTGAGCCGCATGGACGATCTGGTGATCGAAGCCGTCACTCCAGACAAATGGGACGCCCTCGTTTTGCTGTTCGGAGCCAACGGGGCGTACTCCAACTGCTGGTGCACGTGGTGGCTGCTGACCGCCAAGGAGTGGGACGAGGCCACCAAGCAACAGCGTCGCCGCCTGCTGGAGTCAGAAGTCCACGCCGGGCAGGTGCCGGGGCTGCTCGCCTACCGGGACGGGCAACCGGTCGGCTGGTGTGCGGTCGGACCGCGTGAGCGATACCGGCGCCTCAATTCACCCAGATCCCGCGTCTACCGGCCCATCGATGACCTCGAGACCTGGGTTGTGAACTGCTTCTTCATCCGCAAGGACGAGCGCGGCCAGGGGGTGGCGGCGGTGCTCCTCGCCGCCGGCATTGATCATGCTTTACAGCAGGGTGCCACGGTGCTCGAGGCGTACCCGATCGATCGGGCGGTGCGCCCCGCAGGATCGTCCGAGTTGTTCGTCGGTTCGCTCCGCATGTTTCAGGCTGCGGGCTTCGAAGAGGTCGCACGCGTCAACGACCGCCCGCTCGTGCGGTGCTTTATCGGCGACCGCTGACCGCGAACCCACCCTTCGATTGGTTGGCGAGGTCTTGACGCAACTCCACCAATCTGGTGGCTCGGTGGCCCCGCCCCGGGCGCGGCCTGTATCGCGCTCCTGGCCCTGCCGTCCCGTAGGCTCGGCCGGGATGCGGAAGGGAGGATGTACATGAGTTCACGCAGCCGGCGCTCCTTTCCTCCCGGCGTTTTCGGGTGATCGGACAGGGGCGCCATAACCAGGAGTCTCGTTGACTGAACCGTTACCGCCGGGTGAGCTCGCCGCCTACGGGTGGAAACCGGAGATCCAGCGTGCCTTCGAGCCGTACGCCGGCCCCGAGCGGCAACTCGTTCGGATCGCCCGCGTCGACCGTGGCCGCATGATCGCGGCCACGGCCGGCGGCCCCGCGACCGTCCTCACGCGTGACGTCGAGGGAGGACCACCTGCCGTCGGCGACTGGGCCGTCGCTCGGACAGGTGCCGATGGGACGCCGCTGCTGTCCGCGATCCTGCCGCGTGCTTCGGCGGTCATGCGGGCAGGCGCTGAGGGCGGTCGTGATCAGGTCCTCGCGTCGAACATCGACACGATGTTCGTTCTGCATGGAGTCGATCGTCCGCATCGGGTAGGGCGGCTGGAGCGCCTGTCGATCCTGACGTGGCAGGCCGGCGCCCAGCCCGTGATCGTGCTCACCAAGACCGATCTGCTCGGCACCGAGGGGGCGGTGATCGGGCTGGCCGAGGCGCGCCGAGAGATCCGGGCGGTGTTGCGCCAGGTTGACGTGCTCCCGATCAGCAACCTGACCGGCGAGGGGATCGGAGAGCTGCACTCCTATCTCGGCCAGGGCCGGACCGTCGGGTTGACGGGGGAATCGGGTGCGGGCAAGAGCAGCCTCATCAACTGTTTGGTTGGAGGGGACGTTCGGAGCACGCGTTCGGTCCGGCCGGGAGATCACAAAGGGCGACACACGACCACCTCACGGGAGCTGATTCCGGTTCCGTCCGGCGGCGTGCTGGTGGACACGCCGGGGCTGCGGATGGTGCCGATGCCCGCGAGTCACGACGGGCTTGCCACGGCCTATGACGACCTGGAGGAGCTGCTTGCCCGGTGCCGGTTCCGGGATTGCTCCCATCGGTCCGAACCTGGATGCGCGGTGCAGGCGGCTCTGCAGGAGGGCCGGCTCGACCCGATCCGCTGGGCGGGATACCGCAAGCTGGAAACGGAGATCGCTCGGCGCGGGCGTCCACCCGCCGAGCGCCAGCGGGCCCGCCGCCGGCTGTAGCCGTGGCAATGTCTATAGCTGTGGCTCGCACCCTTGAAGCTCCCGCCGGCTTGGTCCACGATGTCCTGGTGGCGGAAGGAGGCCAAATGGACGACACCCAGCGAGCAGAGGCGATGCGGCGGGTCAAAGCCAAGCGGGACTTTCGCAACCATGCCGCGGTCTACGTGACCGTCAACCTGTTGCTGGTGGG
The DNA here is from genome assembly GCA_041576165.1 of Acidimicrobiia bacterium. Lineage (GTDB taxonomy): Bacteria > Actinomycetota > Acidimicrobiia > Spongiisociales > Spongiisociaceae > JBFGLM01. Next base: position 24,555 of record JBFGLM010000049.1, read on the forward strand.
TATCTGGGCGCTCAGCGGCGGCGGGGCGTTCTGGCCCGGGTGGTCGATCGTGGGATGGGGCGTGGGTCTCGCATTCCACGGCTGGGGGACCTACGCCGACCGGCCGATCACCGAGGCGGACGTTGAGCGGGAGATTCACAAAGGCGGTTGAATGCAACTGCCAACTCAGGGGGCGGCCGGGGTCGTTCTCACGCACGTCCGTGCAGCTTGGCGCCGGCAAATAGTCAGGCAGGGCCCTCTGCGGCGCAGTGCTTGAGCAGCCACGGACTACGTCTATCGGCGACCTGCTCGGTTCAGCCAGACCTGCGCCGGCGCCAACGCAGCCGGCGGCTGCGGAACTCGGACTCCACGCTCTCGTGGTTCGGGGCGCCCCCGCCCAACCGGGCCGGCACCCACCACACTCGTCCCGGAGTGCCATCGCGGTACTCGCAGACGGCCTGGTTCAGCATCGTTTCAATCCGGATCCGTAGCTCGTCGGTCACAGCGACCGGATCGTCCCCGGCGTCCGGCCGTACCGGCTCCCCGTAGCACACGGTGACTGGAAGCTTCCACGACCAGCGCGGGCGTCGACCGGACGTATGGAAGCGGTGGGTTCCCCAGCTCACCGCCGGAATCAGGGGTACATGGGCTTCGGTGGCAATCCGGGCGGCCCCGGTGCGAAACGTGAGGAGATCGAATGAGCGCGAAATCGTGCCCTCGGGCATGATCAGCACCATTTCTCCGGCCTCCACTGCGTGTACGGCGTGCTGCACAGCGTCGAGGCCGGCGCCGCGATCGACGGGAATGCAGCCGGTCTTCCGCATCAGCCACCCAAACAAGGGCAGCTCGAAGAGGGATTGCTTGGCGAGAATGCGGGGTGCTCGTCCCAGCATGAGGTAGGGCGCTCTGCCGACCGCGAAGAAATCCCAGAACGAGTTGTGGTTGGCTGCGATCACACATCCTCCGGACGGCGGCAGGTGCTCGGTTCCCCGAATGTCGAACTGCCACCGCTGGAGCCGCATAACCGCGAGTCCCATCCACGCGCCCAGCCGGTAGGCCCATCCCGGCGGAGGGACTCGGGAGGGTGGCTGCGCACGGTTAGACGTCATACCTGCCTGCTTGATCGGGGCAGCAACCCTATCGCCTCAGGCATCCGCCGCCGCCCTCGAGGCCCGCACCTACACTCGACGGCCGTGCAGGATCGGCAGGGCTGGCGAGAGCGAACTCGCCACATCATCTTCGAGGCGGACACGCCGGCAGGGAAGCTGTTCGACGTGGTGCTCATGGTGCTGATCGTGGCAAGCGTCCTGCTGGTCATGTGGGAGAGCGTCCCCGGAACCTCCGAGCGTTACGCCTCCCAACTCCTGATCGCCGAGTGGGTGGTGACGATCCTGTTCACGGTCGAGTACGCCGCTCGACTGTTGAGCGTTCAGCACCCGGCGCATTACGCCCGCAGCTTCTTCGGCGTCATAGATCTCATGGCCATCCTGCCCGTGTATTTGAGCCTGGTCATCCCGGGCGCCCAATCGCTGCTGGTGATCCGGTCCCTGCGTTTGCTGCGTGTTTTCCGGGTTTTCAAAATGGCCCAGTGGCTGCGAGAAGCCAACTACCTGCTGCATGCGCTGCGGGCCAGCACCCGCAAGATCGCAGTCTTCCTGGTGACGGTTGTCCTCATCAACATCATCGTGGGCTCAACCATGTACGTCATCGAGGGTCCAGAGCGGGGATTCGACTCTATGTTCCGCGGCGTCTACTGGTCGATCGTCACCATGAGCACGGTGGGCTTCGGTGATATCGCGCCCTCGACCGGCCTCGGCCAGCTGCTGGCGGCCGCGCTGATGATCCTGGGTTTCAGCGTGATCGCCGTGCCGACCGGGATCGTGTCCGCCGAGGTGGCCACCGCCAGCCGGGCCCGGGACGGCGGCACCTCGTGCGCCGAGTGTGGGCTGGCCGGCCACCAGCCGGGATCCGTGTACTGCCGGCGGTGCGGACGGCAATTGCCGGCGACTCAACCTGCGTAGTCTGACTGTCGAGCCGGGAACGGGGCGAACGTCGTAATGACGGCATCCGAAGGAGGGATCATGACCAACCCCACCATCGGCACGAGAGATGCGTGGAGATCCGCCCGCATCGAGCTGCTGGCACGCGAGAAAGAACTGAACCGGCTGCGAGATGAGCTCGCCGCCGCCCGACGGGAGCTGCCATGGGTGCCGGTCGAGAAGAACTACGAGTTCGACACGACGGAGGGCCGCAAGACCCTGGCGGACCTCTTCGATGGGCGCAGCCAGCTGCTCGTGTACCACTTCATGATGGGACCCGATTGGGAAGAAGGATGTCCGAGCTGCTCCTTCTGGGCCGATACGTACGAGGGCAACGACGTCCATCTGGCCGCCCGCGACGTCACATTCGTGTGCGCATCGCGCGCGCCGCTGAGCTCCATCGAGGCATACAAGAAGCGGATGGGCTGGACGTTCGAATGGGTGTCGTCGGCGCCCGGCGACTTCAACTTCGACTTCGGGGTGTCGTTCACGGAGGAGCAGCGGAAAGCAGGGGCTGAGTACAACTTCCGCACCGGTGAGGACTGGGGCGAGGAGGCGCCCGGGCTCAGCGCATTCGCTATGCGGGACGGCGCGCTCTACCACACCTATTCGACGTACTCTCGTGGCCTCGACCCGCTCAACGGCGCCTACCAGCTGTTGGACCTGGCACCCTACGGCCGCAACGAAGCCGATCTGGAGTGGCCGATGGCGTGGCTGCGCCGCCACGACGCGTACGTTTGACGAAAGGCCCCCGCCGGCCGGAGTACCAATGCGGTACAGCGGCGGGTATGTGGTTCAATCTGGCTGAAGCCCCATGCCAGTCGTAGATCTCGCCATCATCGGCGCCGGCCCGGCCGGTGCTGCGGCCGCCATCCAGGCCGCCCGCTCCGGCGCCCGCGTCGTCGTGTTCGACAAAGCCCCGTACGGGCGCGACAAGGTGTGTGGCGACGGCCTCACGCCGCGGGCCGTCGGCGCATTGGGCGAGCTGAAGATCGACCTCGAGGGCGCTCACTTCATCGAAGGCCTTCGCATGATCGCCGGGAAGACCGAGCGTCAGCTCCAGTGGCCCGGCACTGCGCGATTCCCGGCCTACGGGGCCGTTTGGCCCCGCCGCCGCCTGGACGCGGCTCTGATCGACGCTGCCCAGGAAGCCGGAGCCCGGCTGGTATGGAAGACCGAGGCCTTGCCGATCCTGGAAGGTGGCCGCGTCGTGGGGGTCGAGGCCGGCGGCGATCGCTGGCCGGCGGGTATGACCGTCGCCGCCACCGGAGCGCCCGGCCAGGTCGCCCGCATGCTGGGCGCCGTTCGGGTGCCGGAAGAGCCCTACGGGATCGCGATTCGCAGCTATGTCGAATCGCCCCGCCATGCCGATCGTCACCTCGAGGCCTGCCTCACGATGCACGATGCCAACGGCAACTCGGTCCCGGGCTACGGCTGGCTTTTCCCGGCCGGAGACGGGACCGTCAACATCGGTGTCGGCGCGCTTTCCACCATGAAAGGGTTCAAGTCTCTGAACTTGAACAGCCTCATCGACATCTACTACGACCAGGTGCGCGACAACTGGGGTTTGGGTCCCTACCTGGAGCGGCCCCGAGCATGGCGTCTCCCCATGAGCGTGCAGCGGCGACACGGCCCGGGCTGGGTGGCGATCGGCGATGCGGCGGGGCTGATCAATCCCATGAACGGGGAGGGCATCGATTACGGCCTCGAGTCAGGCATGCTGGCCGCTGATCTATTCATGGACGATCCGGCGACAGCCCCCGACCGCTACAACCAGTTGATCGGCGAGCGATTCGACCAATTCCTGCGCACCGGCCGGCGCTTCTCGTTCCTGATCGGACATCCGCTGATCCTCAAGGCCGGCCTGCGCCTGGCCGTGGGCACCCAATCCATCGCCAACATCACGCTGCGGGTCATGGGCAATCTGGTCGACTCCGAAACACCGGGCGCCGCCGGCAAAGTGCTGACTGCTGCCGACCGGCTGCTGGCGGCCGCCGACCCGATTCTGCGCTCGACCCGCGCCCGGCGCTGACTGGCTTTCGGCCGTCATTCGAGGGTCGAGCGGCGGTAACGTTGGATCACTGACAGCCCGCCAGGGCTGGCGGGCCGGAAGGGAGTGATCATGGCGAGAACCGTCCCCGGCTCGGCCGGGTCGAACCTCGAGTCCTACTTCAAGCTGGCGGAGCGGGGCACTACGGTCGGAACCGAAGTCCGGGCAGGTGTGGCCACGTTCCTGGTGATGGCGTACATCATCTTCTTGAATCCGGCCATCCTCAGCGCCGCGGGCTATGACCCGGCCGGCGTGGCGGCGGCGACGGCGTTGGTGGCCGGGATCATGAGCCTGGCGATGGGCATCGTGGCCAACTATCCCCTGGCGATGGCGGCCGGCCTCGGCATCAACGGGGCAGTGGCGTTCGGGTTGGTGCTGGGCGATGGTCTCAGCCTCGAGGGCGCGATGGGGGTGATCGTGCTCGAGGGCGTCGTCGTCACGCTCCTGGTGCTGGCCGGTTTCCGGGAAGCGGTCATGGCGGCGGTCCCCAACAGCCTCAAATATGCGATCGGCGTGGGCATCGGCCTGTTCATTCTGTTCATCGGGTTCGTCAACGGAGGATTGATCCGCCAGCCGGCCGGTGACGGGCCGGTGCCGGTGGAGTTCATATTCCCCAACTCGGCGCCGGCGACCCTGACGCTGATCGGTCTGGTGATCACGGTGCTGCTCTACGTGCGAAAGGTGAGAGGCGCGCTCATCATCGCGATCCTGGTCAACTCTGGAATTGGGTTGATCATCGGGGTGCAGGAGTTTCCCGACAGCCTGTCGCTGGCCCCGACCTTCAACACGATCGGCGACTTCGATCTGGGCAACGTCTTCGAAGTGCTCGGGTTCCTCACCGCGTTGCTGACCATCTTCAGCTTCATGCTCACCGACTTCTTCGACACGATGGGCACGGCCACCGCCATTGCCGAGCAGGCAGATCTGGTGGAGGAAGACGGCACGCTGCCCGACGTCGGCAAGATGCTGCTGGTCGATTCGCTGGGCGCGGCCGCCGGGGGCGTGGCGGGCGTCAGCTCCAACACCAGCTACATCGAGAGCGCGGCCGGGGTCGCCGAAGGGGGCCGTACCGGGCTCACGTCGGTGGTCGTCGGTGTGCTCTTCCTGATCGCGGTCTTCGTCACGCCGCTCGCCACACTGGTCCCATTCTCGGCCACCGCACCCGTACTCATCTTGATCGGCTTTCTGATGGCCAACCTCATCAGGGAGATCGACTTTGCGGATCTCGAAGAGGGCTTCCCGGCGCTGCTGGCAATCGTGCTGATGCCGCTCACCTACAGCATCACCGTCGGTATCGGGGCCGGTTTCGTGATGCACACGCTGATCAAGGTGATCAGAGGCAAAGTGGGGGAAGTGCCGCTGCTGATGTGGATCGTCTCCGCCGCGTTTGTGGTGTACTTCGCGCAGGCGCTGCTCGGAACAACGATCTCGGGCTGACGACTCTCGAGGGGTGCGGGGCGCCCGGCACCCCTCCCTCTTGCTGGAGTGGGAATGGAAGAATTCATCCGGGGCCTCCCGAAGGCCGAACTGCACGTCCACATCGAGGGAACCCTCGAGCCCGAGTTGATGATGGAACTCGCGGCTCGCAACGACGTGGAAACTCCGTTCGGTTCCGTCGAGGAAGCCCGCAATGCCTACGACTTCGACGATCTTCAATCGTTTCTCGACATCTATTACGCCGCGGCCCAGGTGCTGCAAACGAAGCAAGACTTTGCCGATTTGATGACCGCCTATCTCGACCGGGCGGTGGCCGACAGCGTTCGCCACGCCGAGATCTTCTTCGATCCCCAGACCCACACCGAGCGGGGGATCGACATCGGCGTGGTGATCGAAGGTCTGGCCGATGGTCAGGCCGCTCGGGCCGTGGAGATCTCCTCGACGCTGATTCTCTGCTTCCTGCGCCACCTGCCGGCCGACGCCGCAGTCGCAACCTTGGAGTCCGCTCGCCCTTATCTGGACTACTTCGCGGGCGTGGGGCTCGACTCGTCAGAGTCCGGGTACCCACCCGGGCTGTTTCAGGTGCCCTTCGCGCAGGCTGAGGAACTGGGTTTGCGGCTCGTAGCGCACGCCGGGGAGGAGGGCCCGGCCGAGTACGTGTGGGACGCGTTGGATGTTCTGGGCGTGGAGCGAATCGATCATGGCGTGCGGGCCGAGGACGACCCGGCCCTGATCGAGCGACTGGCGGCCGAGCAGATCCCGCTGACGATGTGTCCGCTGTCCAACCAGAAGCTGCGAGTTACACCTGATCTCACGCAACACAATCTCAAGCGCCTCCTGGATCGCGGGGTTCGAGTGAGCATCAACTCGGACGATCCGGCGTATTTCGGCGGGTATATCGGGGACAACTACGTGGCAGCGGCTGCGGCGCTGGGGTTGAGCCGGGCCGATGTCGTACACGTGGCACGGAACTCGATTGAGTCTTCGTTCCTAGACGAGGTTCGCAAGGCCCAGCTACGGACCGAGATAGACAGGTACATAGCGAGCGACGATCCCTGAGCGGAGCGGGTGGCGGGAGCCGGGTGGGCCCGGACGAGGTCCAAGGTCCCGCCACGAGGGACTTTTTGCAGCTACAGCTGCCGTTTCGTCGGGCCGATACTTAGCTTTGTGAAATTCTTCACAAGCTCAGTGAAAGGAGCAATGATGGCAAGGCGTTTGCGCACACTGGGCGTCGCGCTCGGCATCCTCGGATTGATCTTTTTGATCGCGAGCGGTGTCGCCTACGCTCGTACGCAACAGGGATTGTCTTCGTTGGAGCAGTTCAGCGAAGCACAGAACGTCACTCTGAACTACAACGATGAAGGCCAGCTCGTCGACCGTGGTACCACAGAAGGTGCCGACGCGATCATGACCCTGCTGGAGGAGGACTGGGGCTATCCGGTCAACATGGGTCAGCTCGATCCGGCCGACCCGGTCGTGAACACTCCATCTGAGTACATGTACCAGCTGGCGACCATCAGCTACCACGTCCTACATGGGACACAGACCGTCGTCCTGGACGAAGCGGTCGAGTACAACGGTGAGGTATTCCAGCCCGGCACCTATGAGTTTGAGGTCGACGGGCGGTACTGGACCGACTTCGATCGTCAGCATCCGATCGAGGGCCCGGCCCGGAGCCAGGCATGGTCGGGCACCGTCCACGGGTTGGTCGGTGAACTAGGTGTCGGCGTGGCCGCCTACACCAGCATTCAGCTGGGCACGGCGCTCGCCGGGGCCTTCGGCGCCCTGGGTCTGGTCTCGATCCTCGTCGGATTGGGTCTGTTCTGGGCAGCCAAGGGCACCGAGTTCCCGATGCTGGCGGAAACACCCGCAGGCGCGAAGAAAGAGCCCAGCCCGATGGTCTGACCGTCGTACAGAACACACGTCATTGACGTTGGGGCCCTGGAGGGGCCCCAACGTCGCGTCTGCTCCGACCCGGCGGGTCATGGGACCAGTGCGTAGACCTCTCCCAAGGCATCGGCCTGTGCAGCATTGGGCGCACCCCCCACCACATAGACAGTCCCCCCGATCGCAGCCGCAGCCACGCCGTGGGTCGGGCGGGGAAGTGATGGCCCCGCCAGCCACGCGTCGGCCACGGGATCGTATATCTCCACCGACGCCAGGGCGGATCGGCTTTCGAGGAGCTCCCCGCCGACGACAAAAAGGGAGGCGCCCGTAGCGGCCATGGCATGTCCTGCTCGTGCCTCATCGAGCGGCTCGACCCCTGACCACACATCCGAGGCGGGGTCGTAGCGGTACACCGCAGCCGACTCTCCGGTCCCGCGCCAGCGTCCTCCGCTGACGTAGATCTGGCCTTTCAACGCCGCGACCGCGAAGTGCTCGAGCGGTTCTGGAAGTGGAGCTCGTTCGTGCCAGCTGGATTCTCGCGGGCGGAATTCGAGAACCGCCTGCGGCCGACCGGTCCCGGCGATGACAAAGATCGAGTCGCCCAGCGTGACTGCGCCGCCGGCTCCCATAGCAGCCGGCATATTCACGTCCGGCTCCCACGAGTCGCGTGCCGAGTCATATCGCCACGTGTCATTCTGGGGCACCCACCCCCGCTCGCTCAACCCACCGAAGACATAGACGGAGCGGTCGTGGGAGGCGACCATCAGGTGATGGCGGCGGGCCGGCATCGGGGCTGCGGTCGACCATTCATTGGTGTCCGGGTCGAACACCTCCATGGTGTCGAACGCGCGGGCTCGCCCGATCGTGCTGAGGCCCCCGGCGAAGTAGATACGCTCGTCCAGGACCGCCACCGGCGCTTCAGATCGCGGCACGCGCATCGATTCACGTTGGTGCCAGCCGGCCGGTTCAGCGCCGGCGATCGTGGCGACGTTGGATGGCGCCGGTTTTGGCGATTCGGTCCCGGACGGCTCGGATCCGGCCCCGCAGGCAGCGGCGAGGAGCGCCA
>JBFGLM010000050.1:0-30998 GCA_041576165.1 Acidimicrobiia bacterium
CGTGAGGACCGAACCCGAAGCCCGCCTCAGCCGTCGGCAAGTGGATGGCCGAGACCAACCAGGAACGTCGCCGGCTCGAAGCCCTCCTCGGCCGGACACCCGCTACGAAGCTAACCGCCGAAGGCGTCAAGGCGCTCGTCGACTACGCGGCTGGCAGCGCTGGTGACTGTCTTCGAGGTTTGAGAGCCGCATCGACGGCTCCAACGCCCATTGGAGGTTGGACTCGAAGGGCGATCAGCGAAGGAGCGAGCCGTGCTGTGCCTCTCCGAGGTGGAGGGATGCCGGTGCAACTAGATCTTGTCCTCGCCTTACTCCCCCGTCTGGTCACCGTGCAAGGTGTCGTTGTCGATCTCCCGAGAGCAGCTTGTCGGCGCTCGCTACGACCGGGTGGGGGTTGCGCCGGAGACGGACCAGTGGCTCGGACCCGTGGCTCACTGATGCGACAGTCAAGGTGCGGAGTGGATGACTAGTCCTCATGAGCACTCGGGTTTTGATGCTCTACTCAAGAGCCCGGTATTGCCGATGCATGCATTAGAGGCCAATCGGAGAGGCATGGGATGCGAGGGTCCACCCGCTCGAGGCGCGGATACGCCACCACACTGATGCGGCTGACGCGGTTGACCCCGCTCCTGCTGGTCGGAGTGCTGCTGACCGGCCCCCTGGCCGGCGGGGCGGCCCATGCCAAGCCTCCCGGGAAGGACACGACGACCACCACCACGACTCTTCCACCCGGCACGGAAGAGCCCGGTTCGTTCACCCAGTGGGAGGACGCCTCGCACCTCGAAGGTGTCCCGCCGGGCCAGTACAGCGGGTCGATGCCGTGGGTCACCCACCAGCTGACCGGTGCCGCGGACTTCTGGAGGAGCGGCTTCGATGGGTCCGGCATCGATGTCGCCCTCATCGATACCGGGGTTGTGCCGGTGGACGGTCTCACCTACCCCGGCAAGGTGATCAACGGGGCGGACCTGTCGTTCGAGTCCCAGGCCGACAACCTCCGCTATCTGGACACCTTCGGGCACGGCACCCACCTCGCCGGCATCATCGCCGGCCGCGACGACGCCGACACCCACTTCTCCGGCATGGCCCCCGGCGCCAGGATCGTCAATGTCAAGGTCGCCGACTCCCATGGGGCGGTGGACGTGTCACAGGTGATCGCGGCGATCGTCTGGGTGGTTCAGCACCGGAACGACAACGGGATGAACATCCGGGTCATCAGCCTCGCCTACGGCACCGACAGTCTGCAGCCCTATCAGATCGATCCATTGAGCCATGCGGTGGAGATGGCTTGGAAGGCCGGGATCGTGGTCGTCGTCGCTGCCGGCAACGACGGCAACGCCGCCCCGCTGCGGAACCCCGCCACCAACCCGTTCGTGATCGCCGTCGGGGCCGCAGAGAACGCAGGTTCTGTTTTTGACGGTATCGCCAGCTTCTCGAACTGCGGCACCGATGACCGGCACGTCGACCTCCTCGCACCCGGCCGATCCATCCTGAGCCTCCGCAACCCCGGCTCCTACGCCGACACCCACTTTCCGGAGGCCGCGGTAGCCGGCAACTACTTCCTGGGGTCGGGCACTAGCCAGGCTGCAGCCGTGGTGGCCGGTGGGGTTGCCCTGCTGCTCGACAAGGAACCCGACCTGACCCCCGACCAGGTAAAGGCGGCGCTGCAGAAGTCCGCTCAATACGAGGACGACTACAGCAGGCGCTGCCAGGGCTCTGGAAACCTGGACATGACGGCTCTGTACCGGCAGCGTGTGCTGAACGCCACCACAGTGGCCCAGAAGCACTACGAATCCGACGGCACAGGTTCGTTGGAGGCCGCTCGCGGCACCAACCACGTCTACGACGAGGGCGTTCCCCTCACCGGTGAGATGGATATCCTGACCAGTCCCTGGACGGGCTACTGCACGATGCTGGACGGCGAGCCGTCCTGCGTCGACACGCTATGGGACGGCGGCACCTTCAACGGTGCGTCGTGGAGCGGTGGGTCGTGGAGCGGTGGGTCGTGGAGCGGTGGGTCGTGGAGCAGCGCGTCGTGGAGCGGCGCGTCGTGGAGCGGCGCGTCGTGGAGCAGCAAGATCTGGAGTGGTGGCTCGTGGAGTGGAGGGTCTTGGAGCGGCGGCTCATGGAGCGGTGGCTCGTGGAGTGGTGGCTCGTGGAGCGGCGAGACGTGGTCGGGACTCAGCTGGGACTGATCCACACCTCTCTGTGAGGACCGGGCCCCGGGGGCGTCCCTGGGGGCCTCACGTCGGAGACGCCTCGGCCATCCCTCTGCCCGGATCGCTGCCGAGTTCAAAAGCCATCGCGGCTACGAAGCGTTCCAAGCCATTTCCGGTGTCGGCCCGGTGTTCGGCGCAGTGTTCACCGCCGAACTCGGCGACGTCACCCGGCCTCCAGGACATCACAGCCGCTTTGGCCGCGGCGGACCCGGCGGACAAGGCCAAGGTCTACGCCGAGATGGGGATCGACATCACGAACCACCAAGACGGCCGGGTCGTCGTCGAATCCCAGCCGCGTGTAGTTGAGTCTGGTGTCGGAGAGAGGACTCGAACCTCCACGCCCTTAAAGGGCACTAGGCCCTCAACCTAGCGCGTCTACCAATTCCGCCACTCCGACGTGAATGCAACGCGTGGGCAGTGGACTGGCCCCACACGTTGCGGACGGCAGTATACCTGGGGCCCCCCGAGCCGCATCATCCGGTCTCGACCGTCCACCACTCGGCAACAGATGCCAGTTCGCCGCCGGGCAACGGACTATGTCGGAATCCCCCAATCCGATCAACGACGACGGCCGCCGCATTGAGCTCCGCGTACAGCGGGATGAAGACCATGTCGTCGAATAGATGCTGTTCCAGTTGGCCGATCAGCTCGCCGACCACGGTCACGTCCACCTGCCCGGAAGCTTGTTCGAGCGCAGCCTGAAATTGAGCGAATGCGTCGGTGGCACCCGCCCGCCACTGATAGAAGTCTGTTCCGTCTGGCCATGGAGTGATGTGATGCTCGCGCATATCATCGAGTACACCCCACGGGCCGTAACTCGCCTGCCATGCCCAGGCGGCTACCTCGTATGAACCCGGGATGACCAGATCGAGAAAGTAGGCACCGGGTTCGGTGCGCGACACGTCGACGACCAGGCCTAGAGGCTCGAGCGCCTCGACCAGACGGCGGGCGAGCATCTCCCGGTTGGCGTCGTTGGCGGTCGTGGCGAAGGAGATGACAGGCGGAGACTCCGACGCCTCGACCAGAGCGGTGAGGTACTCCGTTGCGGCCGCTCGATCCAAGTCCTCGATGGCGCTCCAGGCCGGCTCGTCAGCATCCGGCCAGCTGAGTCCGACAACTGAGTCGAGCGGGCGACCAAACGCTCCCTGGACCTCGGCGGCCAGGGCCGGACGGTCGACGAGTGCTGCGATGGCCCGCCGGACCTCCACATCGTCGGTCAGCGGCGCCGGATTCGCATCGAAACGGCGCGGCCCGAACTGGAACCCGATCTGCTCCCACGCAGGCCCCCGCTGCACGTCCAGCAGCAGCTCTTCGATGCGGGACAACCCCGTCAGGGTGGCGGGATCACCGCCGACCGAGGCAACATCGACCTCACCGGCTTTGACCGCGTCGACCAGATCACCCCGGGTGGGATAGAAGCGGACCTCCAATCCGTCCAGGTACGGCAGCGGGTCGCCGCCATCTGCGCTTCTCCCCCAGAACCTTTCGTTGGCGATCAGGCGCACCGACGACCGGTCTGGATCTGAGCTGACGAACTGGAATGGACCGCCGGCGGACCACATTGTCTCGTTCCAGGACGTGGCAAAACCAGTGGCTGTGACTTCGTGCGCGGGCACCAGAACGTCGAACAGGGCTATCCACTCCAAACCGGGCTGGCGCAACCGGTACTCGACCGAGCGACCTTCCCCGGTCACCGAACCGGGCACGATTCCGCCGTAACGATCGCGCAGATCGGCCCGACCAATGACTCCGCGGGCTACGTCATGGGTACGAATGAAGTCGTCGACGGTGATCGGGGTACCGTCGGCCCAGACCGCGTCGGGGCGGATGGTATAGCGCACCACCAATTCCCCGACTTCGTTGACGGCGAGGCCGCCATTGTCCGGTGTGGGCAGCGCTTCGATCACTACCGGAGCCGGCTGTAGGGTCTGAGGATCCATCCGGATGGCGCCCGTGGTGACTGCCCACGTCAAGGCGGCCACAGGACCCGAGTTGCCGGATGTGCCGAGCGGGTTCAGGGACACGAGATCACCAACGACGCCGACCGTCGCGACCCCTCCGTAGTGAGGACCCACCGGCTCGGCGACGCCTTCCGGTTCAGTGGTGCGGGTGCTGACAGTGGTGGCCGGCGACGTGGAAACCGGTGCGCTGGTGGTTGGCGCCGCGGTCGTCACGGTCGTGGTGGGTGCTGTGGACACCACGCTCACCGCAGCCGTAGTCGTCGAAACCTGTGCGGCGGCGACCGCCGTGTCGGAATCGGAACCCGCGAAACGATATGTGGAGGCGACGGCGAACAGGAGCGCCACAGCTGCGCCGCCCAGCACGTAAGGCGCCCAGGACGACACTCGGCCGCGCAGATCGGGATCTGGCGCGCGGTGCATGCCGCGGGCCGGCTCAGCCGATCAGCACGGACAGCGCAACGGTGGTGAGGGCGAAGCCGATGCCGGCGTACACCGTCAGCCGCTGAAACGACCGCTCCACCCGCGTCGTGCCCATGGACGACAGTCCGGCCGATCCGCCGAAGAGGTCAGACATCCCGCCACCCCGGCCCGACTGGAACAGGATCAGCGCGATCATGGCAAGCGAAACCAGGACATGGATCACGAGAACGATGGCCGTGATGACGCTCATACTTCTCTCATTTCGTCGGTTGGATGTAGGTACTGGTGAGATTCACGGGTCGGTGAGTGAGGCCGGGTCGGCGCCACCTTCCCGGCAGCGGGCAAAGTATGTGGCGCCTATCCGCGCAGGTCAAGTTACCCGGCCTGTTGCGCTACTTCAGCAGCAGCCGCCGAGGCGGCCTCCTGGTCTCCCAGGTAGCGGTCGGACACGTATTGCAGGTCCGCATCGAGCTCGACCAGGAGCGGGATCCCGGTGGGGATGTTGAGCCCGGAGATGTCGTCATCGGAGATGTCCTTCAGGTGCTTCATCAGCGCCCGCAGGCTGTTGCCGTGAGCCGCCACGAGCACGCGCCGCTCCGTCCGCAGGTCCGTCACAATCTGGTCATGCCAGTACGGCAGCATACGCTCGACCACGTCCGCCAGGCATTCGGTTGACGGGATGAGGTCTGGCGGAAGCATCCGGTATCGAGGATCGCCGGCCGGGTGACGCTCGTCCGACCGGTCGAGGGGAGGTGGGGGCGTCGAATAACTCCTTCTCCACTCGAAGACCTGCTCCGCACCGTGCCGCTCGGCGGTTTCTTTCTTGTTGAGACCCTGCAGCGCCCCATAGTGGCGTTCGTTCAGGCGCCACGAGCGTTTCACATCTATCCAGAGACGGTCCATCTCGTCCAGCGCCAAGTTGGCAGTCGTGATGGCACGGCGCAACAGCGAGGTGTGGACAACGTCGAAATCCAGCCCCTCGTCCGCCATCAAATGGCCGGCCGTCACCGCTTCGTCCATGCCCCGTTCGCTGAGCGGTACGTCGGTCCATCCCGTGAACCGGTTCTCTTTGTTCCAGGTACTTTCGCCGTGTCGCAGCAGGACCAGGGTCGTCATAGATTCCTCTTGTGTCACAGATCAGGTCCAGTAACGGATCACGCCGGCGAAGGTGTCGGGGTCGAGGGATGCTCCCCCGACAAGGGCGCCGTCGATGTCCTTTTTCGCCATGATGGCGGCAATGTTGCCAGGGTTCACCGAGCCACCGTAGAGGACCCGGGTGTGGTCGGCGGCTTCTGCATGCCGGTCGCGGATCTGTTCGCGAATGAATCCGCACGTTGCCTGGGCGTCGTCGGGTTCGGCGTGGCGGCCGGTGCCGATCGCCCACACCGGCTCGTAGGCGATCACCAGGCTGGCAACCGTGTCCGCATCCATCCCCTTGAGAGCCCCATGCAACTGTCCAGAGACCACCTCCTCCACCTGGCCGGCTTCCCGTTGATCCAATGTCTCACCCATGGCGATGATTGGTGTCATGCCGGCCTGAATCACCGCCTTCGCCTTGCGGTTGACCATTTCGTCGCCCTCTCCGAACTGCGCCCGCCGCTCGCTGTGGCCCACGATCACGTACGCGACCGACAGCTTGGCCAGCATCCGGGCCGAGATCTCGCCCGTGTACGCGCCCTCGTCGGCCCAGTGCACGTTTTGAGCGCCAATGCCCAGCGGCAAGTTGTCCATCTCGATCACGGTCTGTACTGAACGCAAAGCCGTGAACGGCGGGATGACGACCACCTCGACCCGGTCGTAATCGCCGGGGTCAAGCCGGTACGCCAGCTTCTGCACCATCTGGATCGCCTCCAGGTGGGTGGCGTTCATCTTCCAGTTGCCTGCCATCAGTTCCTTGCGGCTCATTGGCCCCACCTCTCGAGAGCGGCGACTCCGGGCAATTCTCTACCCTCTAGGTACTCCAGCCCGGCGCCGCCGCCGGTTGACACGTGTGACAGCTGATCGGCTAGACCGAACATGCGCAACGCCGCGATCGAGTCGCCGCCTCCTGCCACCGAGAATCCCTCCGTTGCGGCCATCGCAGTTGCGATCGCCTTCGTGCCGGCCTGGAATGCTTGCCACTCGAAGACACCCATGGGACCGTTCCAGAAGACCGATCCTGCTCCTTCGATGACCTTGACGAAATGCTCGCTGGTGATCGGACCAATATCCAATCCCATCTCGTCTTCGGTCATCTCCTCGACGGCCGCCACCCGATGGCCGGCATCTGCTGCGAAGGAGTCGGCTGCAACCACGTCGCCGGGGAGATTCACGCGCCCGCCAAACTCGCCCCGAAGCAGATCCTCCAGCGAGTCCACAAGATCATCCTCCACGAGCGAATCGCCGACCTCGTAGCCTTCGGCCTTGAGCAGGGTGAAACACATGCCGCCTCCGACAAGCATCGCGTCGACTTTAGGTAGCAGCGACTGCATGACGGGCAGCTTGTCCGACACCTTGGCACCTCCCAGCACGACCACATAGGGACGCACCGGATCGTTGATCAACTTCGATAGCGCGTTGAGCTCAGCGACCATCAGCGGCCCAGCTGCCGAGCGGAGGTGGTCGGTGACCCCTACGGTCGACGCGTGAGCACGGTGGGCAGATCCGAATGCATCAAGCACGAACAATCCGGCCAGTCTTGCGAGTGCGGCGCCCAGTGCGGGATCGTTGGCCGTTTCGCCCGCCTCGAACCTGGTGTTCTCCAGCAGCACCACGCCACCCGGCTCCAGGTCAGCAGCCAGAGAACGCGCAGAGCCTCCGACGACATCGCTGGCCTGTTGCACAGCAAAGCCGCCGAGTTCTGCCAGCCGACGCCCGACCGGGACCATCGAGTATTGGGGGTCCACCGAGCCCTTCGGACGCCCCAGGTGGCTGCAAACAACGACTCCGGCTCCGGCTTCACGCAATCGCTCGATGGTCGGGATCGCGGCGAGGATCCGGAAGTCGTCCTCCACTCGACCGGCGTCCACCGGAACGTTGAGGTCCGTGCGCAACAGGACCCGGGCACCTGCCAGGTCAACGTCGTCCAGCGTGAGAAAGGTGTGCATGAACAAAGCCTCTACATCTGTTGTGATCGGCCCGCCTCGATCGGACGGGCAACACATTCCGAATCTACCCACCCGGTGGGGCGCCCCGGGTGAGCAGGCGGCAAGATAGCCTGCAAGCCGGTCAGGTGAGTTGGGCGAGGGCCTTTTGGAGTAGCGCCCGATCATGCTGGGGCCAGGGCGCGGCCAGGTCGATCAGATCGGCCGCTTCGAACGTCCAGCCCAGCCGGGCCGCATCGGATTCAGCCAGCTCGAGGGGGCTGGCCGGCTCCGGGGCAGCGAAGGGCTGCTGATTGGCGAGAACTGTTCCGGTGCGGGTCAAGCCGGACAGCTCGATGAGCGTGGCGAGATGGTCGAATCCGGACATGCCGGCTGTTTCACCGTCTTGCGTGGTGAGATTCAGCACGTATACCAATCGCCCCGCAGCCGTGTTGATCGCTTCGACCACACCCGGCACCAGGATGCAGGACAGTACCGACGTGTAGAGGCTGCCGGGTCCGAGGATGATTTGGTCGGCCGCTTCGATCGCCCTCACCGCCCGCGGGTTTGCGACCGGTGCGGGGACCAGGCGCAGCGACTGGATGTGGCCAGGGCGGGTCGCGATCTCAGCCTGCCCATCGACGTGCTCGCCGTCGATGACCGCCGTCAGATGAAGCGATTTGGGTGCGACCGGAATGATTCCGCCCACGGCACCGAGCATCTCCGCCGCCACTTCCAGCGCCTGTTCGAAGTCTCCGCTGAGCTGATGTAGAGCGGCCAGTATCAGATTGCCCATCGAGTGCCCGGCGACGTCGGTGTCCGTGAAGCGGTAGGCGAACAACTGGGTCAGGGGGCCGTCGTCCGGGCACAGGGCCAGCAAACAGCGGCGCATGTCCCCAGGTGGCGGGATGTCAAGCGTCGACGTCAACCTGCCCGAAGACCCGCCGTCGTCGGCGACGGTGACAATCCCGATGATCTCGCCCGCGTAGCTGCGAGCCGCTTGGAGCACCATGGACAAACCATGGCCGCCACCGAGCGCCACGACTCTGGGCCCCACAGCCCGCAGGCGGGGAGGCGGGCGGTGCTCAGGGTCGTGCGGCCACGGGGTCATCGGCCCGAGTCCCGATGCCGAACCGAAGCGCGATACCCCTGGTCGGTGAGCCAACCTGCAACTTCCTCGGCCATCGCCACCGAGCGATGGCGGCCGCCGGTGCAGCCGACCCCGATATTGAGGTAGGACTTGCCTTCAGCTCGAAACCTGGGGATGAGGAAGTCGAGCAGTCCCTGCAGGTGCTTGAGGAAAGCCTGCGCATCGTCCTGGGAGAGCACATAGTCCCGCACGGCTTCATCCCGGCCGGTCAAGGGACGCAGGTCCGGTATCCAGTGGGGATTGGGCAAGAATCGAACGTCGAACATCAAATCGGCATCCCGCGGAGCTCCGTTCTTGAATCCGAACGAGGTCACAGAGACCCGCATGGGACGCTCCACCTGCATCCCCTCGAACTGGCGCTCGAGCCGTTGACGCAACTCGTGGACATTGGTGTCGCTGGTGTTGATGTAGATGTCCGCCGACCCGCGCAGCTCGGACATCATCTCCCGCTCGGCGGCGATCGCGTCCCCCAGAGTGTCATGACCGAGGGGATGGGGACGCCGGTGTTCCTCATAGCGACGGATGATGACATCGTCGTCCGCGTCCAGGTACAGGACCGTCGCAGCGATGCCGTCGCGTTCGAGGTCCATGATCGCGTTTTGCAGTACCTCGACCGGGAATCCGCCCCGGGAATCGATCACAACGGCGAGCCGCCGGGGCGAATCGAGCAGGTCATTGAGGTCGACAACCTCGTGGATGAGAGCGGGAGGCAAGTTGTCGATGACGTAGAACCCGACATCCTCGAGCACTTTGGCAGCCGTCGAGCGGCCGGCCCCGGACATTCCGGTGACGATCAGAACCTGTGGGTTCGTGGCAGCTGCGCTATCCCCCATCGACAATTCCCATCGGCATCCGCGGACGCATCCTCAATGGTCGCTGGTCAGTCATGCAGCGCCGTGTAGAGATTCTCGGCGATCTTTTGCGGGACGACATCGGCCAGCTCCTCGAGATCGGCTTCGCGGATCTTCTTCAAAGATCCGAAGTTCTTCAACAACATCTTTTTGCGCATCGGTCCTACACCCTCGATCTCGTCCAGCACCGAATCCACCATCCGCTTGCCTCGCAGCTGCCGGTGATACGTGACGGCGAACCGGTGGGCTTCGTCGCGGACCCGCTGTAGCAGATGCAGGGCCGGCTCGTCACGAGGCAGCACAACCGGTTCGGGTTGGCCAGGCAGATACACCTCCTCCATGCGCTTGGCCAGGCCGACGACCGGGATCTCGATATCGAGATTCTCCAGCACCTTGACGGCCCGGCCCAGCTGACCGGGGCCGCCGTCGATGAGGATGAGCGAAGGCGGGTAGGAGAACTTACCGCGCTCGGCCACGGGCTTGGACTGTTCCTTGAGGTAGGCCTGAAATCGCCGGCGCACCACCTCTTCCATCGACGCGAAGTCGTCCTGACCGGTCACGCCGCGGATGCGGAACCGGCGGTACTGGGAGCGTTTGGGGAGCCCGTCTTCCAGCACCACCATCGACCCGACCGTGTTGGTTCCCTGGATGGTCGAGATATCGTAAGCCTCGATACGTAGCGGCGCGTCCGGCAATCCGAGCGCCTCTTGGAGGCTGCGCAGGTCCTGGGCCCGGGCATTGTGGTCGGATTGCCGGCGCAGCCGGTGGCGCACAAACGCCTCCTTGGCATTGGTTCGGGCAGTCTCGAGTAGGCGGCGCTTGGCGCCCCGTTGCGGAACCCTGAGCGAAACGGCCGCCCCCCGGCGTTCCGCCAGCAGGGCCGTCCAGATATCCGGGTCCGGCGGGAGGACCTCTACCAGCACCTCCTTCGGAGGTGGTTCATCCTCGGTGTAGAGGTCGCGCAGCATCGCACCAATCAGCTCTGACGGCTCGATGTCCTCCACCTTGTCGACGATGCTGCCGAACCGGCCCACGATGCGGCCGTGCCGGACTCGAAGCACCTGCAGCGAGGCTTCCAGATCGTCATCTTCGAGGGCGATCAGGTCGAAGTTCTCTCGCTTGTCGGACACGACCTCCTGGCGCGCCAGGGCTTTGCGTACATCGAACAACTGATCTCGCACCCGGGCGGCCTGCTCGAACTCGAGAGCGTCCGACGCCCCTCGCATTCGCCGGTCGAGGTCGGCCAGCAGCTGGTCGGAATCCCCCTCGAAGAACTTCGCCATACCCTCGACGTAGCCGGCATATTCCTGGGCTTCCACCAAGCCGACGCACGGGCCGCTGCATTTCTCGATGTCGTAGAGGATGCACGGACGGCCCCGAAGTTCCTGGCGCCGGAACACCGCGTCGGAGCATGTACGCACCGGAAGCGACTTCAACAGCAAGTCGAGGGTGTTCCGAACGGCATAGGCATGCGCGAACGGTCCGAAATACTGCGTGCCTTTCCGCCGCGTACCCCGCATCACGCGGGCGCGGGGCCATTGGTCTGACCGGGTCAGCGCGAGATAGGGGTAGCTCTTGTCGTCCCGCAGCCGAATGTTGAACCGGGGACGGTGCTCCTTTATGAGGGCGAACTCCAGCATCAAGGCTTCGACTTCGTTGTCGGTGACGATCCACTCGACCGTCTCGGAAGCGTCGAGCATCGCTCCAGTCCGAGCGTCGAGGTCCTTGACGAAGTACGAGGAGACGCGTTTGCGTAGCGACTTGGCTTTGCCGACGTACATCACCCGACCGTGACGGTCGCGATACATGTAGGCGCCCGGCTGGTCGGGGATCTCGGCTGGCCGAGGGCGTTGCACTGTCACTCCGCGAACAGGTTCGATTGACGATACCGCGCCATCAGCGCTGGGGAAGCAGCGTCCAGCGCACCGCCAGGAGGTGGGGGATGTCACCGTGTTTGGCCAGAAGCGGGTCGCGCTGCGCCGCCTCAACTCCCACCGGACGCTCCTCCATGCATGCCAGCGACCAGCCGTGGGCTGACGCAGCGTTGAGCAGCTCCGACATGGACCTGTGTACGAATTCGACCCGTGTGCGGCCAGCCGGCTCGTGAGTGGAACCCCCGCCGAGGTAGCGGCCGAACCGCCAAAAGATCTCTCCGTCGGTCGGGTCGAGTACGGGACCGGAATCAGGGGCCGTGTAGATCGGATGGTTGAGCACCACGGCCAGCCGGCCGTCCGGGCGGACGCACCGAGCGACCGCGTCGAAGAGCCCATTCATGTCGTGTATGTGCTCGAGTGCCAGTACGACGTAGGCGCCATCGAGGCTGTTCGGTCGCAAAAAGCTGAGATCCGGAAGTCGGGCGGCCACCACCGGTCCGTGCGACCGGGCGTGCCGCAGCAGCTGCAGGTTGAGGTCGACTCCGATCACCGGGATGCCGCGGTCGGCGATCGCCGCCATCACCCGGCCCTCGCCGCAGCCCAGGTCGGCGTACAGCTCCCCCGGTTGTGGGTCCAGCATCCGAAGCATCAACGGCAGGACTTCCTCGGCGTATGCTGGATCGTCAACTTCTTCCAGCCACCACTCCGCCAGGTCGCTCCATTTAGCCATGCATCGATCCTCTCAACGGTCCCCGGCTGCGCGTCGAAACAATAGGATGGACTCAGCCGCCGCCGGACGAACGCGCCGTGTCGCCCTCTGGTTCGTCATCGGGGTCGTGGCCGCCATCTTCCTCCAGTGGATCCAGATCCGAGCCATCGGCGGCGGGCTGGACGGTCTGCTTTCGGTCGGTCAGACATCGCCAATGCGCCCCTACATCGAAACAGACCTAGGCAGCGTGATCACGGTGCCGGACCGCGGTCACGACGGCCAAACGGCATACTTGATTGCCCGGGACCCACTGGCCGCCGGGCCGGCGGCGGCCGCCATGGACCACGCCGGGTTCCGCTACCGGCGGATTCTCTACCCGGGCCTGGCCGGTCTCGGTGGTCTACTCGGCGCCGGGGCCACCCTGGTCGGCCTGGCCGCCGTGGCCGCGCTGGCGTTCGGACTGGCGGCGGCAGCAACCGCCGACCTGGCGATCGGCCAGCGCGCGAACGACCGGCTGGCGCTGGCGGCGGTGATCAACCCCGGGTTGTGGCTATCCGTCCAGTTGCTGACCGTCGACGCGTTGGCGATTGGTCTGACGCTCACCGGCCTGGCACTGTGGCGACGGGAGAAACTGACCCCGGCCGCCATCATCCTGGCGCTGGCGACGCTCGCCAAGGATCAGATGCTGCTGGTTGCGCTCTCCCTGGCGGCCTGGGAGCTGACCCGAAGCCGTCGCACCCGCGCCGCCATCATTGGCGGGCCGGCCGTAGTGACGCTCCTCGGGTGGTCGCTGGTCACCAGCCTGCTGGTAGACGACGGTTTCGCGGTGCGGGGCAACCTGACCGCGCCGTTCGCCGGGATCGCGGCGGCCGCGCGGAACTGGGATGCGGTGGCGGCATCCGATCTCATCCTCGCGGTCGGCACGCTGGCACTCATCGGACTTGCCGCAGCGGGCGCCTGGAGACGGCGCCGCGAGGTCGAGGCGTTTCTGCTGGTTCCCTGGATCGCGCTTGCACTGATCTCCTCCAACTGGGTGTGGGATCTGGGCAACAACGTGGCCCGGGTCTACGCCATCGTCCTGCCTCTCGCCGCATTGGCTTTGGCCAGGCGGGGCACGCGGGCGCGGTTGGATCCCGCCCCGGCCTGACCGCGGTCAGCCCGGTAGCACCTCACGTAGGAACTTGCCGGTGTAGGACTCGGGTATCTTCACGATGTCTTCGGGCGTGCCGGCCGCAACCACCCGTCCGCCCTCGTCCCCGCCTTCCGGGCCGAGATCGATGACCCAGTCGGCCGATTTGACGACGTCCAGGTTGTGTTCGATGACGATGACCGTGTTGCCGCCATCCACGAGGCGTTGGAGCACACCGAGCAGTTTGCGGACATCCTCGAAGTGCAGGCCGGTCGTCGGTTCATCGAGGATGTAGACCGTGCGGCCGGTGGACCGTTTGCCCAGCTCGGACGAGAGCTTGACCCGCTGCGCTTCGCCCCCGGACAGCGTCGGGGCCGGCTGGCCGAGCCGGATATAACCCAGCCCCACGTCGTAGATCGTCTGGAGGATGCGAGTGATGGCCGGTTGGTTCTCAAAGAAACGGAGCGCCTCGTCCACCGACATGTCGAGGACGTCTGCGATCGAGCGACCCTTCCACAGGATGTCGAGCGTGTCACGGTTGTACCGTGCACCACCGCATACCTCACACGGCACGTAGACGTCGGGGAGGAAGTGCATCTCGATCTTGATGGTGCCGTCGCCCTTGCAGGCCTCACACCGGCCGCCTTTTACGTTGAAGGAGAACCGGCCGGGCATGTAGCCGCGCAGGCGCGCTTCGGGTGTTGAGGCGAACAGGTTCCGGATCCGGTCGAACAGCTTCGTATAGGTGGCGGCGTTCGACCGGGGCGTTCGACCGATCGGCGACTGGTCGATGTTGATCACCTTGTCGATGTGCTCAACGCCGTCGATCCGCTTGTGATGGCCCGGCACCTCGCGACTGCGGTACAACTTTTGATGGAGACCTTTGGACAGGATTTCTTGCACAAGCGAGGATTTGCCCGAGCCCGAGACGCCCGTGATGGCTATGAACTTGCTCAGGGGAAACTCGACGGTGAGATTGTCCAGGTTGTTTTCCGTGGCGCCCACCACCTCTAGAGACCGGCCGTCGCCGATTCGGCGGGTGGGCGGGATCGCGATGCTGCGTCTGCCTGCGATGTAATCGCCGGTGAGCGAGTCCGGCTCACCCACGATTGCGTCAAGCGATCCCTCCGCGACGATGCGACCGCCCAGCTCGCCGGCGCCGGGGCCGATGTCGACGATGTGATCGGCCGTTCGGATCGTTTCTTCGTCGTGCTCGACGACGATCAGCGTGTTGCCCAGGTCACGCAACCGAACCAGTGTTTCGATCAGCCGCTGGTTGTCTCGCTGGTGAAGTCCAATGGATGGTTCGTCGAGAACGTACAAAACCCCGACCAGACCGGACCCGATCTGGGTGGCCAGCCGGATGCGCTGAGCTTCCCCGCCGGACAGGGTTGCCGCACTGCGATAGAGGGTCAGGTAATCCAGTCCCACGTCGAGCAGGAACTGCAGCCGGGCCCGCACCTCCTTGAGCACGGCCTCAGCGATGGTGGCATCGCGCTCCGATAGTTGCAGATTGTCCAGGATGTCCATCGACCCCTGGATCGAGTGGGAGGACAGCTCAAAGATGTTGTGGCCATCGATCGTCACGGCCAGGGCTAGCTCGTTGAGGCGGGCTCCCCGGCAGGTCGGGCACGGCACCTCCCGCATGTATTCCTCGTAGAACAGCCGGGCCGAGTCCGACTCGGCGTTCTCGTGGCGGCGCCGCAGGAACGGGATGACTCCCTCGTAGTTGGTCCGGTATTCCCGTTTGCGCCCGAACCGGTTGGTATACGAGACGTGGATCTGGCGGTCGCCCGTGCCCATGAGAATGGCGTCGCGCTGTTTCTTGGTCAGCAGATTGAACGGAGTCTCGACGTCGAATTTGAGGGTGGCGGCGACTCCCGCCAGCAAATGCTGAAAGTAGCGGTTGCGGTTGCCCGCCCACGGCGCGATCGCGCCCTCAGCCAGAGAGAGGTCGTCGTCGGGAACCACCAGCTGGGGATCGACCTCGAACCGGGTCCCGATGCCCGAACACGCCGGGCAGGCGCCGTAGGGGCTGTTGAACGAGAAGGTGCGCGGCTCGAGTTCGTCAAAGGACAGCCCGCAAGCGTTGCACGCCAGATGCTGTGAGAACGTGAGCTCCGGTCCGTCGATGACATCGACAAGTGCCATACCGTCCGCCAGATGCAGGGCGGTCTCCATCGAGTCGGTGAGCCTTCGCTCAATCCCGGCCTTGCGCACCAGCCGGTCCACGACGACCTCAATGGTGTGCTGGTAGTAGCGGTCGAGGCGGATGTCTTCGGTGAGGTCCCGAATCTCGCCATCGATCCGAGCTCGACTGAATCCCTGCTTGCTGAGATCGCGAAACAGCTCTTCATATTCACCCTTGCGGCCCCTGACCACCGGAGCCAGCACCTGGAACTTGGTTCCCTCCTCCAATGTCAGGATCTGATCCACGATTTGCTGGGGTGTCTGGCGGGCGACCGGCCGTCCGCAGTTGGGACAGTGGGGCACGCCGATACGGGCGTAGAGGAGCCGGAGGTAATCGTGAATTTCGGTGACCGTGCCTACGGTGGAACGCGGGTTGCGGCTGGCCGTCTTCTGGTCGATGGAAATGGCCGGAGAAAGACCCTCGATGAACTCGACGTCAGGCTTGTCCATCTGACCGAGAAACTGGCGGGCGTAGGCCGACAGCGACTCGACGTACCGGCGCTGACCCTCGGCGTAGATCGTGTCGAACGCCAGGCTCGACTTTCCCGATCCCGACAATCCCGAGAAGACGATCAGGTGGTTGCGCGGCAGCTCGAGCGAGAGGTTCTTCAGGTTGTGCTCTCGCGCACCCCTGATGACGATGTTCTCAACCGACATGCACTCCGCGCCTGCTTCGAGGTCACACGAGTGTAGTTCACTTCCAGACCGAACGCGTGTTCGATCAACGAGCCTCGCTGCTCTCAGCCACCCGGCGCAGAGGTGGGACGAACGACGGTCGGTGGGCCGGGTGGCCGGATGCGATGCGTTCGACGACGGGGTCGAGCGGATGAACCGTGTCGACATTCACGATGATCTGCCGGTCAGACTGGACCCCGAGCCGGGTGCCAAAATGACAATCAAAGATCACACGAAAGAGATCGACGCCATACGCGCTTGTTGTGTCACACCCTTCGATCCGGATTGCATTGAGGACCGAGAAGCGCTCTTCCAAGTCGGCCGCATCCCAATCGGTCGTGTGTTTACCCAGCTGCCCGCGCGAATCCGGACCGTGATCGCTGACGAGAATG
Organism: Acidimicrobiia bacterium; assembly: GCA_041576165.1. GTDB lineage: Bacteria > Actinomycetota > Acidimicrobiia > Spongiisociales > Spongiisociaceae > JBFGLM01. The sequence goes on from JBFGLM010000050.1 coordinate 16,630, forward strand.
ACCACAGCTTCCTCGGGCATCGAGTCGATTATCTCCAGCATGCGACGGTTCACGCAGCGGACCTGCTCCACGTATGCGTGCTTTCGCAGATCGAGGAGTTCGGTGCTCATCCACGACCCGCCGAGATCCAGCCTCGACAAGGCACGCTGCGCACGGACCGTGCAGTCGCCAGTGACGTGGAGCGGGGCATGAGGTAGCAGGATGTGAGCAAATACGACCTCCGGCTCGTCGTCCTGCTGACTCTTCACAACCTGTTCCAGTGCGTCGAGCTGGGACACCGACGCTCTCGAGAAAGATGAGCCGACCGTATCGATCCACACATCCCGGAACGGAGTCCGATCCACCAAGGCATCGAGCGTTTCCTGCCAGCGGCTCTCTACGCATACGTCTGCGCTTCCGCCGCACCGGGTACCGCCCCATCCGCTTTCGAGATGGATGTAACGGTATCCAGCCGCCTGCAACGATCGAATGACCAGGTTGTCGCCGCCCAAGACGGCATAGAGCCCAAGCCGTTCGGCCCGGCCCAGGGGCGCTCCAGGTTCGATTGCATGCGACATCAGGAGCGTCGTCGACAACGATGCATAGGTCATGGAGTACTCAGATCGCGCCCGTGAATTCGACACGAACTCACGGGCCTTGAGCGACTCGAGAAACGAGTCGTTGCTGAAGCCAAAATCGTCTCGCAGCACATCAGCCCTGGCATAGCCATCCAGAACGATGAAATACAGGTCAGGTCGCGTATTGGCGGAGCCGAGGTCCAGGACAGTCGTCCCATATTCTGCTTTGGGAAGCTGGGCGGCAACGAGCAGGCTCGCCAACGTGGCCGCACCGGCACCGAAAGCGAACCATCCTCCGACCCTCGCCGCAGTGTCGCTAACGATCAACCGCCCCGCCACCAATCCGGCCGCCAACGCTGCGAGCAGCCCGATGGCTGTGTGGGCAAAGGCGGAAATGCCGGCCGGTAGAGGAACAGGCAGTGCGGACCAGTTGGAGAGGACGAGGGGTACAACTGCGCCGGTGACCCAGGCATGCCGCACGGAGAGCGTTGAGCTAAGGAGCCAGGCAAGCCCGCCGATACAAATCGCCCCGGCAGCCCAGAGGAAGACCGTCGTCAAGGATGGACGGCGCGCCCATTGATTGGCAGCGAAGGACATTGGAGTCGCCGAGGCGGCACATGCCAAAACCGCCAATCCGAACCAGACGGATGGGCGCTCGACCGCAGCGTATCCCGACGTGTCGAGCCCGGAGGCTGTTTGCGCTCGCCGACTGCGAAGCGACGCAAGCCCGACAAATCGCTCTCGAGGAAGCATTGGGCTTCAACCGACCCACTCGATGACCGGATCGTCGGGGAAGTTCTCCTCGACATTCACAATGATCCGGCGATCCGGGTGAAGCGGTAGCTGCGCGTCGAACAAGCAGTTGAGGACCACCGTGAAGATGTCGACTCCGTGGGCCTCACCCAGCTGCGGGCAGCGACCGGGGAGTCGAATCGCAGCGAGAGTCGACATCCGCTCGTAGACGTCGTCCTCGCCCCACTCCGTGGTCCGCGTTGTCAGCTGTCCGTGCGAATCCGGTCCGTGGTCGCTGATCAGCACGATCACGGTGTCGGCCGGTAAGGCGTCGATGAGTTCCAGAACCCTCTGGTTGAAGCACTCCACTTGCTCGATATACGCGGCCTTGCGGGTTTCGAGCGATGCTCCCAGGACCCAGGGCGCATAGATGTTAAGCGCCCCCATTTCGGGGCGTCCGTCAATCGAGCAGTCGTTCTTCACATGTAACGGAGCGTGCGGGATCAGCGAGTGCAGCAAGGTGAATCTGGGTACCTCGCTTTCCCTCGGCGCATCATCGATTGCGCGCTGCAATTGGGACACCGATGCCTGGGAGAAAGCCGATCCGAGAATGGTCGTTGCGAGTGGGCCCAATGGTGTCCGCTGTACCAGCGCCCACGTCGATTCTTCCCATCGCGAGTGCAGGCACTCGTCCACCATGCGCCCGCACCTGGTCCCACCCCAGCCGCTCTCGTAGTGGACGTAGTCGTAGCCGAATCGGGAGAAGGTGTGCACCAGCCGGTTTTCGCCGCCCAACGCCTGGTAGAGGGAAACTCGCTCTGCTTTCCCCAGCGCATCACCGGGCTCGACCAGGTGATCCATCGCGAGCGTCGACGCCAGCGATGCATAGGTCATCGAGTACTCGGTGGTCGCGTCGTCACGAACCTCGAGCCCACGCCGCGCCAGCGCCTCGACGAAGGGCCGGTTGTCATATCCGTATTCAGTAGCGAGGACGTCAGCTCGGCCGTAGCCGTCCGCGATGATGAGATAGACGTCGGGCTTCCGCTGGACGGGTTCCAGATCCACAGTGGGCTGGTCGAAAACCAACGGCCGGGTTCCGGCAACCGCCGACACAACATTGACGACGCCGACCAGCACGGAGACACCAAGCACGACGAGCAGGACCAATCGAGCACTCTGGGACGCCAGGAGCCGGAACACGGCCATGCCGACCGCCGCTGCGATCAACAAGCCCAGCGCCGTATCGATGCTGGGAGCCGCCGCCGGCATCACGGTACCGCGCAGGTCTTGCCAGTTGGCGAAGACCAACAGAAACCCGACGCCGGCCGGCCACGCCGGTCGGCGTCGGTCGAGCAAACCAACCAGGAAAGAGAAGGCAAAACCCGTCAAGACGAGAGCCAGGCACCAAGCCAGCGTGCCGGTGAGGGACGGTCGCTTGTGGTAGGTGGCGGTGAGAAAAGCCAGAGCCGGCGCGGCGGCAGCTGCGCTCAAAGCCGCCCATGCCGCGACCCTCTGGCGATCGGGCCGGACAGAGATGTCATTCATCGGCGCTTGACGAGGACCAAGTCACGGGTGGCCGAGACCGGTCGGGTCTCGACAATCCGGCCGGCGGCGGCCACGCCCCGCTCGAACACCTCCCACGAGTAGAGCCGGTCGTGCTGGTCGAGACCCGCCATCAGCAGGTCGACCTGCGGATCCGACGGATCAACCCACTCGATGATGGACCACGGTGCGGCGTCCACCGCTGCCCGCACGACTCGCTCCAGCGGAACGGCTCCAGTGATTGAGAGATGATGAATCACCGCCAGCCACATGGTCATCTGCGGGCGGTCCCGATCTGCCCAGGCGAGGCGCTCCGCACCCTGCCAGCCTCTTGGGCCCGACGGGTCAAGCAGTTCGAGGACGGCCGCAGTCGCGGTGGACCCGCCGGTCTTGAACCGCCGGTAGAGAGCATCAACCGCTGCGGGATCACGATCGATACCCACAACGATGGAGAAGTATTGGCTGAGGATTTCGGTGAATTCGCCGTCATTGGCGCCGAGGTCCCATGCGAGATCTCCGCCCCCGGTGAGAGCACAAAGATCGTGCACCGCCGAGCGTTTGGCAGCCGTTTCGTCATCCTGATAGGGCCGGGTCGACCCATAGGATGCCCACTCTGTCTCCAATCGCGAGCTCAGCTTGCCCACGAGACGCCGCATGGATTCCACGTTCTTGATAACCACTTCAACTGGCAGCTGGGTCTGCGCACGGACGGCGCGGCGCCGATCAGATCCATAGTCGGCCACCGACTTGTCGAGCCGTGCCCGTAGCTTCACGTGCTTGGCCACGCCGGGCTTGAACCATCCACCGAAACCCATGAGCTTGGCCAGATGAACGATCGGAATTCCTTCGAGACTGCCTCGCAGCCAGGATTGAAACGGGATTTCGAGGTACGACTGGACCATGAGCGGCGCCAGGAAATGGTCACAGAATTGGGCGTAGCCGCGCCAGTGGCCGGAGAAGCCGGCGGCGAACGATCCAGCATCGACGAACACGGGGTTAGTCCCACTGAACACCACGTTGTACGCCGTCGCATCTTTGAGCTCGATGCCTGCTTCCAGTGCCCGTTCGGTGATCTCCAGCATCACAAGCGCCGCATCGCGCAACATGAGAAATGACCACTCGTACGGGTACGTGATCGGCCGGACGAGGTCGGATTCCAGCACCAGCGCGTCTTCCATGCCCGCCGGGGGTGCCTGATCGGATTCAACCGTTCGAACCATCAAACCATCTTCGATGAGGCCCGCAATGAGGCCCGCGTTGGATGCCGCCTCCCAATCGCGGCGACCACGGTGATCCAGCGCTCTGAAGAGCCGGCCGTCGCGGACGAAGAGACGGGCATGTGGATCTCGGAAAGAGCCGTCCGCAATGGTCAGCGCGGACATGAGTCTCAGCCGGCGGAATCAGACTGCCGGCTGAAGCGCGCCTTTATCGATTGCCATCGCATCTTTACGAAGATGCCAAGCCCTGCGATGCCACCCAACAGCATTTGCAGGATGAGTCCGCCTGTGCCTGAATCGATGTACCCAAACATGATGGAAACTGAACCAGTCTCTCGCGTCTTCGCCCACGTCATCGGCGTCGACCTTTCCCCCCTTGACCTATTCATCGGCTGTGGACCCTGGAGAACAGTACCGTCGTGCTCGTTGATAAGTCGGAGCTTTCACGTGCTGCCCGGAGCGACAGAACGCAAGGTGGGCTTGACAGCAGTGACTGCTCCACGTGCAGCAGCCCAAATTGCGGCTGACAACACAACACCCATTGTGAAGGTTGTCAAACCGACGATCAGGGCCTGTGAACTCGGGGCAAGGCCCGGAAGGAAACGCCCGATCGTCAGTAGCATCACCCAGATTGCCGACAATCCGACTGGGATGCGCTCGCGAGAGACGCTCAGCACGTGGGCGACGCAGGGCAAACCGACGGCGACGTAATGTTCCCACGATACAGGTGCTCCGAGTACAGACAGAGCCAGCGCCAGGGCTATCGCCGAGTCGAATGCGCGACGCTGGCGGAGAAACCACAGGAATACCCCGGTTACCAACAGCCACGACACGAGTCCTGCCAGCTGCGGCGTGAAGCCGAGGCGACCGATCATCAACGACAAAGACCCATTCCCGCTGAACCTGATCCAAACGGAGGACGTGCGGGACAAACCATCTAGCGCCTGCTGCGGCGAAATAGTGAACAACGCCAGCCCGACTGCGTTCAGCGTGACGAACGTCGCCAGTGCGCTGCCGACCGCACGCCAACGACGAAATGCGACTAGCGGAACCAGCGCGAGAAGAGGAAAGAGCTTCAGGGTCGCTGCCGTGCCGATGAGTATGCCGGCGCTCAGATCTGCTCCTTTGCGCAGCCAGCTCCATCCGACCGTGAGAGCGAACGCAATGACCAGCGACTGAGTGCCGTAGAAAACTCCCGTATGGATCTGGCCGGACACCACGACGATGATCAGCGCCACGACCATCCACCAATGCGGAACCTCGAACATGTCGCGAGCCACGACAAGCGTCCCGGCGGCCGATATCGCCGAGACAGCCAACATGATCAGGAACCACGTCTCTGGCGCGACAAGTAAGGCAGGCAGCGACAGCACCATGGCGCCGGGAACACGGGGATGGACATACTCGACCGGAGTATCGGTATATAGCCATGCAGGCACATACGGCTGTTTCAGTTGTTGGGAAAGCTCGCGCAGGTCCCTGTAAGGATCGAGCCCATCGACCGCTGCGCGGGTGACCAACCAGTCAGCCGTCGAGTCGGCGTACTGGTGGCGGGGCACACCACGAAACTCGTCCGGCACAAGCTGCACCCAAGTCAGGCCGATCAGCAACGCGCCGACCACCACCATGACGCGCGGGTCGACGCGTTCGATCAGACGGCGGCCAGTCGCTGCGCGTTCTTCTAAAGACACCGTCGTTGCTTTCCGTATCACGCTGAGAGAGGACATCGGTAGTCCCCAACCCACACCAAAGCTATATGAGCTCTCGGCCCAACTACTAGCGGATGAACGGACCCGTCATCCCGAACACACACCGGAAGCCCGGGATCGCACGCTGGCAGTTCTGGCTGGTGTTGACCGTGGTCGTGACCGCAGGGGTCCAGTTCAGCATCGCGTCGGCATTTGGTGACCCGGCGGCCTTGCTCCACGCCGGGAAGGACTACCCGGCCAGCGAATTCTTGCAGGAGGAACTCGGTGAGGTTCCTCTCTTCCCCAGCGTCGGCCACGACGGCCAGGCCTTCTACGTCATAGCCCGCCAGCCGTTCGGCGGTGACGCCGCCGCGCTTCTGGACGACCCCGCGCTGCGGTATCGACGCTGGCTGTTTCCGGCACTTGGGGGCCTGTTCGGAACCCTCCCTCCGACCGCCGCCGTGCTGGGCCTGGCCGTACTGAGCGCGGCCGGGATGGCGCTGGCCGTCGTATCGGTGCTGCAGCTCGCACAGCACGACGGCTCGAACCGATGGTGGCCGGTGCTGGCGGTCTTGCTGAACCCGGGTTTGTGGTGGGCGGTCTCGCTGTCGACGGCCGACGCCATGGGAGTTGGGCTGGCACTGGCGGCGCTGGCGGCCTACCGAGCAGAGAGGTGGGGGCTGACGGCCGGGCTCCTGACCGCGGCCGTGATGACCAAGGAGCAGTTTTTGGTGGTGGCACTCGCCCTGGCGCTGGCCGCGTTCCGAGCGGGCCATTCCCGGCGTGCTGTCGCATTGACGGCACCCCCGATCGCCGCGCTGGGCTTGCTCACGGCGTTCTTCACGGCCCGCTTCGGCGGACCTGGGACTGTGGGCGAGAACCTGTCACTTCCGTTCCTGGGCCTGGTCGCGGGTGTGACCAAATGGCCTGAGTTCGATCGGTTCAATGTCGCATTGGCGGTGTTCGCCCTGACCGTCGTCATTGCTGCCGCCGCACTCGCCTGGTCGATCCGGGACCGGCCGCTCCGCTACTTGTTGATTGGATGGACCGCCATGGCGCTCATATCCGGGGAAGTCATCTGGATTCTGGGCAACAACGTGAGCCGCGTCTTGGCGATGCTCCCGCCGCTCGTGGCCCTCGCGCTGGTGGAGGTCGGTAAGGCCTCGGGGGTCACCGATCGGCACCGGCGCTGAGGAGCGAGCCACCCCCAACTGTTGCGCAGGACGGCGTCACCGCCCCCCTGCCCATATTTCGGTTCGATATATCCCAGACGCTCTGGGCGGTCCCGCCAGCGTCCTCAGCCAGCCCCGAGCAGCAATCTCGTGCAGCAGCTCAGAGCCCCGACCCAGTTCGGACGGGTGAGCGGACAGGAACAGGACGTCTGATCCCTGCTCGCGGGCGTCTTGGGCGAGCCGCTCCCGCGCCTGGTTGGTGACCGGCGCCGGCACTGCCGCCGCCGGGATATCACACCAGGCCATCAACGGCGGGCCCAGCCGTGGGAAGAGCGCCGTGTCATCTCGCCGGTCAATGAACACGACTGCTGTGTTCTGTGGGATACGATCGCACAGGTCCAGGAGCAGCGACGCCGATCCCCTCAGCTCGGCAGTCGACCACAAGGGGCGCGTGGGGGTCAGCACCGACAAAATCAAGACCGCTCCGAACAGTACGGCCGCCATATAACTGGATGAACCTCGCAAGCCCATGCGCCGCCACAGCACCTGCGCGAACCACACCGCCAGGATGGCAACGCCCGGGAACACCACCGGCAGGAAACGGCGGCTGGCCCAAATGTGGTCGGGGTTGATGGAGGGACGGAAAAGAAACACGGCCGTGGTTACGAAGAAGAGGCTGAGTGTCACCTTGAGCGCAGCGGCGCGCGGCCGCGTGGCAGCGGCGTATATGGCTGCGAGCGTTCCCGCCAGCCCGGCCGCCAGCGTGATCCAGCCGAAGTACCACGCGATCCAACGGGCAGACAGCTCCGCATAGGTGCGGGTCGGTTGGTGCGGAAGACCTTCCCGCAGCTGGATCTCAGCGAGGCCGTAGGGGTCACCCACCGCGGCGACCAGAGACGGCCTGATCGCAAGCATGTAGACAGCCAGCGCAAACACGATCGCCACGGCGGTGGCCGCCGCGGATGGGCGGCTCAGCAAGTTCTGGACGGACGCAATCGGCTTGCCCTGTAACACGTGAGCCGCACCCACCAAGACCACCGTCAGTGCGATCAAGCCCCAGAATCGCACACCCAGGTCGCGAAGGTAGGGCTGCGAGAATCCGGCGAGATCCACCACACCGAGAGCGGCGACAGCGCAGAAAGCCAGCAGGGAGTCGCGAACAGTGCGCCAACCGCGCGACCCGGGTGACAACGCCAGCCACAGCAGGCCAGCTGCGAGGCCGACGCCCAGCAACCAGCCATCGACCCGGACGAGGGCCGCACCGCCGAGAGCCGCTCCGGCATAGGCACCCGAACCGGCGTCCGTCAGCGCGTGCACGAGCAGCCACCCTCCCGCCACGGCCAGCAGCAAGGCGAGCGTCTCGCTCATCGCCGAGCGCGCAAGGTAGACAAACGGCAAACTCGCCGCGACGAGGACCGTTGCAAGAAGCGCCCAGCACGGCGTAACGAAACGGCGGGCGAGCGCGAACAACGCAGTCAAGGCCAATCCGCCGACAACGGCGTTGATCGAGTGAATGGCGGACACTCCGATCAACTCACCGATCACCGCGTACAGGGCGCTCGACGAGTGCAGGAACTGCTGTGCGTAGGTCCCGTCAGGTCTCAGTTCGAAGCCGGGGGCGTCGAGACTCAGCTGCGAAGCGTCCACCGGTCCCCGCGCGGCCTGGGGGAACAAATCCAGACCGTCGACCAGAAACCTGGCAGTCGTCGTGTAGGTCCCGCCGTCCCGACCGGTCAGCATGTGCTCCGAGTGATAAACCGCATTCGACGACACCGAGGCCGCAATCACCAGCACAAGGGCGCCGAACACCACCCACGAAACGGCAGGCCCCGGGCCGACCAGGCGGGAAGGGAGACGCGGCGCCAGCCAGACCGTGATCCCTAGTACGAACGGGACGATCCAGATTGCCCGGTGATTTCCGGTCATGGCGGCAATCAGCGACACCATCAGCGCCACAACCGTTCCGACTGTGCCCCATCCCACCACCCGGGCGACGATGCGCGCCGCCCGCGAGTTGTCTACTTCGGCTTGTGACGCGAGCGCAGTCAAGACCGAATCCCGATCACCGGGTGGCTTCGGCCACTTCTTTCAACTCCCGGCGGAGTTCGGCGATCTCGTCCCGCAGGCGGGCGGCGTACTCGAACCGTAGTTCACCGGCCGCCTCGTGCATCTCCTCTTCCAGGCTCTGGATCAGACGCCGCATATCGTCACCCGCCAAGTTCAACGGCTCGCGCTGGCGAACCTCCGAGCGACGCCGCTCCACCGACGGGCCGTCGGTGGACGACGACACCAGCTCCAAGATATCGGATACTTTCTTGCGGATCGTCTGCGGGTCGATGCCGTGCTCCTCGTTGTACTGAAGCTGGAGCATCCGCCGCCGGTTCGTCTCATTGATGGCGGACTTCATCGAGTCCGTCACATCATCTGCGTACATGATCACTTGTCCCTCGACGTTGCGGGCGGCCCGGCCGATGATCTGGATCAGGCTGGTCTGTGAGCGGAGGAACCCTTCCTTGTCCGCGTCGAGAATCGCTACGAGCGAAACCTCCGGCAGATCGAGGCCTTCACGCAGCAGGTTGATGCCCACCAACACATCGAACTCCCCCAGGCGCAGGTCTCGCAGCAGCTGCACCCGTTCCAGCGTGTCGATCTCGGAGTGGAGGTAGCGGGCGCGCACCCCCATCTCCAGCAGATAGTCGGTGAGGTCCTCGGACATCTTCTTGGTCAAGGTCGTGACCAGCACCCGGTGGTCCTGAGCTGCCCGTTCCTTGATCTCATGGAGCAGGTCGTCGATCTGGCCTTTCGTCGGCCGGATGATCACTTCTGGATCCACCAGCCCGGTCGGGCGGACGATCTGCTCCACAACCTGCTCCGAGGTGCGCAGCTCAAAGGGTCCGGGCGTGGCGGACATGAACACCACCTGGCCTGTCTTCTCCAACCATTCGTCGAAACGGAGTGGCCGGTTGTCCATCGCCGACGGCAAGCGGAACCCGTGCTTGACGAGTTCTTCCTTGCGGCTCCGGTCCCCCTCGTACTGACCGTTGAGCTGCGGAATGGCGACGTGGCTCTCGTCGATCACCGTCAGGAAGTCGTCGGGGAAATAGTCGAGCAGCGTGTACGGCGCCTCTCCCGGTTCCCTGCCGTCCAGGTGGCGGCTGTAGTTCTCGATCCCCGAACAGAAGCCGACCTCGCGCATCATCTCGAGGTCATAGGTGGTTCGCATACGGAGCCGCTGCGCCTCGAGCAACGTGCCCTGCTGCTCCAGCTCGGCGAGGCGCTCCTGCAGTTCCTGTTCGATGGTTTCCATCGCCCGTGCCATGCGCTCCTGGGAGGTGGCGTAGTGGCTGGCGGGATACACCCACAGCTCAGCGAGCTCCTCTATGATCTCGCCGGTAACGGGGTTCATCTTCAAGATCCGCTCGACCTCGTCGCCGAAGAACTCGACTCGGGCGATCGTCTCCTCGTAGGCTGGAAATACCTCGAGGGTGTCGCCCTTCACCCGAAACTTGCCGCGGATCAGATTGACCTCGTTGCGCTCGTATTGGATGTCGATCAGCCGCCGCATGGCCTGGTCCATCGGGTACTCGACGCCTTTGATGAGCCGCAGGAGCTGGCCCGAGTACTGGTCGGGGCTGCCGAGACCGTAGATGCAGGAGACGGAGGCCACGATGATGACGTCGTCGCGGAACAGCAGTGAGCTGGTCGCGGCGTGACGGAGGCGGTCGATCTCGTCGTTGATGGTGGCGTCTTTCTCGATGTAGGTGTCGGTGGACGCGATGTAGGCCTCGGGTTGGTAGTAGTCGTAGTAGCTGACGAAATACTCGACCCGGTTCTCCGGGAAGAACTGGCGAAACTCGCTCGCCAGCTGGGCTGCCAGCGCCTTGTTGGGAGCGATGACGAGAGTTGGCCGCTGGGCCCGCTCGATCATCCAGGCGACCGTGGCCGACTTGCCGGAGCCGGTGATCCCCAACAGCGTCTGGAAGTTGTGGCCGTGTTCGAGTCCCTCCACCAACGCGGTAATGGCGGCCGGCTGATCTCCGGCCGGCGCAAAGTCGGATTGAACCACGAATGGAGGCATGTACCCGTCAGCTTACGATGCGGCTATGACATTCGGAACGAGGCCGCCAGCGGCCGTCACGGCGGCCTCAGCCTTGCTGCTCGGGCCGGGCGGACAGGCCGGCCTCGTCGGGCGCTTGGTCCGATCCTTCCCTCAACCTGGCCAGCAGCGCCTCGGTTTGAGCACGTAGCTCACCGACGCTCCCGCTGTTGTCAAGCACGTGGTCGGCCAGCTCGATCCACTCCCGGCGGGACGGCTGTGCGGCCATACGCTCCCTGATCTCGTCATCGGTCATGCCCCGGGACAGGAGACGTTGCCGGCGCACACCGTCCGGCGCATCCACGACTATACGGCTCCACCCGGGCCCGAGTAGATCGTCGGGCAGAGGAAGCTCAACCAGCACCACCTCGGACCCCGAGGAGTCCACGAGTCGCTCGATTCGACTGGTGATCGCCGGGTGCGTGATCGCCTGCAGCTGTTCGAGCCGGGACGGGTCAGAGAATACGATCCGGCCCAGAGCCCTTCGGTCGATCTCTCCGTCGACCACCACTTCCGGCCAGAGCTCGGCCACCTGCTCAAACGCCTCACCGTCCGACGCCAGCACTGAGTGACCGACCAGGTCGGCATCGATTACGTGAACTCCCAGTTCGGACGCGATCCGGGCGGCTGTTGACTTGCCTGAGCCGATGCCGCCGCTGAGGATGAGACGTAGCGCCATGCGCAGAAAACGATACTCTGGGGGTTGCATGACGCTCGATACGCAACGGTGGGAACGCCGATTCGACGGGCTGCTGATGGCGCTGGCGTGGGTCACGCTGGGCATCGGTGTGTTCGTGACGTTCCTCAACGCCCGACCGTCGCCTGATTCCAGTGTGATCACTGCGGCCGCGGCTGCCACCACGTACGTGCTCGGGTTGCAGGCCATCCCCCGGCGCTTTTTCCGAGAACGGCGCCGGCTGACCGCCGAATCGGTTTCACTGGTCGGCTCGGCTTTGTGCATGGCCGCAGTAGGGCTCACCGGTGGGCCGAACAGCGACTATTTGCTGCTGTCGCTGACACCGGTCCTGTTCGGTGCGTTCTTCGGCGGATTCCGGATCGGGCTGGCGACTGCCGCCTTCTCGGGCGCGTTGCTGTTCGCCCAATCAGTCGGGCTCGGCGAGGGATTCCAGGACGAACTGTCGGGGATGGTGCGGTGGGGATTCCTCTACGTCCTGGTGGCGATCACGTTCGCGCAGGCTCGCCGGCTGCTCGTCGAGGAACAGCAGCGAGCCTTCGCCTTTGCGGCCGCATCCGAGGAGGCCCAGCTGCGGCTCGCCCGGCTGGAGAGCGCCAACGAACTACTCAACCGCCTGTCGGACATCGCCGACTCCAGCGAGCTCAACCCGATCGAGGTCGGGGAAGCCGCGCTGGAGGGGCTGAGCCGGATCATCCCGCTCAAAGCGGGCCTGACGGCGCTGGCGTCCGATACGGGCCCGGTCGTGGTGGCTCGCCGCGGTGCGGAGGGACCCAACGACGTCAAGACCTCGATCCCACTCCAGGTCGGAAATCGCGATGTCGGGCTGATCGTGCTGACGACCGACGAGGAACTGACCCCTCTCCAGCGCAGCCTGGCGGAGAATTCGGTGCGGCCGGTGTCACTGGCGTTCGCCAACGTCCAACTGCTCCAGGACATCGCCCGAAGAGCGATCAAGGAAGAAAGGCACAGGCTGGCCCGTGAGCTCCACGACGAGATCGGCCCGTCGCTGGCTTCCCTGGGATTGGCGGTTGATCTCGCCATGCTGCAAAACCCGACCGAACCGGCGATCTCCGGACACCTTCAGAGCCTGCGCGCCTCGGTCGGCGGTCTGGTGGACGAGATCAGATCAACCGTCGCCGACCTGCGCGAGGACGAGCAGCCGTCGCTGACTGAAGCCATCCAACGTACGCTGCGGAAAGCCGGTGATATCGAACCAACCATCGTCGTCGAGCTCGACGAGCAACGTCCGCCCCGGCCCAGCATTGCGGCCGACATCGCTGCTATCACCACCGAGGCACTTCGCAACGCAATCATCCATTCCGAGGCGAGCACAGTCACGGTCAAAGGTGTGAGCGACTTCGACAAGGGAACGGTGATCGTCCACGATGACGGATTGGGGTTCTCACCGGCTAAGGTCCCATCCGGGCACTTCGGCCTGGTCGGCATGGAGGAACGTGCCCACAAGATCGAGGCGTCGCTGGACATTGTGAGCGGCGCGTCCGGCACGACCGTTACCGTTTCATGGGGAGATGCATGACCAGCGTTGTCATCGCCGATGACCACGTCCTATTTGCAGACGGTGTCAGCCAAGCACTCGCCGCGGTTCCCGACATCGACGTGCTCGCCACGGCGCCCAACGGGCGTGAGCTCGTCAAGCTGCTCGATGAGCTCACGCCCGACGTGCTGCTCGTCGACCTCGAAATGCCCGAGCTGGACGGGTTGGGCGCGCTGCGGGAACTCAGCGGCCGGCATCCGCCGGCCATCGTCGTGACGATGCACGCCACCGCCGACCGGCGGGAGGCGGCCCGGGAGGCGGGCGCCACCGGGTTCCTCTCCAAATCGACGCCGCTGCCGGATCTGGCCGCTGCGATTCGGGCGGCCGCGGCCGGCGAGACGATTCTCGAATCTGCCACATTGCGTGAGATCCTCGATAGCTATCAGGATCCGGTGCTGGATCCCGGAGCGGCTTCGCTCACGGCCCGGGAGCGAGAGTTGCTGGCCGTCCTGGCGCAAGGCGTCTCGTCAACCGACGACCTCGCCGATCAGCTCTTCATCTCGCAGAAGACCGTGAAGAACCACCTGGCCAACATCTACGAGAAGCTCGGCGTCAGCGACCGCACGCAGGCGGCCGTCGAGGCCATCAGGCTGGGCCTGGTCCGCAAATGAGCCCCTCGACCTATGGTGGCGAACACCGTGGGTGGTAGGGTTGCTACTGCAGCACCACATCCCTAGCCAAGGAGGGTCCACATGCTTGCGATTTGGACGCGTTTGCAGGAGCGGTTCGCCGCAGAAGATCGGGGCGCCAGCCTCGTGGAGTACGCGCTCCTGGTCGTGTTGATCGCGATCGTCGCCATTCTGGCGATCCAGTTCGCCGGTAATCAGGTTTCGGACACGTTCTCTGAGATCGGTTCCAACCTCTCCAACACCAGCAACTAGCAGATCGGCGACCGGATGCCAGGACGGTTGCGCTTGAAGAGCGAAGTCGGCGCTGGTCTTGTGGAGTTTGCGCTGCTCATCTCGCTCATCGTGCTGGTGGCGTTCGTCGCAGTGCAGTTCGCAGGACGAGAGACATCGTCGATGTGGAGTGAGATCGACTCGGCCATAAGCCAGTCGTCGAACTAGACACAACGACACGAACAACAGGAAGCGGGCGGCCCTGGGGCCGCCC
>JBFGLM010000051.1:0-30912 GCA_041576165.1 Acidimicrobiia bacterium
AAGGAGGACCAGAGCTGGACCAGCAGACGGAGACTCTCCAGACGATGGTCGATGAAGGAGTCAGGATTGTGTCGCCAGGGTTTATCGGCAGGCCTATCGGATTCGGATGCTGCCCCGACCCAGGACGCGAGATTGCCCTGGGGGCAATAACGCTTCTTGTCGAAACTCGCCTTGATGAAGAGGCCTTCTTTGAGCGTGCAGACGGTGCAAAGGTTGAAGTGATTGATGGTTGGGACTCCTCTGCCTGGCGCGTGCAGCTCCGTCGAACAGAACAGGGTGACTGGAAAGTATGGCTATTAGAGGCAGCGTGATTGGACTGCTCGCTTTCGGCATCGCTTGCTTGCTTTCCAGCCACGCGATCGCGATGCTCCAGGCGCCTCCAGGCATATGTGAGCTGCTGCCGGGAGCAGAGACATGCAACGGCGGCGGGAGCGAGCAACGGGGCGGGAAGGAGGCTGACCCGGGCACGTTTGCTTGGGGTGCGGTGGAACCGCTGACCAGACCCTGCCGGACAGAGCCGGCCCGTCCGCAATACCTTCAGCGTCTGGTCTGGGCCTCAGGCCCATCGGCGGGGACGTACGTCACCGCCGACGACTTTGGGGGAGGGTACGGGTCTGGATCTCGAGTCCCGAATGGCCCCGCGGAGGTCGTGTTCGCTGCCGACGGGTATGCCTATCGGTGGGTTTGCTCCAGCCGGGACATCGATGCCGACGTGTGGGCGGAAGCCACCGAGCGAATGGACGATGCCGCCGTCACGAAGAATCCTGTCGTCTCCGGACTGACCGGACTGGAAACGTGGGCGTGGTTCGACGGCGACCCCACCGTCCAACCGTTTCAAGTGACGTGGACGGATCCCGCAACCGGCTTCACATGGACCTTGGAGGCCTGGGCGTGGATGCGAGACATGACGTGGTCGTTCGGGGATGGAGAAGTGCACGTTGAATCGGCCCGCGGCCTGGACGAAGCTCTGGCTGTGGCGGGCACGGTCGACAATCCGGCAGCAGTCCACACCTACCGCGCGACGAGCGCAGACGCCGGGTTTGACGACGGATATCCATTCGAGTTCTCCGCCACCTGGGTCGGCCAATACCGCTGGTCGGCGGACGGAGGTGGAACGTGGTCGGCACCCGTACCCATG
The DNA here is from genome assembly GCA_041576165.1 of Acidimicrobiia bacterium. Classification (GTDB taxonomy): domain Bacteria; phylum Actinomycetota; class Acidimicrobiia; order Spongiisociales; family Spongiisociaceae; genus JBFGLM01. The sequence goes on from JBFGLM010000051.1 coordinate 1,139, forward strand.
ACCGGGTCGTACACCGACACGGCCGCCATCGCCTACCAGGTCATGCAAATCCGTTCCGCTCTCGTAACAACCGACGGCTGACCCCGGCATACTCTCGCCCCCGGCCAGGAGACCTTCCTCCGCACGGTTTCCGGGAGGAAAACGTGCGCAGCTGGTGGAGCGAGGCCCGGCAGTGGGGGAGGCGGAGGGCAGCTACGCTCCGCCGATGCGCTTCGCCTCGATCGTGGACCGGGTCAGGGGGCTCGGGCGGGACATGTGGGCCATCCACACTCGGGCGGCGGGGCTTCGTGCTGCCGGCGAGGACGTCATCCTGTTGACGCTCGGTGAACCCGACTTTGACACCCCGCAGGGCATCATCGATGCGGCAGTGGAGGCATTGAAGTCGGGTCGCACGAAGTATGCCGATGGGCGCGGCGAGCCGGACATGCGACGGGCGATCGCAGCCAAATACGCCGCAAGGACGGGACGCGAGATCACCACCGACCAAGTCGTCTTCCTACCGGGAACCCAGACCGCGCTGTGCCTCTCGATGATTGCGCTGTGCGAGGTTGGCGACGACGTGCTGGTGCCCTCGCCGTACTACGCGACCTACCGCGGCGTTCTGGGCGCGTCCGGTGCATCCATCGTGCCGGTGCCCTTATCGGCGGAGGACGGCTTCCACCTCCGGCCGGAAGTGCTGCAACGGTCCATCACCCAACACAGCAGGGTGCTGCTGCTCAACTCTCCGCACAACCCGACCGGCGCCACGCTGTCCCGCCGCGAGATCGAAGCGATTTCAGAGGTATGTGTCGAGCACGATCTGTGGGTCGTGTCCGATGAGGTCTACGAGGCACTCGTCTACGAAGGCGACTTCGCGTCTCCTTTCGACGTCGCTGATATGGCTGACCGGACCATCGTGGTGGCCAGCCTCTCCAAAAGCCATGCGATGACCGGATGGAGGTGTGGCTGGGCGGTCGGATCGCAGGATTTCATTGCCAATATGCTGCCGATCTCCGAGGCGATGCTGTTTGGATCCCAACCATTCCTACAGGACGCAGCCACGGTTGCGCTGGACAAGGATTTCGACGAGGTGGCCGACATGCGTGAGCGGTACCGGCGCCGGGCCCAGCTGGCAGTGGACGCGCTGTCCGGCGGTCCCGGAGTCCGGTGCGCCATGCCCGAGGGTGGCCTCTTCCTCATGGTCGACGTGCGCGACACGGGGCGGACGGGCCAGCAGTTCGCCAATGAGCTACTCGACAAGTTTGGTGTCGGCGTGATGCCGGGTGAGTCGTTCGGCCCCAGCGCGGCGGGCCATGTGCGGCTGGGTTTGGTGGTGGATGAGGCGACCTTGACCGAGGCGTGCCGGCGCATCCTGGCGTATCTGGGAAGCCTGGCGGAGCAGTAGCCTGCGGCAAATGGCCGACGCGTTTCTCACGACGACCGACGGCGTCTGGTTCCAGCCGACTGAATTCACCCGCGGACCATGGGACCCTGAGGCGTGCCATGGCGGCCCTCCAACCGCGATGATCGCCCGAGCGGCGGAACACCTGGTCCCCGACAAGCGTCTCGTCCGGCTGACGGTAGAGCTGTCCAAGCCGATCCCCTACGCAGGATTCCGGGTAGCTGCCGAGGTCCTCCGAGATGGTCGCTCGGTCGCTACCACCAGGGCCATTCTCGCTGACGGCGAAGGTAATCCGAGAGCATCTGCCTCTGGCCTGCATATCGCTGCCCAACCGATGAGGGATTTCCCGAACTACGAGCCGCCGCATCCCGCCGGGGTTCCGGAGGCGGCCACACCGGGTCCCTTTCCATTCTCGTGGACGCGTCACGGACTGGTGGCGTTCAACGGTCCGGGTGTCCAGATGTCCTATCCGCCAGGTAATGACCCCGCGCCGGGTCCGACAACGGTGTGGATGAAGACCGTGCCGTTGCTGGCCGGCGAAGAGCCGTCACCCTTTCAGCGGATCTGCCCGCTGGCAGACACCGGCAACGCGATCGGTCGCAACGCCGACCCAGGTGATGTGGACTTCATCAACCCCGACCTGACCCTGCTCTTGCACCGGGATCCCGTCGGCGAATGGTTGGGGTCGCAGGCGATGAGCCACTGGCACCCGGACGGGATTGGGATGTCCGATGCCCTGCTTTTCGACGAGCGAGGTGTGGTCGGCCGTGCCCTGCAGACACTGGTCATACGCTGAAAGCGCGGCCGGCCCCGTCCGGTGGCGCTGAAGTGCGGCATCGCGCAGACCAGCTAGCATCCCCATTGCGTTTGGCGGGGGACGCCACTGCGAGGCTAGGGAGCTGGCATGCCACTGCCTGACGTTGTCATCGCGGGGGCTGCGAAGTGTGGAACGACAGCTCTTGCCGTGGCTCTGGACGGACACAAAGATTTCGGCGTGGGAACCGAGAAGGAGCCGCGGTTCTTCACGGACCTGGAACCCACCTTCTGCGGACCCCTCTCGGAGGCCTTCAATCGGACTCTTATTCGATCTGCGGAGCATTACGCAGCCAACTTCGATCATGTCGGCAAAAGCCGCACCGTCGACGCGTCTACCGATTACCTCAATCATCCGGAGTCTGCCCGGGCGATCCACGAAGCTAACCCCGATGCCCGGATAATCATCGGGATTCGGCATCCGGTTCATCGCGCCTGGTCCGAACATCTGCATCTCAAGCGGGTCGAGGCCGAACACCACACGTTTGATGAAGCATTGCGGCTGGAGGAGGAACGGCGGCGCGCAGGGTGGGTCCCGCTTTTCGCGCACGTCGAGCGATCCCGTTATGCGGAAGGTGTCGGGGCCTTTTTGGCTGATTTTGGACGAGGGCAGGTCTTCGTCTACCGGCACGAAGACCTGGTTGCCGACCCAGAAGAGGTGCTGCGCGAGCTTTCTCTATTTCTAGGTGCCGTTCCGCCCCTCGGGCGTCCGGGGCGCCACAACGTCGGGGGAATGCCCCGCTCCCGAGTCGTCAACGCCATCATCCGGTCGGAACGGCAGGGTCTCCAAAGCTTGCGTCGGGCGGCCGGGTCCGTGATTCCGGCAGCCGGGCGGGAACGAGTACGCAGACTGCTCGACCAAGTCAACCTCGACCGCTCTCACCGGCCGTCGCCGGAAGCCTGTGAGTGGATTCTGTCGCGGACGGCTGACGACGTGGCTGACACTGAGGCGCTGGTCGAGTGTGACCTCTCTGCCTACCGGACCAACGGCTGACCGGGCTCAACCTTGCCGAACCCAGGGTGGAGTTGGGGCGTCGATCCGGGGCAGCTCACTTGGAACCGCTCCAAACCGATCGTCGTTGTGGTCTCGCCAATCGCGCCACGCCTCGGTGATCTCGTCCTTCGTGCGGGCCACGAAGTTCCACCACATCTGGACGGATTCGCCCAGCGGCTCGCCACCGAGGACGAGCGCCCGGCCCTGGCCGCCGTCCACCGCAAGAGCCACCTCCGACTGGCCCGGCGTGAGGATCCCGATGAACCCGGGCTCGACAATCGAGCCGGCGACCTGGATCGGACGGTCCAGCGGGATGATGCCGTATTCGAACCGCGGGTTCGCAGGCAGCACCGCTGAGGGCCGCAATGTCAGGTCCAGTCCGATGAGCTGCGAGTCGACCTGCGCCGGCGAGTGGGCGTTTCCGATCGATCCGATGAAGACCTGGCCCTCCGCCGTTCCGAGCTCGGTCATCGGAATCTCGTCTATGTGCTGGAACGCCGAACCTCCATGGCGGGTTGCCTCCGGTTGCGCGATCCACATCTGAGCACCGGACAGTTCCCCGACTCTGGTTCCCAGCCCGGTTCCCTGGATTCCCAGTTCGGCGTGGGCTATGCCTCGTCCGGCCGTCATCAGGTTGAGCTGGCTCGGGCGGATCAACTGTTCGGTGCCCAGCGAATCGCCGTGGAGAGCCGTGCCTTCGAACAGCCAGGTGACCGTTGCCAGTCCAATGTGGGGATGCGGTCCTATCTCGAGGCGGGGTGGATTGGCCACATCGCCTGGCGTCATGAGGTCGACGAAACACCACCCGCCGATGGTGCGGCGCCCCTTGGTAGGCAGCACCCGGACGATGCCCATACCCCCAACTTCCGCGATCCGGCCCTCGCGGACCTCAACCACTCCGACGTCGTCGTCGACAAAGTCGTTGTCCCGTTCATGCAGTGGACCGCTCACGCCGGCTCCCATTCTCATCCGCTCTGTGGCCAGCCTACGACTTCCTGACCGTCCTGAGAATGGGCCAGTAGGGCGCAGGATGACAGGAGCCCACGCCGTAGCGGGGGCTCCTGGTGGATCCGTTCGGAGGATGGGGAGTGGAGAGGGAGGAGAATGCAACTCGAACGGATCGCAGGCGATGCATTGCCTGCGATCAGTGCAACCACCGGGGCGCACGATTCATTCCAGAGATCTCACGCGACGACGCGGCCCTCCGCGGCTGCGACGATCCCGCGAGCCATCCGCGGGAAGATCATCGAATGAAACGGCAGCATCACGTACCAATAGAGCCGTCCGAACAACCCACGTGGTGCGTACCAGGCAGTCTGCACCAACCGGCTCCCGTGTTCCTTCGGCTCTACCAGCCAGCTGAGCCATGCCTCCCCCGGGAGAAGCATCTCGGCTTTGAGGTCCAGTGACCGGCCTGGTTCGACGGCGACTACACGCCAGAAGTCGAGCGGCTCGCCGACGCTCAGTTCGTCCGGGTGGCGTCGCCCGCGCCGGAGACCGGCCCCACCGAACAGCTGATCGACCAGACCGCGGACGCTCCACGCCCAGTCGGCCGAGTAGTAGCCATGTTCTCCGCCGACCCGCATGAAAGCGCGGGCAACAGCCTCCGGTTCGGCGGTCGTGTCAATTGAGCGTTCGTCGCGGAAGATCGTGCCGAATGCATGGTCCGGATCTGACGGGAGCGGGTCGGCCGGACGCCAAGACCCTCGTGCCCAGCGGGTTGGCACGTCCTCCCCCCGGGTTTGGTCGATCGCCAGTCGCACGGCCTCCTCGTATCCGGTGGTTTCGCGCGGGATCAGACGCGCCGGATCCGGATCGCTGACGATGACTTCGTGTTTGAGGCTCTCGACCAGGTGAGCGGCCACGGTATTCGACAGGGGTGTCACGAGCCCGATCCAGCGGGCGGACAGGCCCAGGGATAGCAATGGCACCCGAACGACTATGCGCTTGTGCAGCCCGGCGGCGGAAGCATATAGCTGCATCATTTCCTCATAGGTCAGGATGTCGGGGCCGCCGATCTCGATCACTTGTCCGGCGGTCTCGGGTCGATCTAGGGCTTCCGTCAGATACGCCAGCACATCGGCGATCGCAATTGGCTGGCAACGCGTCTGCACCCACCGGGGGGTGACCATGACTGGCAGCACCTCGGTGAGGTAGCGCGTCATTTCAAAGGACAGCGACCCGGCTCCGATCACCACCGCCGCCCGGAACTCGGTGACCGGAACCCGTCCACTGGCCAAGACCTCACCGACCTCGTGGCGGCTGGCGAGGTGCGGTGACAGATCGCCGCTTCCCAGTCCGCCCAGGTACACGATCCGTTCGAGGGAGGAGGATGCCGCCGCCTTCGTCAGGTTCTCGGCTGCGACGCGGTCTATGTCCTCGAAATCGGATCGCTCCATGGAGTGCACTAAGTAGTAGGCCGCGGCGGCGCCTTCGAGCACCTCGTCCAGCGTCGCGGGGTCGAGCAAGTCCGCCTGCACCACTTCGACTTCGTCCCTCCACGGATGCTCTCGCAGGGAAGCTGGGCTGCGGGTCACGGCCCGCACGTCGTGGCCCCGGTTAAGCAGAGTCGGTATGAGGCGTCCACCGACATAGCCGCTGGCGCCGAACACCACTACCTTCATGTGCGTTGTCTCCTTGTCGGTACGTATACGGCGCCGTCAGCGGCCAGTGTCGTAGTTATCCGGACCGGTCGATGCGACCGGATCGATCGAGTGCGGGACCGATGGTCTCTCAGTTGTGTCTGCTTTGGCGTATGGCCCCCCGGCTGGCCCGCCTTACCAGCTCTGCGGCGGGTCACTCGCAGGGAAGGACTCGACTCCCCATTCGTCCACGACGGAGCGATCGGCGCCGTCGGGATCTGCGGGGATATCGCTACCGGACGGTTGAGCCCGCTTGGTCGACGAGCGCCGCAGCTTGGCAACGATGGCAATGGCGCCGACCAGCAGCGCCAGCAACCAACCTCGACGCGAACCGCCTGCTTCGGATTTGGGCATGTTCCTCACCTATCCCTCTTGGGCCTCATCCAAACCTGCTGGCGTGTGCGTATAGGCGATGGCGAGCTTGAACTTGGAGTGGGCGACGCTATGCAGTTGAGTGAGTGTATGGCAACGCCTAGCTGCAGGAACTAGCGGTCCGCAGGTCTGGAAGGACACCATGCTCAAAAGATACAACACGGTCATGGGCGCATTGCACGCCCTGCAGGGGCTCGCGGTACTGCTCCTGGCCAACGACTTCACACTGCCCGTCACCGAGACGTTTCTCGAGGGCCCGCCGGGAAGCGCACCACCGCAACCCGAAGCGCTTTTCGACCTGAGCATTGCCTGGGGCGTCGCGGTCTTCCTTTTTCTATCGGCCTTTTTCCACTGGCTGATCATCAGTCCGCCGTTCTTCGACCGGTACCTCAGCGGGCTCGACGAGAATCGCAACAACTTCCGCTGGGTTGAGTATTCGCTGTCAGCGTCGGTGATGATCGTGCTGATCGCCATGCTCACCGGCATCACCGATGTCGCTGCGCTGATCGCCTTGTTCGGCGTAAACGCCGCGATGATCTTCTTTGGGGCCGTGCAGGAGAAATATGAGGAGCCGGGCGGGTCACTGCTCCCCTTCTGGCTGGGTTCGATCACCGGAGCTGTTCCGTGGATCGCGATCGCGGTGTATCTGATATCGCCCGGCTCGACCGCTGAACCGCCGGGGTTCGTCTACGGGATCTTCTTCTCGCTGTTCATCTTCTTCAACAGCTTCGCCCTCAACCAGTGGCTGCAGTACCGCCGAGTCGGGAAATGGGGTGACTACCTGTTCGGCGAGCGGGTCTATGTGTTCTTGAGCCTGGTCGCCAAGTCGGCGCTGGCCTGGCAAGTGTTCGGCGGAACGCTGGCCGGGTGATCCATCTACACCCGGTCTGAGCGCTCAGGAGTCACCGGCTTTGAGCGCCAGCAACGTGGCCGTACCGAAGACGGCATGAGAGATCCAGGTACGAAACAGCTCGTACGGGCCCATCTGCCACAAGGCCTTGGAGATCTTGAAGGCCGGCATATAGCCCGCAAACGCAATCGCCCACACAACGGTGCCCCACGACGTTCCTTTGACGACCGGATGCTCGATCCGGCGGTTGTGGGTCAGCAGCGCGAACACCGAACCCCAAAACGCCCCCGCCGCCAGGTGAGCGACCTCTCCCAGCCGGATGCGGGTCTCTACATCGAGCTTGGCGTCGGGCCGCGCCTTGTGGTGCACTGTCTCGACGACCGCCTCGTAGTGCATACGGGGGAGCGGCGCGGTCGGTTCGACCAACCGCCGCGTGGTGATGCTGATGCCCGCCATCGCCAGAACTCCCCAAGCTCCCGACATTGCACCTCGCAGTGCGCGTCCGATGAGCTGCATTCGACCGTCCTTCCGCCGGCGGCTGCTACTGATCCTAGGGCGGCGATCGTGCTCCCCACCCGAGTGCGTCTGGACGGGGTTCGGCGACCGACCAGCAGTCGATAATCTGCCGGCATGTGTCGCAATATCCGGACCCTCCACAACTTCGAGCCCCCGGCCACAGCTGAGGAAGTCACGGCAGCAGCCCTTCAGTACGTCCGCAAAGTGAGTGGGAGCCGCAATCCTTCCCGGGTCAACGAGGCTGCCTTCGCTGGCGCAGTCGCCGACATCGCGGCGGCCACCCAGATGCTCTTGGATTCACTGGTGACCAGCGCACCGCCCAAGAATCGCGAAGAAGAAGCGGCGAAAGCCCGGGCTCGCGCGCAGGGCCGTTACGGGTGAGGGCCGCCCGACCCGTCGGCCGCTCAGCGGCGCTCATGTCGGATGCGGATCACGCGCCCCGCGTTGGGGTGCGGAGGCAATGTGCGGTGGATCTCCATCAGACCGGCGAGCCGCTCCTGGACGTGGTCGGGAAAGGGAGTGCCGCGCCTTGTCTCGAGATCGACGTTCATGCTGAGGAGTTCGTTGGTCGCGACAACCCGACCCTGCCCATCGACCATTTCATGGAGGTAGTGGATCCGCTTGTGGTCCCAATCGAGCATCCGGGTAGCGATCACCCCGGTGTCGCCTTCGAACAGCTCACCCAGGTAATCGGTGCTGGATGACAGCGTGAATAGCGACATGTCGTGCTTGGCGATGTATTCCTCGCCGACGCCGAGCCAGTCGAAGAACTCGTCTGTTCCTTTGACGTCAAAGGCCACCACGTAAAAGCCCATGTTCATGTGGCCGTTGTAATCGATCCATTCCGGCTCAACCGTGAACCGCCACTCGGGGATCGGCGCCGCCATGGGTAGCAACGTAGTCGCTCGTGCGACGGCAGCAGCAATCCGTTCTATCTAGGGAATCGTTCGAGATCGATCGCGTCCAGCACGGTCCTGAGCGGACCAGAGGCGGGTCGCTTTTCCAACCACCGGCCGCCCCCGAACAGGCGTTGCACCTGCCAGGTGCCTGTGTCACGTCGGTATCGAAGCCGGACGATCGACCGAGTGCGCAACCCGGCAGCTTGGGGCAGCTCTTCGGTGACGTTGACTTGCAGGCCCCGGGCGCGCACCGCAACTCGGGCACCGTCACCTCGATCGGGATACGACGCCGAAGCCCACTGCTCGATCTGGGCGATGTCATCAGGGCTGATCACGCTGATGATCGTATTCCCGATCAGGTGGCATCGGGCGCCGAAGCAACCTCGCAGCCATGGTCGCGCGAGTGCTCATCGCCGGCGGCTATGGAAACCGCCGAACACGTGAAGAGGCGCTTCAGCAGGCCTGATGCGGAGTGGCAGGTACGCAGATGCGCCGGAGCGGCGCGGCTATGCAGTCAATCTGGCCGATTCTTCACGGCTTGGCGACAGCCACCCACCACCAAAGCCTGGTGGGACGAGTCGTGCAAGGAGTATTCGCCGTCGTAACCAGTCATCTGGGTGGAGCAGCCCCGGACTATGCGAGCCACGACGGTGGCTGCGCCGACGTAGAAACCGGCCGCGTAGGCGGGCCCGTTGGGCGGACCCATCGGCATAGCATCGCCCCACCCGGCATTGATCCCCCGCGCGGTGCCGTTGAGGGGGCGCACCCGCTGTCGGTGAGAACGGCATCACCGACGCCGCACCCCACATTGAACTGCGCCCACCCGCCGTAGCCCGGCTCACTGTGACGTTGGACGAACCGGCAAAGGTGTATCTGCCCCCCCACCCGTAACCGTGAAGCGCCGCAGCAGGGTGAGAAACACCGTCGGTGTAGTCGCCGCAGACGCCGTCGCCGGGCAGGCCAAGGTTGACCAGCCCGTTCACGCTGGTGTTGATGAGCCGAACGTTGCGGGCCGCGTCCATCTTGCACGCGATCGCTCCCTTGTTGACGTGGACCATCGAGTCGCCGTTGCACAGATACGTCGCACCGATGTCAGCCAGTGTCCGCGACCCGGCGCGTGCTCGACCCAGTCGCTGAGCGGTTGCGAGATGTTCAGCCGAGCGATGTCCAGCTGACCGGAGCCATTATCGCCATTCAATGCGGCCTTGGCCACGCAGGCTTGCGCGTTGGCCACGGGATTACCCGTGTATGTCGCCCGGGGACCGGCGAGCCGTTCTGAGATCAGCCCTCAGGCTTGAATGGGCGGCACGACTGGGAGCCCTTGGCGTTGCCACTCGCGAAAGCCGCCGATCATGTCGACTGCGCTCGAATGTCCCAGCAGCCGCAGGTTGCGGGCGCTGAAACTCGAGGCATAGCCGTCATTGCACATCGTGATCAGCTGTGCCCCGCTCGTGAGTCGATCGTCGCTGGCGCCGCTGCGAGGATCGGCTCGCCACTCGAGCACGGCCATCGCCGCATGCACGGATCCCTCGATCGTGCCTTCTCTCCGTCGGTCGTCGTCACACCGCAGGTCAATGAGCACCGCCCCGTCGGCGATGGCCTGGAAGGCCTCGGCGGCAGTCAGGCGGCCGATCTGTCGGCGTGCCTCGGCGAGGAGATCGTCCACGGTTCTCGCCCGCACCATCCCAACAGAATACTCCCGGCTGCGGCCTCTGGTTACCAGGAAGATCCGCATTTTGGCCGACGCGGACGCCATCCGGCTCGGCGTCTCCGGCGCTGGGAAAACGTCCTGCCGATCAGGCGGTTGCCGGTGCCTCCGACCAGTCGCCCAGGGCCCGGCGGACCTCGGCGAGGCGTTCGGGCCGCAGTCGGAACCACGCCCATTTCCCGCGTTGTTCTCTCTCGCATATTCCGGCCTCGACCAGCTGCTTGAGGTGATGGCTCACGGTGGGTTGAGCCCGGCCCAGCGCGTCGGGAAGGTCGCACGCGCAGAGCTCACCATCCGGCGCTGCCGCCACGAGTGAGACGATTCTCAGGCGGACCGGGTCAGCCAGGGCGCTCAGCACCTCGGCCAGAGCCCTGGCGTCCGGTTCGTCAATGGGTCCGTCGACCACGCAGCAAAGATTAGGTTCAGACACAACAACATATTGACATATGTCGATTTGAAATGCTATCGTATTGGTATCCATCAATATGAGGAGTAGGACGTGCGCCTGCAATTCGCTCTCAATGTGACCGACCTCGAAGAGGCCATTGGCTTCTACTCGAAGATGTTCGGAACCGAGCCCGCCAAGGTCCGACCTGGTTACGCCAACTTCGCGATCGCCGAGCCGCCTCTCAAGTTCGTGCTGTTCGAGACAGCTGAGGGCGGCGGCACAATCAACCACCTCGGCGTGGAAACCGAGACCGCGGACGAAGTGCACACTGCTGAGCGTCGGCTCCGCGCGGCGGGCATCGACACGTCGGGTATTGACGAGACCATGTGTTGCTACGCGGACAAGACCGAGACGTGGGTCGAGGCGCCTGACGGGCTGCGATGGGAGTGGTACGTCAAGACCGGCGACAATGAGCAGTTCGAGCCCGTTTCGGTTGGTGATGCGGAGGCAGTGTCCTCCGGAAGCGGATGCTGCTGAGCCCGGCGGCCTGCGATTGGGCCCGCGCCGGTGCCAACATGATCAAGTAAGCCGCGACCGGTAGGTCGCAGCGAACTGTTGGTAGTGCATGACCCCCTCTTTCTGGCGTTCGATCTCATCGGGAGTCAGGTCACGGACCGGTTTGGCCGGTGTCCCCATCGCCAACGTCCACGGTGGAATCTCGCTGCCTTCGGTGAGGATCGCTCCGGCTGCCAGCCATGAGCCTTCCCCCATCGTTGAGTTGTTGAGCAACAAGCTCCCGATTCCGATCAGGCACCCGTCGCCCACGGTAGCCCCATGGACCACAGCCGCGTGCCCCACCGTCGCGTTGCGTCCAATGGCGCAGGGCACACCCTGGTCGGCGTGCACCACGCAGTTGTCCTGGAGGTTGGTCCTGGCGCCGATGGTTATCCGGTCGAGCTCGGCCCGGATGACGGTCCCGAACATGATCACCGCCTCCCGCCCCACGCTGATATCTCCGTAGAGGTGCGTTCCGGGCGCGACGTAGGCGCTGGGGTCGATTGTGGGTGAGGCGAGTTGCAGTGGTTCCATGCTGCGGGAAGCTACCCGGGACGGGTCCACCGGCGATGTAGAGATCGTTGACGCGCCCACGGGTAGGCTGCACGCCGTCCGAGCTGAGGTGAACCCGTTGCAACAGAGCACACTGCTCACGGATGCGTATTCTCGCGTTCAGGAATTGGTCCACATTGCCGCCGATGGGCTCGATGCGGATGGTCTGGCCTACCGCCCGGAGCCTGGTGCGAATTCGATCGCGTGGCTGGTCTGGCACCTGACCCGGATCCAGGATCACCACGTCTCCGAGATCGCCGGCTGGGACCAGGCATGGATCGCCGGTGGATGGGCCGAGCGGCTGAACATGGAGCCGGATCCGGCCAACACGGGCTTTGGACATACACCGCAACAGGTGGGCGCGATCACACCGGAAGCGCCGGACGGCCTGCTCGCCTACCACGATCACGTAGCCGTCCGCACCTTCGACTATCTGCCCGCAGTCGATACGGAAGGTGAACTCGATCGGATCATCGACCGTCGGTACGATTCGCCGGTCAGTGTGGGGGTGCGACTGGTCAGCGTGATCAGCGACAACATTCAACACGCCGGTCAGGCGCGGTATCTCCGCGGCATCGTGGACCGCCTGGCCCAGTCCGGCTGACCCATGCGTCGAAACACCAGCTCAGCCGGACGCGGCCACGAGTTCCAGAATGTCGTCTCCGTACTGCTCCAGCTTGGACGCGCCGATGCCAGGAACCGAGATCAGGGCCCGCTCGCTGGCGGGCCTGCGGGCGGCGATTGCTTCGATGGTCGCATCGTGCAACACGACATAGGCCGGTACGCCGAGACGCTGACATGTCTCCCGTCGCCACACTTTGAGCGCTTCGACCAGCTGCGCGTCTGGCGAATCGGACGGGGCGGGCTCCGGGAGGCCCACTGTGTGTATGTCGGCAGCCGGCACAATCAGTTCCGCTCCAGAGTCGAGGCGCACCGAGATTGCTGAGCCGTTCACAGCAACGACGGTCCCGGCATAGCCGCCGCTGAGCGTCACCTGGTCGCCTGTGAATACGTGGCGGCTAGACCTCGTCCGCAGGCCGGACCGCGGGGCGTCCGCGACCACCGCCTCCTTCCGCGGAGCAGACCCGTCCAGCTCCTTTGTGAACCGGCTCGGCCGGGCGGCGTCCGCCAACACGACCGTCTGGTCGGTCGCTCTGGTGATAGAAACGTGAAATACCCTTCGCTCCTCCTCGGTGTCGGTCGAGAGCTCGTGCGGCATGGCCCCTCGATCCGCACCGAAGACGATCACCCGCCGCCATTCCATGCCTTTGACGCGATGGATGGACGACAGGGTGACGCCGTCAGGTTGGGGGTGGTGGGCCGTCACATCGCGCAACCAGGATTCGAAGTCATCCAGCCGGGGGTGGATGGCGGCTGCTCGTCGCACAGCAATCAGATCGTCGAGGTGGCTGGAGCGTGAAGCGTTCGAGCGACCGGCGTCCAGCGTGCGGGCCGACCCGGCCAGGCCGATCTCGTCGACGAGGACGGCAAGGGTGCTCACCGCATCGCCGCCCGCCGCGATCTGGGATGCCATCGCCAGGTCGTCGACAAACCGGGCCCAACGGTCTGCCTGTTTGGGCTCCAGCCGCTCAGTGATCAGGGCCAGTTTCTCGAGATCGAGCCGCCGAGCAGTGACTAACTCTCGGGCCAGCCCCGTCAGTCCGCGGGCCGGGCGGCGGACCGCTTCCAGAACATCGTGGCGGTCCATCTGGTCGGGACCCTGGACCAGCCGCAGCCAGGAGAACAGGGCACGCAATGTGGTCCGTTGAAGCGATTGATGTGTCAGGAGATCCGAGGTCGGGATGTCATGCTCGATCAGCGCGGCCTTGACCGGGATGAGAGCCGAGTTGACCCTGGTCAGCACGGCGATGTCCGTGGTTGCACACTCACCATCCAGCATCTCCGCAATCAGATCCGCGGCCGACTCAGCCAGACGGTTGCCGTCTTCTAACCGCAGGTCCAGGGGAGCGCTGGGGCGCCGGGGATGGTCGATGTCGACGGGAGGCGGTGCGGCCCGAATGGACTTGTCAATGCGCCGGTGGTTGTACGAGAGAAGGTGGGCGGCGCCCTCCACCACTGCCGGGGGACAGCGGTAGTTGGTCTCGAGCGCGTGGAGCTCGGCGCCCGGGAAGTACGCGTCGTAGTCGATGAGAAAGCCTGGATCGGCCCCTGCGTAACCGTAGATGACCTGGTCGTCGTCGCCGACTCCGAACACCTGGAGCTGCGGTGAGGCAACCAGACGGATCAGCAGCAGGTAGGCCGGGGTGAGATCTTGAAACTCGTCCACCAGCACATGCCGGCAGCGGGCCTGCCAGCGAGCCCGCAATTCTGGATCGCGCAGCAGGGCTTCGATCGCCCCGTAGACCTGTTCACCGTGGTCGACCCTGCCCCGCCCATACATCCGTTTGCGATAGTCCTCGAACATCGACGCAAACCCTGGGACGTCATCCCGCTCCGCCTCTACCAGCTCCGGATCGGTCAGCCCGGCCCGCACCTGGTCGAGACCCTCGAGATAAGGACCGATCGGGTCGGAGTTGGCTCGCCGGGGCACGCTCACCAGTCCGGAGATGATGCTGCGAACCTGAGGCTCGCCGATCAGCGCGAGTCCGGGGTGGGCATCGTTGAGAATGGCCCAGCCGAGCGAGTGGATCGTACGGACGGTTGCCCGGTCGGCTCCCAAGCGCTGGCGCAGCTCCTCGGCGGCCCGGGTGTTGTAGGCAACGGCGGTGATCGACAGAGGTTCGATCTGCCGCTGGGAAACCAGATGACGAAGCCGGGCTGCCAGAGTGCGGGTCTTGCCCGATCCGGCCGGTGCGATCACGCGGGCGGCGCCCCGAGGCTCGGCTACCGCCGCCAGCTGATCGTCCGCCAGCCGTTCGGCGGACGGGGGCACGATTGGCGGCACCGGTGCCGCCAGGCCCATGTCGGCCGACTCGCCGTGGATGACGGTTTGGTCGATACCCTCCAGCGGGCGGCGGGGCCCGCCGTCGATCCAGGCCGGAGAGCCGTCTTCCAGGATCACGTCGGCCGGCCCGCCTTCGATGGCATCGAGCCGGCGGCTGGCCTTGTGAGACCACCACCAGCGGAGCTCGCCGTCCCGTCCGTCGTAGTTGTTCGTGAACGCCAGGAACCGCAGCCGCTCGTGGGGAAACAGGAATTTCGCATCGAGCGTCCACGGCGCATCCGTGATGCTCTCTGCCATTGCGAGTGCGTCGTCCGGCGCGTCCCAGATCAGAACGATTGGCTCCCGTCCCATCCACACCCGATGCAGGCGATCGATCACCGCGGCCAGCTCTGCCGGGTCGGCGAGTGTGGCCTTGTCGAGCACGAGCCGGCTGTGCTCCGCCCACTGCCGCGGGACTTCCATCCCGGCCCGCACGACGACGCCCCGTCCAAGCTGTGGTGGTCCGGGTGCCGTCATACGGCCAGCGTAGGTTCCGGCCGTGACATTCGACGCTCACATGGCGATCGGCGCCCCGATTACCTCGTCTGGGATCGCAAAGGCGTCGGTCAACGGCACTGCGCTCGTCCTCACCTCGGCGGCGAGACGCGTGACGATGCGGCGGAGCCCTTTGGACGCAGAGGCCGACAGCTGGCCATGCTCCTGGAACCAGCCGCGATCGGCCTCGAGCGTGGACAGGGCGTGAAGGTCGCACAGCATGTCGAGGATCTCTCGCTCCGGTCCCTGCTCGAGGTCATCGACCCGGGCGGCAAACCGCTCGAGCACCAGCCGCTCAACGTGCGCCCGCGCAGTGGCAATGGCGTGTAGCTGAACATCGGCGAACGCGGCGGTTGAGTCGATCCCCTGGTCGATTCGCTTCTTGAGCCGCGCGGCGAGGGCGGCCAGCAAATGCTCCTCCCGCCATCGAAACAGCTCGAGGTATCGATCCCGATCACGCAGCTCATCCTCGTCCGCTCCGCCTATCACTATCGGGTTCGCCTCTCGGACCGTGGCCAGCGCCTTGGACGCAATGAAGCGGATGGTCCCGAGCAGGTTCATCTCGTTGAACTGCTGTGAATAATCGGATAGCAGACTGCGTGCCACCAACTGTGCCAGCACCACATTGTCGCCTTCGAACGTCTGGAACACGTCGGCGTCGGCTTTGAGTGGACCGAGCCGGTTGACTGCCAGATAGCCGGCCCCGCCACAGGCCTCCCGACACTCCTGGATGGTGTCGTTCGCGTGCCAGCTTCCGAATGCTTTCAGACCGGCAGCTGTTGCCTCCAGCTCGCGCTGGGGCAGCCGCCGCTCGGTGAAGTCGTCGATGACCGACTCGACTGCAAAGCGATAGGCGTAGGTTGTCGCCAGCCGGGGCAAGAGACGTTGCTGGTGGGAGCGGTAGTCCATCAGCGCGCGCTCGGGTCCGCCTTCCGGGCCAAACTGGCGCCGTTTCACCCCGTAGCGGATGGCGATCGTGAGCGCCGTTTCGGCGGCTGAGATCGAGGCGGCGGCAACACCGATCCGGCCACCGACGAGAGCTCCGATTGTCGTGAAGAATCGTTTGTTCTCGCTGGGAATCGATGAGGTGTAGGTGCCGTCGGCTTCCACGGCGGCGAAGCGGTCCAGCAGCGAGGCGTGGGGGACTCTCACAGAATCGAAGCCGATGCTCCCATTGTCGACTCCATTCAACCCAGCCTTGGGACCGTCGTCCTCGATGGTGACGCCGGGGAGGGTGGCCCCGTCCTCAGCACGGACGGGGACGATGAACGCGTGGACGCCGTGGCACGTGCCGTTCGTGATCAGCTGGGCGAACACCACTGCGGCCCGTCCGTGCAACGCTGCGTTGCCGATGTAGTCCTTCCGGGCACCCGCGTGCGGTGTGTGAACCTCGAACGTGCCGGAGCCGGCGTCGTAGGTGGCGGTTGTCTCTAGTGCTTGCACATTCGATCCGTGGTCGGTCTCGGACATCGCGAAGCATCCGGGTAGCGCGAAGGATCCGATTTCGGCGAGGTATGCGGCATGGTGGCGCTCTGTACCGAGGCGCAGGATGGCGCCGCCGAACAGCCCGAACTGCACCCCGAACTTGGTGAGGAGGCTGAGGTCGTGGTGGCCGAGAACACTGAAGACGGCGATGAAGTCCCCTGCCGTCCCCCACCCGCCGTACTGCTCCGGCATGCCGAGTCGGCCGAAACCTGCTTCGGCGAGACGTTTCGTCTGCTCATAAACGAGCACGCGTTGTTCGCTGATGCTCAGGCCCAGGCGGTGGTGGAAGACGGGTTCACGGAGCAGAGATCTGACCTGCTCTCGGATATCGGCCCGGCCGCCGTCACGCCACCGGGCCACCGCCCTCACGTCGAACGGTGGCGCGGGTTCGACCGGAGCGACAACCACCGTGTTGGCTGATGTCGGTGCGGACCTGGCGACCAGCGCCCGGGTCGGCTCGTTGCCGACCATGCCGAGACGATCACCCAGTCGCTGCACCGCTTTCCGTTCGGCGTCGGTGAGGCCGGCGCCGTCGCGCCCGGCGCTAGTCAGCTCAGCCGCGAACACCCCGAGATCGAGCGTTTCCGGTGACGGCAGCCGCTCAGATATAGCCTGAATCTGGCGCAGGATCGCCTTCATATCGGGGGGTGATGGCGGGTCGGATGGATCGAGCCAACGATTGAAGGCCTCTTTGCAGGCCTGGTCTATGCCATCCAGGGCGTCGAATTCGGCGCAGATCGAGTTGATCTCATCTTCGGTCAATTCGCCGTCCGCCCAGGCCAGGTATATCAGCGGGAGGAACGGGAGAAGGTGGGGATCGTCGAGCTCGAGTCGGATGGTGGCCATGGCCCGACCCTAGAGGAGGACCGGGAATGGATACGCATGTAGTTAGTTGCATTCTGCAATTAATGTAGAGTGACCGATACCCAACGGAGCCGCAATGCCTGCCGTGACAGTCGAGAATTCTCTGCTCCTGCCCCGAGTCGACGAGCCGGTCGGCCGCCAGGATCGAACCGTTCGCTCAATCACAACCGCTCCGATCGGCTACGAGGGAGAAGGTTTCATGGTGCGTCGCGCCTTCGCCGGCGTCGACCTGCGCGACCTGGATCCATTCATCCACCTGGATCAGATGGGTGAGGTGGAGTATGGCCCGGGGGAGCCGTTGGGCACTCCTTGGCATCCGCATCGCGGGTTCGAGACGGTCACCTACATGATCGACGGCGAGATCCAGCATCAGGACTCCCACGGCGGCGGCGGGTTGATCAGCGATGGGGACACCCAGTGGATGACCGCCGGCTCCGGAATCTTGCACATCGAAACTCCACCCGAGCACCTGGTCGTATCGGGTGGCCTGTTTCACGGCTTTCAGCTTTGGGTCAACCTCCCCGCGGCCGACAAGTGGCTACCCCCCCGCTACCAGGACTTGCGGGGAGGCGAGGTCGCACTGCTGACGTCGCCGGACGGGGGCGCATTGATCCGTCTGATCGCAGGCGATCTCGGAGACCATGAGGGGCCGGGACGAACGCACACCCCGATCACGCTGATTCACTTGACGCTCCAACCCGGCTCCCGTGTCACGCTGCCATGGCGCAAAGACTTCAACGCGCTCGGGTACATCCTCAACGGCCGCGGACAGTTCGGCGCCGAGCGAGTTTCGGCCGGGATGGGCCAGCTGGTCGTGTGGGGGAGCGGCGAAGCGATCACGATCGCGGCCGATGACGCGCAGGAGTCCCGCAGCCCCACACTCGACGTGCTGCTGCTCGGCGGCCAGCCAATTCGTGAGCCGGTGGCCTGGCACGGTCCTTTTGTCATGAACACTCGGGAAGAGCTGATCGAGGCCTTCGACGATTACCAGGCCGGACGCCTGGGTCAGATACCGCACGGTGCGCTCGGCACCGACAAGCTGTGATCGTCACCTGATCGCCTGCTCGTAGAGGAGTTCGGTCTGGGGGCTTGGTTCGATGCCCATCGTTTCCGACAGCAGCTCGCGGAGTCCCGCGTAGACGCGCAGCGCCTCGGCCCGGTTGCCTGCAGCGAGGTGTGCCTCCATCACCCGGGCATGGGCGGTCTCCCGGTAGGGCGCAAGATCCAATGCGCGGCGGGCTGCCTGGAGGGCGGCAGTGGGATCGTCTAGGGCCAGCCACACGCGACTGAGGACGTCGAATGTGCGGATCTCGTATTCGTGGAGGTCGCGCCGCATGTGCTCGACCCATGCTCCGTGCTCGCCGGCGAGAAACGTGCGCCGGAAAACGGTGCTCGCTACCGACGCGTGGGACCAGGCGACCCGAGCCCTTCCATTCCGCATTGCGCCCTCGGCCCGGTCGAGCGCGTCGGTCGCGACCCGCAGATCGACCCACGTACCGGGTGGCAAACGGAGTTCGTAGCTCCCGGGGCCGGCCTGCAGCATCTCCGTCCCGTCCAGGCCCAGGTTCGAGAGGACCTTGCGTGTCTTCGAGACGATCGCGGCTAGCGACGATTCCCACGCCTCCGGCAGCTCACTTCCCCAAATCACCTCGGCTATGTGATCGCGGTCGAGACGCCGCGGCGAACTGGCCAGCAGCGCAAACGCCAGCCGGCCCTGGCGGCCCGGCAGTGCCGTGGCCTCGACCAGATCCGTGGACGTCTCGATCGTCACCCGGCCCGTGAGATATATGCGCAAAGAAGACGACAACCTGTCCCCAATCAAGCACCAAACCAGTCCGGTTACGTTACCGGTGCCCGAACAAAGGAGGTTGCGGGTGGCAGAGGTAGCCAAAGTGATCGAGTGCCCCTGTGGGGTGATCATCGATGGAGAGGGCGACAGCGAGGTGATCGCCAAGGCTCAGAGCCATGCCAAGGAGACCCACGACATGGAGCTCTCCGATGACCAGGCCTCTTCGATGCTGAGACCGGCCTGACATGCCGCTCGTGACAATCACTACGCCGGAAGCGGTGTTCACCGACGAGCAGAAACAGGCCATGATCGAGAAGGTGACCGAGGCCATGGTGGAGGTCGAGGGCGAATCGTTCCGTGACAAGACCTGGGTCGTGCTCGAGGAAGTTCCCAAAGGTCACTGGGCCATCGGCGGCCGGCTCATAGGAGGTTGAGGCCGCAATTTCAGGTAGGTTGGCTCGCCGCCGGTGCGAGCCAACCTGGGCGTTGTCCCGGATCGGCGAACGCACAAGACGCGAAGTGGAGCCCGGTGGTGATCCAGGCCCCACTTGCCGTGGCTAGGTCATCGCATCTCGGCCGGTCACTGATGCTTGGCCAACAGCAGGTTGGCGCACACATTGGGCGGACAGCCACCGTTCAGCGTCGTCGTTTGTTCATCGGCCTGACCTGGCAAGGCAGGCCCATGAGTCCGCACGACGAAATGGATTTCCGCGCCGTGTGGGTTCGTCAGCTCGGACCCGACCGGCATACGCATGACGAAGGTGCTCCGCTCGCCGCGAACCACCTTGCCGGCCCCGAGGGTCGAGACGCCGCCCACCGCCGGATTCGTCAGGTCTGCGCCGTCGCACGCACCGTCACAGGCGGCGGGATTGTTGAACACGATGAACCAGACGGTGTAAGCGTCGCCCGCAACCAGGCCCCCGGTGCGGAGCACGGCGCGAAGCCCACGGTCCGACCGGACCAGCGTGCTGGTACCGGTGACGTTCGCTGGGTCGGCGATTTCGACCACCGGTGCTCGCTCACGGGCGATGTCGGCCTGGGCGACCGGCGCCATCGACATGAGGCCGATCGCCACCAGCATGAGCGATGCCAGTCGCCGCGTCACAGTCCTCATCGCCCTGCTCCCAACTCGACCGGTACGCCGACCAGACTGCCGTACTCGGTCCACGATCCGTCGTAGTTCCGCACCTCGGGGTTGCCGAGCAGTTCGTAGAGCACGAACCAGGTATGCGACGATCGCTCGCCGATGCGGCAATATGCGACCACCGGACCCGTTGCTGCGGAGCCATATAGCTCGGCCAGCTCATCTGCCGATCTGAAGGTGCCATCCTCATTCGCGGCCTGGGACCACGGGATGTTCTGTGCCCCGGGCACGTGTCCCGGCACATAGGGTTGCTCCTGCGGGAGGTGGGGCGGCGCCATCACCTCGCCGGTGAACTCGGCCGGCGAACGGACGTCGATCAACGTGGCATCGCCGGAGTGAGCCAGCGCAACCAGCTCGTCCCGGAACGCCCGCAGCTCCGGACGTTCGACGCCGGGTTTCATGGAACCCTGGCCCCGTGACGGCTCGTCGCTAGTCAGCGGCCTCTCCTCGAGCTCCCACTTGATCCGACCGCCGTCGAGCAGCGCCACGTTGTCGAAGCCACGGTATTTGCACAGCCAGTAGGCGTACGCCGCGAACCAGTTGTTGTTGCCGCCGTACAGCACGATTGTCTGATCGCTGCTGATGCCCCGCTTCTCCAACATGGCGGCCAGTTCGTCGGCCGCCACGAAGTCACGTCGCGGTTTGGCATGCAGATCGACCGTCCAGTCGAGGGCGGTGGCGCCGGGAATGTGGCCCTGGTGATACGCGCTGGTGTCCTCGTCGACTTCGACGACCGCGATCGCAGGGTCTTCCAGATGCTCCGCCAGCCACACCGTCGTGACCAGTGCATTGGGATTGGCGTAATCGGTCACGTTCGATCCTTTCCTCTCGATGTCGCATCACAACTCCCGGGAGACCACCGGCGGTGCGACCCGGTCCAACCGGCGGTTCGGAATCAGTTGTGCCACGAGGCGGTTCCGAGCTGGTAGATATCTGGTGGAGAGCCGGTGGCGAGAGTGATGGCTTCCCGGATCGAGATAGCCGTTTTTGGTAACACCCGGGTCAGGGTCGACGGCCGCCCGCAGGACCTCGGTGGCGGGCGAGTCCGGGCGCTGCTCGCGGCATTGGTGGCGACGGGTGATCCGGGGCTCAGTACTGATGCGATCGTTGACGCCGTCTGGGGTACGGACTCGCCGTCGACGGCCCGCAAATCAGTCCAGAAATACGTTTCGCGGCTTCGTTCCCAGCTGGGGGCCGATGTGATCGAAACGACGGCCACCGGTTACCGGCTGATTCGGCACCGGATCGACATCGACGTGGACCGATGTCAAGCCCTGGCACGAGAGGCGAATGAGGCCCTCGATGGGGGCGATCCGGCGGGGGCGTTGACCCGGTGTGAAGCGGCCGCCCGGCTGGCGGAGCAGGGCGAACCTTTCGCCGATCTTTCGGACACCAATTGGGCCAATCCGGTCGCGCAGCAGATTCGCGAAGCGGTTGCCACCGCCCAGGAACTGCACATCGGGGCGCTGCTGGCGCTCGGGCGGCCGACGGAAGCGATCGACCAGGCAGAACACCTGGTTGCGGTCGCTCCGCTACGCGAGTCGGCCTGGGCGCTCCTGATCGAAGCGCTGTATCGCGCCAATCGTCAGGCCGACGCGCTGCGCGCCTACCGGCGGGTAGAGGTGCTCCTCGCCCGCGAGCTCGGTATCGAGCCCTCGCATGAGCTCCGCGAGCTGGAGGAGCGGATACTCCGGCACGACGCATCGCTCGGACACCGACGCGAAGCAACCAATCTGCCTGTCGCGTACACGTCCTTTGTCGGACGGGAGCGTGAGCTCGACGAAGTGGCGCAGCTCCTACAGGGAGGGCGGCTGGTCACCATCACGGGTGCCGCCGGGTCTGGCAAGACACGGCTCGCGATCGAGGTGGCCGGGATTGGGCACAACGGCGAGACTTGCTTCGTCGATCTCGCTCAGGTAGAGGAACCCAGTCAGGTCCCGACCGCCTTCGCCTCCGCGCTGGGCATCACCCAGGAACCCAAAGAGGACTTGACTTCTCTCGTCGCTTCGTACGCCCGGGGCAAGCCTTTGTTGCTCGTCGTCGACAACTGCGAGCACCTGTCAGGCGCTGCGGCGGCCATCGTCCACACACTGCTGAGCCGGGCACCCGCACTCGCCGTCCTGGCCACAAGCCGCGAATCGCTCGGTCTCACCGGCGAGATCGTCTACGCGCTCTCGCCACTTGAGGTTCCACCATCCGACCTCGACAATGCCGCATCGGCCCTCGCCTTTGGATCGGTATCCCTCTTCGCAGCCCGGGCGGCCGCCGCCGCCCCCGGATTCTCGGTCGACGATGCATTGTCTGACGTGATCACCGTTTGCCGGCGGCTCGACGGCATCCCCCTCGCCCTCGAGCTGGCTGCCCGACAGCTTTCGGTCCTCGACATCGGGCAGGTCCGGCGAGGCTTGTTGCATCAACTGGATCGGTTGGCGGCTCCCGGTGAGCCGGTGGCACGGCACCGAACACTGAACGCAGCACTCGATTGGAGCTACCGGTTGGCCGAGCCCAGCATGCAGCGCTTCTTTGACGCAACCTCGGTGTTCCCTGGCTCGTTCAACGCCCAGGCGGCGGCACGCGTCTGGGCACTTGTTGGAGGTCCGGACGACGCCGGTCGACTGTTGGACGGCCTGGTGGCCCGATCGATGGTGGTTCGCCTGCAGGGACGTGATCGGTCACGGTACCGGCTGCTTGAACCGGTGCGGGCGTTCGCCGCAGACCGGGCGACGGAACACTATCCGGCACCCGCGTTGGGCCACGCCCACGCCGTCTGGGTGCTGGAGTTGCTGAGTGACCATGAGCCGATCATCGGTCAGGGTGAGCGTGAGACCCTTCGTCGTCTGCGGGCGGAGGATCATCATCTGTCGGCGGCTCTGCGTTGGGCAACCGCCCACGAACCCGAGCTCGCGCTGCAGATCACGATCGCATCCACCTCTTACATCTGGATGGTGTCATACCGCTTCTCGTGGGTCGAAGAACTGAAGTCCGCAATTGCGGCCGGCGCAGAGGCTCCCCCCGGTCTGCGGGCCCGAGCGCTGGCGCATGCCGGACACTCGCTGGCGGAGAATTTTGCCGACCACGAAACGGCCGAAGTGTGGGCCGCGGAGGCTCTCGAGTTTGCGCGCCTGCACAACGAGTCAGAGCTCGAATTGACTGCGCTGCTGGCGCTCGCCAGCGCCCATCGCAACGCCGGCCGGCTCGACAGATCGGTCGCATTGCATCAAGAGGGCATCGCTCTTGCCGAAGAGCTGGGCGCGGATCTGTGGCTGATGCGCGCCCGCAGGTGGATGGCCTTCACCGAAATGCAGCGTGGCAACTACTCAGAGGCGCTCGAGATGAGCGCCATCGCACAACAGATGGGCGAAGCGTCGGGCTCGGACTGGATCACAGCCAAGTCTCTGTGGCTGGCGGCTGCGGTGCTCGCCCTGGACGGTCACTATGAAGAGGCCGAACGGCGGGCCTCCCGGGCCTTCGAACTGTTTGCCGGTTTTGACGACCCGGCCTCACCGGTCCATGTTCGGGCCGTCCAGGGTGACGCCGCTCGCCTATCCGGCGACACCGATCGCGCCGCGGTGATATACGAAGAATGCCTGCGCGGCTTTCGAGACGTCGGCGACCGCCGGTGCACCGCATCGACGTTGCGCAACCTCGGTTTGGTGAAGACCCGGCTCGGGCATCGTGAGCATGCCCGATCCGACCTAGTCGAAGCGCTGGAGCTGCGCGCGGGGTTTCGAGACGATGCCGGCGTCGCCGAGTGCCTGGAAGGTCTGGCGCACCTGGTCTCGGGCCAAGGATCGGAGCAGGCCGCGGTGATCCTCTTCGCAGCTGCTGACCGGCTGCGCAGCAAGAGCGGATCTCGCCCGCCTCCACCTGAGATCGGCGAGCTCGAGACGGCCGTCCGTTTCGCTCGCGACCGGCTGGGCGCAGCTGCGGACGCAGCCTGGACCGAGGGTCGGACGCTGGCAGTGACCGCTGATCTCGTCCCGCGGGTGAAATCCCTCGTGACGGCAGCTTGGTGAGTCGCCCCGTTACAGGATGGCGCCGGGTCGGTACGTGGCTGCATCCGGGTGCCTGGCCACGAGTTTGCTCACCCGGTCGGTGAACTCCGCAATCTGCTCACCGGCGCGCCCGACAAATGCCGACCGGTCGTGAGCGATCCTGGTCAATGCGGCCTGGTCGATCATTAGTGAGGCGTCCGCAGCGACTCGCTCAAAGAGGTCAGGCGCCTGTGTGTCGCCGTCGCGGATGGCGGACGCAGCCGCCAGTGCATGTCGACTAAGCGCCCGATGCGCCTCCTCTCGGCCCGCTCCTGCCTGGACGGCCGCCATCAAGAGCCGGGTCGTCGCCAAGAACGGCAGGTGGCGTTGCAGTTCATGCTCGATCACAGCCGGAAAGGCGCGCAGCTCATCGAGGATGGTGAGGCACGTTTCGGTCAGGCCGTCGATGGTAAGGAACGCGTCCGGTAGCATCACCCTCCGGACGACCGAGTCGCTGACGTCTCCTTCATTCCATTGATCTCCCACCAGGTGTCCCGCCATCGTCAGGTGGCCGCTCAGGATCGAGAGAAAACCGGTGATGCGCTCGGAGCTGCGACTGTTCATCTTGTGGGGCATAGCGGACGATCCGACTTGACCTGTCCCGAAACCCTCCGTGACCAGCTCGTGCCCAGCCATCAGGCGAATGGACTTTGCCAGGTTGGCGGGACCCGCTGCGAGCTGAACGAGCGCTGCGATCAGCTCGAAGTCGAGCGATCGGGGATATACCTGACCAACTGAGTCGAGGGTTCGGTCGAAGCCGAGCATCGATGCCACACGCCGTTCCAGTTCATCGACTTTCGAGGTATCACCCTCGAAGAGATCGAGGAGATCCTGCTGGGTACCCACAGGTCCCTTCAAGCCCCGGAGGGGGTAGCTGCCGATCAGCTCATCGAGTCGGTTGAAGGCAACGAGCAGCTCGCTTCCGAAGTTGGCGAACCGCTTGCCAAGCGTGGTGGCCTGGGCAGGCACATTGTGCGTGCGGCCGGCAATCACGACCTCGGCGAATTCGGTCGCCCGTCCGGCCATCGCAGCTAGCACCGCCACCGTCCGATCGCGCACCAGCTCCAGAGAGCGTCGAACCTGGAGCTGCTCGACGTTCTCGGTCAGATCGCGGGACGTCATGGCCTTGTGAATGTGCTCGGTACCGGCGAGCGCACAGAATTCTTCGATCCGAGCCTTCACGTCGTGGCGGGTCACCCGTTCCCGAGCGGCGATCGACTCCAGATCAACGTCGCCGGCAACGGATCGGTAAGCGTCGATCGTTCCCTCGGGCACCGGCACGCCGAGCTCTGTCTGCACTTCGAGGACGGCGAGCCACATCTCTCGCTCGAGAATCACCTTCCCTTCCGGGGCCCAGATCGCGACCATTTCCGGACTGGCATAGCGGGCGGCGAGCACATTCGGGATCGGTAGCTTCACGCCCCGATTGTCGCAGAAGGACGCGCCACCGGCGCCGATTGACTGCAGGCGAAACGTAGCGTGTCGTCGGACCGGTCAGGCCTCCCGATAGGTCAGCCCCACCATCGCCATCATCCAGCCGAGAAGCGCCCAGATCGCAACAACCACGATCGCCTGGAGAAAGGACATCGGATCAGCGCTGGTCGCGCCGAAGCCTCCCGACACGTCCGCCACGGTTTGTCCGATGAGCGAGCTCGACGCCCCCGACAACGCTATCTCGCCGAACGGCCGCCACAAGGCCAGCAGACCCTCGACAAACGAATAAGCGACCACAACGCCGATGGCGACGCCGGTAGACCGAAGCAACGCGACCGCCCCCAGTCCGAGTGCCACCCAGGTCGTCTGGACCATCGCGGCTTTCAGAGCGACACCAGCCCAATCACCGACGCCGAACGATGGGGCACCCTCCGTGTAGGCTGCGGCCAGGATCTCCCAGCCTGCGATCGCCACCAGCGCGGCAGCCCAGGCGGCGCCCGACAACACGATCAGCCGTGCCGCCAGGTGCCGGGGCCGCCGTGACTCCCGGGTCAGCGCCGACGCCCACGCCGTCGTTGTCACCTCAGATCCGAGCATCACCACCGCCAAGATCAAGGGAAACCAGGTCTGGCCCAGAACAGTCTGGACGCCGACGATAGTGGCGTCGCCCCGCGAGAGATGGGGGAGACCTTCGATGGCGTCCGGCGCCACTTCGGGAACGATCAGGAGCAGGCCGGCCGAGATTCCTGTCAGCGCCACCAGCACCAGCACTAGCACGCGAAAGACCCAGCGGCGCCGAAGCTTGATCCACTCAGCCCGCAACATCCCGGTCACGTGGCCGTTCCCTCAGTCAGGCTGAGAAACACCTTCTCCAGCGAGTCCGTTTCCGGGATGAGCGCACTCGGGTAGCGATCGTTCTTGGCCAGCAGCTCGGCCACCAGAGCCCCATCGTCGGAAAAGACCACCAACTCGTCCCCTTGCTGATGGACTTCGAGCCCGCCCGATTCGATGATCTCGGTGGCGTCGACTGGATCCTCAATCCGGACACGCAGGCGTGCTCGCCGTCCGACCAGCTCGTGGGTCGGGCCTTGCCTGACCAGCCTGCCCCGGTCGATGACGACAACGTGATCCGCCAGCTGTTCGACGTCGCGGAGGTCGTGGCTAGAGATGACAACCGTTTTGCCGTGCTCATCGACCAGTGCCCGCAGCCGCGCTTTGAATGCCACCTGGCCGGCCGGATCGAGCCCATCGAGTGGCTCGTCCAGCACCAGCAGGTCGGGATCACCCAGGAGGGCAGCAGCCAAACCCAGCCGCTGCCGCATGCCCTTGGAGAATCCCGCCACCTTGCGTCCGGCCTCGCCGGCGAGACCAACATGATGCAGCAGTTCGTCGATTTGGTCCCGACCGCGGCCCAAGGTCGCTGCGGCCACCTCGAGGTTGGCCCGCGCCGTCAGGGCCGGATGGTGGCCAGGGTCCTCCACGATGGCCCCGCATCGCTTCACAATCCGAGCCGTATCGGGACCCACATTCATCCCGAGGACCTCAATCTCGCCACCATTCGTGCGGGTGACGCCGAGGAGCGCACGGATGCTGGTGGTCTTGCCGGCGCCGTTGGGTCCGAGGAACCCGGTCAGGCGGCCGTCGGGCATCTCGAACGACAAATGGTCGAGCGCAACGACATCGCCGAACCGTTTGGTCACCTGGTGGAACCGGATGCCTTGCACAGGTTCAGCTTCACCGCTCGGCTGCCGGTCGGGTAGGGACGGAGGTCCCTCGTGACCGGTTCATGTCTCCCGTGCTGCCTCAACCATTCGGTTGATGTCGCCCGCGCTGCGATGGCGCATAATCATTCGAGCAGCTGGAGGCAACATATGACCCGGGAGTCGATCGAGGACGCCGCAGCGTCGCATGTGGCGGACGACGGCAGTCGAGAAAGGAACATCTTCATCGCACTGTTCTGGGCATCGGCCGTCGTGCCCTTCGCGGTCCATGCCATCGAGCTGGGGCTGGTGAGCTCGACCTTCGCCGCCGCCCTACTGCTGACGGCGGTCGCGGTCTGGATCCACGTAGTCCACCCCATTCACCGGCCCCCGCCAGACGGATTCTCCCGCGGGCGAGCCATCCTGCTCCTGCTGGTGGTGTATGCCGTGTTTGGCGCCCTCCTGGCCATCCAAGAGGTCTACCTCCTGCTGCTATTCGGCGTCTATTCGATCACCTACGGGTACGCGGGGACGTTCCGCGCCGGTCTCTGGCTGTCTCTGATCCCGACCATGCTGTGGTGTGCGGCCTGGATTGTGCTGGGGCTTCCGCTGGGAGCACTCTTCACGCCGCTCTTCGTGTGGGTCACATCGAATGTCATCTCCTATTTCACCCACCGGCTCGCTCATCAGAGCGAGGAGCGGCGCACGTTGATTGCCGAGCTACAACAAACCCGGACTGAGCTGGCCACGGCCGAGCGCCGACGGGGAACCCTGGAGGAGCGGGCCCGGGTGGCGGCCGAAATCCACGATACGCTGGCGCAAGGCTTCACCAGCATCGTGCTTCTGGCCAAAGGGACCGCCGCCCGACTTGACAATCTCAGTCCCGGCGCAATCGGGGAGAACCTGGGACTCATCGAACACACCGCCCGTGAATCGCTGACCGACGCCCGCCGGCTTGTCGAGGCGTTGCGCCCAGCTGCGCTCCAGAACACGTCGCTCAGCGACGCCATCGGCCGGATCGCTCGGCGGCATCAGGAAGAAACGGAGATCGAGGTTCGGCTCGAAGTCGCCGGAAACGTCCGGCCGCTTGGAGGGTCCGAAGACGTCTTGTTGTTGCGGGCCACCCAGGAAGCGCTGGCCAATGTCCGCAAACACGCCCGCGCCGGCACTGTTTCGATTCGGCTCGAGTTCGACGAGATCTCGGCCTCGGTCACTGTCGGGGACGACGGTGTCGGCTTCGACCCAGATGCCGCGCCCCAGCCCGTGGGCGGGGTCGTCGGCGGTCAGGGACTCGAACTGTTGCGGGACCGGGTGCGAGCCGTGGCAGGCCACCTCGAGGTGCGTTCGGCTCCCGGGTCGGGCACGCGCATCACGGTACGGGTGCCCACGGCCATCGCGCCCGCACCTGAGTCCGTATGACGGTGCGGGTGGCCGTGGCCGACGACCACCCCGTCGTGCGAGCCGGTCTCGCCACCGTGTTGAGCATCGACGCTGAGATCGAGGTCGTAGGTGAGGCCGCCGACGGTGGGACAGCCGTTGATCTCGGAGTTGCGCTCACTCCGGACGTCGTGCTGATGGACCTGCAAATGCCGGTGCTGGACGGGGTTGAAGCCACCCGCCGGCTGGCAGCAGAGGCCCCCGGTGTGAAGGTGCTGATACTCACCACCTACGACTCCGACCAGTCGATCGTGCGAGCGGTCGAGGCGGGCGCAGCCGGATATCTGCTGAAGGACGCGCCCACGGAGCATTTGCTCGACGCGATCAAGGAGACCGCCGCCGGGGGCACGGCCCTGTCCCCCGAGGTTGCCGCCAAGCTGGGTTCCCGGGCCCAGGCACCCCAAGCTTCCGAACTGACGGCCCGTGAGCTCGACGTCCTCGCCTGCGTGGCGCGCGGCGGCACCAACGCCTCGATTGCCGGAGAACTGGCGATCTCAGAGGCTACGGTCAAGACCCACCTCGTTCACATATTTCAGAAGCTCTCGGTCGACGACCGCACCGCAGCAGTGACCCGTGCGCTGGAACTCGGTGTCATCTCGCTGTGAGCCCGGGCACGTCGCGTCCAGCGTGCTGCCGTCTCACCTTTGTTTTCTAGGCTTCGCACATGCCGACACCGTTGTGGACCCCGACCGCCGAACAGATCGCTGCCACCCGCCTGGATCGATTCCGCCGAGAGGTCGCCGAGCGCACCGGGCTCGATCTCCCCGACACCCGGGCG
>JBFGLM010000052.1:0-30537 GCA_041576165.1 Acidimicrobiia bacterium
ATGGATCTGGCATCGGTAGTAGGGCCGGTCGTGGTTCCAGGTTCCCTCCATCCGACGTCCGCATTGGCCGCAGGAGACTCGGCCGGCCAGCACGTAGTGGCGTCCTTCCTTGGGGGTGTGGGTGTAGCGGCGCTTGTTGCTGTGGAACCGGGCTTGGACGGCTTCCCAGTCCTCCCGGGTGACGAGAGCCTCGTGGCTCGGCTCCTCGGACCAGACCCGGCCTGATAGGGCCGGATCCAGGTGGCGCTGTGCGCGCCACCGATCTGTCCGCCCTTGAGACGCTGCAGGGTGGAGTCGGCGAACCGCGATGAGATGTCGAGGAGCTGGCGGCGGCCGACGGCCATGACGGCCATGAAGAAGATCACCAGCAGGAACCGGGTCCAGAGGCCACCGGCCACGCCGAGGAGTCCGTTGAGGCCGGTGACGAGGAGGCCGAGGAAGACACCGCGGACGACCACGAGCGCGACGACGCGCACCAGGGCGGCGACCCAGTGCCACAGCAGGCTTCGCCCCGCTCCGGGGAACAGTCCGGCGTAGAGGGCGATCGCCAGCAGCGCGATCAGGAACAGGGCGAGGCCCTTGGCTACGACGAGGGTGAAGGCGGTGATGATGAAAAGCGCGAGGGCCGCGGCGGCGACCACCAGGTACAGCAACGCACCGACAAGGCGACCGATGGAGGCCTCGGCGTTGAAGGCGGCCTGGGCTTGGCATCCCGCGGCCTCCATCAACTGCCGGGGGGCGTCATCGAATCCGTGTGGGCCCGACGCCAACGCCTGGTTGCGAGCGGGGGCGCAGCCCGGTGCCTTCGAGGAGCTGGCCCCAGCTGATCGTGTCGTACGGGTCGCGTACGAACCGGGCCATCAGCGCCCCGCCGAGTTGAGCGGAGACGTCAGCGCAGCGGTCGGAGTCGGCGGCGAGGGAGACGATCTCCGCTGAGATCCCACCTGCGGTGCCCATCGCTCCGGTGACCGCGCCGCCGAAGCCGGGGCCGGTGGTGACGTGGACGAGGACGGCGAACACGATCTTCTCAACGGCAGCTCCGTCACAGACGGCTGCAGGGTTCTGATATCGAACACCGGCTCACTCGCTGCTTCGGAGAGATCGGATTGCTACGCGCCCGCGAGCCAGGCGCAGGTGCTAAATCCCGTCAGCGGTGCGATTGATCCGCTGCCCGGGCTGTCAGATCGTGAAATGAGCTCTGATAGCGAATGCCAACACGGCGGAGTAGCTACGTTCGTCGACGGCAGCACTGCTCTCCGCCCGCTTCCCTCTGGTTAGCTCCAGCGGCGCTCTCA
This sequence comes from Acidimicrobiia bacterium, assembly GCA_041576165.1. Lineage (GTDB taxonomy): Bacteria > Actinomycetota > Acidimicrobiia > Spongiisociales > Spongiisociaceae > JBFGLM01. The sequence continues at coordinate 1,296 of JBFGLM010000052.1, forward strand.
TCCACTGCGTCGACGGCGAGCGGTCGATCACCTACGTCGGCGATGGCGGCTATTACGAGAACGGGCTCTTCATTCTGCTCCAGATCTGGGAGGCCATCGAGCCCCTCGTCCTGAAGCACAATCTCGAATACGACCGAGTTCTGACGTCGACGACGGCGAGCCGCCAAGTTTCCGGATTGTCCCGCGGGTCGTTGTGCTCGACAACCACTACCGCAGCAGCGCTACGTCAGACGCGCCTGGTCGACCCCTCGGGACACTTGCCCCAATCGTCGCCAGCTCAGAAACACCGAGCCAGGCTGGCCTGGAGCAGATGGCGGAAGCTGCGATCCGTGACGCGAACTTGCGGTGCTCTGTCGAGGAAGTCTCGCCGCCATCACCGAGCACGAACAAGGCTGCGCCATCGCTACGTGATGAACTCCAGATTCGATGCGCCGCCGCAGACGATCGATCGAGGCTTCTGGTTATCGCGCCTCGGACTGAGCCGTCGGTGTCGGCACCTCTTGGTTGGGTGTTGTCCGAAGCCACGCGCAAAGACCTCGACGACGCGATGGAAGTCGAGCTCAACTCCGGCGAGATACGTCTCGAGGACCTAATGCGCCAGTTGTCTGCGCTTCCCGCGGCGCAGCCGTGAGATGCAGACAAAACGATCCTGTAGTGGGTCGTCACGGTTGAATGAACGGCGGAACTGTTGAGATGAGCAGCGACATCGATCGGCGAGAGTGTCCCAGAAGACGGCACACCCAGTTGGAGGTGGGCCCGACGGTGTCCGTCAGGTGTCCGTCAGACAACCCATAACGACCAAGAACAACCAGAGTGAACAACAGGCGAAATCCTCTGCCCCACAAGGGATTTCAGCTGAGCCGACAGTGATCCAAAACTCTCATTCTGCCTTCACACGGCAGAGGTCATTGGTTCGAACCCAGTAGCGCCCACCAACTCGGAAGGCCACGCGTTGGTTGGTTTCTCAGTTGTGGCAACGTTTTCCTGCGAATCTGGATGTGCGGCTGGCTTTCAACGCGAACAGCCCGAAATAGCTGCCGAGATCGCCGGGATGCGGACACCGCACGCGACGAGGGTCAGCAAGAAGCAACACGATATCCATGTCGTGTCCAGAGGACCCGGGCGAGTTGGCCGAGATATGCGCCGGACGGATTCGCGCCCGGACGTCAATCCGGGAGCCGGACCGCCTTTCCCTGCGCCAGATGGAGCGATGCATCGCTCACGATCGCCGGCGCGTTGGATCCCGTCGCCAGTTTCTCCGACACTGGGATGCAGCCCCCGGTGTAGCGCATGAAGTCCTTCCAGGCCTCCATGTTCTCGGGTGCCAGCAGCGTATACGTGAACAGGTGCATCATGAACGCCCCGCCGGGGTCCGCGTCGTACTGCTGCTCGAAGATCTTCAGCACTTCGGCGGCCGGGCGGGGGTGGTAAAACAGCAATTCGACGTCGTGCGGGTACTTGGCAGGGACCCAGGTCACCCCGTCCGGCATGGCATCGTTGTCGTGTGGTGTGACGCTGGAGAACCACTCGATGCCCACGTCGACGAGGGCGGCGGCCGCCTCGGGGCTCATTGCGCCCTTGGCGCCGATCCACAGACCGTTGGGCTCGACGCCGACCTCGGCAAGCCCGTCGACGCACATCTCCAACTCATCACGCAGTGTTGTCCGCGTCATCTCGGGAGTAACGAGGTAGTGCAGCCTCCCGTGAGTCCCGACCTCATGCCCCTCGTCGACCATCCGTCTGATCACCCGCTTGCGATACGGGACGTCTCGCCACAGGAAACAGAAAGTCATCCGGGCGTTCACCAACCGGGCGGCATCGAGCCAGGTGAAGTAGTGCTCGTCCTCGTACCATCGGGAATGGAGCCACAGCTTGCGTCGGGCAAGATCGGGGTCGCTTTCGGAGATGTCCTTGGTAAACCAGTACAGCTCCTCCTGGTAGGCGTCGAACTGTGCCATGCCGATTCCTCCGATCACCCGCCGGCCGAGCATATCGAACGGACTGTGAGGCTGGTGGACGGCTGGGATCAGGGAAGAGCACGCGCTGTCAGCAAAGCCACCTGGTCGGCGAATCCCCTGGGATCGTCAGCAGCGATGAAGTCGGTTCCGCCGGAGAACACGTGGCTCGTCGCCAGCGGGACCGAAGCACGGGCCGCCTCGAACCATCCGAAGACTCGGTCGCGCTCGCCGCCAAGGAGATGGACCGGCATCGAAAGGCTTCGCAGCGCCGGGAGTGGATCGTATCGCCACATTGCCCGATAGGCGGTGGCATAGTCCCGGCCGCACGCCAGGTACGCTTCCACGTGCCACTGCACCTCCGCAGGGCTGAGATAGGGGTACTGACCGAGGACCCGCTGCCAGAGGTCGATCAGGTGGCTGCCGTCCGCTCGCACGACGATGGGCTCGGCAAAGTCGGATGCGAGGCGCTGACGTCGGGCGTCTGCGGTGTAGACGGGAAGGCCGTGGAGCACGAGGCCCTGGGTGCGTTCCGGAGCGCGGTGGGCGGCTGCCAATGCGATGACCGATCCCGTCGCCCGGCCCAGCAATACAGCTGGCGCGCCGGTTGTACCGACGCGGTCCGCGATCTGCCAAACGAGATCGGCGTAGTCCTCCATCTCCCACCCACCCGGGACGGGGTCCGACCACCCGTACCCGGGCGTATCGAAGGCAAACGGATGGGTGAATTCGGAGAGGAGAGGAAGGACGGCGTCATAGTGACCGGAATGAAGCGGCGTCTGGTGGATTACCAGGAGCAGCGGCAGATGCGCCGCATCCTGCCGATCGACGGTCCGGTAATGCACATGACCCCACGGCAGCCGCACATACCCGCGCTGGACTGGCTCGACCGGGATGTCCTGCGGTCCTTGGCCGGGCGACGACACGGTGCCGACTCTACTGGCCGAGCTCGAGGATTCTCCGGTGGTCGTGCGATAAGGTCGGTCAGGCGCTCAGCGAAGGAGGGGATGCCAACTTGGCGGCTTTGATCACCGGAGGGAACGGTTTCGTCGGCCTCAACCTCGCGGAGGAGTTGCTGACGAGCGGGCGCACGGTAGTGACCTTCAGTCGGCGCCCCCTCCCGGAGCCGGCTCGTCAGGAACTCGCCGATCTCGACGGCATCCTCATTACCGAGCAAGGTGACGTTCGCGACTGCGACGCGCTGAGGCGAGTCATAGCCGAAAACGCGGTGGACAGGGTCTTCCACGGCGCCATCGTCACGGCAGGCCGCCACAGGGAGCTGAGCTCGGCGAGGGACATCGTGGACATCAATGTGATGGGGACCGTCGCCGTGCTCGACGCCGCCCGGCACGAGGGCGTGAAGCGGGTTGTCTACGCCTCCTCGGGTGCCGTGTACGGGGATTCCCGATTCGGCCCCGAGCCGCTGGATGAGACTGCGCCGTTCGCGCCGACGGCGCTCTACGGCATAACGAAGGTGACCGGGGAGCTGCTCACGCGCCGCTATCAAGAGCTATGGGGGCTATCGACAGTGTCCGCTCGGATCAACGCTGTCTTCGGACCGTGGGAGCGGGACACGGGAGTGCGTGATACTTTGAGCCCCATGCTGGGTCTGGCGGCTGCCGCGCTCCGCGGCGAACGAGTTCGGTGGTACCGCGGCTCGCCGCAGGACTGGATCTACTCTCGCGATGTGGCTCACGCGTGTGCAGTGCTCCTCACTACGGAGACGATCGCTCACGACGCCTACAACATTGCACCTGGATATGCATGGGATGTTGCGAGGTGGGTCGACCGGCTCGCGATCGGATACGCCGAATTGGATCTGGAATCGGTGGCGGCACCGGAAGACGCCGACATAGTGGAGCACACGACACCGGGCCGGGTCAGGACCCCGGTTGCCAACGATCGGATCAGGGAGCTGATCACCGAATTCCCCCGACACGATTCCGACGCCGCGCTGGACGACTATCTCCGCTGGATCGAGGACCACGCCGACTTCATCGCAGCAGCGATCCCGTGATACCGGAGCCGTCCCGGGTCGGGCTTCGCGTCGCGGCCGCCTCGATCTTTGCGGCTTAGAATCGAAGCCATGCCATCAACGTGTTCCAGCGGGGCAGCGTGGACGGCATCGTGGTGGATGACCCCCGCCGATCACAGACCGTTGGAGAGGATCACCATCAATCGCGCCGGCTATCCGGTGGGTCGGACCATGGGTGCCCCCATCGACGACGACTGGTCCGTTGAATTGATCCACCGGGCAGTCCGCCGGCGATTCGAACAGATGGGTGCATCCCCTCGTGGAGGTCGTGTGAGTGGGAACTCCATCGGGGACCGCGGTGAATGACGGGCCGCACGTCTGCGGTTTCGGGCTCCAAGCCCCACGTGTCGTCTTCCCCCGCATCCACCGCGAGTTTCTCGATCCCGGCGAGATCTGGCGGCGTTGCCTCGAGAGAACCGAACGTCACCTTGCCAGTGGGCAGAACCTGGCATCGGCGCGGGACCAGGCCGCCGTAGATCGCAACCTCGCCGGCATCTTGGTCCGGCCAGCTCGGATCCGAGCCGAGGGGTTCGGCTCGCGGGCCGTGTCGTGCACCGGGACGTGCTACCCGCGTGATGGCTGATGGGCCGCTCATCCCGGCGTTGGCCAGGTGGGCTGCGGCAGTGCGCGACCAGGGTCTGCCCGGTCCGGTTGCCACGGATGCCCGCCGGCGCGTGCTCGACACGACTGGAATCATGTTGGCCGCCCTGCGACTGCCAACAAGCGCCGCCGCCCTCACTTGGGTCGCCGCCCGCGGAGGCGCGACCCGCGCCACGGTGCCGGGCTTGGCGCACCGCACCACCGTCGGCGATGCCGCTTTCGCCACCGGCGTGCTCGCCGGATCCTTGGAGTTCGATGACACCCACTTGCCATCGATCGTCCATCCGAGCGCCTCAGTGGTGCCCGCCTCCCTTGCCGCCGCCGAGAGTGGAGCCGCGGATGGCGCCACCTTGCTGGTGGGTGTGGCCGTCGGGATCGAGATCGCCGTCCGGATCGGGATGGCCGGATACGTCCCGGAGACGCGAACCAATCTCTGGCTGGAGCGCGGCCAACACGCCACTTCGATCTGCGGCATGGTCGGCGCCGCAGCGGCTGCCGCGCTGGTCATGGGGCTCCCCGCCGCCGCGATCGCACATGCGATGGGCGGTGCTGTTTCCAACGCTTCGGGCATCCTCGAGGCCAACCGCACCGGGGGCACGATGAAGCGGACCCACTATGGATGGGCCGCCATGGGTGGGGTCATCGCAGCTGAGTTGGCAGCCGCCGGCTTCACCGGCCCGCCGACCGCATTGGAAGGTCGCTACGGGATGTTCACCGGTCTGCTCGGAGACTCCGCCAGGACCGCCCCGGTGGTAGATGGCCTCGGTGAGCGCTGGCTCGTCCACGACGTTGTGGTCAAGCCGTATCCGACGAGCGCCTTCGCCCACGGCGCAATCGACGCCGTGCTGCGGCTGCGCGACGCGGGCCTGCGCCCGGCAGACGTCGCTACTCTGACGTTGCGGGTCTCGGCGCCGGCGGTACGAACACTCGGCGAGCCGATCGAGCTCAAACGCCGGCCGGCAAACGCGTTTGAGGCGCAGCGCTCCGGGCCGTATCTGATAGCAGCGGCCCTCGCCGGGGGGAGCGGACTCGGTGTAGGTCTGGACGACTTCACTGACGATCTCCTCCGGGACCCTATCCGGCTCGATCTCGCATCTCGCGTCTGCGTGGAGGCGGCGGCGGAATTCGATACAGAGTTTCCCGAGCGTTTTCCCGCCGAGGTGACTGTGACGACGACTGGGGGGCGAGAGCTGACGGAGCGGGTACTCGACCCGAGAGGCGGGCCGGAGGCACCGCTTTCGGCAGACGAAGTCACAGCCAAGTTTGCCGACAACGTTCGCTCGGTGCTCGAGCCGGAGCAGGCAGATCTGTTGCGCTGGGCCGTTGGGGAACTCGGAGTAGCGACAGGACCGGCCGACGTCGCGTCTGCGCTCGCGGCGAGCAGCCTGAGTAGCTCTCCAATGCACACGTGAAGCAGGCCGTCCTCAGACGACAAGCAGCGGGTTGACCAGGCTCCCGGTGGCACCAACGATCGGGAGCGGAGCCACGACCGCCATCCCCGCCGAGAACGCTTCTCCCGCCCCGGCGGCGCGGGCGGCGGCGAAGTCGCAGTTGTCGACTATCGCCAGCCCAATCGCCCAGATCAGCCGGTGCACGTTGAGCCGTTCCCGCGGCTCGATGGGCGCATCGAGGAGATCCCAGAGGAGCAGCGCGATGGAATGGTCGGCGAGCCACTCTGCGACGTCATCGGTGACAGCCTGGTAGAGATCCTCCGGGCCATCGGAAGTCAAGCGATCCCGACCCAGGTCGAGGATCAGTGCATCGCCGGGTTCGGGGATGAGGCCGGCGCCGTTCAGGACGGCTTCGATCTCGGCCGCCGTGGCCGGGTCATCGGCCCCGACGGCGCTCGACCCCCGAAAGGACGGGACGTCGACGTAGAGACCGCGGGTCACGATCCCCGTCCGGGCCCATGTCTCGATGGAGGTCGGCGCGGGGATCTCGGACGAGGGGACTTGTCCGTACCAGGCGCCATCCCACCCGACGTGGGACAGGCCGTCGAGATGCGTCTTGTCCAGTCCGTGGCATGCCGCCGAGAAGCGGTCGTAACCCACCGTCACTCGCCCGAACTCCTCTACCCACCGGTGCAAGTGCAATGCTTTGTCGTCATCTGGGTCATTTCCGACCAGCCGGCGCGCCAGGCTGATGCTGCGACCGTGGCGGACCGTGGCAACCGCCCGGGCGATGGCAGCAGGGTCGATGGACGCCACTGAACCGCACCGTTGCGGATCCGGAGCCCCTTCTCCGGCGAGCTCCTCGAGCCGGCGGTCGAGTCGGGAAGGCTCTCTCACGATCTGCTCCTGCGCTGGGTGCGGATCACCAGGGTGGGGTTTGGTCGCCTCGCGGACACTAGCCCGCCGCGCGAACGGTCGCTACGCTGCCCAAGGGTCGTCGAGGAGGACATTACGAACGCGCCGTTGATTCTTCGAACGGCTGACGCAACTTCGATCGACCGCGGCTCGGGGATCAGAAGCATCCCACTCGTCGGCGGGGACACCGGAGCCGAACGCCTGCTGGCCGGCGTGACCGTGCTTCCTCCGGGAGCATCGATTCCGCTACACACGCACTCGAGTGAGGAGTTCATCCTCATCCTCGAAGGCGACGCCATGTGCGAATTAGAAGAGGAGTCGCACCGGCTGGCCCCCCTCGATGCCACCTACGTGCCTGCCGGGATTCCGCACCGGTTCCTCAACGTCGGGGATGGACCGATGCGCATCTTGTGGGTGTACACCGACGTGGACACGACCAGAACCCTGGTGGCGTCGGGCGAAACCCTCGGTCATCTCGACTCCTATCCGGACGAAGGGTCGTGACGCTCGGAGGGCATTCGAGGCAACCGGGATGAGATTGTTCCGCCCGCCAATCGATGTCACGCCGAACCGATCGTGGCTCATGGCGGCGATGGCGTTGGTGATGGTGACGGGAGGGTTCGTCAGATCGGCGCTGCCGGTGCTCTCGATATTCGTCATCAGGGAGTTCGACCTGAGCGCGTCGGAATTCGGGCTGCTGCTGACGCTCTTCATGATGTCGCTCACGGTGGGGGCACCGGTGACCGGGAGGATCACAGACGTCGTCGGCGGCCGGCGCCTCCTCACGGCCCGGTTCGTGGTCGTCGTTTTCGGCCTCGCCGCCGCCGCAGCGGCGCCTTCCTACCTGATGCTGGCCGTGGTCGTGATCATCACCGCCTTGAGCCTGGGCGGTGGCAATCCGGGTACCAACAAGCTGATCGCCCAATATGTCACGGCCGGCCATCGCGGGACTGTCATGGGCGTGAAGCAATCCGGTGGCCAGCTCGGCGTGCTGGTGGCCGGTTTGGTGCTGCCGGCGATCGCGGTGGCCGCATCGTGGAGAGTCAGCCTCGTCACTGGAATCGTGATCCCGATCGTTGGCCTCATGCTGCTGCTGACCGTCGTCCCTCCGGATCGTCCCGGCGCCGGGAGAGCGGGCGGAACGTCGACTGTTGCTCCCTTCGACTCGATGGTGTTGCGGCAGATCGGCCTGGTCGGGTTCGCGATGGGAGCGGGGGTGTCCGCCGTGTTCGGGTTCCTGCCGCTCTATGCGCAGGAAGAGGTCGGCATGTCGTCCACCGCCGCGGGTGCCGTCGTTTCTCTGATGGCCTTCGTGGGCGTCGGCGCCCGGATCCTCTGGGGACGTCAAAGCGAACGCGCCGATCACTTCTCGGAGCCGTTTGCTCTGCTTGCCCTCCTCTCCATCGGCGCCACTGCCGCCATCGCAGCCGCTTCGACCGTGGGGTCTCTGGTTCTGTGGATAGGCGCCGCCGCAGCAGGTGCCAGCCTGGAAGCATGGAACTCGGTCGGGAACCTGGCAGTGGTGACTCTGGTGGACTTGCAGCACGCCGGCAAGGCATCCGGGCTCGTGATGCTCGGTTTTCTCCTGGGCGGAGCGCTCAGCCCATTTGCTTTCGGCTACCTCGTAGACATCTCGGGATATGGAGCGGCTTGGACACTTGTGGCCTCCTGCTTTGCCGCCGCGCTGATCGTGTCGCTGCGCTGGCGCCACACCGAACACAATCAGCTCGCAACTCCGGGCCGAGCAGCGTGATCGGAGCCGACCTGGGGCCGGTCGGTGTCTGGAGTGGGCACCTTGGTCGGATGCGTGCCCCCGAGTCACGCCATTGCGTCGCGGCGCTGGAGGATATGGGGTGGAGGGCGCTGTGGATACCGGAGGGCCTACACCTCAAGGAGGCCTTTTCCCACGCCGCCCTGTTGCTGGGAGCCACCGGGCGCCTCGTGGTGGCTACCGGCATTGCCAACGTGTGGTCGCGCTCGCCGACCGCGATGATCTCGGGCGCAATGGTCCTCGGGGAGGCCTACCCCGGTCGCTTCGTTCTCGGCATCGGGATCAGCCACCCCGAATCGATGGGGCCGCTGGGTCATCCATGGAAGCGGCCCGTCGCCGAGATGGAGCGCTACCTCGACGGTATGGAAGCAGCCCAAGACCGCTACCTCGCGCCTCGGCCCCGCCAGCCCGTCCCGGTGCTTCTCGCCGCGCTCGGGCCACGGATGCTCCGGCTCGCTGCGAGCCGTACCGCCGGTGCTCACCCGTACTTCGTCCCCGTCGAGCACACTGCATTCGCCAGGGAGACGCTCGGTCCGGACGCGTTCCTGGCAGTGGAGATTGGAGCGGTGCTCCAATCGGATGCCGAGGAGGCGCGCCGGCTCGCCCGCAAACACATGGAAAACCCCCTCAGCCTGGGCGCATACCGACGGAACTTGTTGCGATTGGGGTGGACCGAGGCGGATCTGGAAGCGGGAGGTTCCGATGCACTTGTCGATGCTCTGGTGGCATGGGGCGATCCCGACCGGGTAGCGGCCCGGATCGCCGCCCACCATGGCGCCGGAGCCGACCATGTTTCCGTTCAGATCTACACCAAGCGCCGGGACGAGTTTCCCATCAGAGGCTATGCGGCGGTGGCTGCGGCAGCGGGCCTGCCGTGATGGCCCTCTCGGCTCGACATGCTTGCCCTTGGCACCGCATGCCGGCCCTCGTACACGCCGCACCTCCTCGAGGCACCAAATCCATGCAGACAAGACGCGAGAAAAGGAGAGCACGGTGGCGAAGGACCCCCCCGGGGGGTGAAGGCGATTCTGGGTTCCGACATCGTCGCAGCCGTCGATCGCCCGCCGGGCGGCTGAATCCAACCAAACGACGCACACATATCGAGAGCAAGGGAAGACCATGACCGACAGAGGAGACATGCAGGATCAGGCTGCGGCGCGCGAGCAGGTTCTCGACGAGATCCGAATGCGACGCGGCTTCACCCTTCCCCTCCACGAGCTGATGGCCGACGTGGACGTGGAGATCCTGCGCCGTTACAACGATCTCGCCGGGTACGTCATCTTCGATCCGGAACCGCGGGCGCTCGACCTCAAGACTCGTTTCCTGGTGCTGGTTGGGATCACGACGGCAGTCAGGGGCGATCGGGAGGGCGTCGAGTGGAGCACGCGAATGGCGATGGAATACGGAGCCACCGAACGGGAAGTCCTCGAAGCCATCGTGTTGGCGGGATTACCGGCCGGGAGTCCTGCGGTCGAGTTCGCCGCCAGGGCGTATACCGAAGCGAAGGAAGGGCGTGGCTGGGTGGAAGGCAGCGGCCATGATGGCTGAGCCCCCCGAGACGGAAGTCGCCACGACTCGCTCTGCGCGGTATCCCACCCTGTTCTCCCCCCTCGCCATCGGTCCCAAGACAGCTCGGAACCGGGTGTGGATGACCGGGCACGGCACCCAGCTCGTCAAGGACCACAACTTCACCGACGCCCATGTTGCCTATTACGCCGAGCGGGCCAAGGGTGGGGTCGGGGTGATCACGATGGAAGCCATGGCGGTCCATCCGACAACCCAGCCATACGAGGGGAAGATCTTTGCGTTCGATAGGCGCGTCGTCCCCAACTATCGCAAGATCGCCGCCGCGGTCCGCGTCCACGGCACCTTGGTGCTCGGCCAGCTGTGGCACCGGGGGCGCCAGACCGACAGCATGGTCAGCCGGCTACCGGTGTGGGCCCCGAGCGCGGTCCCGGGCGTCGTGTACCGGGAGATGCCACATGAGATGACGACCGACGAGATTGCCGAAATCGTCGCCGGGTACGAGACGTCGGCCCGCTGGTGCGTCGAGGGGGATCTGGACGGCGTCGAGATCCACGCGCTCGCCCACGGATACTTGTTGGGCAATTTTCTGTCGCCGGCGACCAACCACCGTACCGACGCCTATGGCGGGTCGTACGAGAACCGGCTCCGTATCGTGATGGAGATAATCGACCGGGTACGGGCCGTGGTGCCGCCAGATCGTATGCTGGGAATCAGGATCAACGGCGACGATGGAGAGATGGAAGGGGGGCTCCGCCCTCCGCAATGGGCCGTGATCGCCCGCAGCCTCGCCGACACCGGGTCGCTCGACTTCATCTCAGTGAGCCAGGGGACCTACCTCAACCGCATGCTGATCTACCCGGCCACGCCAGAGCAGCCCGGCTACCAGGTACCGGCCACGGCACAAATCAAGGCAGCCGTCCCGGAGCTTCCCGTGGTCGTCGTCGGGAGGATCACAACGCCAGAGCTGGCCGAGTCGATCCTGGCGTCGCACAAGGCGGACATGATCGGGATGACCAGGCAGCTGATCGCCGACCCGGAGTGGCCGCGGAAAGCACTCGAGGAGCGAGACGACGACATTCGGCCATGTGTGGGCGCCAACTGGTGTATGGCGGCAATCGTGAAGACGCCGCTGGCCTGTGTGCACAATCCCGCCGTAGGTAGAGAGGCCGCGCTCGGCGTAGGGACGCTGGTCCCGGCCGCCACCCCGCGTCGGATTGCCGTCGTCGGTGGCGGACCGGCCGGCATGCGGGCGGCGTTGGTGGCGGCCCAGCGTGGCCACTCCGTGACGCTGTACGAGCGAGACCACGAGCTTGGTGGCCAGGTGAACTGGCTCGCCAAGGCAACCTCGTACCGGGAGATGCGCGGCATCGTCGATTGGCTGCGATCCCAGATCGAGAAGACGGAAATCCGGGTCGAGACCGGGGTGGAAGCGACGGCCGACTCGCTCATTGCTGAAGGCTTTGATGCCTTCGTCATTGCCACGGGCTCGACGCCGCGCCGTGACGGCTGGACGGCGCTTCATCCATTCCGCTGGGGAGACGGTTCACAGGTGGAGGGAACGGACCAGTGGAACGTGTACACGCCGCTCGAGATCCTGCACGACGAGGTGGACGTCCCCAGCTCCTGCCTGATCCTCGACGACGTCGGGGAGCGGCAGGCCGTCGTGGTGGCCGAATACCTCGCCGAGCGGGGCCACCCGGTCGAGATCGTGACCCGGCTGTCACATATCGCGCCGGGGCTGGCCAATAGCCGCGACATCGGCAGCACCCACGCCCGGCTGAGGAAGATGGACGTTGTGTTCACACCGAACCACGAGATCGCCCGCATCGAGGAGGATCGGGTTGAGCTGCGCGACGTGCACACCGGGGACATCGTGGTTCGTGAGCCGGTCGACGCGGTCGTCCTCGTGACCGGGAACCGGGCGAACGACGACCTGCTGCGGGAGCTGAAGCAGCGCGGCGCCGACGCGCGCGGCATCGGTGACTGCCTTGCACCGCGACGAATCTTCAACGCTATCTGGGAGGGTGAGCTGGCAGGACGCGAGGTCTGAGGGGCGGCGGGCGCCTCCCCGTCCGTAGAATCGACATGAGACCGGCGATGCGAGACACGACGGAACGAGGAGGGCGAGTCTGCACATGGCGCGCTGCGGGATTCGCCTCCGTCCGATGACGCCGGCATGACTGGGCGCTCCGATCCGGCACCGACGACCAAGAGCCTCGCTGAATTCGTGGCCGGGATCCGGTACGACTCTCTGCCGGCAGCGGTGACGGCCAAGGCGCGGGGCTGTGTCCTCGACTTCTTGGGGGCCGCCGTCGCCGGCTCCCGCCGGGAGCATTGCCGAGCCGCGGTGGGCCTGGTCTCGTCGTTCGGCGGAGTCCCGGAGGCGACGGTCCTCGGCCAAGGTCGATCGACCTCCGCCCCGTGGGCGGCATACCTCAACGGAGTCTTCGGATCATCCACCCCACAGCAGGACGATGTCTGGAAGGAGTCGCTCGGCCATCCAGGCGTAGGCACCCTCCCGGCGGCGTTCGCCCTGGGGGAGCGCTCCGGAGCGTCGGGGCGGCGATTACTGCAGGCCGTGGTCGCCGGTTACGAAGTGGCGATGCGCATCGGCTCGGCGGTAGGGAAGGAGAGCCTCAACCGGGGCTGGCATCCCCGGGGAGGCGTCAACTACTTCGCGGCGGCCACCGCCGGCACGTCTGCCCTGGGGATCCAGGATCCCGATGTCCACCTGCGGGCCCTGAGCCTTGCGGGCAACACCGCCGCGGGCCTGACCGGGGCGTCCTATTACTACGACGCCTGGTACACGTTGTCGGGCAACGCCTCCCTCAACGGCGTGCTCGCTGCACTGCACGCACAAGCCGGCTATAGCTCCGGACCGGAGATCCTCGAGGCGGCTCACGGCGGCTACCTCCGGGTGGTGGTGGACGAGGCCGACTGGGACGCACTGGTGCGCGGGCTCGGCGAGGAGTGGCAGATCCTGCGAATCGGCCAGAAGGTCCACGCCTCCTCCGGCGCCACGCACGCCGCCATCGACGCCACGCTCCAGATCGTGCAAGAGCACGATATCCGGCCGGATGACATAAGACAGGTGCGGATCCGCGGCTTCCGTTCGATGGTGGGACGTACCGGCAGGCCGTTCCCGCAGAACCTCGTCCACGCCGGGATGAGCGTCCCGTTCCTGGTGGCGGCGGCGATCCGCGACCGCAAAGTGGGGCTCGACCAGACGGGGCCCGAAGCACGGCAGGACCCGGTGCTGCGCTCGCTACAGGAGCGGATGGAGCTGGCAGAGGATCCGGAGCTGGAGGATCTCGCGCCGCGCTATCTCGGTGCCGCAGTAGAGATAGACACCACCGACGGACGCACCGCCTCCGCTCGTGTCTTGGTCCCCAAGGGCGACGCTGAGAACCCGCTGAGCCCCGCCGAGCTGGAGGCGAAGTTCCACGACCTTGCCGGCCCGGTGCTCGGCGCCGAGCAGGCGATGGCGGTAGTCGAAGCGGTGCGCCGCCTCGACGAGTTGGACGATCTCGAGCCGCTGCTGGCTCCGTTGCGGATCGCCTGAGCGGTTCGGGGCCTTTCCGTTCAGCACCCGGCCGGTCGCGACCGAAGCCGTCCGGCACCAGCGAGCAAGGCAGCGCCTACCAGCCACACGGCTGCCACCAACCAGGCGACGGTGAACGAAACTGCCCCGGCCGTCCAGCCGAACACAACGGGCCCGATCGCGCCGCCGGCCGAAGCAACTGATTGCCCGAACCCGGTGGCGGCTGCCGGTGCGTCGCGATGCCGGTAAACGATGGCGTAGACATATGCGCCCTGCCAGCCCCACACGGTGGCGAAGGCCAGCAAGGGAGCTGCGACCTGCAGGCCGCTCACGCCGGGGGCGAGGAGGAGTAACCCAACCGAGCCCACCGCCAGCAGCGCGGCGAGAAAGCCTGTTCCGTCCGAGTCGCGCCGGTCGGTCAACAGGCCGATGCCGATCCGGATGGCGATACCGGCGAGGCTGCCGACCGCGACGAGCCGGCCGGCGGCCGACTCGGCGAGGCCCCGTTCCACCGACGAGGTCACGACGAACCCGGCCAGCGAGGCGGATGCCGCCGCCCCCAACGCTCCCGACAGCCCGAGCAATATCAGCGGTCGGGAGGGTCGAGGAGCGCGCTGCCGGGAGAGGCCCACCGTCCGTCCGTGGCTACCCCCGGGCACCGCAATCGCCAGCAGCAGCGCTGCCAATGCAGCACCGCGATACGCCCAGCGCCATCCCACCGTCAAGGCAACGGCGGGCACCGCAACCCCTGCCAGGAAGATGGCGATCGGCACCGACGACTGCTTCATGGCAAACACCAACGCCTGTCGGTGCGGGTCCACGTTGGACGACAGCGCCCAGTTGACCGCAGGCTGTCCCACCGCGTGACTGAGCCCGGAAGCGGCCAGGGCTACAGCCAGCCCGGCCGGCGAGCCGACTAGGAATCCGATCGAAGCCAAAGAAGCCGCCACCAGCAAGGCGGAGGCTCGCATCCCGAGAGGCCAGCCAATCCGCTGCACGTAACGGCCGAACGGGGCCGAGAACAGCGACATCGCCAGGAAGTAAGCCCCGATGGCGACTCCCAGCGTGGCAACGCTGATGTCGAGATCCTGGCGAATACTCACCGCCAGAGTGCCCGTGAGGAAGGCAGGTAGCGAGGAGGAGATGGTCAACAAGTTCCCGGTGACGACCAGCCGGGTGGTGTCGACCGGCCGTCCGGAATCCCGACTCACGACAGGTCGGACAAGAAGTCGTCGAGCAGCGCGGCGAACCGATCCGGGACATCCTGGGCGATCCGGTGCCCGGCGCCGGCCACCGTGACACCGCGGGCGCCCGGGATCATCGAGACGAGCCGCTCCATCCGATCCGACGGAAACGTAGGTGACTCCGCTCCTCGTAGCACCAGGGTGGGGCACCGCACCCGGATCTCGTCCCAGATATCCGCCTCGAGTGCCGCCTCGGTGGTGGCCACTCCGGGCGGGTAGAACCGGCTCACCATCGACCCGTCGGGGAGCACCTGAAATGAGTGATCGAGGACGTGGTCCCGCATCATTTCAGACCAGCGGGACCCATGCGGCAACCTTGCCCGGGCCGTCGCAAGATCGGGGAACGTGTGCTCCTCGAGTATCTCTCGTTGTGCCCGCCGGCTCCGCTTCGGATCGAGTGAGAGGCCCGGGTCGGCTACAACCAGCCCTGCCACCTCGGCGGGGAACCGAGACGCATGGAGCAATCCAAGGTTGCCGCCGGTGGCAGCCCCGACCAGGACGTAGCGATCCAATCCGACCTGCTCGACCACTCCGGCGACATCGGCCAGATGGTGATCGAGCGTGTAGCCGGCGGATGGATAATCCGACCTTCCGTGGCCCCGGTAGTCCATCGCCAAGTACCGGTTAGGAGCCTCCGAAGCGGCGATGGCGAAGTCCCAGACCCTGGCATTGGTCCGGTTGGGGTGCAGCAATAGGACCGGGGGCTCGCCTCCCGGCCAAACCACTATGTGGATCGTCCTTCCCGGGAGTGGCACGAATTCCGACAGCGGCGCCTCTGCTTCCACGGTCGTGTGTCTACCACGTGCCGACCCCGTCCGAGCAATAGAAGAAGCGGAACGCGCGATCAGCTCGCCGGCGCTACGTTGCGCCGCGAGTATCCGGAGGAGGAGCTATGACGAGTCGAGTGTGGGAGCTGATCGCAGCTGACCGGCCGGCCGTCGGGACCTACGCAACGCTGCAGGACACGGCCGTCGTCATGATGCTGGCCGCGGCCGGACTTGATTTCGTTCGTTTCGACCCTCTCAACCACGACTACTGCGGCCGGTTTCCGGACCTGATGGCGGCGGCCCACGAGGCGGGTCTCACCGTCTGGGTGCGGGTTGCCAACGACCCCCAACAGGTCGCCACCGCGGCCGCTCTCGGCGTCGACATCGTCACGATTCCCGAGGTCCATTCGCCGTCCGAAGTCGTTGCCGCGCTCGACGCTGCTCGTGAGGTCGTTCCGGAGGGAAGCGCTTTCGCGATCGGGGGCCAGATCGAAGACGCAACCGGCTTGGCTGGGCGAGAGGCGATCGTGGCAACGGATGGACTGCGCGTGGTCCACAGCGGACGCAACGACCTGGCGAGGTCGCTCGGTGTTCCCGGAGAACCGTTCCACCCCGCCGTCCTCGCCGCCGAGGAACTGGTGGTGGAAGCTGCCATGTCCGCCGGCAAGCAGGTGTCCCTGCATCACCCGTTGACCGAGGACGGGATACGACGGGCCCGCATTTGGTGGGAGCGGGGAGCCCGGATCTTCACATTCGACACCGATCGTGCAATGCTCGCCCGCAATCTGGAGGCAATCGCCGAGGCTCTCGCCGGGTAGGCGACCAGTCGGCGGGCTCCGTTTCGTCATCCTGACGTGATTGCGCGGCGCGGTCGGACGCCGGCAGATCTCAGAGCTGGATGAGTTCGACTCGCACTCGGTCCGGCGTGTGCAGGAAAGCGATCGTCCTGCCGCTGGCGAGCCGTTCCGGGCTGGAGACAAGAGTGGCGCCCATACCGACGAGACGCGCGATGTCGGCGGTGATGTCGTCGCTCTGAAAGCCGATGTGCTCTAATCCGAACCGGGAGTCCGGCTGTTCTGCTGCCAGTTGCTCATTCGGGCGGGGGCCCGAGATGAAGATGGGAACGCCGTTGTCGCTAACACATCGGACGAATCGATCTCCCTCGGATCGCACTTCGTCGCTCTCGACGCTGACACCGAGAGCCTGCGACCACCAGTCCGCTGACGCGCTCGGATCGGGGCTCTTGATGTGGACATGGTGGAATAGCATGTTGACTCCGGTTCGCTCGACATTGAGAGTATCGCCTCGTTCGAGACCGCGATCGAGTGGCGGACAAACGTATACGATCGGGCTGAAGGAAGGCCGGGACGTTGATCCACCTCGACACCGATGATCCGATCGAAGCTTGCTTCGAACGCGACTGGACCGACGGGCTTCCGGTCGTTCCTCCGACGCCCGATCGGGTCGAACGCATGCTGGGTTCTGCGGTCGACCGCGCAGGAGAGATTGTCGCCGTGCTGCCCCCCGGCGGGGGAGAGGCCACGCTCGAAAGGATCGCCGCGAACGCCGTCATGGCAGGATGCCGTCCCGAAGCGTTTCCCGTAGTCGAGGCGGCTGTCCGCGCCATCGCCGATCCCGCCTTCCAGCTAGAACGAGTCCTCACGACTCTCCACTCGCGCAGTCCCATGGTGGTGGTGAGCGGTCCGGTGGCGGGGGCGCTTGGCATGAATGGCGGGTTCTCGGCGCTAGGGGCCGGCAATCGCGCCAACGCCACGATCGGCAGGGCGGTGAACCTGGTGTGCCGTTCCATCGCCGGAGCTCGGCCGGGCGGCCTCAACCCGGCAACCCTGGGACATCCCGGATCGTTCACGTTCTGCTTGACCGAGAACGTGGCCGATTCGCCTTGGCCGCCGATCCATACCAGCTTCGGCTTTGACAGGAGTGAGTCGGTCGTATCGGTGTACGCAGCGGATGCCCCGGTCTGCATTGCCGAGGTGGCCCGCCTCGAGTCGGCGGTGCTCCTCGAGTTGCTGGCGGCTGCCGTGGCGCTGCCGGGAACGTACAACGCGTTGCACCGTCAGGACCTTTGGCTGGTGTTGTCGCCGACGCACGCCTCGGTTCTGGACGGCGCCGGCATCGATCGGGAATCGCTGGCACGGCATCTCCACGAGCAAGCCAGGATCCCGGCGCATCTGGTACCCGCAGAGCGCATCGCCGGAGGGGAGCTGTTCGAGGGTACGCCATCTGCGATCACGCTGGCTGCCCTCGCCGAGGGGGCGGTGCCCGTGGTGGACGATCCGGCACGGGTGCGTGCCGCCGTGGCGGGCTCGCGGCTCGGCGGCTACACGGCAGTGATCTTCGGGTCGGGAGTCACCGTGAGCGTTGCAGTGCCGGCGGCGGGAGGGAGCGGAGGGTGAATCGCATCGTGCTCGTCGATCCGGTAGCGGCTGCGGCTATGGCCCCGTCGCCCGAGGAGGCTCTCCGCCCAGTGGGTCCGGGTCCGGTCGCCCTGGCCGACGCGATGCTGAACCCATCAGCGGAGTGGGGGGATGGAATCCTCGACGCTGTCGATTACTCAATCCGTCGGGGGGATCGATCGATCCGGACAGAACGTGTGCGCCGGAGCCATGGGGTCGACTCCCCGGGTCCCGAAGCCTGGGCTTCGGCGATGGCCGCCGTCTACAGGGCGATCGTGATCGCGGCAGGCGACTGAGGCACCTGCTCGTCGCGCAGTGTGCGCGACGTCGCATCCGCCCGTCGCCTGGGTGTCCCGGCGGTGGCGATCCTCACCGCCGAGCTGGAGAGACTCGCCGTCGACACTGCTCGGGCGACGGGGATCGATCCGATCGAATGCACCGTTACCGTGGGCACTCCGTTGTTCGGGTTGTCGCGGTCTGCCGTCGCCAGCCAGGCGTCGATCGCCGCCGACGCCGCGGCTGTGCGACTCGGCGTCGCCCAACCCGCCGACCACAAGCCGGATGAGTCTCGACGCGTTTGACGCTGTGACTCGCTCAACGGTATGTTCGATTAGCAGCGAACGGGCAAGCGTTCGTATCGTGGACATCTGTCTCGGCCGCTTTGAACATGATCTAATCGAGGGAGGACACGTGCACCCGAAACGCCCCCGCCATCTATCGCGCCCATCGCGCAGTCTGCGACACCTGTCGGTGATCCTGTTGGGTCTCGCTCTCGTGGCCTCCGCTTGCAGCGACGACGCCGACGACACGACGACCACCAGCGCAGCCGCGACCACCACCGCTGCACCGGCTGGGGACGATACGACCACTACGGCTGCACCCGGTGGTGACGATACGACCACCACCGCTGCACCCCCGGCCGAGGGCGCCACATTTGTGATGGCGGTGCCCGGCCTACCGACTAGTTTCGACAACCAGGCGAATCCCCAGGGGGATCCGCAACGTTGGACTCACTACGAACTGGCCTCGAACCTGGTTCTGTACGACGCACAGGTGGCGGGATTGGCCGATGACGGCTGTACCGCACTGGCCGGCGTCGACGCCATCCGCGGCGAGCTGGCCGAGTCGTGGGAGTGGAACGATGACCGGACCGAGCTCACCTTCTTCCTTCGTCAAGGCGTCCTGAGCCCAGATGGGAACGAGATGACCTCCGAGGACGTCAAGTGGAGCCTTGACCGCGGTCTGGCCGAGGGCCGGGTCGTCCGGTTCCTGGCTTACCGGGCATCACACTTCGTGGGTCCTGACGAGGGTGACCCGGTGATCCCGGGTGACAGTCCGTACGAGATTGTCGACGACTACACGATCAAAGTGAATATCGCCGACCCGACGGCGATCGACGCGGCGTTGTTCACATACCACCAATTCCAGATCTGGGATACGACCGCGTTGGAGCCGCACATCACGGCCGAGGATCCCTGGGCCAAGGAGTTCATCGAGCTCAACTTCCCGAACTTCGGGCCGTGGATGATCGAGAGCTTCGATCCCGGCAACGAGGTCGTATACGTACGTAATCCGAACTACTGGAACAACGACGGTATCGGAAACGTTGACCGCTTCATCCTCCGGGCGATTCCCGAGGCCTCGACTCGATTCCAGCTGCTGCAGTCGGGCGACGTCGACTACGTCAACCGACTCCAGTTCGACCAGTACCTGGCGCTCCAGGACGATCCGAACGTCACGGTGAAGTCGTGCCAATCACCCAACCGTGAGCCTCTCGTGCTCAACCTGAACGACGAGCGATTCGCCGATGTCCGGGTCCGCCAGGCCGTGTCGAAGGCAATCGACCGCGAAACGCTCGTTGCCGGCGCCTATCTCAACTTCGCCGCCATTCCGTCCACGACAGGGCTCTCTGCGGTTTACGACATCGGTAGTCCGGAGCTGGTGTACGAGTACGATCCAGACGAAGCGCGGCAACTGCTGGCCGATGCCGGCTATCCGAACGGCTTCGATGTGACTCTGACGTACAGCACGACGCGACCCGGCGCGCACGTGGAGCAGGCGTCGATCCTCGTACAAAACATGTTGCGCGACGTCGGCATCAACACCACCTTTGATGTGGTGGCTTCGGGGAGCGATTTCAGGCAGCAGTTCACCGAGGGTAGGTATGCCGCGATGATGTACCTGGAGCCCCCAGCGATTGCCGACCCCTATTACTCGGGGAACCTGTATAACCAATCGCAGTCGAACAACAACTCTCACGACTACGAGAGCAGTCAGTACGACACGCTCATCAAGCAGATCGAGCAGACCCCGCCCGGCCCCGACCGCGAAGCGCTCCTAGAGGAGCTTTCCGACCTGATCGTCACGGACATCCCCATGGTGTATATGGTCGAACCGACCTACCTGCATGCGTTCCGATCGAACATCACGAACTACATTGCACCGGCCCACGGCGAGGTGATGGTGTTCAACCTGATCAAGCAGTGATCGACGGCGGAATACCCGTTCCGGCCGGGGCCGACACCCCGGCCGGAGCGATCCGCCTCTTCTGTCGATTGCGAGGCCTACGTGCGGGACCCGTACGCGCCATCTACGCTCAGCCTCTAGACGGCCGAGGGATCGGGACTCACACGGAATGAAGCGATTCACGGGGTTCCTAGCGAAGCGGATCGTGATGATCCCGGTCTCGCTGTTCATCGTGATCACGCTCTCGTTCGGCATCATCGAGCTGCTGCCCGGGGACCCTGCGGTGGCTATTCTCGGCGAGTTCGCCACCGAGGAAAGCCTGCAGCAGGTCAGAGAAGAGCTCGAGCTCGACGAGGCCGTTTGGGTTCGATACGTCCACTACCTCGGTCGAGTTGTGCAGGGCGATCTGGGGACGTCGTTCTTCTCGGGACGCGAGATCACCTCAGAGATAGCCCGCTTCCTGCCCAACACGATCGAGCTGCTCGTGGTCGGGCTCATACTGGCGAGCGTCATCGGGATCCTCGTTGGCACAGTGGGGGCCTACTTTCGGGGGCGGCTGCCGGACCGCTTCGCCCGCCTCACCATCACAGTGTTCCAGTCGACCCCACCGTTCTTGCTCGCACTGCTCCTCATCTACTTCATGTTCTACTTATGGGGGTGGGCGCCGCCCCCGGTCGGCCGACTCCCGCTCACCGAAACCGGGGTCGGCGGCGCCGGCGGTGGGGGTTGGCTGCTTTTCAGCAGCCTGTTCAGCGGCAACTGGTCCCGGTTTGTAACCGTGCTGCACCACATGCTGATGCCGGCGATCACCCTCGGCTTTGTCTATGCCGCTTACTTGGGGAAGACGACGCGTAACACCATGGCCCAGGCACTTGTGTCTGCTCAGGTCGAGTTCGCCCGAGCCTCCGGACTGCCGGAGCGGAAGGTCATCCGATACGCCTTCTTGCAGGCGCGGACGCCCATCCTCACCTACGGCCTCATCCTCTTTGGGGCTTTGGTCGGAGGAGCGGCGATCGTGGAGATCGTGTTCTCCTGGAGGGGCGTTGGCGAGTGGGCGTTGCGGGCCATGCTGGACGTGGACGCGCCTGCGATCCAAGGGTTCATCATCATCACCGGGATCATCACCCTGACGGTCTATCTGGTACTCGACTTGATAGTGCTCTTCCTCGACCCCCGGGTGACCTATGACTGATACCGAGACCACGGCCACCCTTGCTTCTCCCGGACCCCAAATCGGTGGGTTGCGGGCTACCTGGGATCGGTTGCGTCGCTACCCGGGCATCCTGGTGGGCGGATTCATCATCGTCGGTTTGGTGCTGGCCGGGTTCTTCGCCCCACTCCCGTACGACCCGATCGAACCCAACGTGTTCGAGATCCTGCAGGCCCCGTCCGCCGCCCACTGGTTCGGCACAGACGTCATCGGCTTCGACATCTTCTCGCGGACCATCGATGCCGCCCAGCGGGACATTCCGCTTGCTCTGATAGGCGCCCTTGTGTCCCTTGTCGTCGGTGTCCCTCTCGGCCTGGTGGCGAGCGCCAAGGGCAAGGCCGGAGAGCGCATCATGCGGGCCTTGGACGTGTTCCAAGCGTTCCCCCTCATAGTGCTGTCGGTCGCGCTGGTGACCGTCACCGGCAATGAGCTTCGCAATGTTGTTTTCGCCATCCTCATCATCAACGTGCCGCGCTTCATGCGACTGGTTCGCAGCGAAGCGCTGTCGCTGCGAGAGAGCCGTTTCATGGAGGCTGCAGAGGCAGTGGGCTGTTCTCGCACCCGAATGATGTTTCGCCACATGCTGCCCAACGTCGTTGGCATCACCATGGTGCAGACCTCGTTGGCGACGGCCCACGCACTGATCGTTATCGCATCGCTCAGTTTCCTCGGTATCGGGGTCACGCCACCCGATGCGTCATGGGGCGCCATGATCCAAGCAGGGGCCCGCCAGATGGCCACCGGCGAATGGTGGGTAGTCACCTTCCCCGGGCTAGGGGTGCTGCTGGCTGTTGCCAGCTTCAACATGGTGGCCGACTCACTCGACGCTTTCTTCGACCGGAGCGGTAGATGACGGCCCAGCATGACGGACGTTCCGCCGCGACCGACGCCCCAGCCTTGCGGGTGGCCGGATTGACGACGGAATTCGTCACTAGGCGCGGCGTGGTGCACGCGGTCAACGACGTCTCGTTCACTGTCGGGCGGGGCGATATCGTCGGCATTGTGGGCGAGAGCGGTTGTGGCAAGTCGGCTACTGTTCGCTCGATCATGGGCCTAATCCGCTCGCCGGGGCGAGTGGTCGGTGGCTCAGCCGAGATGGGCGATCACGACCTGCTGCAGCTGTCACGGCGAGACCTTCGCAAGATCCGAGGAGCTCAGATCGGCTTTGTTGCCCAGAATCCCTTCGGATCGCTCAACCCGATTCTGAACATCCGCCGCCAGTTCCACAACGTTGTCAACTCGCATCGATCGGCGAGCCGCGAAGAGACCTACGAGTTGGGACTATCGATGCTCCGTTCGGTCGGCATCGCGGGTCCCGAGCGGGTCCTCGACGGCTACGCTCACGAGCTCTCGGGCGGGATGGCGCAGCGGGTGGTGATCGCCCTCGCACTCTCACTGGATCCCGCCTTGGTGATCGCCGACGAGCCGACGACAGCACTCGACGTTACGGTGCAGCGGCAGATCCTGGACCTGATCAGCGGCTTGGTCAAGCAGGATGATCGGTCGATGCTGCTGGTGACTCATGACCTCGGTGTTGTGGCCCAGTACTGCGACCAGGTGGTGGTGATGTATGCAGGGAAGGTGGTGGAGGCGGGTCCCGTTGCAGAGGTGTTCACCCGCCCGCTGATGCCTTATACGCTCGACCTGCTCGAAGCGATTCCGCGCCGAGGTGCGTCTCTGCGCAATCTGCGGGGCCGGGTTCCCGATCTCATCAACTATCCCACCGGGTGTCCCTACAAAACCCGGTGTCGGTTCGCGTTCGACCGCTGCCTCGACGAGGTACCTGCTCTCCGGCCTATCGGGGACGGGCGGGCGGTGGCCTGTCACCTAAACGTTCACGAGGAGGTGCCGGAGCTTGCCTCCATTGGTTCGGGTTGAAGGCGTCGACAAGACGTTCCGCCGGGACGGTGGTCCGCCGGTGTATGCGGTCGACGAGGTGTCGTTCGAGATCTCTCCGGGCGAAACGCTGGCGTTGATCGGGGAGAGCGGCTCGGGCAAGTCCACCGTCGGACGTCTCGTGCTCGGGCTGATCGATCCCGATGCCGGCACCGTCGAGTTCGAAGGTCGCAACATCAACGGCATATCCAGCTCAGAGCTGCGGGCGACGCGATCACGAATGCAGGTTGTCTTCCAAGAGCCCTACGAGTCCTTGAACCCTCGCATGCGAATCGGTGCCATCGTCGAGGAGCCCCTCGTTGTCCACAACAAGACGCTGAGCAAGGGTGAACGCAGAGAGCGCGTGCTCGAGACGTTCGAGGCGGTCCACCTCGACGCCGAGTTCGCCGACCGGTTCCCGGCGGCGCTTTCGGGAGGACAGCAGCAGCGAGTTGGTATCGCCCGCGCAGTAGTCACCCGACCGTCGTTCATCGTGCTCGACGAGCCCACCTCATCGCTGGACCTGTCTGTTCGCGCCCAGATCCTGAATCTTCTTGGCGAACTCCAAAACGAGTTCAACCTCGCCTATCTGTTCATCTCACACGACATCTCCACCGTCGAGTACTTCAGCGACCGCGTTGCGGTGATGTACCGCGGCCAGATCGTTGAATCGGGCAACACCGATGACGTCATAGACGACCCGCAGCATCCCTACACGGCGGCGCTATTGTCGGCCGCCCTGTCCGTCAATCCCACCGAGCACCAGGAGCACTTTCCGCTCGAGGGCAGCATCCCCAGCAACACCGAGTTGGCCACGGGTTGCGTCCTGGCCGGTCGCTGCCCCATCGAGATCCCGGAGTGCTCACAGGAGCGGGTGCCACTCGAATCTACTGCTACGGATCGTCGCGTCCGGTGCATCCGAGTTACCAGCGGTCCCCTCCAAGCGCGCCTGCCGATCGGGGCCTCCCCAGGACCGGACCGGGCGGCCGCGGAGTCGAACGCAGATCCAAAGAGCGGCGAGCCCGGTTCCGCGGAGTAATCCCCGAAGGAGGAACCTGAATGAATCTCGTGATCACGGGAGCCGTCCTCATCGATGGCACCGGAAGGGATCCGACAGAGAACGCCGTGGTGGTGGTCGAGGATGGGACGATCGTCGCAGCAGGTCCGGCCGACTCGATCGATCGGGCCGACGGCAACTACCACGAGATCGATGCCGCGGGCGGATTCGTGCTCCCCGGGCTCTTCAACATGCACGAGCACCTCGCGTATCGGGAGATCGTCGGGCAGCCGTCCAAGATGATCGGCGACCGAATCCTCACTGCGACGACGGCAGTGCGCAATGCGCTGAACGGTCTGTCGCGCGGGTGGACGACAGTGTGCGATATGGCATCGCCCTATCGCGTCGCGGCCACCATGCGTGATCTCATTGCCGCCGGAGACGTGATCGGACCCCGGGTGATGGCGGCCGGGACACCAATTTCCGTCACGGGCGGGCACGCCACCGGGTCCGGCGTGTTGTGCAGGGAGGCCGACGGGCCGGACGCGGTGCGGGCGGCGGTCCGGGCCAACTTCCGGGATGGTGCCGACTTCGTGAAGGTGATGGCGAGCCATGACCCCTACTGCATGCCGGGCCACGAACAGACTCGGGCCGAGATGGGTCCCGATGAAATCCAGGCCGCCTTCAGCGAAGCCCGCCGCTGGGGGAAGCTCACCACCTCCCACGTGATGGGAACCGAGGCGATCGGGAACGTGCTCGATGCCGGAGTCGACATTCTGCACCACGGAACCTATCTGGACGAGGCCCTCGCGGCGCGCATCGTGGAGGCCGGGGCTTTCTTCTGTCCCACGGCAAGTGCCTATCAGCGCCAGACGATGAACCCGCTCTTCGGGCGGGGCGGGGCGTGGGCCGATGCCCACGACGCCCTCGTCGCTCCCCACGCCGAGTCGCTTCGTATCGCCGTGGCCGGCGGGGTGAAGATCGTCATCGGCACCGACAGCACCGGCTGGTACGCCGAGGACGTCGCCATGTTGCGGGAGGCGGGTATGAGCCCGATGGGCAGTCTGCTGGCCTGCACGTCGGTTCCTGCTTCGGCTCTGGGTCTCGGCACCCGACTCGGGACTGTGGAACCGGGCAAGATGGCGGATTTGGTGGTACTGGGATCCGATCCGCTGGCCGATTCCTACGCTCTCGACCATGTTCAGATCGTTGTCGCCGGCGGGATTGTCCACGATCCGGCAAGCCTCCGCATCGAGACGGACCGGTCGACCCGGTTTGTAGATCACCGCCGTCACTCGACGCCGACCCGAGAGGAACCGACATGACAAAGACGATCCGGTTCGAAGTCGCACGACCGGGTGGACGGAACGAGAGGGTGGAGCTTCCCGTCGCGCGGGTCTACAACACCGGATCAGCCACGCGTGACCCTGAGGCCGCCAGGGCCCACCAGGAGGAGGTCGCCAAGATCGGGATCTCGATCGCGTTCAACGTGCCCTCACCCCGCATCTACCCGGTGGCCGCGGCGCAGCTCGTCACGGACGACGAGATCGACGTGCTCCACCACCGGACGTCGGGCGAGGCTGAGGTGGTGCTGCTCCAGGTCGAAAACGAGCTCTATGTCGGGGTGGGATCGGACCACACCGACCGGGCGCTGGAGACCATCTCGATACCGTGGTCGAAGCAGTCGTGTCCCAACGTGATGGCGCCCCGGATCTGGCGATGGGAGGACGTCGCCGCCCGGTGGGACGAGTGCGTGCTCAGCTGTGAGATCGACGGAAGCCCCTACTCGACCGTCGGGGTGGATGTCTTCACTCGCCCCCACGATCTCCTCGGGCAGGTGGCCGAGCGGGTCGATCTCCCAGACGAGGGATTCGCCCTGTTCTGTGGCTCCTACGCATCCCTCGACAAGACGATGCGCTACGGCGAGAACTGGGGCATCCGGCTCGACCATCCTGACACTGAAATGTCGATCCAGCACTCGTACCGCGTCGTCGACTTGATGCAGGAGATCCACGAGGACTACCGGGTCCCCGTGTTACCGGAGGAGCTGTCGTGACGGGAGTGCTGGATCGTCTTGGGGCGGCCAATCTGGGCACACTCGGACTGTGGAGCGGCGGCGCCCAACTAGGTGCTTTGTCGGGGCCGGACGCACGGAGCGCGGCCCGCGAGATCGAGGACCTCGGCTTTGGGGCGTTGTGGATCCCAGAGTCGACGGGCAAAGAAGCATTCGCCCACGCCGCGATGCTCCTCGCCGCCACCGAGCGGATCGTCGTGGCGACCGGAATCGCCAACATCTGGTCGCGGGATGCGATGGCGATGGCCAACGGGGCACGCACGCTCGCGGAGGCTTTCGGAGGCCGCTTTCTGCTCGGGATCGGGATCAGCCATGCCCCAACCGTGAATCGTCGTGGGCACCGCTACGACCGGCCTCTCGCCACCATGCGAGAGTACCTAGACGCCATGGAAGCGGCAGCGTACTCGGGACCCGATCCCAAAGCTCCGGTTCCCGTCGTGATCGGGGCACTGGGACCGAAGATGCTACAGCTCGCGGCCAATCGGACCGCCGGTGCCCACCCGTATTTCGTGCCTGTAGAGCACACTCGGATGGCACGGGAGGTCATGGGCTACGGGCCGCTGCTGGCACCTGAGCAGGCCGTGGTCCTGCGGGCAGCTCCGGACGCGGCTCGCCAGATCGCCCGGACCCACATGGCCCGTTACCTCGACCTCGACAACTACACCAACAACCTCCGTCGGCTCGGTTGGGGTGACTATGACTTGGCAGACGGCGGAAGTGACGCCCTGGTGGACGCCATTGTCGCTTGGGGCGATGTCTCCGCCGTCGCCGAGCGGGTGCGGGCCCACCAGAAAGCTGGAGCGGACCATGTCTGCGTCCAGGTATTCGGAGACGAACCGTCCGATTTCCCACTCGGCGACATAACCAGGGTGCGGGAGGCGCTGCGATGAGCGGTCTCGGGCGACGTGTTCTGGCGATGCGTGGACCCTTGGCTGCCGTGGCCGGGTTTCGGGCGATTGGTCCAGCTCATGAGCATCGTGAAGGGCCCGGTGCATCATCCTGGCGACGTTACGAACGGACTTTGGAGCGAGCGCTTGCCAGTTCGCGAGCCGGACTCCTGGAGTTCCCGATAGAGCTGACGAAGGTGATCGGGTCGGACTTTGGTGAGCTTCAGCGTCGGAGCGAGCTCTGATCTCCTGTGGGGGAGCCGCCCGCGGACAGAGGTCCCCAAATCGGCTGCACACCCGTGCGGGGTCCTGTAGCGTTCGGGCCGTGGCGGAGTTGTGGCTCCGGCCGAGGTCGGACGAGTTGAAGGGGAGTGGAGGACGGTGACGCCCGACTAGGGCGATGTCGTGATCGGTCAGGTGCGGAGCTCCGCCTGATAGATCCCCGCTCGCCTTCTGGATGGTTTGAGTCGCGCGGGAGAGTGGAGAGGAAGGAATCATGAGCACGATCAGACGGGGGCTCGTCTTTGCGGTTCTTGCTGTCGGCCTGGTGGCGGCGGCGACAGCACCGGCGAGCGCCGATCAATCGACAGCAGCCGATAAGAAGATGGATTTGTTATTCGAATCTCCCAACGACGGGGGGTTCACCAACTCCGATATTGCCTTCTGGGGTGACCTGGCCTACGTCGGGAACTACGGCGGCTTCCGGGTCTTCGACGTGTCCGATCCGGCGAACCCGACGTTGGTGGCCGACGTCTCCTGCCCGGGTCCTCAGAATGACGTGTCCGTCTGGGATCGTGATAACGATGGCGGGGCCGACATCTTGTTCTTGTCAGTCGACGCGGTCCTGACCGGTCCAGAGTGCGGTGCCGCTGTTGCGGCGGACGCCCGCGATCCGGACGGCTGGGAGGGTATTCGCATCTTCGACATCAGCGATCCCGCGAATCCGTTCCAGATCGGGGCGGTCTACCAGGATTGTGGGTCCCATACCCACACCTTGGTGCCACGGCCGGGCGAGAACCGTCTCTTGCTGTACAACTCGTCGTACTCGCTGAGGCCGGGTCCGACGTGCGGCCAGCCGGCTGAAGGACAACCCATCCACCACGATCGCGACCCGCTCCATGGTGTGATCCAGGTCGTCGAAGTGTCGTGGGACGGCGGCGACCCGCTGGGTCTGGTCACCGCGGTCGAGATCGCAGAGCCACCGATCAACTACCCGGGTGATCCGGACAACGCCTTCGACCCTGCAGAGCACGGGCTCGGGTTCTTCGACCCGCTGCGAGCATGCCACGACGTCGGCGTACACCTGGGTGTCGGGTTGGCGGCGGGGGCGTGTGCCGAACAGCTCCAGGTGTGGGAGATCGACGCCAACGGGATTCCGGACACGGCGAATCCGGTCTGGGTCTTCGACGACTCGGTTGATTTGAACGGCGCAACCGGCGACCCGGCCGACACGGAGATCGCGGTCGACTTCTGGCACACCGCTCGCTTCACGTGGGACGGCAAGTACGTCCAGGGCGACGACGAGTCGTTCGGAGGCGGCTGCCCGCCGGTCACGGCGATCGGATTTGGC
>JBFGLM010000053.1:0-30327 GCA_041576165.1 Acidimicrobiia bacterium
CTCGGAATCGTCTCGTTCGTCGCGGCGCTGGTCGCCGGGCTCACTGCCGCCCAGTTCGACACGGCGGCCGCTCCGCAGCTGCCCGGATGGGCCGTCATCGTTGCCGTTGCGGCGGGTCTGGCCGGCTGGGTTCTGGGCATGTGGCGGGACCTCCACACCCTGTGCCGGTGACGAGCGCACCGGCTCCAGCGCCGCCCCTGCTACGACCTGGCAGCGGGCCACACGGTCGTATGGTTGGGCAGGACCCCGGCCTCGGCTGTGATGCGCATCATGGCTCTCGGCGTCGCTGCAATCGGCGTCGTGCTCCGGTGGTTGGCGTCCTGGTGGCTGCAGGCGCGGGTCGGGCGGGGAACGCGCGTGTCGCCGGACCTGGACGTCGCCAGGCTGGTTTAGCCGATGTGATCGATGATCTCGTTGTTCGGGCCGGGCGTTTGGGTCTGTCGCCGGCGCAGGTGTTCGACTTGGTGCCCAAACGTCTTGATCAAACCTGACCGGCGGCCGGTCAGTCGTTCAGCGCGCCGGGGTCGGCCGGCACATCGACCGCATAGAGCTTTAGCACGTCGAGCGGCACGATCTCCAGTGCGCCCTCGTGCGTTGCGGCCAGCACTACCGGCGCGGCGACGCCATCGAGATGGGCGCGCAGCCAGTTGACGGCGGTGACGCACCAGCGGTCGCCCGGCGAGACCCCCGGAAAGCGGTACGCCGGCATGGGGGTGGTGAGGTCGTTGCCAATGCTGAGCTGGTGCTCGAGGAACTCCTGCGTCACGACCGCACAGATCGTGTGGCTCCCGATGTCCTCCGGTCCCGTATTGCAGGCTCCGTCGCGATAGAAACCGGTCAGTGGATCTGTTCCACATGACTCGAGCCGGCCACCGAGCACGTTGTTGACGCTCACGTCTGCAGTATGCCCGATCGGGCTGCGGCCCGTCGCGAGCCGAGCGGCTCGTCTCGACCGGGCTGGAGGAGAATGTGGTAGACCCCGGGCTAGAGGAGACGGGATGCAGCTCGACGCCAGTGCGGGGATGGCGCAAATACCCGCCGAAGCTTTCGTTCGATACGTACCTCGTGTGCTTGCCGAGTGGGAGTTCGATGCCGGGACGAGCCACCATCAGGAGATCGACGGCAGCCTCGTCCTCGTCGACATATCGGGCTTCACCCCGCTGTCCGAGCGGCTGGCCCGACGAGGCAGGATTGGTGCGGAGCAGCTCACCGATGTCCTGAATGCCGTGTTCGGCGACATGCTGCGCACCGTCTACAACCGAGGCGGAGCGCTGGTCAAGTTCGGCGGCGACGCTCTGCTGCTGTTGTTCCGGGACAAAGACCATGCCCGACAGGCCGCAGATGCTGCAGTTGAGATGCGCGGTGCCCTGCGCTCGAGCACTGCCACCAGGCAGCATCTCGGTTCGGCCGACCTGCGGCTCACTGCGGGCGTGTACAGCGGGCCCGTCCACCTCTTCCGCCCCGGCTCGATTCACCACGAGCTGATCGTGGCCGGACCCGGCGCCGACTCGGTGGCACGCTTGGAGAAGCAGGCCAGCCCCGGTCAGATCATGGTCTCGCAACAGACCGCGCTCGCCCTGCCGGCGTCGGCAACCCGGCCGTCGGACGGTGACGGACTCCTGCTGCGTTGGAGGTCGGCTCGCGGAGCCGAGACCGGGTGGACCGCCCGCCGCAGGGTAGACGACGCAATGGTGCGCAAGTGCATCCCAATCGCGCTGCGTGAGCATCTGGAGCACGGCCCGCCCGATCCCGACCACCGCCAGGCCGTCGCTGCGTTCGTCTCGTTCACAGGGCTCAGCCAATTGTTGGAGCGCGAGGGACCAGGGGCGCTGGCAGATCATCTTCAGCGGATTGTCGGTTCGGTGCAGGAGCATGCTCGGGAAGAAGGCGCGACCTTTCTGGCGACAGATGTCGATCGGGACGGTGGCAAGATCATCCTCGCCACCGGCGTTCCGGCCGCCGGAGAGGATCCGGACGGCCAGATGCTGCGGACGGTCCGCAGCATCATCGACGACGTCGGTTCCCTGGGTGTTCGTGCGGGTGTGGCGCGAGGCCACGTGTTTGCCGGAGACGTGGGTCTCTCCTATCGGAGGACCTACACGGTGATTGGCCGGACCGTGAACATTGCAGCCCGCCTGGCTGCGGCCGCGCCGACCGGATCGCTCTTGACCACAGCGGCCGTCCTCAGCCGTGCGCGACCGCTGTTCCAGACAAAGCGGCTCGAGCCCATGGCGCTGAAAGGACTCGAGGCACCAATCACCCCGTTTCGGGTAGGAGGCGAGCGGGGGGTGCGACCCGAGGCGGCCGGCGACGTGCGGTTTGTCGGGCGAAGGTCCGAGCTCGACGCGATCTGCGCGGCGGCGCCCGGGCCGGGGTCGACCGGCGCGGTGTTCGGAGTGGTGGGGGAGCGAGGTATAGGCAAGACCCGGCTCCTCGCCGAAGTGGCGGGCCGGACACAACTCACCGTGTTCGACATCATTTCAGAGCCATACGGCCAAGATGCTCCATATCGCGCCATCCGTGATTCGCTCCGCGCTCTGCTGGGCGTTGAACGGGCTCAGCCAGATCGCATGGCCGCCGAAATCCGCGAAGCGATTGCGGCGGTTCGTCCGGACCTCGCCGGCCTGGCGCCCCTGATCGCTGCCGCGGCCCACGTACCAATGGATGAGACGCCCGACTCAGCAGTCATCGCGCCGCGGTTTCGTGTTGCACGTACGGCCGACGTCATCATCGCGTTACTCGAGAAACTCCGGCCCGGCCCCTTGCTGCTCCGCGTGGAAGACGTCCATTGGCTGGATGATGCGACCGACCAGCTCGTCCAGCGCCTGGCGGCCGCAGCATCGGATCACCCCTGGCTGGTTGTAGGCACCGGGCGCCGACCACCGCAGTTCAGCCATCATCTCATCGAGCTGGCGCCCCTGTCGGATGCCGACGCCGCTGCGATGGTCGAGTCGGCAACAGAACACGCGCCACTGCGTCCGCACGACATCCAAGAGCTCGTGACACGGGCCGCCGGCAATCCTCTGTTCCTAGAGGAGATGCTCCGGGCGGTCACAGTGGATCCCGACGCAGCCGGCCTCCCCGAGGCGATCGATGCGATCGTCACGATTCAGATCGACGCCCTCGACCATGGGTCTCGGCGCATCCTGCGGACGGCCAGCGTGCTCGGCCGCAGTTTTCCCGTGGCCGGACTGGCCGCCCTGCTGCAGCGCGACGGGGGTGATGCTCTTCGAATGGTGCCAGACGCTCTGACTCCGTTCCTCCGGGATGACGGACGCGGGCGACTCTGGTTCCGTAACGCCCTGGTCCGCGACGTGGCCTACGCCGGTCTCCCCTTCGCCCGCCGGCGTCGCTTGCACTCCTACGCCGCCGAGGTGGTGGAGGAATACTCGGCGGGAGCCACAGAAGAGGCCTCACCAACTCTGGCGCTCCATTACGCAGCCGCCGGCGACGACGTCAACGCTTGGCGCTATTCGGTGATGGCTGGGCACCATGCGCGGGCGGCCCACGCCAACGACGATGCCGCCCAGCATTACCGAAGGGGGTTGGAGGCGGCGAGGCGACTGGCCGCGGTCGACGATGCGGCCCGGGCAGAGGTGTGGTGGGCGCTCGGTGTGGTGTATGAACAAGCGGGCCGGTTCGAAGATTCCCTCGCCGCCCTGCGGCGGGCATCCCGCCTCTTCCGCGCCGACGGGGTCGCCGTTGCTCGGATACACGTTGACCGGGCACTGGCCAGGATGCGGATCGGTGCCTATCCGGCCGCGCTGGCCGACATTTCTCGCGGCCTGGGGCTCATCGCTGACGCAGCCGGCGACGAAGCCGAGTCGGTGAGGTGTCAACTCCTCTCCATCCGAGCCAGCGTCCGGCAGGCGCAGTGGAATTCGGCACTTGCGCTCGAGGTCGGCAGCGAGGTGGTAGGGCTCGCCAAGAGGGGACGCGACGACAAGGCGCTGGCGCGGGCCCACAGCGTGCTCCATTGGGCCTCGATCATGCAGGGGCTTCCCGACGCCGGCGACCATGCCCGCGTCGCGATGGAGATTTACGATGAGCTGGCCGATCTCGATGGGACGGCCCACACCACCAACGCAGTCGGGGCCGAGGCATATTTCGACGGTCGGTGGGACGACGCCATCGAGGCCTATGAAGCGAGCCGGTCCGCATTCGAGCGTGCCGGCAACGAGACGGGCGCAGCGGTTGCATCGAGCAACATCGGCGAGGTCATGGTCAACCAGCGCCGGTTCGAGGATGCCCGCCAACTGCTCGTGTCGGCGGTTCGCACCCTCCAGGCGGCGGGGAGCGCCAACGACACGCTCTTCGCCGAGATTCAGCTGGCTCGGGCTCTCCGGGGCTTGGGCGAGCAGGCCGCCGCCATCTCTGCGCTGGAAGCGGTGCGTGGCCGGGCACGACGCGAGGGGCAGGTTTTCGCAGCGGTCGAGGCGGCCCTCCACCTGGCGCACGCGCTCGTCGACGCGGGCCAACTCGGCCGGGCCGGAGCATTGCTCCGCGAGGCTGAAGACGGCGCCGGCGCCGACGACGTCGTGGTCACAACCACCATTGCACGACTGCAGGCAGAACTGGACATCAGCCGCGGCCGGGCGGCCGTGGCTCGCCGGCGTCTCGATCGAGCACTCGAGCTGGCGACCGCCCACGGCTTGTTGCACGAACAATTCGAGTGTCGCGAGTTGGCGGCGCGGATGCACGACGCCGGTGAAAGGCACGTTCTATCTGACCCCGAGATCAGCCGGCTGGCGGGCCGCCTCGGGATCCAGGTGTGATGTCAATGCGGCCGGAAATTCGGATCGTCTTCTCCGAAGAGGAACCACTCAGTCTGGGTATTGCCGGTGCCGGTGACCGATGTGGTCTCCGACACGATGCAATACGTCTCACCGGCGGGCAGCGTCGCCCCGATCACGGCTCCCGATGCATTGGTCTGCACGGCCTCGCACCACTGAACCGGCACGAACGCACCGGACCCGTCCTTGTCGTAGTCGATGCCCGTATGGAGCCCGTCTGCCTCGGCCGTGGTTGGCAAGAACGTGATCGTCACCAGATAGGCCGCGGATTGGGCTGGTCCGGAAGGAGCGAACGAGACTTCCTCGAAGGGCGCCGCAGTTGCGTCCAGGTTGTAGGGCTTGGGCACACAGGCCGACCCGTCGGTGTTGTCCAGCCGGGTGACTTCCGCCAAGGGGACGGTGGTGCCGCTGCCTTCGGTGATGGTCTGGCCGCAGTCCAGTGTCCCGTCGAATTGCTGCACGATGTGGAATAGGGAATCGTTGGTCGACAGGATTTCACCCAGCGACGGGGTGCTGGACGGGTTGTCCGGGTCGCACGACGCCGTCACGCAGGCGGCGGTCCCGTCGGCCCCACCTTCGAGCGAGCCGGCGGCGTTGGGCTGGGTCGCGATGAGCGAGAAAACAATCTGGTCGAAGGTCTCGCCGTTTGATGCCTGGAGCAGCCACCGGAAGTTGTCGCCGTCGGCCGAGTCGGGCCCGCAGTCGGACCCGGCAGGCGAGCAGTCCAGAAGCACAGAGTCTTGCAGCACGCCATCCCGCAGCAGGTCGGCCTGAAGGACGGCGTCGAATTTGAGTTCGACGTCGACTTCGCCGAAGTCCATCACCATTCCGGCCAGCTCGTCGTCGGTGCGAGTCGGATCATCAACCAGAGCCATCGACATTTGCTCGGTGTTGTTCAGCTGGCCGCAGGGCGCGCCTTGCGAGCCGCTGATGCGCACCCCGAGGCCGTCGTCGAATATCCCGATACTGCCGATCGCGGTGAGCGAGACGAGTGGTCCCGCCACGGTCAACTGGCATTTCCCGGACGGGGGGCCCACCGGCTGGACGGTTCCGACCGAAAAGCCTCCTGCACCGTCGGCAGGATCAAATCGGAAATAGTCGGAGTCCGCGCCCAGGTGAAGCCGCAACACGCCCTGCTCGATCATGATCCCGGGGGGCTGGCCCACGGCCTGTCTCGTCAATCCGACGGTCGTCACGACGATCGCGACGGCCGTGGTCAGGATGACGACCTTGTTACGGATACGAGCAAACACGATCCCACCTCCCAGATCAGACCACAGCGGCTTCCTGAGTGGGGTGTCGCCGCAGAGGGCGGTGGCACACAGCTCGGGCCGAACCGAGCCCCGCACGGGCGAACTCCCAACCAGCTTCGTCGGAAGCTACACGAGCCGGAGCGGGCCGGCGGGCGCGGGAGCCACCGTCTCGGCTTCGGCCCTCACGGCTCGGCGAGGATCCGCACTCGACCCGTCTGCGAGACCGTGACGTGCGCGCCGTCCCGGATGACCGAGCACGCCGCAGGCATTACCACCACCGGACATGGACGGTCCGGATACATCTCCGCTGCGACCAAGGCGCCCAGTGCAAGTATCGAGTCGGCCTGTTCCATCACCAACGCCACCGGCCCGGTCTGTGCGCGGATGCACTCCGCCAGGACCGAAGAGGACGATGACGATCCTCGCCCGTGGGGGAGCACCAGCACGCAGCCGGCGGTGCCGGCCCCGGCCCGGGGATGATGTTGATCGGTGATCACTCCGGTGTGAGGGTCGACGCCGCCCCACAGGCTCAACGGCTCACTCAGAACCAGCGCTGGGCCCTCGGCGTTGCCGGCGACCAGTACGTGGGCGGTCAGTTCCATTGGTCGTCCAGGTTTCGCACCTCGCCGGCGACGGCCGACTCGACGCATTCCGTGAGCGAGGCGAAGACGACGTCCAGTCCCAGGTTGCCCGGCGCGTAGTGGGCCCACTTGGCTGAATCAGTCATGGCGGTTCCTTCCCCGTCCAAAATGGCAGTGACATAAGTACAGGTGTCGGTCACGACCCGCACGCCCAGACGCGCCAGGGCTTCGGCGGCGCCGCTCTCCGCCAGAACCTCGCGACCCGTGTTCACGTACAGACTCACCCGGGGGCTGACCGCCCGCCCGGCGAGCAGGTGCACCAGTGTCCGGAGTTGCGTGGCCGAGTAATGGGGGGTGCCAAGGTTGATCGTACGGAGCGGCCGGTCGCCGCGGCGCAAGGTCAAATCCGCCCGCACCTGCTGGATTCGGCTGGGCGTGACCCCAACGGTGCGCACAATCTCGCCCCGGCCGGAGGCGGCGTCCAGGGTCGGGGCCTCGGGTGTGACACCGACCACGTGGATCAGGCCGACCGTGCCCGAGGCCGCGGCAGCTGCTCCAAGGGCCTTCAGTTGATCCTCTTCGGCGTGGTCGATTCCGACGACCGCCGGCACCGCAAGCTCCGTGTCGCGTCCCACCAGGTATCCCAAGACGGCGAAGAAGGCGTCGCTTGCGCGGAGATCAGCCGACAAGCCGGACACGTCGTAGGCGACCGTCGCCCATCGGTTGTGGTCGAGGTGGAGGCCTGCGGACGGAGCCCGACCAGTGACGGCGGCGGCGATGTCGATGAAATCTCCGTACCGGTCGCTGCGGGCTCCCAACACCGAGTTGACGAACGCGATCGCGTTCGATTCTGCCCAGGCCACGTGCTCGCCGAACCGTGGTCGTTCCGGGAGCTGGTAGGGAGCGCACGTCCACGTCGGGCGACATCCCATGGCAAGGTAGGCGTCCATCAGGCGGCGACTCGCTTCCTGCGTTGCGAGGTCGGAGCGGATCAGCTCTGGATGGAGCAGGTCTAGAGACGATACGTTGAGCGTGGTGGGAACCGTCACGCTCGCCCCGAGGTCGGCAAGGCGTGCGGCGTAGTCGAGGATGGCCGGCCCGTGATAGAGGCAGCCATCCACGTGGGCGCCGGAAATGTCAAGCAGCTCTACGGCGCCGACCGTCCGAGCCATACCCACCACTATCCGCATGGCCATCGCCGACGCCGGGCCATGCTCGCCTTCCAGCATCGCCTCATCGGCCGCGGACAGTTGCAGCATCGTCATGGTCGACCGAGAGCGTAGGGCATTGTGCGTCGGTCCCCGGTACCGTGCAGGGCATGGATGCGCTGACCAGCTATCGATCGTCATTCACTGAGTCGCCCAGGTTCATGAACTTCGCGGGAATCGGCCCCATGTCGCGTAGGGCTGTGGCGGGGCTGGAGGAGCACATCGCGATGCTCACCGTGGGTGACGACTCTTGTATCGAGCTGTTGTTAGACGCGTGGCAGCACGCCAAGGAGCTCGGCGCCGAACTGCTCGGGATTGACGCCGATCATGTCACGTTCCCATCATCGACCTCGCATGGTTTGTTCAGTACGGCGTTCGGTCTGTCGGGTGGCAACGCTGTGGTTCCGGCGAACGAATTCCCCGCCAACCTGTACCCGTGGATTCGCGCCGAGCAAATGGGGCGCTTCGAGCTGCGGCGGGTGCCGGTTCCCGACGGTCGGGTGACAGTCGACTGCTTGCGCGCGGCGGTGGATCGGGACACTGTGGCAGTGGCGGTGAGCGCCGTGGGGTACACAACCGGGTATCGAGCTGACCTGGCGGCACTTCGGGAAATGGCCGGTGAGGCGCTGCTGGTGGTGGACGCAGTGCAGGCACTGGGAGCGTTGGGCGTCGACATGTCGCATGCGGACGTGGTCACGGCCGGCTCGCAGAAATGGATGCGGGCCGGAATCGGTTCGGCAATCATCGGCGTATCGGACCGCATGCTCGAGCGTTACCAACCCGCCCTCACCGGATGGACCGGGGTGGAAGAGATGTTCGGGCCGGCGCCGGCCCCGCACGAGCCCTTGCCGAGCGCTGAGCGCCTGGCGATGGGATCACCCCCGCTGATGGCGGTAGGAGCGTGGCGGGGTGCGCTCTCGCTGACTCTGGAGGCCGGGATCGCCAACATCGAGCGCTCGGTGCTCACCCGTGCGGAGGCGTTTCGTGACGCGCTGGCCGGCACCGGCGTCGAATTCGTCCTGCCCGATCCCGACCGGTCCGAGCTGTCGAGTATCCTCTCGTTCACAACTCCGGGTCATGACATCGCCGATGTCGCGGCTTCGCTCGATGCCGAAGGGTTTGTGCTGACATACCGTCCCGAAGAAGGTGTGATCCGGGTGTCGCCGCACGCCACCACACCTCTCGAGTCGGCGGATGATCTCGGCGAAGCGCTGCGCAAATTGCTGAACTGAGCGCGTCGGCCGATCGGCCCGGACGGCCCTGGATTCCAGATTCCGTCACAGCGGCTCGGTATCGTGACCGCCATGCAGGATCGGAGTGAAGCCGCCAGCCGACCCCGGCGAAGCGATCAGCGGACCACCGCCCAGCACGAGTTGGCGGACGAGTTCGCGTCCGACATTTCGATGGTTCCGGATTCGGACATAGATCTGGGTGCCGGGGAGGGTGCCCGGCGGGGCCCCACCTCGACCTCGCCCTTCGGCGCGGGCCGGCGGGAAAACCACGACGCATCGGCGTTTTACAACCGGTTCACGCCTCCGGTCATCTCCGACGACGACAGGATCAACCCGATCCCGGCGGACGTCGAAGCCCAGCCCTGCCGGCTGGGAGACAGTTGCTCGATGAGTGTCCTGCCGGACAACTGCGTGGCGCTGGTGGTGACCTCGCCCCCGTATTTCGTGGGCAAGGAGTATGAGGTGGCGGTCACCGGCGATCCGGACACCAAAGCGTCCGCCGGCAGCATCCCGACCTCCTACCTCGACTATCTGGAGATGTTGCGAGACGTTTTTCGGGAGTGCGTGCGGGTGCTGGAGCCGGGCGGGCGAATTGCGGTCAACGTGGCGAACCTCGGCCGCAAGCCGTATCGCAGCCTGTCGGCCGATGTGATATCGATCCTCCAGGACGACCTGGGGTTGCTGCTCCGCGGGGAGATAATCTGGCACAAAGCCGATGGTGCCACCGGGTCGGTGGCGTGGGGGTCGTACAAATCAGCCGCCAACCCGGTGCTCCGCGATCTCACCGAGCGGGTGATCGTTGCGTCGAAAGGCAGGTTCGATCGAGCCCAGGCAAAAAGCCGCGCCGCGAACGGGCTGCCCTACGAGAACACGCTCAGCGCCGACGACTTCATGGAGGCCACCCTCGACGTGTGGCGCATAGATCCGGAAAGCGCCCGCCGGGTGAACCATCCGGCACCGTTTCCGATCGAGCTGCCCCGGCGGCTGATCGATCTGTATACCTACCGTGGCGATGTAGTGCTCGATCCGTTCATGGGGTCGGGGACGACACTGGTCGCGGCCGCCCGGACCGAGCGCCGGGGGGTGGGGTTCGACACCGAACCGGAGTATGTCGAGATCGCCCGCGCTCGGGTGGCAAGCGAAAAGGAGCGGCGGCTGCCGCGGGTCTTTGCGTACGACGGCGAGACGCCGCTGCCGCTCCCGATTCCCGATAGTCCCGAGGAGCGGATCGAGCATTTCCAGGCGCGGGCTACTGAGGAGGGGAAGAAGGCCCACGATCTCGCCAAGACGCTGCTGGAGGAACAAACTGAGTTCGAGATCGTCGCCGAAAACACGAAGGTGAAGGGCGCGGGGGTTCAGTTCAATTTCCTGGTGGCGTCGAGCGAGGGGAGGCGATGGTACGTCGACGTGTCGGGAGCCTTCACCACCGTACGTCCGGGGCTCATGCGAACCGACACGCTGTGGAAGACGCTGGGCCGCATCCATGTCGTCAAGCAACCCCAGTTCGGCGACCACACCGGCCCCGTGGAGGTCCTCGTGATCACATCCAACCTGCCCAAACCGGGGAGCGAGGGCGACAAGGCGATACGGGCGGTGGGGCCCGCCAACGTGTTCGACGCGATCGAAATCTTCGACACGAGCGAAGGGGGTGGCGTCGCCCGGCTCGGCGCGTATGCCACGTTCGGGGATGGGGAGCGGCCGCTGCCCGGATTCTGGACGGATGACGACATCGACCAGCGCTACCCCTGACATGAGCGTCGTGGCGTGTGCGGTGGTGCACTCCGTACCGCCATCCGTCTACCTGGCCGTGGACATCGAAGTGCTGCATCGGGTCCTGGCCCTCGAGGTGGTAGCGCGGACCGACACGGCGTTGTTGGGGACAGCGGTAGCCGACGTACGAGACGCACTCCTCCAGGAGCGGTGGGGGGATGCGGCCGCGGCCTGGATCAGAGCAACCGGCATCGGCATCGATGTCTACCCCAACATCAGCGTCTATTCGCCCGAGGACCTTCCGCCCGACCTCATCGGGGCGCAGCTGCAGTTCGCGCCGCTGTTCCGGGCGCCCTGATGGCCTCGATCAGGACCGAGATCACCGAGATAACCACCGGGCTGGCGATGCTCGGGTTTCGGGATCTGGCGACGGCGCTGGACGTCGAACCGGCCGCGATCGCGCACGTATCGTCCGAACATTTCACTCGCCTCCGGGACGCCTATGCGAGTGGCGAGAACAAAGCGGACTTCACGACTGCCTGGGCCAACGGGCGAGCGTTCGCCCGCTCCGGTGACGGGCTGCGGGGCCGCCCGCCGTGGGTGGTCGAATGGAAGGGATCGCACAAGCCGCCGGGGTACGAGCAGGTTCCGGCTGATTTGCGGGTCGATCACGTGTACCTGGTGAGCTGCAAATACGGGTCGAACATCCTGCACAACGTATCGCCGGCCCATCTTTTTGACCGGCTGCTGGTCGAGAGGCCGGGGCGTAGCTCGGACTGGTTCTTGGAGGTGGCCCCCGAGGCCTACCAGGAGTTGTACGACGCTTGCCGCCGCCATCTCGGCATCCCGGCGCTGCCGGCCGCCGTGGGCGACGTCGGCCCGGACGAGCGACGGCTGCTGAAGGCGGGTCTCAAGCGGCGCTGGCCCTCCGGAATCCAGCCGGTGTACGAGGCGCTGGCGTACGAGGTCGCCCGCCACTCCGTGGAACGGTGGCGCAGGAATCTGTCATCCCGGGGGCGGCGGGAGGAAATGGTCTGGCGCCTGCTCCGCTTTCAGGCGTCGCCCTATTTCGTCCTGGGTGCAGCGATGGACGGCACCCCATTGCGATATCGGGTGGCGACGCCCTGGGACTTCCGGGAGCGGTACCACCTGACCCAGTTCGGCTCATGGCCGGATGTTGCCGGTCAGCCGATCGTCCGGTGGCGGGTAGAGGCCGAGGATACGTTGCTGGGCGAAACACAAGCCGTTGAGGGGCACGTCGAGATCCGCTGGAGTCACGGCCGGTTCGGTCAGGTGCCCGAGGCCAAGGTCTACCTGGACAGCTCCCACCACGGTGTGCCCGGCTACTTCTCACTCGGGGAGTGAATAGACACGGCGACGGCAGCCCCGCTTCGAGTTGGATAACTGACCACCGCCTGGAGTAACCTTGCGGCTCGGCGCTGCACGCGGGCAGTGCCGATTTGTTGTTCAGGGCATTGCCAGGATTGGAGTCAGGCACCATGCGGCGGATCATGTTCCTGGTCGCGCTCGCCATGTTTCTCACACAGCCGACGTTCACGTCGGCGGCGGGTGCCACGGATGACTTCACGATCGAAGCTTTCCCACACTCGGATGTGAACATCGAGTTTGCCAACGACTGGGGCCGGCCCCGCTCCGGCGGCCGGACCCACAAGGGGACCGACATCTTCAGCCCCAAGGGTTCCCCGGTCGTGGCGGTGGCCGACGGCTTCGTCGAGTACATGGCGAAATGGCCCACCGCCGGCTTTGCCTTGATCATCCGGCACGCGGATGACTGGTCGTCCCACTACTACCACCTCAACAACGACAAACCCGGTGCCGACCGTGGGGCCGGCGGCTGGGAGGCTGCATTCGCGCCCGGTCTGGAGGAGGGCGACTTCGTGTCGGCCGGTCAGCTGGTCGGTTTCGTGGGTGATTCTGGCAACGCCGAGTCCGCCCGGGCCCACACGCATTTCGAACTGCATGATGGCTCGCGGGTCGTCAACCCGTTCCCGTTCCTCGAAGAGGCCTACCAGCGAATGGAACTGCTGGCGGAGCTCGAAAGCCTCGGCATCCCCATCGAGTGACGTGCCGCCGCCCCTCATCAGATCTCGACGGCGTCCTCCAGATCGGCCACCTCTGACGCAACCTCGGCCGGCGGACGGCCGGCGGTGGCCACCACTCTGACCTCGGGAGCGCATTCCGACACATCGCCCAGTTGGGTGCCGGGCGTTTCGACCCAGATGGCACGGGTCACCCCCGAGGACCGCAGCGCGTTGGCCCAGCCCGCCACCGCCGCCTGCGGTCCGGCAAACGCCAGCTCTCGACCGTCGTGGGCAGCTTCGGTGACCAGCACCGCGCAGAAACAGTTGGTGCATGCTCCCTCTACGTGTGACACATCGGACAGGTCGCCGGTGGCCACCTTCACCTCGGTCGCTCGGAGCGCCTCGCCGGTGGACTCGTCGCTGACGAATGCACGAACCTCGCCGGCCCGCTCACGCAGCAGGGTGAGGATGGCAGCACCGGTCGGCGTGTCTGCGCCTATCACGATCACAGGCATGGGCCCAACCTAGTGAGATGTCGCCGTCATACCGCTCTGGCTGGCGTTGGCGGCCCGGATCCGCCCAACCTCACCCGTTCAGCGGGTGGCAGCCGGAAGCAGGCTTGAAACCGGCTCGAAACACGCTCGTAACACTCGTCGGGGCCGGGTGGCCGGGCCGGTATGATGCGAGCTCCGCCCCAGGGTCGATAGCCCTTCCGGCACGTATATGACGTCGCCGGGCACCACCCCAGGCGCCGGCCAAACTGCGCCCAGTTGGGGCTGGCGGCATGGGTTGCGGATGCGTGACAATTGACGAAGACGACGGAGGTGACGCCATGCGAGGGCTGTACGATTCAGCGTTCGAGCACGATGCCTGCGGAGTCAACTTCGTCGCCGATCTGAAGGGACGCCGCAACCACACCATCGTTCAGATGGGCATCGGCGCCGTGTGCAACCTGGAACACCGCGGGGCGTCGGGCGCGGACCCCAACACGGGTGATGGGGCCGGCATTCTGCTCCAAGTGCCGGATCGATTCTTCCGTGATGTTGTCCCGTTCGAGCTGCCGCCCGAGGGTGCGTACGCCACCGGCATGGCCTTCCTGCCCCAGGATGAAACCCAGGCGGAGATCGGAGCAGCTGCCTGCGAGGACATCGTGCGGGATGAAGGCTTCGACGTGTTGGGCTGGCGGCACGTGCCGGTGGAGCCGTCCATGCTGGGCAAAGCCGCCGCCGAGACCCGGCCGACATTCCGTCAGCTGTTCATCGCCAAACCCGGCGTCGCCGGCATGGCGCTCGAGCGGCACGCCTACGTCATCCGGAAACGATTCGAGCACGAGATCCACCTCCGGGCGGGCAAGGACGAGATCAACGAGGCCATTGGCGGGGCGACCGAAATGCACGACGGGGTCTACTTCCCCAGCCTGTCGGGCCGGACTTTCGTCTACAAAGGCATGCTGACTTCTCCCCAGCTGGCCGACTTCTATTCCGACCTGCACGACGACCGGGTCGAGTCGGCACTGGTGCTGGTGCACTCCCGGTTCTCGACCAACACGTTCCCGATGTGGCCGTTAGCGCACCCCTACCGCATGATCGCCCACAATGGTGAAATCAATACCATTCAGGGCAACCGCAACTTCATGCGGGCCCGAGAGGCCCTGCTTGCCACCGACCTGATCCCCGGGGATCTCGACCGCATCTTCCCGGTGTGCACTCCTGGTGCGTCGGACACCGCGGGCTTCGACGAGGCTCTCGAGCTGCTGTACATGGGCGGGTACTCGTTGCCAGAAGCCGTCCTCATGATGATTCCCGAGCCGTGGGAGAACCATGAGCACATGACGCCCGAGATCCGGGCCTTTTACCAGTACCACGCGTCGCTGATGGAGCCATGGGACGGTCCCGCCTCGATTGCGTTCACCGATGGCCGGGTCATTGGAGCAGTTCTCGACCGCAACGGCTTGCGTCCTTCACGTTATTGGGTAACCGACGACGACCTGGTGGTCATGGCCTCCGAGGTTGGAGTGGTCGACATTCCCCAGGATCGAATCATCGAGAAGGGCCGGCTCCAGCCCGGCAAGATGTTCCTGATCGACACCCGCCAGGGCCGGATCATCCGCGACGATGAGCTCAAAGCCCAGCTGGCCTCGGCCCGGCCGTACCAAGAGTGGCTCGACCGCAACTTGCTGCATCTCGACGACGTGGCGAAACGCGATTCGACCCGT
This sequence comes from Acidimicrobiia bacterium, assembly GCA_041576165.1. Classification (GTDB taxonomy): domain Bacteria; phylum Actinomycetota; class Acidimicrobiia; order Spongiisociales; family Spongiisociaceae; genus JBFGLM01. The sequence continues at coordinate 15,035 of JBFGLM010000053.1, forward strand.
ACAGCCGGAGCGCCGCTGGTGCAACGCCAGCAGGTTCACGGCTATACCCACGAGGAACTCAAGCTGCTGCTGGCGCCCATGGCGCGGGACGGGAAAGAGGCGCTGGGCTCGATGGGCACCGACACCCCGATCGCGGTGCTCTCCAACCGGGCGCGGCTGCTGTACGACTATTTCTCCCAGTTGTTCGCGCAGGTCACGAATCCGCCACTTGATGCGATTCGGGAAGAACTGGTGACGTCGCTGCGGACCATGCTCGGGCCGGAAGGAAACCTCTTCGCTCCCGATGAGCGGTCTTGCTCGATGGTCGAACTCGACAGTCCAATCATCGCCAACGACCAGCTCGAGCAGCTGTTGCATTTGGACGAGATCCCCACTGTGGACGGCTTCACTGCGGTGGTGCGGTGCCTGTATCCGGTCGCCGAGGGTGGGCCGGGGTTGGAGGCGGCGCTGGAACGGGTCTTCGCTGAGGTTGACCAGCTCATTACAGAAGGTGTCTCGCGTGTGGTGCTGTCCGACCGAGGGGTCACCGCCGAGCTCGCACCGATTCCGGCTCTATTGGTGACGGCCGGCGTGCACCATCACCTGATCCGATCCAAACAGCGAACCAAGGTCGGCCTGATCGTGGAGTCGGGCGAGGCGCGCGAGGTGCACCATCTGTGTCTGCTGCTCGGCTACGGGGCCGCTGCCGTGAACCCCTACTTGGCGTTCGAGACGATCGACGCCATGGTCGAGGGAGGGCTCCATGACCTGGGGACCCTGGACCGGGAGACCGCCCACGCGAACTACATCAAGGCGGCGGGCAAAGGGGTGCTCAAGGTCATGTCCAAGATGGGCATCTCGACCGTGGCCTCCTACATCGGCGCGCAGATCTTCGAGGCGATTGGTCTGGGGGAGAGACTGGTTGATCGCTACTTCACAGGCACGACGAGCCGTCTGGGCGGGATCGACCTCGACGTGATTGCGGCCGAAGTAGCGAAGCGCCACGCTATTGCATTCGCCGACCAGCCCGAAGAGCGTGCCCATCGCGACCTCGAGGTGGGCGGGGAATACCAGTGGCGTCGTGAGGGCGAATATCACCTCTTCAACCCGGAGACCGTTTTCAAGCTGCAGCACTCGACCCGGGACGGTCGCTACGACATCTTCAAGGAGTACACGAGCCGGGTTGATGAGCAATCCCGCCAGCTGGCGACTCTTCGCGGAATGTTCCGGTTCCGCGTCGAGGACCGGACGCCGATCCCGATTGACGAGGTAGAGCCGGTTTCGGAGATCGTGAAGCGTTTTTCGACCGGGGCGATGTCGTATGGCTCGATCTCCAAGGAGGCACACGAAACGCTGGCGATCGCGATGAACCGCATCGGCGGAAAGTCGAACACTGGGGAAGGCGGTGAAGACCCCGACCGTTACACACCCGACGAGAACGGCGACCTGCGGCGCAGCGCTATCAAGCAGGTGGCTTCGGGCCGCTTCGGTGTCACTTCCGAATACCTCGTCAATGCAGATGACCTGCAGATCAAGATGGCGCAGGGAGCCAAGCCCGGTGAAGGTGGTCAGCTGCCGGGCCACAAGGTCTACCCGTGGATCGCCAAGACTCGCTTTTCGACACCCGGCGTGGGCCTCATATCCCCGCCTCCCCATCACGACATCTACTCGATAGAAGACATCAAGCAGCTGATCCACGATCTGAAGAACTCCAACCCCCGGGCCCGGGTGCACGTGAAGCTCGTGGCGCAGATGGGAGTGGGGACCGTGGCGGCTGGAGTAGCCAAAGCAAAATCGGACGTCGTGCTGATCTCCGGCCACGACGGTGGCACCGGCGCGTCTCCGCTCACCTCCATCAAACACGCCGGCGGCCCGTGGGAAGTGGGCCTGGCGGAGACCCAGCAGACGCTGTTGCTGAATGAGCTGCGGGACCGGATCGTGGTGCAGGTCGACGGGCAGCTGAAGACCGGGCGCGACGTGATGATCGCAAGCCTGCTGGGGGCGGACGAGTTCGGATTCGCCACCGCGCCGCTGGTCGTGTCCGGCTGCGTGATGATGCGGGTCTGTCACCTCGACACGTGCCCCGTCGGAATCGCCACTCAGAATCCGCTCCTGCGAGAACGATTCACCGGCAAGGCCGAGTTCGTCGTGAACTTCATGAAGTTTGTGGCCCAGGAGGTGCGCGAATACCTGGCGCTGCTCGGCTTTCGGAGCCTGGAGGAGGCCATCGGCCGGGCCGAACTCCTGGACGTGGGCGATGCGGTCAGGCACTGGAAGCTGGACGGGTTGGACCTCTCGCCGATCTTCTACGTGCCCGACATTCACCCGGACGCGCCGCGGAGCCAGAAGGGGGGTCAGGACCACGGCTTGGACCTGGCGCTCGACCAGACCCTCATCCAGCTCTCCGAGGGGGCGCTCGGGCACAAGGAACCGGTGACCCTCGACCTGCCCATCCGCAACGTCAACCGGACGGTGGGCACCCTCCTGGGATACGAGGTGACCAAGCGTTTCGGCGGAGAGGGCCTACCGGACGACACGATCATCCTCAACTTCACCGGCTCGGCCGGCATGAGCTTCGGGGCGTTTGTGCCGAGCGGCATCACGATGCGGTTGATCGGCGACGCCAATGACTATGTCGGGAAGGGTCTTTCCGGAGGGCGCATAATCGTGCAGCCACCAACCGAGGCCCCGCTCGTAGCGGAGGAGAACATCATCGCCGGGAACGTGATCCTGTACGGAGCCACCGCAGGTGAGATGTTCCTGCGCGGCATCGTCGGAGAGCGCTTCTGTGTTCGCAACTCCGGCGCGGTCGCCGTCGTGGAGGGCGTCGGTGATCACGGTTGTGAATACATGACGGGAGGACGGGCGGTGATTCTGGGACCTACCGGTCGCAACTTCGCCGCCGGTATGTCGGGTGGGATCGCCTACGTACTGGACGAGGCGGGAGACTTCACCACCAAGGTGAACATGGAGATGGTGGATCTCGATCCGCTCGACGACGATGATCGAACCTTCCTACGGGATCGTGTCGAGGCGCATCTGCGCGAGACGGGATCGGGTGTCGCCCGCCGCCTGCTCCACGATTGGCCGGCTGCGCTCACCAGATTCGTGAAGGTAATGCCCAAGGATTTCAAGCGGGTGCTGGCTGCAGCCCGTCGGGCGGAGGAGACGGGCGAGCCGGTGCTCGACGCGATCATGGCAGCCGCTCATGGCTGATCCCCGCGGATTCCTCAAACACCGGCGCAACGAGCCAACCCGGCGTCCGGTCGAGCTCCGCATCCGGGACTGGAACGAGGTCTACAACCCTTACCCCCGGTCCGACCTCCGCGACCAGGCAGCCCGCTGCATGGACTGCGGCATACCGTTCTGCAACAGCGGCTGCCCCCTCGGCAACCTCATCCCGGACTGGAACGATCTCGTCTATCACGATCTCTGGCGTGACGCCATCGACCGACTGCACGCGACCAATAACTTCCCCGAGTTCACCGGGCGGCTGTGCCCGGCGCCGTGCGAAGCGGCCTGCGTGCTCGGCATCAACGACGATCCCGTGACCATCAAGCAGGTTGAGCTCACCATCATCGAGCACGCGTTCGAGAAGGGCTGGATCCGCCCCGTCATGCCGACCACCCGCACCGGCCGCTCGGTCGCCGTGGTCGGTTCCGGTCCCGCCGGTTTGGCTGCTGCCCAACAGCTGACCCGGGCCGGCCACGACGTGGTCGTGTTTGAGCGCGACGACCGGGTCGGTGGGCTCCTGCGATACGGCATACCGGAATTCAAGATGGAAAAGCGCTACGTCGACCGCCGGATGGCGCAAATGGAGGCGGAAGGCACCCGGTTCCGGGTCAACACCGAAATCGGCGTCGAGGTCGCAGCGGATCAACTGCGGGCAGAGTTCGACGCCGTGATACTCGCTGGTGGCGCCACGGCGTGGCGCGATCTACCCATCCCCGGCCGCGAATTGAACGGCATCCATCAGGCGATGGAATACCTGCCTCTCGCCAACCGGGTGCAACTGGGCGACCTGGAATCGTCTCCGGTGGATGTGGGCGGAAAGCACGTGATCATCATCGGCGGCGGCGATACTGGGGCAGATTGTTTGGGCACGGCCCACCGACAGGGAGCTGCCTCGATTCATCAGTTCGAGATCATGCCCCGCCCCCCGGATGAGCGTGCTGCCACGACCCCCTGGCCGACCTGGCCGCTCATGCACCGCACCTCCTCCGCCCACGAGGAAGGCGGCGAGCGTGAATATGCGATCAACACCGAAATGTTCGTCGACGATGGCCGCGGCAACGTCGCCGCCCTCAAGACTCACCGAGTAGAGCAGAGGTTGGTCGACGGCCGGATGACGTTCCGGAGAATCGACGGTACCGATCAGGACTACCGCGCCGACGTCGTGCTCCTCGCCATGGGCTTCGTCGGCCCGGAGCGCAGCGCGATGCTCGAACAATTCGGAGTGGAGTTCACGGAACGAGGCAACGTTGTCCGGGACGTCGACTGGGCTACGAACGTGCCCGGCGTGTTCGTGGCCGGCGACATGGGACGGGGCCAATCGCTGATCGTGTGGGCCATTGCCGAAGGGCGAGCAGCCGCGGCGAGCGTCGACCGCTATCTCATGGGTGAGACGCTGTTGCCGACCCCGTTGGAGCCCTCAGCTTCGCCGCTGCGATAGAGGTGCCACGAGGCCCGATGGCCACGTTGAGTGGTCTCCCGGCGTCGCACCGCCTCGACGGGGGCCGTTTCTTCCATAAATAGGTAGAAGTACTAGTCCTTTTTGGGCGATCCCGGCGCCCCGCCGGGTAGCGGCGAAACCCGCATGAATGCTGGATTTCGGGTCACTAGGCCACACAGCGCGGTCATGGTGATCGTCCTATACCGGACAGAGCGGGATCACCCGAGGATCACTGCGAAAATCCGAAAACCAGTGAACCTTTCGCGACTGGGGAGCGAGTTCACCGACGTGAGCACGACTAAGCCAGGGCCCGATCTCGGGTCGGACTCACGCGGGCGCCTTCCGGTGGTTAGGGGTCTACAGCTCGATACCGGGCTGCGGACCGGGCCGCTCTCAGGCCTGATGCACGTGTTGGGCCGTCGCTACGAGCAGCGCATCCCGATGACCACTGATGATCGCACGCGGATCATCCAGGTCCTGTACCCAGAGGGCATGAAATTCGGTCCTTTTGCGCGTCGTTTCACCCTGCTCGAGTCGGTTGCGGTGGCCATTGCCGTGTTCGGCCTGGTGTCTGACTCCACTGCGGTTGTGATCGGAGCCATGCTCGTGGCTCCGCTGCTGACGCCGGTGCTGGGGTTGGGAGCCGCAGTCATCATGGGCTGGCCCCGTCGGGTCGTCCGCTATCTGGTGATCGTTGCCATGGCATCGGCCGGCTCAATCGCGCTCTCGTACGGGATGGGATCGCTCATGCGATTGGAGCTCGACCCGATCCCGGGTGAATTGCTCGCCCGCACTGCTCCCAACCTGCTGGACCTCGGTATTGCGGTTTCGGCCGGAACGGCGGGGGCGTTCGCAATCGTGCGGCGCCAGGCTGGCGATGCCATGAGCGGCGCGGCCGTTGCGGTCGCTCTCGTCCCTCCGCTGAGCTCGGTTGGAATTCTCGCCCAGCAGGGTGAGATCGATTTGGCAGTCGGAGCCCTGCTGCTGTTTCTCACCAACGTGGCAGGCGTTGTGATGGCCGGCACCATCACATTCATCGCCAGCGGGTTCGTACCGGGAATGCAACTCCTGTACGGGGCCCGGAGCACCATCGGGCGGCTGCGGTGGATCGCCCTCGCAGTGGTGGTCGTGGTCCTGCCGCTGCAGCTGGATCAACCCGGCCTGATATCGCCGGCCCCGGCGTTCGGTGATGTTGAGGCGATCATCGATGACTGGATCGCGGTATCGGGCATGTCCGAGGCCATCGAGGTCGTGGATCTCGTGGTCGACGTCGACAACGGCGAGGTGGCGATCGACTTGGTACTGGCGGCCTCCAAAGCTCCGCCTCCGCCCGACGCCCTGGCGGAGTCGCTGTCTGCTGATCTCAACCGCAAGGTGACCCTGGCAATCAAGTCCGTGCCGTCGCAATCGACGTCGGCGTCGGCCGACGCCGACGGCTGACCGCGACCTGCCCATCAGAGCAATCAACTACGCGGCGGTTTGCTGATCGGGAGTATCGAGTACAATTCCCACATACGCGTAGTGGAAATTGAAACGAGGTAGCCGATGGCCACCGTCGACATCGATCTTGGTTCCTACAAGCTCGGGTGGAGCGACCCAGAGGACGACTATGTCTTCAAACCCGAAAAAGGCCTGAACGAGGACATCATTCGCCAGATGTCGTCGATCAAGGGCGAGCCAGAGTGGATGCTCAGTTTCCGGCTGAAGGCCTATCAGCGTTTCCTGCGCAAGCCGATGCCTACGTGGGGCGGCGGCGGCCTGCTCGCCGAGATCGACTTCGACGACATCTACTACTACGTCAAGCCGGCCGAGGAGCAGGCGAAGGATTGGGACATGGTTCCCGAGTCCATCAAGGACACGTACGAGAAGCTGGGCATTCCCGAAGCTGAGCGAAAGTTTCTGGCCGGGGTCACGGCGCAGTACGAGTCCGAAGTCGTGTACCACAAGAACCGCGAGGACTTGGAGTCGATGGGTGTCCTGTTCTGCGACATGGACACTGCGGTCCGCGAGTATCCCGACATCGTGCAGGAATACTTCGGGACGATCATTCCCCCCAATGACAACAAGTTTGCCGCGCTCAACTCGGCCGTATGGTCCGGCGGTTCGTTCATCTACGTGCCGCCGGGCGTCAGCGTTGATCAGCCGCTGCAGGCCTACTTCCGCATCAACTCCGAGAACATGGGCCAGTTCGAGCGGACGCTGATCATCGTCGACGAGGATGCGTTCTGTCACTACGTCGAGGGGTGTTCGGCCCCGGTGTACTCGAGTGACTCGCTGCACTCGGCGGTGGTGGAGATCGTGGTCAAGCGCGGCGGCCGCTGCCGGTATACCACCATTCAGAACTGGTCCAACAACGTTTACAACCTGGTCACGAAGCGGGCGGCGACGTACGGCAACGCCACCATGGAATGGGTGGACGGCAACCTCGGGTCGAAGCTGACAATGAAGTATCCGGCCGTGTGGCTGATGGAACCCGGAGCGCACGGAGAGGTCCTGTCGATCGCGTTTGCCGGCGACGGCCAGCACCAGGACACCGGAGCCAAGATGGTGCATGCGGCATCCGACACCACCTCGACCATCGTTTCCAAATCCATCTCCAAGGGAGGTGGCCGGGCAGGCTACCGCGGCCTGGTCCGGGTCGAGCCGGGTGCCGAACGCGCCAAGTCGTTCGTACGTTGTGATGCGCTGATCCTGGACGATCAATCTCGCTCGGATACCTATCCGTACATGGAGATCGAAGAAGCCGACACTGAGATCGGTCACGAGGCGACCGTTTCCAAGGTGGGCGAGGAGCAACTGTTCTACCTGATGAGCCGTGGTCTCACCGAAGACGAAGCCACCTCGATGATCGTTGCCGGGTTCATCGAGCCGATCGTGAAGGAACTCCCAATGGAGTATGCGGTTGAGATGAACCGCCTGATCGAGCTCAACATGGCCGAAGCCGGAGCCGTCGGGTAGCCGGGGACGCCCCTGCCTGGTCGGCGGCCGGCCCCACGCACCCGCCCGGCGCCCGAGGCTCAGCCAGGCGAGATGCTCCTGCGCCGGGTTCTTGACTTCAACCTCACTTCAAGTTGTACGGTTGCTGCATGCATCCAACCGACTCACCACTGCGGATAGTCACCCACCCCGGCCCCCACCACCGGCTGTCCCTTACTCTGCGTCTTGTGGTCCTCGCCGATCCGGACCGAACCGGGGTGGCCCGGCATCACGAGGAAACGCCATGCCTGTTCAGCTGAACCACACAATCGTGGCCGCCCGCGACCACGTGACGTCGGCCGAGTTTCTCGCCAGGATCCTGGGTCTGGCTCCGCCCCGGGCATTCGCACACTTCATGGTCGTAACAACCGCCAACGACGTCTCGCTCGACTATCGGGCTGTCGAGGGCGAGATCAATTCTCAGCACTATGCGTTTCTGGTGGCAGAGGAAGAGTTCGATGAGATCTTCGACCGGATTTCCGCCGAGTTGCCGTACTGGGCGGATCCGGGTCGGAGCCGGCCCGGCGAGATCAACCGGCGTGATGGCGGCCGGGGCGTGTATTTCCAGGATCCCAATGGCCACCTGCTCGAGATCCTCACCCGGCCCTACGGAAGCGGCAATGGCTGAAGGCGCCCGGCTGGGATCAACTCGCCAGCGCGGTGGGAGGCGCCGGCACGCCCCGGTCTCGCCGGAGCAGCTGAGCTAACCTCGAGAGGGAACGGCGCTTGGCGCGCCTCACGTCACTCCGATCGGGATGTGGCGCTACAACGGCCGAGAGCACACCATCGACGTGACGGGCCGCCGCTTCTCCTCCACCAAGAAGTATCGCAACGTTCGGAATGACCGACACGCCGCCTTGCGACGATGTGGCGTCGGTCGAGCCGTCGCGGCCCCGGGCGGTGATCGCGGAGGGCCCGGCTGAGGCCATCCCGGCCGGCCACGGCCATGGACCACTCATCAGGATCACCACCGAGCGGATCACCTCTTGCGGACTCGACGACGATTGACCCCTGGCCCTGTCATCATCCGGCGGTGACCCTCACTCGGCCGGGCGATTCGTTGATCCTCGCCCGGGTCAATCGTGCGACCGGCCTCCGGAGACGAGGTTCAGCACCGCCACGAACAACGCCGAGCCTATTACCGCCCAGATCACCGGGAAGTCATTGAATGTTGGTCCCGTGCCGAGATCGAATTGCTCCGCGAGCCAGCTGCCCACTAGTGCGCCGACGAACCCAAGCGCGATGGACGTGAGGCAGCCATCTATCCGGCGCCCGGCCAGCCTGGCGCCGATCGATCCCGAGAGGGCAGCTATCACGATGAGTACGACCCAGCGCATACCGCTGCACGCTACCCGCGGTGAGGTGTCCGGTCAGGTCGTACTGGTGCTGACCAGGTAGGCGGCGACGAGCCCGGCCAAACCGCTCCACACCAGCGGGTAGCCCTCGACATCGAGCAGGCTGCGGACGTCCAGGAGACGGAGTACGGTTCCGGTGGACAGGCCCACGATGGCGCCGATGAGAATCGACACGATGACGTTCTTGCTGGCGCTGGTGAGCGCCCCGCCGATCAGACCTCCGAGTGCTGATGCCCCGATGGCCGCCAATACCCCCGGCGGAATTGCCTCGATTCCCATGACCGGTCTATCGGCTCAATTGGCTCCCACCCTGAGCTTTGTAATCGCGCAGACTGCCCGCCCGAAATCCCCAAGCCGGACCGGGCCATCAGGGACCGGTGGCTGCCGGCTCTGGACCTCCTGTCCGCCTACCTCTAGAGCAGGTGCTCCAACTCGAACGCGGTCGAGGGGTGGCGCAGTTTGGCCAGCGCTCGTCCCTCGATCTGACGAATTCGCTCTCGGGTGAGGTTGAAGATCTTCCCGACGTCGGACAGCGTCCGTGGCTCGCCGCCGTCGAGCCCGTACCGGAGCAACACGACCTCACGCTCATCGTCGTCGAGAATCTCGAGCGCTCGCACCAGTTGATCGGTTCGCAGCACGTCGGCCGCATGCGTGAAGGGATCGGGCGCCCGGTCGTCCTCGACGAAGTCCTGCAGCGCTGCGTCACCGTCGTCGCCGACCGGCCGGTCGAGGGACACCGTGTCCGACGGCGCCTCGAGCGCGGCTATGACCCGCTCACAATCCAGCCCGCTGAAATCGGCAATCTCCTCGACCGAGGGTGCCCGGTGCAGATCCTCTGCGAGGGCCTGAGCGGTCTCCTGCACGGTTCTGACCACATCGACCATGTGGACGGGTAGCCGGATCGTGCGTGCTTGGTTGCCCAAACCCCGGGTGATCGCCTGCCGGATCCACCACGTGGCATAAGTCGAGAACTTGAAGCCCTTCCGCCAGTCGAACTTCTCCACAGCGCGGATGAGGCCCATATTGCCTTCCTGAATCAGGTCGAGCAGATCGAGGCCGCGTCCGGTGTAGCGCTTGGCGATGGAGATCACCAGCCGGAGGTTGGAGCGAATGAAAGCCATCTTGGCTTCCTCGCCCGCATGGATCAGCCGGTAAAGCTTGGCTCGCTCGGCCGGGGTGAGATCGTCGGGTTGGTCCAGTTTCCGGAGCGCTCGCTGGCCCAGTTCCATGGCCCGGGCAAGTTCGACCTCGTCGTCGGCCGTCAGCAGCGAGTGCGAAGAGACCTCTTCCAGATACATGCCGATTGTGTCCGAAACCGGCAGTGCGTCCCGGGTGATTGATGCCACGTTCCCGTAGCCCCCCTCTGTGTTGTGAACGAACCGATGGGACCGTATCAGCTGTGGATAAGTGTCGCAATGGGAATATTTGCCATACTCGCCGATCCGACCGGCGACGCCGCCACTACCATGCTCGGATGCCTGCGTTTCGCAGACTGATCCGCTGCGCCCTACTCGCCACCCCACTGCTCACCGCCTGCGTGAGCACGTCGGCCGTGGTGGTGGGGGAGTCTCCGATTCCGCCCCCGACCAACATCCCCGTTGTGCCGGTGGCGGTGGTCGACGAATTGGGCGACCCGGTGCCGGCAGCGTTGATGACGGTCGGCGAGCAGGTTGTCGAAGCCGACGACCTCGGGGTCGGTCTCGTGGAGTGGCAGGGCCGGCCGATGAATGTGTCAATTCAGGCGCCTGGCTTCTTTCCCGGCGCGGTCGCGGTCGAACAGTTCACCAACGAGCCCGTCTCTCTGGAGCTGCGCCCGGTGGTACTGCGGGGGACCGTGACAGATTCGGCCGGGTACGGGCTGAGCGGGGCCACCGTCGCGCTCGGGGGACACACGGTTGTGACCGCCGACGATGGCAGTTTTGAGATCGCCAAAGCCGTACCGGGTGAGCTGATGGTCACACGCCCCGGATGGCAAGGGGCCAGCTTCGACTGGCAGGGAGCCTCCCTCTCGACATCCGTCGCTCTGGAACCGAGGATCATCCGGGGATTGCACGTGGCCGGCGTGATCATCGGCAACGACGAGGAGTGGAAGGAGCTGCTGACCATTGCGGATGAGACGGTGGTCAACTCGCTCGTGATCGACCTCAAGGATGAGAGCGGCCGCGTGTTCTACGACTCCAAGGTGCCGCTGGCCAAAGAGGTGGGGGCAGTGCAACCGGCATTCGCGCTCGAGACCGCCATCAACGACATGCGGGAACGCGACCTGTACATCATCGGACGGATCGTGTCGTTCCAAGATCCCGTTGCCGCGCAGCGTCAGCCGGAGCTGGCCGTTTTCGATACGGCTACGGGTGGGCCGTACCAGAACCGAGGGCAGTACTTCCTCGATCCGACCGATCCGGGTGCTCGCCAGTATGCCCTAGACCTCGCAGTGGAAGCGTGCGATGCGGGAGTGGATGAGATTCAGTTCGACTACGTGAGGTATCCCGACGGATTCCCCGCATCGGCGCGCTTCGACGGCGGGGCGGACGCCGAGACGCGGACTACAACAATCACGACGTTCCTGGAAGGTGCCGGCCATCTCTTGCATCCGATGGGCTGTTCGGTGGCGGCCGACATTTTCGGCTTCATCACCTCGACGCCCCAGGACGGCGGCATCGGCCAGCAATTCGAGATGTTGGTTGAGGTCACCGATGTGATCTCGCCGATGATCTATCCGAGTCACTACTCGTCGGGCTGGTTTGGCTTCTCGTCGCCCAATGACCACCCGGGTCCCGTCATCGCTTCGGCCCTCGACGACGGTCTCGAGCGTCTGGCTGGCGCAGCGATCGTCCGGCCGTGGCTCCAGGATTTCTTCTACGACGCGTCCCAGGTGCGAGCCCAGATCGAAGCAGCCGAGGCGCGCTCGGTGGGATGGATGCTGTGGAACGCCTCGAGCAACTTCCAGACCGGAGCGCTCGACGCAGATCCCGCCGCGGCGGGATCTGCCCCGGCGGTTCCCGCCGGCCAAGGGGAACTCGACGCCCCAGCGGACGAGCCCGGCGAGGTGGGCGGCCCCGCTCCGGCGGGAAGTTGACCGGCCGGATGTGAATCTGCACCACGTCGAACAGCAGCTGATCGAATGCCGGCGTTGTCCCCGGTTGGTTGACTGGCGCGAGCAGGTGGCCAGAGAGAAGCGGGCGTCGTTCCGGGGCGACGAGTACTGGGGCAAGCCCGTGCCGGGGTTCGGTGATCCCCGGGCGGGGCTGCTGATCGTCGGGCTGGCGCCGGCCGCGCATGGCGCCAACCGCACGGGGCGCATGTTCACCGGTGACCGCTCGGGCGATTGGCTCTATCGAGCGTTACACCGCGCCGGCTTCGCCAACCAGCCGGTGGCAACCTCTCGCTTCGACGGGCTGCGTCTGGTCGATGCCTTCATCACGGCGATCGTGCATTGTGCCCCGCCTGCCAACAAGCCGACCGCCGACGAACGCACCGCGTGCGCCGACTGGTTGCGCCGCGAGATCGATCTGATTGAAACCGCCCAAGTGGTCGTCAGCCTCGGAGGGATGGCGTTTGGCCAGGTACTGAGACTCCTGGCAGAACGCGGTGCGGACATTCCGCGTCCCCGTCCCAAGTTCGGTCACGGTGCCGAGGTTCCGCTCGATCCGCCATTTCCAACCGTCATCGGCAGCTATCACCCCAGCCAGCAGAACACTTTCACCGGCCGCCTGTCCGAGGCGATGTTGGACGCAGTCTTCGCACGGGCCCGGACGCTGCTCGCATGACCAGCCGGTAATTCGCACTACCGCCGTAGTGCGAATACCATCCGAGCGTCCCACAGATTCTCAGGAGTCGATCCCCCGTGACCTTGGCGGAACACGCTGCGCGATTGGTTGACGACGCTCCCGGGTGGCTCAAAGAACCCCGGCGGGCCGGCGCCCAGCAGCTCGAAATCCAGGCCATGCCCTCGCCCAAGGACGAGGTTTGGCGCTATGTCGAGCTCGGCTTCGATCTGGCGAGCTATGCGCCTGCGGCCGAACCGGGGAGGCCGATGGCAGAGGGCCCGTATCTCGCCGCCTTGGCCGCGCGGGCGGGCTCGGCCACCATGGTCGATGGATACGTCACCGAAGCCGACTCCGCCGGCGATGTGACCGTGGCCCCCGCCGAGTCGGATCGGGCCGGGGCGGTCCAAGCGCGCTGGGGATCGAGGCTGCACCCCACCCGGGATATCTTCACTGCCGCTCACGCCGCTTTCAGCCCCGGTGGAGTGGTGGTGCGCGCACCCAAGAATCTTTCGGCGACCGATCCGATCGTTGTCGACAGCCAATCGGTCACTGCCGGTGCTTCCACCTTTCCACACATCACCGTGGTCTTGGAGCGCAATGCCGAGCTCTCGGTCGTGGTCGTGCACCGGTCGCCCGATGGCGTCGATCTGGTACAGGTGCCCCACGTGGAAGCGTTTGTGGAGGACGGATCCCGACTGCGGATCACGACCGTGCAGGTGCTGGGAGCAGGAGCGAGATCGGTCGGCACACAGGAGATCGTCGCGGAACGAGATGCAGGAGTGCGCCTCGGCGAGATCGGGCTGGGCGGGGATTACGCCCGGCTGCGCCTCGGTGTGCACCTGGCCGGCGCCGGCTCCAGCTTCAATGGGGCCGGGCTGTATTTCGGTGACGGCGACCAGGTCCACGACTACCGCGTCTTCATCACGCACAGCGGTCCACGGAGCACCTCGGACCTGTTTCTGAAAGGTGCCGTCGAGGACAACGCTCAGGCCGTGTGGACCGGCCTGGTTCGGATCGAGCACACTGCAGTGGGAACGTCGGCTTTCGAGACCAACCGGAACCTCGTGCTCTCGGAAGGCGCTCGGGTGAACAGTGTCCCGAACCTGGAGATCCTCACCGACGACCTGCAGTGTGGGCACGGCTCCAGCTCGGGCCCGCTCGATGAGGAGCACCTGTACTACTTGATGAGCCGGGGCATGCGCCGAGACCGGGCCGAGCGCCTGCTCGTACGCGGGTTCTTCGAGGAGATCATCAGCCGCCTGCCCGAGAGCGATACGCTCGCCGGCCCCACCCGCACTGCCGTGTACGAGAAGTTCGTTGCCGCGCAAGAAGCAGGCCGAGTCCTATGAGCGAGTGGATTCGGATCGCGGCGCTGCAGGAGTTGCCGTCTGGCCGGGGAGTACGCGTCGAAGCTCTCGGCCACCGAGTGGCGGTGTTCCGGATCAATGCCGACGTCTACGCGATCGGCGATCGCTGCTCCCACGCCGAGGCCTCTCTGGCCGAGGGGGAGCTGTTCGATCAAGAGGTGGAGTGCCCCCGTCACGGATCAGAGTTCGATATCACCACCGGAAAGCCCCAGTCCTTGCCGGCCACCAAGCCGGTTCCCGTCTATGACACGAAGGTTGAAGCGGGGGAGGTATTTCTGCGGCTGTCTGAGATGGAGGAAACGTGAGTGCGCCAGCCCTCAAGGTCGAGCGCCTCACGGCCTCGATCGGTGATACGGAGATCCTCAAGGGAGTGGATCTCGAGGTTCCGTTCGGGGAGGTCCACGCCATCATGGGCCCTAACGGCTCCGGAAAGTCGACGTTCGCCCACGTCCTCACCGGAAGATCCGGCTTTGGCGTCTCGGGTTCGGCTGAGCTGGCGGGTCAGTCCCTCATGGAGCTCACCGTCGACGAGCGGGCCCGGGCCGGCTTCATGCAGGCGTTCCAGTACCCGGTGGAGATCCCGGGGGTCGAGATGGCCAACTTCGTGCGCGAAGTCGGCGACGAGCATGGCATCGAAGCTGCCGAGCTGGAGGAGCGGATCGCAGCTGCCGCCGAGCGGTTCGACATGGAGCGCTTCCTCGACCGGGCGGTCAATGATGAGCTGTCCGGAGGCGAGAAGAAGCGCTCCGAGATCTTCCAAATGTCGGTGGTCAAGCCGAAGGTCGCGTTGCTGGACGAGATCGATTCGGGGCTGGATATCGACGCAGTGCGCGAGGTGGCCGCGGCGGTCGAGGACATGCGCGGGCCCGACGTCGGCGTGGTGATGATCACGCACTACAGCCGGATCCTGCGCTACGTCACCCCGGACCGGGTCCACATCATGCTCGACGGTCGCATTGTTTCCTCCGGCGGTCCTGAGCTAGCCGAGGAGCTCGAGTCGGCCGGTTACGAGGGCATTCGGGCGAGGCTGGGAATGGCGGACGCGTCCCAAGCCGCTGTGGCCACTCCCTTCGACGTCTGAGGCACTGGGCTCCAGGTCCGCCCCGGGGGCGTCAGTCCGAGCGCCCCGTCCACAACGTCGAAGCCAGCACCGCGATGCCGATGCCGATGATCGCCA